>NZ_JALQDW010000035.1:0-500 GCF_023631025.1 Caballeronia sp. GACF4
CAGTTGCTTTGCGATTCCGGACAACGCATTCACCACGTGTACTTCCCGACCACGGCTATCGTCTCGCTTCTGCATACGATGGAAGACGGCGGCTCGGTGGAAGTCGCGGCAGTGGGCCGTGAAGGCATGACGGGTGTTCCGGTGCTCACGGGCGGCGACACCATGCCGACGCGCGTTCAAGTGCAGTGCGCGGGTTTTGCGTATCGCATGAGCGCGGGCGCATTGCGTGAACACTTCGGCAAGTCGGACTTTCTGCGTCGTGTGATGCTGCTGTATATGCAAGCCCTGCTGACGCAAGTCGCGCAAACGGCCGCTTGCAATCGTCACCATTCGCTCTCGAAGCAACTGTGCCGCTGGCTCCTGATTCAAACGGACCGCACCCCGTCGGATCAACTGCGCGTGACGCAGCAAATGATCGCGGACATGCTCGGCGTGCGTCGCGAAGGCGTGACGGAAGCCGCAGGCAAGCTGCACGACGCGGGTCTGATCCATCACAGCCG
>NZ_JALQDW010000036.1:0-71540 GCF_023631025.1 Caballeronia sp. GACF4
ACGCAAGCCGCGCGTCGCAGATCAACCGTGGCATGAACCCCGCGCCGCGACCTCCCGCCCGTGTTTGAACGTGGCGGTCATGGCCATGTGTTGCGTAAGCCATGACCGCTTGATTATTTCCTCCTCGGACCAGACATGCCAGGAATTATTCGCATAGGCGACCGCCATACCGGCGACGGCGCCGTCACGCAAGGTTCAGCAACCTGCGTTTTCATGGGACGCGCGGTTGCGCGCCTGCACGATCGTGTCACGTGTCCCCGCCACGGTGACAACCGTATTGCTTCGGCAACCTCAGGGGCTTTCGATAACGGTTTGGAGATCGCGCAACACAACGACCGCTGCGAATGCGGTTGTCGTCTGATCTCGTCACTTCCAAATAGCGGCAAAAGCTAAGCATGGCGCTGGACCTGGATAACCTTCCACCGGAACGCGCCGAACCTGACGAGCCGCCATCGAGGTTAGTCTGGACGGTGGTCTTCTTCGTCCTGGCTATCGCCGGAATCTTTGGCGTGATGGCGTTGTGGCCGCGCGCAGAACCAATGCAGACGCCCTTGTTCTGGACTTGCCTTGTGCTGTATCCAACGGGCCTCGCCGCGTTTGTCGTTTCACGTCGGTTCAGCATTCACGAGAGGCAGTGTCTCGATGCGCGGGACTGGAATGAGGCACGAAAGCGGTACAACGAGAAGTTGTTCGCACGCGAAAGCATTCCGATGGCCGTGCTCGCCACGGCCATCCGCGTAACGGATGACGAGACAGCGAAACTCGTGACAAAGATAGAAGAAAACGCGTTGACACTCGAGGCTCAGGCATCGGAGCTCATGGAGGACGCATCGGTAACGGCGCGGTGGCTCCAACCAGACGACGCGCTCTTTGCCGTCGACGACAAGGAGCGCCACGGCCTGCTGCTGTCCTGGCTCTTCGACCAACTTATCGGCGAACTTGCGGACCGTCTCGGGTCGCTTCCGGATGATTTTCCGCTGCGCGTCTTTCTCGATATCGGGGGCTATATCGGAGAGGCAGACGCAAAAACAACCTGGGAAGGCATATGGGCGCGTCATGAGTTGCGTCAGGCGGAAACGACGTACACGCCAGTGCCCGTTGATTTGATGACGGTCGATCAATGGCTCGACGATACGAGTGGCGCCTTGCATCTCTACGCGGTCCTGCTGATTTCGGTATCGCTTCAGAGCATGTTGGATGGAGCGCCCAACGCAGGCGAGGCCGAGGCGGGCGTCGCGCTTCTCGTGGCCTCGCATGGATTAGCGGCCGAGCATCGACTCATGCCCGTCGCGCACATGCATCGCCCGTTGAATTCGGCGCGGACCCATCTCGACAGCGCGCTCACACATGCGCTGCAATGGGCAAAAGCCGACGCGCCGTCGTTGGAGTCGGTCTGGATGACCGGATTCGACGGCGAATCGGTCGGGCCTTTGCACTCATCCCTGAGCCACGTTGGCGTGCGTGAGGCAGGCGAAGATCCGCTGACGGAATTCAATCTCGACGGCACGGTGGGACGAGCGGGGAGATCGGCCGACTGGCTCGCCGTAGCGTGCGGGGCGAACAGAGCGGACCGGTTGAGCGCGCCGCAACTCGTCGCCCGTAGCGCCGGCGAACACTTTCATATGGCTGTGGTGCAAAACAGCCGTAATAAGCAGAAAGACGAATGACTCGTAAATTCAAGCTAGACTTTTTAGCCACGCTATCCCTCGTGATCTTGCCCGGCATGCTGGTCTGGGTACGGCCTCAGTGGGTCGGGATCTCAGCTGACAGTCGTGGAGCTGTCATAGCAGCACTGTGCGCTATTTTCATCGTGCTATGGCTCGTGCTCAGTTATAGCGAAGCGTCGCGTGCGGCCGTGGCTTATCGCGCGGTGAAAGACTGGATGCTCAAACACGGCGGTGCGTCCGATGACGCCGCGCAGGGGACCACGAAGCCAGGCGTTGGTGATTTCAGCGATCTCAGGCAATGGCTAGTCGAGCAGCACGGCTGGCGCTGGCGTTGGCGCGAGCGTTGGATCCTGGTTGTCGGCGACGGGGAAGTAGTTCGGCGCGTGGCGCCTACGCTCTTCAAGTTCGGGTATGCCAGCGCGGGAGGCGCGGTTCTTCTTTACGCGAAGCAGACAGACAGTGCCCCGGATGTGCAGCATCTCGCCGCGTTGCGCCGATTGCGCCGCCGCCGTCCAGTGGACGCGGTCGTTGCACTGACCGTCGCCCGTGCGACGGGCCACGATATGTTCGATGTTCAAAGCGTCTCGCAAGCGCTGGCACGTGTCGCGCGCGTGCTTCGCTGGTCTGCTCCGGTGTATTTGCTGAATGCGGAGCCATTGCAGGCGAGTCCGTCTCATACAGATGAGCCGCCGGTCGGGCTTACCTGGTCGCACTCGCGTATGGTTTCCGATTTCGTCGGCTCGGCACTACATGACCTCACCGGCGAATTGGCAAACGCCGGGGTGATGCGTCTGTCGAAGAACCCTGCAGATCGATATCTGGCGGAATTGTCGCAGCACATAAGCACAGCACGGGAATCGCTGAAGCATCTCGTGACAGGCGCTTCACGGTCGCACGATGCTATTCGCGGGCTTTTCTTCACACCGCTGGACATACCCGCGGGACCGACAGAGTATCCGCGCGAGGCCGCGCGCCACCACGCCGGTGTGCCCGAAGCGTCGAATCGAACGCTATGGCAAACCATCGCGAACCACAGTCGCAAAGCTTACGGCAGGCGCGTGGGCCTCTCGTCGTCGAGTGTGGCCGCATATCTCGTCAGCGCTGTCGCCGTACTATGGTTTATCGGCTCGATAATTTCCGGCATGTCGAACCGCGCAACCATGCGGGACGTTGCGTCGACGTTGAGCAAGGTTTCTTCGCCGCGCGACCAGACGCAAGCCTTGCTCGCCCTGGATGCTCTTGACAAACAACTCGACACACTTGAAATACACCGCCAGCTGGGCGCTCCGTGGCTCGCTCGTTTTGGTCTGAACCGTGACGCCGCTCTTTATGAAGCGCTTTCCCCGGTTTATCAAAGCGTCGCCTCGCGCGTACTGATCGATCCGATCAAGGCAAGACTCGAATCTCGCCTTCAGCAACTCGCTTCCCTGTCCGATGCCGAAATCGCCAGCGGTGGCAACACACAGGTCCAGGCCGCGTACGACACGCTCAAGGCGTATTTGATGCTCGCCCATCCCGAGCATGCCGACGCGTCGTTTATCGCCACACAGTTGCTGACGACGAATGCGCCAGCGCGTCCGCAGAATGCGTCAGTGACGGCGGGCACTTGGGAAGACTTGCGCCAACAGGCCGTCTGGTTTTACGCGAGGCACCTTAAGCGCGGATCGGCGTCAGCCATCGCGCCTGACATCACGCTTGTCGCGGCGACGCGGCAGACGATCATCGGCGTGCGCGGCATCCAGAATTCGACAGACGCGATCTATCAGCAGATCATCGACGAGACGAAACCGAAATATCCGCCGATGACGTTGGCAACCTTGCTCGGCGATCACCCAAGCCGAGGCTTGTTCAACACGAGCGCGACTGTTCCGGGCGTTTTTACGCGTGCCGCGTGGGACGAACGCATCCCAAAGGCGATCGATGAGGCGAGCGAACAGCGCGCGGTGACGGGCGACTGGGTGCTGTCTGACGCGAAACTTGATAACACCGCGCCGTCAACGCTCAAAACCGAACTCCGTCAACGTTACTTCGATGACTACGCGCGCGCGTGGCAGCAGTTTTTGAACAGCATTCGCTGGCAAAACGCTTCGTCGTTATCTGGCACGGTCGATCAATTGACGCTGCTCGGCGACCCGCAACGCTCGCCGCTGGTCGCACTGATGAACGCTCTCGTTTTTCAGGCAAGTGCGGACGCATCGACGCAATCAATATCGGACGCTCTGATTTCGAAGGCGCAACATCTTGTAGGCAAGGACGAAAAGGACCCGTCCAAGCAGATGCAGCCATCACTTTTGCCGCTGGCAAGCGCGTTCGGTCCTATTCTGCGTCTGACTGGCAGCGAGTTCGCAAGCAACGCACCCGCCAATGCCAGAACCACGCTGCAACTCGTGAGCGATCTGAGCTTGGCTCGCTATCTTGAGCGTGTCACCGCAATGCGTCTGAAGACGCAACAAATGATGGCCAGTCCCGACCCCGACGGCATGTCGCGCGTCGCCGCTCAAGCCGTGCTACAGGGTAGAACGTCCGATATCGCCGATAGTCGCGATTATGCGAGCCGTCTCTCTGCGAGCTTGGGCGAACAATGGTCGGGTTTCGGCCGGCTTTTCGAAGCCCCGCTTGACCAGACGTGGCAAGTGGTCGTGCAACCGGCATCGTCCAGTCTGAACGAAGTCTGGCGCACATCCATCCTTGCTGACTGGAATCACAGCTTCGGCGGCCGCTATCCGTTTGCGGACTCCGACAACGATGCATCGCTGCCCGATATGGCGCACTTCATGCGCATGGACAACGGCGTGATAGCGCAGTTCGTCACGACGCAGCTTGCGGGCGTGATCGAACGTCAGGGCGACCACTGGGTCGCCACGCAAGGCGTGAATCAAGGCACGCTCATGCTTGATCCGGCGTTTCTCGTCGCGCTCAACAAGCTCTCGCGCGTAGCAAGGGTCGTGTTTCCCTCTGGCGATGCGCGGGCGCGGTATGAACTACGCGGCGTGCCGACGCCGGGCATCACTGATTTGACGCTGGTGACATCGGGTCAACAGTTGCACTACTTCAATCAGATGGAGCAATGGGAGCCGTTCGAATGGCCGGGGCAAGCCCTGGACAACACCGCACAACTTCAATGGCAAACCGAGGCAGGCGGTTTGCGCTCGACCATGTACGCACAAGGGCGTTTCGCGCTGATTCGTCTGCTCGAACGTGCGAAGGTCTCGCAACAAGATAACGCGCGTTATCTGCTCTCGTGGACGCCGGATCAGAGTCTTACGCCGCCGCTGTCGGTTCAACTTCGCGCGGAGACGGGCGCTGGACCGCTGGATGTGCTTGTGCTACGGCACTTCGCCCTGCCTGAGCGCATCTTCATGTCAGGCGCGGCGAAGCAAGCATCTGTATCGCCGGGGCGGACGCCACCACCGTTGCCGCCCGGCGCGCTTGCCGCCGCGCAGAAGATCGGCGTCGCGTTGCCGGACAAAGAATGACGACTTCGCTGGGATCAGGTCACGAAGCGTAAGAAGACTTCAGCATGCATGGATCACACGGCGATCACGACTTCGGCGCGTTACCCGCTGCCTCTTGCTTACGCATCGGCATGCCGTCGATGGTCGTGAATAATTCGCGCGATGCAATCGGCTCGCGCGATTCGAGCTTCACGCCGCCGTCCTTGCCAACGAGCACCGCGCGAAACGCGCCGGGTTTGACGCCGTATCGTCGACGCAATGCATCGGCGGAATCGCTTGCGCCTTGCACGTCGTTGCCGATTACTTCGATCACTTGCAGGTCGCGTTGCGTGTAGCCATCGCTCGCATCCTGAACCGATGCGCGTTGCTTCGCGAATGCGGCGGAACTGACGTCATCGGCGAAGACGACGAGCAGACGCTTATGCCATGTGTACTGTTCGATGGAAGATATTGCAGCGCTTCCGGCTGCTTGCGAGGTATTGATCACGCCCAAGAGCAGGCTTGCAGCTACGGTTGCGGGAATGAGATAGCGGTTCATTGGCGGCTTCCTGTGCGGTTTGTTTCCGTGCACGCAGGAAGCGCGCCAACGACGTTACAGCCTTTCAAGCGTGCGCAAGCACTTGACCAAAAATCTACTTAACCGCGAGCTTGTCTTGCGTCTTCGTTTCAAAGTCGCCAGCATCATGCCGCTCATGCAACTGGCTCGAAAGCTCGCCGAAGGTCCGGTTTACCATGCGGCCGCGTTGCACGGCGGGACGCGCGCCGATCGCATCGGCCCAACGTCGCACATGCTCGTATTCATGCACGGCGAGAAACTCGGCGGCACTGTAAATCCAGCCATTCACGAGACCGCCGTACCACGGAAAGATGGCGATATCAGCGATGGTGTATTCGTCGCCCGCAATGTACCGGCTCTCCGCAAGCCTCCGGTCGAGCACGTCGAGCTGACGCTTCACCTCCATGGCGAAGCGGTTGATCGGATACTCCATCTTGCTCGGAGCATAAGCATAGAAGTGACCGAAGCCGCCCCCAAGATACGGCGCGCTGCCCATCTGCCAGAAAAGCCACGAGAAACACTCGGCGCGTTCCGCCGCGCTGGTCGGCACGAATGCGCCAAACTTGTCCGCGAGATACAGGAGGATGGCGCCGGATTCGAACACGCGCACGGGCTTGGGGCCGCTGTGGTCGATCAGCGCGGGTATCTTCGAATTGGGATTGGCTTGGACGAAGCCGCTGCCGAACTGGTCGCCGTCGCCGATCTTGATGAGCCAGGCATCGTATTCCGCGCCACTGTGACCCGCGGCGAGCAGTTCTTCCAGCATCGCCGTGACCTTGACGCCGTTGGGCGTGGCAAGCGAATAAAGCTGCAGCGGATGCTTGCCGACCGGTAGATCCTTGTCATGCGTCGGCCCCGCGATTGGACGGTTGATGCTTGCAAACTGCCCGCCGCTTTCCTTGTCCCAGGTCCAGACCTTGGGCGGTACGTATTCGGGTGAATCGCTCATGCTGCAGCCTCCTTCGCGTCAGGTTTTCAATGTCGCCCGAGGTTAGCAGGTCGGGTAAAAACCTGCTCGACACGAAGGAGGCTCGGCCGTTCAAGCGTGCAAGAAGCGGTGCGCCTGCAGCGCTTTCCAGTACGTGATGAAGCGTCCCGCGAACATCCCGGCGACGACGCCAGACACGAGTGCGTCGATGGACGCATAGGTTCCGAGGAGCGCCGCATCCGTCACCGTTGCCATCTCGAAGCCGAGCCAGAACTTGGCGGCGAAGATGGCGAGGATCAGCAAGAGCGGCACGACCGAACCCGGCAGCGTGACGGTGCGCGCCACCATATCGACGGAAAAGCGCGTGCGCGTCGCGTTGAACACGCCCGCCGCGATGCCCGCAAAAATCCCGACGATCCATGCGCTCACCGCAAAGAGGCTCGCGTGCGGATTGTGAGCCAAATGCACGAGGCCGAAGCCCGCGAAGATCAGCGGGATGATCGCCAGCTTGGACAGCGGCGTGGTACCGCCTTTCATTGCCTTCACGCCGCGCGAAATCAGATAAGCCAGCAGCAGCCAGACCCAGACCGGCGTGCCATGAACGATCATTTGCAGTGTCATTTTCGTTTCTCCTTCAGTCGGATGATTCGTTGTCGAGCAGATGAAGGCATCGTAGAGCGGCTGAATTAGAGAAGAATGAGAGCGCGCGAGCGTTCGCGGCGCGGTCGTTTAACATGGTCGCCATCGCTCGAACGCGTCAAGGAGACTGCCATGAAGAAGCTCATCAACGATCCCGCCGATGTCGTGCGCGAGATGCTCGAAGGCGTCGCGCGGCAGTCGCCGCACTTAGCCATCCTCGGCAATGAAAACGTGATCGTGCAGCGTGCGCAGCACGAAGCGAAGGACCGGCAGGTCGCCGTCATCTCGGGCGGAGGCAGCGGTCACGAACCCGCACACGGCGGCTATGTCGGCGCGGGCATGCTGAGCGCGGCGGTATGCGGTGAAGTCTTCACCTCGCCGCCCACGGATGCCGTGCTCGCCGCGATCCGCGCTTGTGCCGGTCCGCGCGGCGCGGTGCTGATCGTGAAGAACTACACGGGCGACCGCCTTAACTTCGGTCTCGCGGCGGAACTGGCGCGCGCGGAAGGCATTCCGGTCGAAGTGGTCATCGTGGCCGACGACGTCTCGCTGCGCAAACAGGCCGCGCGCAATCAGCGGCGCGGTATCGCGGGAACCGTGCTCGTCCACAAGGTCACAGGCGCGGCCGCCTCGCGCGGATCGTCGCTCGAAGAGGTCGCGGCGATCGCGCGCCATGCGGCGGCCAATCTCGGCACCATGGGCGTCGCGCTCGATGGCTGCACGCTGCCGGGTGTCGAAAAGTCCAGCTTCACGCTCGCCGACGACGAGATCGAACTTGGTCTCGGCATCCACGGAGAAAAGGGCGTGGAGCGCACCGCGCCGCTGCCCGCCGACCAACTGACCGACGTTCTGCTCACGAATATCATCGACGATCTCGCGCTCGAAAGCGGCGAGCGCGTCGCACTGCTCGTGAACGGCCTTGGCGCGACGCCGCAAATGGAACTGGATGTCGTGTTGCGCGCCGCCTTCGACAATCTGTCGCGGCGCGAGATTCACGTCGAGCGCGCATGGTCGGGCACGCTGCTGTCGGCGCTCAATATGCCGGGCTGCTCCGTTTCGCTGTTGCGTGTCGATGACGCGACGCTCGGTCTGATCGATGCCGCGACCGAAGCGCGCGCGTGGCCGGGCGGCGGCGCGGTCGGACGGGAAATCCGTATCGCCATGGCAGCGGATACCGTCGCGGAGCGGCCCGGAATCGCGCAGGAAAGCGACGGCGGCTGGGCGCGGGTCATCGAGCCGGCGCTTCAGTCGGTGGCGCGTGCGCTGATCGACAACGAACCGCGCCTGACCGAACTCGATTCCCTCGCCGGCGACGGCGATCTCGGTGCGAGCATGAAACGCGCGGCGGACGCGATCCTCGGCGTGCCGGGATCGGCGCTCGGCACGCCGGACGGCGCGCTTGCCGCGCTCGGGGCGTCCTTGCGCCGGGCGATAGCGGGAAGCTCCGGCCCGTTCTACGCGACGGCGCTCTTGCGCGCGTCGCGCCATCTCGCGGGAGTCGCGCAACCGAAGCCGGCCGATTGGGCCGCCGCGTTCAGGGAAGCGGTGCAGGCCATCAGCGACCTGGGCGGCGCGAAGGCGGGCGACCGCACCATGCTCGACGCGCTGTTCCCCGCATCGGCGACATTCGAAGCGGTATTGAACGAAGGAAAGTCCGCGCGAGACGCCTGGGAAGCGGCTTTATCGGCCGCTGAAGAGGGCGCGCAGGCCACGGCGAGCATGACGCCTCGGGCGGGTCGCGCAAGCTATCTGGGCGAGCGCGCCGTGGGTTCGCCCGATGGCGGCGCGGTCGCGGTGACGTACTGGCTCCACGCGCTCGCGGCGCATATCGGCGTGCGGTGATCCGCCGCGCGCGGCCGTAACGCGAGGTCCGCGTAACGTAGCAAGCGCCCATCGCTTTGGTTTCCTCATGCCGCCCGAGCGTTGCCCGGCGCGGCTTGCAGGCGATCGGCGGCCCGTGCGCCGCAATTGGCATGGTCTCTGCATTGTCTGGTGTGCACCGTAGCGCTAGCAACCTGAGAGGCTTGGCGCTAATAAAAACCAGACAACGCACGGATAACAAGATGATTGCCGCCACCCTCCCGAGTCTCGACGCCGACCGTACCGCGACCCTTATCGACGAATGCTATGCGCAGCGCCATCCGTTGCAGATTGCGCTTTGCCTGCGCAGCCTTCTGTCGCGCGGCGACTTTCTCACCGTGGAATTCGAAGGCGGGCAGATCGTGACGCAGGTCCTTGACGTCGATTCGCGCAGCGCGCGCTTTGTCTTCGATCTCGGCTGCTCGGATTCCAGCAATGCCGCGCTTGCCCGCGCGGACGCCCTGACGTTGCGCAGCCAGCCATCGGGCATCCAGACGGAATTCACGACCGGGCCGGCCGTAAAAGTGCTTTTCGATGGCCGTCCCGCGTTCGAAGCGCCGATGCCCACGCTGCTGTATTACGTGCAGCGGCGGCAGTATTACCGGGTCGAGACGCCACTCGTTAATCCGTTCGTCGCGCACGGGCGTGACGAAGCCGGCGATGTCTTCCACTTCGACGTAAAGAACCTTTCGCTCGGCGGCGTGGCCTTGCGTGTCTCCGATGACCGCTTCGAAACCGCCGAACGTGGCGGAGTCTGGCGAGGCGTCACCCTGCGGATGGGCCCATTCGGCGAAGTGAGCGTCGACCTCGAGATCGCCGCGCCGCGTTACAAACTCATGCAGACCGGCGAGCGCCGCGCGATTCTCGGTTGCCGCTTCATCGACCTGAGCGGCTGCGCTGAACGCGCCTTGCAGCGAACCATTACGCAGCTCGAACTGAAGCATCTCGGGCGCGGCTTCTGAATCCGTGACACACCGATAGCCGACTGTCACCTGACGGCACGCTTGCAAAGTGGCGAGCGTGCACGTTGTCTAATCGATCATGTAAGCGTTCCCCAAAATCGGGCATGTGATGTGCTGTTCATACGGAGTCAGAAGGCAATGCACGCCGCCTTCCGCAACCGATGCACGGCCCACTGCCTAATCTTTTTTGGGGTACTCACTCATGAGCACGACCAGCCTGAGATATCGATCGCGGACGGCGACAGCCCTCTTCGATTTACTCAATCCCATTCCCTACGGACTCTTCGTCGGGACGCTGATTTTCGACATCATCTTCGTCATCACCGCCAACGTTTTTTGGGCGAAGGGCGCCGCGTGGCTCGTCACAACGGGGCTCATCCTCGCGATCATTCCGCGCTTCATCAATCTCGGGCATGTGTGGTTCGGCTCACGCCACGTCGTCACGCGCACCGAGAAGCTCGACTTCTGGCTCAACCTGCTCGGCATCATCGCGGCGGTCGTCAACGCGTTCGTGCATAGCCGCGACGGTTATGGAATCGTGCCGCTCGGCGTGGTTCTTTCGGTTATCACCGTGGTGCTGTTGAGCGTTGGACATATAGCGCTTGCCTTCGACAAATTCGGCTTCCAGGAGGCGGCTCGTGATTAAGCAAACCACTTTGACGAGCGTGATCGCGCTCTCTATTGCAGCACTCTTTGCGGGATGCAACGAGCACGCCGAATACGACAGCGCGCATCAGGCTGGCGCGAATCCGCCACTGCCTACCGCCAAGAGCTTCTTTACTCCGCCGATGCAAGTCCCGAAGTTCGCGGGCTGGAAAGACAACGAAACGCCCAAGGTCGCGGACGGACTGAAGATCGAGAAGATCGCGTCCGGCCTCGAGCATCCGCGGCAGGTGTATGCGCTTCCGAATGGCGACATTCTCGTGGCCGAATCGGGCAGCCCGAACGCGGAGCCGGTCACCACGCCGAAGCAGTTGATCGCGGGCATGGTCCAGAGCCGCTCAGGCAAGGAATCGAAGGGCGCGAACCGCATCACGTTGCTCAGAAAGCGTGGCGATGGCAGCGGGGAATGGGAAAAGCACGTGTTCATCGACCATCTGCATTCGCCCTTCGGCATGCAGTTGATAGGCGACACGCTCTATGTCGCCGATACGGACGCGCTGCTCAAGTTCCCCTACAAGACGGGCGAAACGAGCATCTCGGCGGAAGGCGTCGAGCTCGCCGATCTGCCTGATCGCGTGAACCATCACTGGACCAAGGCGCTGCTCGCAAGCCGCGATGGCAAGAAACTTTATGTGGGCGTCGGGTCGAACAGCAACGTCGGCGAGAACGGACTCGACGTGGAGTATCGGCGCGCGAACGTGCTCGAAGTGGATGTCGCGACCGGCGCGAGCCGTATCTTTGCGGCAGGCATTCGCAACCCGACCGGCTTGCAATGGGAACCGAAGACGGGGCAACTCTGGACCGTGGCCAACGAACGCGATGAGATTGGCGCGGACCTCGTGCCGGACTATCTGACTTCGGTAAAGGATGGCGCTTTCTATGGCTGGCCTTATAGCTACTACGGCCAGCATGTCGATACGCGCGTCAAGGAGCAGCGTCCGGATCTCGTCGCAAAGGCTATTCCGCCGGATTACGCAATCGGTTCGCACGTCGCGCCGCTCGGGCTGATGTTCTATACGGGCAGCAATTTGCCGGCGCAGTATCGCGGCGGCGTGTTTATCGGCGAGCATGGCAGTTGGGATCGCTCGCCGCTGTCGGGGTATGCGGTGACGTATATCGCGTTCGAGAACGGCAAGCCTGTAGGCACGCCCAAGCCCGTGGTAACAGGCTTCGTTTCCGATGATGAGAAGGAACTGCGCGGCGCGCCTGTCGGCCTGACTCAGGACAAGGACGGCGGACTCGTCTTTGCGGACGATGCCGGCAATACCGTGTGGCGCGTGACGGGCGCGGGCGGCTAGCCTGCGAGCTTGTTGCAGAGACGCCGCATGCCGTTGAAAATCGCTTCGGCAATGTCCATCGGGAAGTCGCGGGGCAGCACGCTCGCGACTTCATCGACGACTTGTTCGGTGCGCGCCGTGACTTCGGCGATCAGCGCTTCGACTTCCGGCGCGGCGAGTCCGACTGTGCGCCCTTGCGCGATCCAGTGACGCGGCAAAATCTCGGCGATGACGTAATGAATGTTCTTGCCATGCACGGCCATGGCGAGTTTCGCGCGCTGCGCGGCAAGCTGATTGCGTCCCCGTCCGATGATCGGATGCGCGGACAGCACGTCATAAAGCGGCGTCGATTCATAACGATTGCCGGGCAGATGCGCGATGCTGAAGTTCTTCGCGTGACCATCGGTGGCGGCGAGCAGCCAGAAAACCAACTGCGCCATGAAGAAGTCGCGCCGGTCGTTGGCCGCGCGCCCCGAGCCCGACAGCACTTCCATGACATGGCCGATTCCCGGTCCGCCATCCGCTTCGTACTTTTGTAGCGCGGGCGTGCCGGTGGCCTGACACATATCCTCTTGCGGGAGCCGCAAAATCCAGCGCTTGTCGCTCGACAGACGGCGATCGAACCGTTCGACGACGAGCACTTTCTGATCTTCGAAGACTTCGATCTCGCACCGCGCGATAGCCAGCCCGAATGCCGCGACGATCTTCGAGCAAAGCCATTCGTTCTCCACCGATGTCCGCATGTCCGCTCGCATGTTGCCGACGAGCCCAAGCGGCAATTTAAAGATGTGCGTGGTCGGCGTGCTGCCCTCGGGCAGTAGCCACTGCTTGCCGCGCCGAAGCAGGGCGGTCTTTTCTTGCGCGCCTGCTATCGAGAGACGCAGGTCATCGAGCGGTTCGTGTTGCCCGAGTTGCGGCGTGGCGGTCGTCTCGCGCAGCAGCCGGGCGATCTGCGATTCGCTCATCGCGCGTCCCGTTATGCTTTCGAGATCGACCGGCGTCTCTCTGGGCGGCAGCATTTGAAGGGCGCCGACGCAGTCGCGACCCAACTGTGCGAGCAGCTGAAACGGCGCCGTGCCGCCCGTTCGATAACGCATGGCAATGCGACGGCGGATTGGCTCGCTGTCGGGCAGAAGGTTGTCGAAAAAGTTCGCGACCACTTGCCCGCGATACGGCTGATTGCCCGGCGTGAACGGCAGCGACAGCGAGAGAGGACGGCCTTGCGGGTCGGCAATCCACTCATCGCGATAGACGAGGCGCTCGCCACCGGTGCTGGATTCCCAGTGGCCGACGGGCAATCCGTTCATCCAGAGATCGAGCCGGTTCGGGTCGGTGCGGCGCGCCATGCTTACCAGTTCTCCCGCTTTTTCGCGGCTCTGGCCCGCGCCGACGTTGCCTTCGCCGCGATTTTCTTCGTGATGGGCGGGGCTTCGTCCGCTATGACGCCATCCGTCAGCATCATCTCGACGCCCAGCACGCGCAAGACTTTGAACATGCGCTCCATGCTTGCCGCAGCGGGATTGGCTTCCAGTTGCGCATAGGTCTGCTGCGTCACGCCCAATTGCGCGGCCATGCTTGCCTGAGTCAGCCCGGCGGCTTTGCGAAATCCTTTGAGGATGGGCCGCAATTGGCTGAGCGTCTTTACCGGATAGTCCACGAAGATCCCTACAGTCTTAAGACTGTTAAGCGGTTATACAGTTTATGACCTGTTAAAGCAAAAAACAAGTTTTAGACTGTAAATAGTAAAAACAGCCTAAAACCTGTTTTTCGAAAAAGTCTGACCCAATTAAGCATTTTCAGAAAACCTTAGCCCGTGCCGGTTAAAATTCGACGTTTTTCGCCCGCATCGACAGACCACGACACGCCACGACATTCAAGGACCGCCTTTCATGCTTGCCCGCATCACCCGCCTGTTTCCGCTCTGGGCCGTTCTGGTCTCCGTTGCCGCCTACTATTCGCCTTCGTCCGTCACGGGCATTGCGCCGCATGTCACCACGCTCCTGACCATCATCATGCTGTCGATGGGCGTAACGCTCTCCGTCGACGACTTCCGGCGCGTCTTCACGCGCCCCGCGCCGGTAATCGCGGGCATCGTGCTGCATTACCTCGTCATGCCGCTTGCCGCATGGGTTATCGCGAAGGCGTTGCACATGCCGCCCGATCTGACGGCGGGCATGGTGCTGGTTGGCAGCGTGGCGAGCGGCACGGCGTCCAACGTCATGATTTATCTGGCGCGCGGCGACGTCGCCTTGTCGGTGACCATCAGCGCGCTCTCGACACTCGTCGGCGTGTTCGCGACGCCGCTGCTCACGCGCCTTTATGTCGATGCATCGATCTCCGTCGATGTCCACGGCATGTTGATGAGCATCCTGCAGATCGTCGCGCTGCCTATCGTGGTCGGACTTATCGTGAATCATCTGTTCGAGAAATTCGTGCGCAAGATCGAATGGCTGCTGCCGCTCGTGTCGATGGTGTCTATTCTGCTCATCATTGCCGCCGTGGTCGGCGGGACGCAGAAGAGTATTGCGTCGGTCGGACTCGTGGTCGCATTCGGCGTGGTGATGCATAACGGCATCGGGCTCCTGAGCGGCTATTGGGGCGGCCGCTTGCTCGGCTTCGACGAGGCCGTGTGCCGCACGCTCGCTATCGAAGTGGGCATGCAGAATTCGGGGCTCGCGGCTACGCTCGGCAAGCTTTATTTCACGCCGATAGCGGCCTTGCCCGGCGCCCTGTTCTCCGTGTGGCACAACCTCTCGGGCTCGATGCTCGCGGGTTATTGGGCCGGCCGTCCGGCGAAGGGTTCGACACGCGATACGGATACGGATACGGCCGCGGTCGTCGCTGCAAAACGAAACTGACTTGCACGATGCGTGGTGCGCTTCGAGGCGCGCTAGTTTTTGGCGCCCCGACCTTTCCACGTCGCTATGGCCACACCGAGAACGGCGACGCCCATCGCCCACCAGGCCATTGTCGGCAACACTTCGCCGAGAATGAAGTACGACATGATTGCCGCGCCGGGCGGCACGAAGAAGAACAGCGCCGCTACTTGCGACACCTTTCCGGCGCGTGTCAATGCGAGCAGCAGCGTGATCGCGATCAGCGAGTTGCCGATCACGAGATAAGCGAGCGTGACGGCGAGCGTCGGGTTCCACTGCACTTCCGTGCGCTCGAAGAAGAACGCCATCGGCGCACAGCACGCGAAGCCCACTGCATATTGAACGAGGTTCGACGTGAGCGGGTCCTGTGCCGTGCCCGCGCGTTTCTCGTACAACATCGCGGCCGTGATGCCGATTAGCGCGCCCACCGCGAGCAATACCGGCCCGAGTGCCGATGCGTGCAGCGTGCCGCGCGACAGGATCACGCCGGCCGAGCCGCCAAGCGCGAGTATCAAGCCCAGCCATTGCCGCACGCCAATACGCTCACCGGTCAGCGATGGCGCAAGCACGCTCACGAGTATCGGCTGCAACGAAACGATCAGCGCAAGCCATGACGTTGCAATGCCCGCTGTCATCGACAGATAGCTGAGGCCGAAGTACATCACCTGCACGAGCAGGCCCATGACGACCAGGTAACGCCAGCTTCGCATGTCGCTTGGCCAGAGCGGCCGTCTGAACACGCACACGCCGATGAGCACCGCAATGCTGAGCGCAAAGCGTATCGAGAGAAACGTGAGCGGCGAGGCGTAGTGCAGGCCGGTCTTGGCGACGGGAAAGCCCGCGGACCACAAAAGCAAAAAGACGATCGGACCGCCGATGGCAAGCCAGCGTCCGCCATCTTGCGCTGCTTCCTGCGTGACGCGATGCGCGTTCGGCCCCTGTGCCATGTCTCGCTTCCCCTTAGGTTTTGATCGTCCTGCGACCGGAGCAAACGCGCGTTCGACAAGACGTGGACGGTTTAAAGCCTTCCACGCATGGCTTTGCCGGGAACAACGTCTGCTCTTGCTTACGAGCTAAGGCACTGTTGAAAGCCTTCGCATGACGAGCACTTTCTCTCACAAAAATAGCATTAGCCGCGTCTTGCACATTCGCGAAGACATTCTCGCGAACCCACGCGCGGACTGCCTACGGAGCCCACCTATGCGTGACCTCGACCTCGATCATAACGTCCGACCCGCCCTTCGAACGCCCGCCCCGAAACTCATGCGTCGTGCCGCATTCGGTGTGGCTGCTTGCTTGTCGTTCTCTCTTGCAGCATGCAACAGCGCACCGGACAAGCCGTCACCCGTGGCGAACGCGGTCGCCAATGCAACCGCGGCCGTGCGCGCGGACGACGACATGAAGACCGTGCTCGACGCTTATGCGGCACTCGATCCGAAGGCCATCGAGAAGGTCGATGTGCCGACGGCGCGCGCTCAACCTACTATCGCCGATGCCGTCAACTCCGTGCTGAAGACGCAGGGTCGCAGCACTTCGCCGCAAGCGTTGGTGCCGGGCGTCACGAGCCGCGACATTACCGTGCAGGGCGCGGCCGGCAGCTTGCCCGCGACGGTGTACAAGCCCGCAGGCAATGGCCCGTTTCCCGTCGTGACGTATTTTCATGGGGGCGGCTGGGTGATCGCGGACCGCAAGGTCTATGACGGCGGCGCGCGTGGGCTTGCGAAGGCGGCCAATGCAATCGTCGTATCGGTCGATTACCGGCGTGCGCCCGAGGCGCGCTTTCCCGCCGCGTGGGATGACGCCTTCGCGTCGTACAAGTGGGTGGCAAGCCACGCCGCTTCGCTTGGCGGCGACCCGAAGAAGCTAGCGCTCGCGGGCGAAAGCGCGGGTGGCAATCTCGCGGTCGCGACGGCCATCGCCGCACGCGATGCGAATGCGCCGAAGCCGCTTGCCGTGATCGCCGTGTATCCGGTGGCGCAAACGGGCAGCATGAACACGGAGTCGTATATCGAGAACGCAGTGGCCAAGCCGCTCAACAAGCCGATGATCGCGTGGTTCCTCGACAAGCTCTTGCGCACGCCGGCCGACAAGCAGGACACGCGTCTCGACCTGGTTCACGCCAATCTCGCGGGCTTGCCGCCGGTCACCATCATCAACGCGCGTATCGATCCTTTGCGTGACGATGGCGCGCAGTTGCAGAAGGCGATTGCAGCGGTGAACGGGCCGGTCGATCGTCGCGTCTATGACGGCGTGACGCACGAGTTCTTCGGCACGGCGGCTGTGGTGCAGAAGGCGAAAGATGCGCAGCAGTATGCGGGGACGCGCTTGCAGCAGTCTTTTGGCACAGGTCAGTAAGCGCGGGTGATGTGATTCGCACGCGGGACGGCTTCGATGTTTCCCGCGTGCGCCTCGTGGCTCATGGGTTGAATGTCATTCCTCGCACGGCACGTTGCAAGCCGCGGCAACAGGCCGTGCCTCCGCGCCAATGCCTGCAAGCGTCGCAAGTCCCAGCAACGCCAGCGCACCGCCCACCATGAAGTCCGTCGGAATGCTCGCGCGATCGACGACCGCGCCGCCGACGAACGAACCCATCGCAATCGCCACTTGGATGATGCTCACGAAAAGCGCCGATCCGGCCTCCGGATGCTCGGGCGTCGCGCGCTGAATCCACATGCTGAAGCACAGCGGCAGCGCGCCGAATGCAATACCCCACGCCAGCACAACCGCGCCGACCGCGAGCGACGAATGCCGCAGGATCGGCATTAGCAGCAGCGCGAACATGAGGAGCGACACCATCGTGAGAAGCGTGCCCTTGAGATTGCGCTGCACGGCGGACGACGCCGCGAAATTCGAGAAGAACCCGATGATGCCGAAGCCGAGCAGAAGCCACGTGACCGTCGCCATGTCGAGGTGTGCATCGCCGAGCAAGAAGGGCGTTACATACGTGTAGGAAGAAAAGTGCGCGCCGAAGACGAGCGCCACCATCAAAAGACTTCTGCGCGGATGCGAGTGCTTGAGAAGCGCCGTGAGATCGCCGAAGCGCAAAGCCGCAGCCGATGGCAACGAAGGCACGAGCAACCACTGCGCGACGAGCGCGACGGCAACGAGCCCTCCCGTCGCCAGAAACGACACGCGCCAAGACGCCACGCTCGCGATGAACGTACCGAGCGGCACGCCAATGACCGTCGCGCACGTCACGCCGGTGAGAATGGCGGCCATTGCGCGTGCACTGTCTTTCGCCTCGACGAGCCTTCCCGCCGCCGATGTCGCGAGCGTCCAGAAGCCGCCGAGCGCGGCGCCCAGAAGCGCGCGGCCAAGCAGCATGACAACGAGATTCGGTGCGAACGCCGACAGCAGGTTCGAGCACAAGAGCAACGCGGTGAGCAACAGGAACACATGCCGCCGGTCCATGCGTCCCGCGCCGAGCATCAAAGCGGGTGCGGAAATGGCCGCGACGATGCCGGGAATGGTCACCATCAATCCCGCCACGCCGGGGAGAATGTTCAAGTCGTGCGCGACGTGAGGAAGCAATCCAACGGGTAAAAATTCAGTGGTGACGAACGCGAACGCGCCAATCGTCACGGCGGCGACCGCGAGCCACTGACGCAGCGACGAGTTTTTGTCGTCGGTCAGGGGCGTGGCGCGTTCGAGCGTCGAGTCTTCCATCAGCATGGCGTTTTTCGATCCGGGTAAGGAGTGAGTGCGGGCTTATCTTCGAGCATCTTTGCCGGCAACATAACACTGCCTTTCATCTTCTGCACAAGTGACCCAACCGCGGCTTATGGGGCCGGGTTAGCAATGCCATGCATGTTCTTAGCAGAAGTGCTTGGTTCTATTTTTGGCGGCGCTGCGCTACTTTCGAGGCTTTGGCTTTTATCCGCGTCTCATGCCCAGCAACTCCACTTCTCCGCTTCTTCAAGTGCGTCACCTCGATGTCGACTACGGCGCGCATCGCGCGGTGCGCAAGCTGTCGTTCGACATCGCGGCGGGGCAGGCGGTGGCGCTCGTCGGCGAATCGGGCTGCGGCAAGTCCACTACGGCGATGTCGCTCATGCGCCTTCTGCCGAAGCATGCGAAGACCGGCGGCGCGGCGCTCTTCGATGGCATCGATCTTTTGTCGGCGCCGGAACGCAAGCTCGCGGACCTGCGTGGCCGCCGCATGTCGATGATCTTTCAGGAGCCGATGACTTCGCTCAATCCCGTGCTGACTATTGGTGCACAAGTCGCCGAGGCGCTGATTCTTCATACATCGATGTCGCGTGCCGCTGCGCGCAAGCGTGCCGTCGAACTGCTCGATCTTGTGCGCATTCCCGAACCCGCGCGTCGGGCGGACGACTATCCGCATCATCTTTCCGGCGGACAACGCCAGCGCGCGATGATCGCCGCAGCCATCGCTTGCGAGCCCGCGCTTCTTATCGCCGATGAACCCACCACCGCGCTCGATGTCACCGTGCAGGCCGGCATCCTGCGTCTGCTCGATAACTTGCGGCGCGATCTTTCGATGGCATTGCTGCTCATCACGCACGATCTGGGTATCGTGTCCGACTGGGCGGATCGCGTAGTCGTGATGCATGGCGGTGAGGCGCTCGAACAGGGTTCGGCGCGCGACGTGCTCGATCATCCGCGTCATGCCTATTCACGTGGATTGCGCGGCGCGGCGCTGCATCTCTCGGCCGACAAGCATTATCGCGAGGCGCGCTTGCCGGAGATTCGCGCGCTCGCTTCGGCCACGGGCATGACCGATTTCACGCTACATGTGCCGACGCGCGCGGCGCATTCGGCACGGCCCATCGACCACGATGCAAGACCGCTGCTCTCGCTCGACAAGGTCGACACGGCTTACGCGACAGCGCGTGGCACGCGTCATGTGCTGCACGATATTTCCTTCGATATCGCGCGTGGCGAGACGGTGGGTCTGGTCGGCGAATCGGGTTGCGGCAAGTCCACGCTCTCGCGCACCATCATGCGGCTTTTGACGCCGGATGCCGGACGCATCGTGCTCGATGGCGTCGATATCGCGCGGCTGACGCGGCGTGAGCTGGCGCCGCATCGGCACAAGATGCAGATGGTGTTTCAGGACCCTTATGCATCGTTGAATCCGCGCAAGACGGTAGGGCAGATTCTGCATTTCGCGCTCGATGTTCAGGGCACCGTTCCTACCCGCGATCGCGACGCCAGGATCGTGAAGATGCTCGATGCAGTCGGTTTGCCTTCGGGCGCGGCGCGTCGTTATGCGCACGAGTTTTCGGGCGGGCAGCGGCAACGCATCGGCATTGCGCGGGCGTTGATACTCGAACCGGCGCTTCTGATCTGCGACGAGCCGGTATCCGCGCTCGATGTCTCTATTCAGGCGCAGATACTGAATTTGCTCAGCGATCTGAAGGATGAATTCGGTCTGTCGATGCTCTTCATCTCGCACGATCTCGCTGTCGTTCGCTACATGGCGGATCGCGTGCTGGTGATGAAAGATGGACGCATCGTCGAAAGCGGCGGGCACGACGAGATCTGGGACGCGCCCCAGCACGCTTACACGCGCACGCTCATTGCATCGGTGGCGGGGCAGCGACAGCGTGCGGGCAGCGATTTCATCGCCGCATAAGCAGTTGAGCGCTCAACGCTCCGCATGCAAGCCGAACAAGGAAGCAAGACCATCGCCGAGCAGATTGAGCGCAAGCACCGTAGCGACGATAGCAAGACCCGGCAAGGTCGCGATATACCAGTCCGTGCGCAGCACTTCGCGGCCCGCGCCGACCATGTTGCCCCAGCTCGCCACGTTTGGGTCGCCAAGCCCGAGAAACGCCAGCGCGGACTCCGTGAGAATGGCGGTGGCAACCAGCAATGTCGATGACACGAGCACGGGCGTCATCGTATTGGGCAAGACATCCGACACGATAATGCGCAGGTCGCTCGCCCCAAGCGCGATGCTTGCCTGCACCATCTCGCCGTGCCGCAGCTTTTGCGTTTCCGCGCGCACCAGCCGCGCGAGGTTCGGCCACGAAGTCACGCCGATAGCGAGCGCAATCGTCATCACCGAAGGCTGCACGATGGCGACGATGGCGAGCGCGAACAGAAACGGCGGCACCGTCTGAAAGAACACGGTGACGCGATTGATTTCACGATCGAGCCAGCCGCCGAAGTACCCAGCGAAAAGGCCCGCCACCACGCCGATGACGACGCTGATGAACGTCGAAGCCGCGGCGATCACGAGCGAGGCGCGTGCGCCATACAACAATCCCGAGAGGATATCGCGGCCCAGCATGTCGGTGCCGAGCGGAAACGCCGCATCTTGCCCCGGACGCAGAAATGGTTCGGCGACGAGTTCTAGTGGATCTCCGGGACGCAGCCACTGCGCACAGAGCGCGACCGCGATGATCGCCACGAGCAGCACGCCGCCGATCAACGCGGAAGGCGCGCGCAGAAAGCGCAGAGCGGCATGCCAGCGGCGAGGCTTTTGCAGCGCGGAGAGTTGGGACATGGTGCGGTTCTCAGGAAATGCGCGGGTCGAGCCAGCGGTTGATGGCGTCGGTGGCCCAGTTGACGAGGACGACGAGAATCGAGCTGCACAGCAGCACGCCGAGCAGCACGCTGAGATCGCGCCGCACGAGCGCATCGAAAGCGAGCCGCCCGAGCCCCGGCCACGAAAACACCGTTTCGACTACCACCGCGCCGCCGATCACCGAGCCGATCTGCATGCCGAGCATCGTCACGAACGGAATGAGCGCATTGCGCAGCACGTGCACGCGAAAGAGCCGCAACGGCCGCACGCCGCGCGCAATAGCCGTGCGCACATAATCTTCGCGACGTACTTCGATGACGGTCGCGCGAATCAAACGCGCATACGTGGCGACGTAGAAAAGCGCGAGCGTGACAGCGGGAAGAATAAGATGATGTGCGACATCCAGCACATGCGCCCAGCCTGTGAGCCCGGAGGAAATGGTCTGCATACCCCCGACCGGCAGCCAGTCGAGCCACACCGAGAACACGACCACCAGCATGAGCCCGGTCCAGAAAAGCGGCGTGGCGAAACAAAGCAGCGAAAGCGTGGAGATGACGACATCGACGAAACGTCCCGCGTACCATGCAGCGAGCGCGCCGAGCAGCAGTCCGACGATGGCCGCGATCAGCACTGCGCTGCCCATCAGCAAAAGCGTGGCGGGCACGCGGTTCCAGATGAGCTGCGCGACGGGCATGCCTTCGCGGAACGAGTAGCCGAGATCGAAGCGCGCGAGATGTCCGAGGTACTTTGCAAACTGCACCCAGAGCGGTTGATCGAGCCCGAACTGCTGACGCAACGCGGCGACGTA
The DNA here is from genome assembly GCF_023631025.1 of Caballeronia sp. GACF4. Taxonomy (NCBI): domain Bacteria; kingdom Pseudomonadati; phylum Pseudomonadota; class Betaproteobacteria; order Burkholderiales; family Burkholderiaceae; genus Caballeronia; species Caballeronia sp. GACF4. The sequence continues at coordinate 22,188 of NZ_JALQDW010000036.1, forward strand.
TTGCGCCGACGCGCCGCCGGATTCGCCCGCGATGACCTGCACGGCATCGCCGGGGGCGAGCCGAAGCAGGAAGAAGTTGACGACCGCAATGCCGAGCACGACGCCCACGAGTTGCCCGAGCCGATGCAACGCGATGGAGAGCCATCGCGCGGTGCGCTTCGTATCGGTCGCGATGATCTCACTCATGCTTCGAAGGGTCGGTGTACCACACGTTCTTGAACGAGCCATAGACCTGATCGACGCCGCTTACCGTATCGTTGAGGTCGGCCGATTGCACCGTGAAGAAGTGCAGTTCGAGCAGCGGCAGCGACGGCAGATCGGTCTGCACCTGACGCTGGAACGCTTTGAAAAGCGTTACGCGTTCGGCTTGATCGCCGGAGGCTTGCGCATCGCGAATCAGTTGATCGACCTTGGCGTTGCGATAGCCCGAACCATTCGTGAACGGAATGTTCTTGCCGATACTGTTCGACTGATACTCGCGCGTCACGCCCACTTGCGGGTCCGAGAAGCCTGCGTACCACTGGATCGTCACGTCGAAATCGCGGTCGCCGTAAATGCGGCGCGTGTAGGTCGGCGTGTCCTGATTGCGGATATCCGCGTCGATACCGATTTTCTTGAACGCTTGCTTGATGAACTCCGCGCTGCGAAGAAACTCGTCACCGTACGGCAGATAATCGATAGTCAGCTTGAAGCGTGTACCGTTGGGGCCTGCCTTGTAACCGGCCGTATCGAGCAGCGAGTTGGCCTTTGCAATGTCGTAGGGATACTGCGGCACGTCGGGCTCGAAGAACTCCTTGAGCGTCGATACGACAGGGCTCACCGCTGGTTTGCCGAAGCCTGACCACACCACGCGGTTATACGCGTTGCGATCGATGGCCAGATAAAGCGCCTGCCGCACGCGCGCATCCTTCAACTGAGGACGATCGTTGTTGATGTCGAGAAAGAGCCACGGCGAGAGCCATTCATAACCCTTCGTTTCCACCTTGAGGTTCGGCAGTTTCGCGAGACGTTGCGCGTCGCGAGCGGGTACGGGGCTCAGCGGCGCGTATTGCACTTCGCCCTTTTCGAGCGCGGCGGTGCGTGCGCCGCCATCGGGAATCACACGATAGATCACCTTGTCGAGATACGGCTTGCCCTTGTCCCAGTAGTCCGGATTGCGTTCGAGCAGAATGTAGTCGCCTTTCACCCATTTGCGGAAAATGAACGGACCCGTGCCCACTGGCTTGTTGTTGTACGGATTGTTGAGGATGTCCGTGCCTTCATACAGATGCTTCGGCAACACTTGCGCGCCGTTGCTGTTGAGCGAACTCAGCACGGCAAGCGATGGCTTCGAAAAATGGATGATGACGGTGTAATCGTCCGGCGTATCCACGCGGTCCGCGTTGGCGAACAGAGCCTGATTGCGCGGATGATATTTCTTCCACACGTTTTCGAGCGTCCACTTCACGTCGGCGGAAGTGAAGGGTTTGCCGTCGTGCCACTTCACGCCCTGACGCAGATTCAACGTGAGCGTCTTGCCGTCGGTCGAAAGCGCCCACTTGACCGCGAGTCCCGGCTTGAGATGAAAGTCGTTGTCGTATTCGATGAGGCCGTCGAAGACATTGGTGCTGAAGGTTCCCGTCGGCGACGACGTGCTCAGTGCTGCCGTCAGAATGACAGGCTCGGGCTGCGAGATGACGGTGAGCGTGCCGCCGCGTTTGGGCGTCTCTGCGTGAGCCAGGCTCGATCCCGCGATGAGCGCCACGAATGCGAGCGGGCGCGCCCAACGCTGCCAGAGCCTGAGTGTTGTGCTGGTCGACACGTGCGATTCCTCTTGTTGTGATGTTGCGCGATATTTGCGTAGTGTTGATTCGATGTTGCGGTAGATGGCCGCTGCAAGACAGGGCGAGCACCTTGCGGGATCGCGAACGATAGCAACGACTCGCCACGTGAGGAACCAATAAAAAGTGCTGTGCATATGACGTAGCATGCTTCGCATCGGTGCGGCGGATGAGCGCTGCGCGGCCACGAAGAATGGTGTACGTTTCGTGTCTCGCCTGGCTTTCATATCGAACGGATCGCACATGACTCATCAAGCCGATGTCCGCGCGCTCGCCGCGCTCGAATCACGTAACGCGCATGCTGGGGCGTTTCGCCGTCTCTCGCAGGCGCATTGGAGCGACGGTCGTCTGTCGAGCCGCGACAAACATTTGGTCGCTGTGGCGGTGGGACAGGTGACGCGCTGCGAGTACTGTATCGAGCATCACGCGGAGATCGCGAAGCGCCTGGGTGCGTCGCTCGATGAGTTGCTTGCCGCTTCGTATATCGCTGCGGCGCTAGAGACTTTCGGGCGCGGGGAAGTAAAGATCGATGCCGCCTTCACGTTCGAACAACGCGAGTCGGTGATCAACGGCACGGCTATCGGCGCGGGCCGCGATACGTTCGCAAGCACCGTCTTTCGCGACGATACCTTGCCGCGTGAATTACGCCTCGTGACCGCCGCCGCTGTCGCGCAAGCGCAAAATCACGAGCCGTTGCGGCGGTCGCTGCACGCGCTTGCCATCGAAGCAGGCGTCACATCCGAGGCGCTCGAAGAAGCCTACGCGGTCGCGATCATTCTGCGTGCGGGCGCGGTCTACGCGCATACCTTGCCTATCGCGAGATTGTTCGAAGCGAAGTGATGCAAGCCGGGTCCATTCATCGTGGCCCGGCTTTTCTTTATCTCGAAAGAGCTACTAACGGTCTTTCGCCAACACGTCAGTGAATCGCGCAAAGCCGTGCGAATAGAAAAGCAACGCGCTTGGTTCGGAGAGCCTGCAAGTCAGGCGCGATACTCTATGGTTTTTGCGCTCAACGTGACCGAGATGACACCGACTTCGCCTGGCAACGGCTTGGCTTCGGCCAGCAGGTTTATCGTCGTGACCGTGCTCGTGGGTGTCGGCGCGGGCATCGGCGGCATGTTGCTCGCGTTGTTGCTGCACGCCATCCAGCACATCGCGTTCGGCTATAGCCTCGATGCGGTCATCAGCCGGGAGAGCTTTCTCGAAGGCGTGACGGCCGCGCCACCCGAGCGCCGGCTCGTCGTGCTTACGTTGTGCGGTCTCGTGGCGGGTATCGGCTGGTGGTGCGTGTATCGCTTCGGCAAGCCGCTCGTGAGTATCCGCAAGGCCGTCAAATCGGACGATCCGCGTATGCCGGTGATCAGCACGCTCGCGCATACGGTGTTGCAGATCGTCACGGTAGCCATGGGTTCGCCGCTCGGCCGTGAAGTCGCGCCGCGCGAGATCGGTTCGCTATGGGCGGGATGGCTCGCGCATTACGCGGGACTCACGCCCGCGCAGTCGCGCATCATGGTGGCGTGCGGCGCGGGTGCGGGGCTCGCGGCGGTCTATAACGTGCCGCTCGGCGGCGCGGTGTTCGTGCTCGAAGTGCTGCTCGGCACCTTCGAATGGTCCATCGTCGCGGCGGCGTTCGCGACCTCGGCAATCGGCGCGCTGGTAGCGTGGGTCGGTCTCGGCGATGAACATCAGTATCGGTTGCCCGCGCTCGCCTTCAATGCGCAGATCGTCGTGTGGGCCGTGGTCACGGGGCCGCTTTTCGGCGTCGCTGCCTGGGTGTTCGTGCGGCTGACATCGGCGGCGCGCAATGCCGCACCGCGCGGCAATGCATTGCCGGTGCTTGCACTCATCAACTTCGCGATGATCGGTGCGCTCGCCATGTATTTCCCGCAGCTCGTCGGCAACGGCAAGGGGCCGGCGGGCCTGTCGTTCGACAATCAGATGACGCTCGGGCTCGCCGCCGTGCTGCTCGTGCTCAAGGTGATGGTCGAAGTGAGTACGTTGCGCGCGGGCGCGGAGGGCGGGCTGCTCACGCCGGGGCTTACGAATGGCGCGCTGCTGGCCGTGATTCTCGGTAGCGTGTGGAATGTGCTCTGGCCGGGAACGTCGCTTGGCGCGTTCGCTGTGGTGGGGGCGGCGGCGTTCCTGGGGGCATCGATGCAGATGCCGTTGACGGCCATCGTGCTGATGATCGAATTCACGCGTTTCAGCCAGGACTTTCTGATTCCGGCTGCGCTCGGCATTGCGGGTTCGACGGTGGCGTACCGGGCGGTCGAATCCTACGCGGCCCGCGCGGTCGCACGGCCGGAGCAACCGGCCAATGGCGTCGACGGGATCACGCCTTGATACATCGCGGGCTTCGCGCGGCAGCACCGCACGCGGCCGCCGAAGCCCGCGACGACCTCAATCGTCCAGCAGCGAAGCGTCCCGCACCGCGCCCTTATCCGCCGACATCACGAGCTTGGCGTAAGCCTTGAGCGCGGTCGATACCTTGCGCGGACGCGGCGCGGCCGGCTTCCAGCCTCGGGCGTTCTGCTCTTCGCGGCGGCGCGCGAGCTCGTCATCCGACAGCAGCACGTCGATAGTGCGATTCGGAATGTCGATGCGAATCTTGTCGCCATTGCGCACGAGGCCGATAGCGCCGCCCGCCGCCGCTTCGGGCGAGCAATGACCGATTGACAGCCCCGACGTGCCGCCCGAAAAACGCCCGTCCGTGAGAAGCGCGCACGACTTGCCGAGCCCCTTGGACTTGATGTAGCTCGTCGGATAAAGCATCTCCTGCATGCCGGGTCCGCCCTTCGGACCTTCGTAGCGCACGATCACCACGTCGCCCGCCTTGACCTTGTCGTTCAGAATGTTTTCGACCGCCTCGTCCTGCGATTCGGTGACATGAGCCGTGCCTTCGAACACCAGAATGCTCTCGTCCACGCCAGCCGTTTTCACCACGCAGCCGTCCAGCGCGATATTGCCCGTGAGCACCGCCAGTCCGCCTTCGCGCGAGAACGCGTGTTCATACGAGCGGATGCAGCCTTCGGCGCGATCCGTATCGAGACTCGGCCAACGCGTGTTCTGGCTGAACGCCACTTGCGTCGGCACGCCTGCGGGACCGGCCATGTAGAAGGTCTTCACGGCATCGTCGGGATTGCGCTTGATGTCCCACTCGTCGAGCGCGTCCTTGAGCGTGTGCGCGTGGACCGTCGGCACGTCGGTATGCAGCTTGCCCGCGCGATCCAGTTCGCCGAGGATAGCCATGATGCCGCCCGCGCGATGCACGTCCTCGATGTGATACTTGTTCGTGTTCGGCGCGACCTTGCACAGTTGCGGCACGACGCGCGAAAGGCGGTCGATGTCCGTCATGGTGAAGTCGATTTCCGCCTCGCGCGCAATGGCCAGCAAGTGCAGGATCGTGTTGGTCGAGCCGCCCATGGCGATGTCGAGCGTCATCGCGTTTTCGAACGCCTTGAAGCCGACCGAGCGTGGCAGCACGCGGTCTTCCTCGTGCTCGTAATACTGCCGCGCCAGACCGACGATACGGCGCCCCGCGCGCTTGAAAAGCTGCTCGCGATCCGCGTGCGTGGCGACCACCGTGCCGTTGCCCGGCAGCGACAGACCGAGCGCTTCGGTCAGGCAGTTCATCGAGTTGGCCGTGAACATGCCCGAGCACGAACCGCACGTCGGGCACGCGGAGCGTTCGACCTCGGCGACATCGGCGTCGGAGTAGGAGGCGTCGGCGGCGATCACCATGGCATCGACCAGATCGAGCTTCTTGAACTCGATTGCCTTGGTCTTCGGATTGGCAAGATGCGTCTTGCCGGCTTCCATCGGTCCGCCGGACACGAAGACAACCGGAATGTTGAGGCGCATGGCGGCCATCAACATGCCCGGCGTGATCTTGTCGCAATTGGAAATGCAGACCATGGCGTCGGCGCAGTGCGCGTTGACCATGTACTCGACCGAATCCGCGATGATCTCGCGGCTCGGCAGCGAATACAGCATGCCGTCGTGACCCATGGCGATGCCGTCATCGACCGCAATGGTGTTGAATTCCTTGGCGACGCCGCCCGCTGCCTCGATCTCGCGCGCGACGAGCTGACCGAGATCTTTCAGGTGGACATGTCCGGGAACGAACTGCGTGAACGAATTGACGACGGCGATGATCGGCTTCGAAAAGTCTTCGTCTTTCATGCCGGTGGCGCGCCACAGCGAGCGCGCTCCCGCCATGTTGCGGCCGGCGGTGGAGGTTTTGGAACGGTATGCGGGCATTGTGATTTCGAGGAGTCGCGGGGAAGAATGCGGGCCAGGGGATGAGCGGCCGGACATGCGCCCGTGCGAACGACCTTTTGAGCTTCGCCGCGGGCAATCCCAATATTATCCCACAGGCCCTGAAACGACCGCTGGATGCGGCTTTGGCGGTTTTATCGCGATACGGGCGGCTGGGGTGGCCGGGGTGGCGTTACCCACATGGCGCTCGGCACGATGAAATACTGCGGCGCATTGCGCGTGGAGAGCGTGCCAGTGACGGCGATAGGAACCCGCACCGGAGGCGGCGGCACGCCAATGAGCTGTATGCGCGGGACCATGAGCCGTCCCAGCGCGTCCTGCGAAAACCGCCTGTCCACGACGCACAGGGGCGGGTCCATTGCGAGCATCCAGGCGGTCCTGACGGAGCCATCGCTCGATTCCACGTCTTCACGCACGGCGGTGCCGAAAAGCGTGATTGCCGTGCCGACGGGATAGCACGCCACGTCGGCCCGGACCGCGCCGGCCCACAACCACAGTGCAACAAACAGGGAGCCGGTCTTCACGGATAAAGTGCGCAACGCGTTGTTCGTTACGCGCGTCGCGGACGCTGCACGCGCGCCATCGGCGTACGTTCGTCCGTCCTTCTCGGCGGCAGCGTATGCGGCTCGCACACCGTGGAGATCGCGTTCTTGTAGATGGCCTGCGAGCCTACCGGCGACTGCACGGCAATGACGTACTGATCGAAAGACTCGATGACGCCGGTGAGTTTTATACCGTTCACGAGAAAAACCCAGACGGTTTTTCGTTCGGCTATCAGGGCATCCAGGAATGCGGATTGAATTTCATGTTCGACTTGTGACATAGCGGCCATCCTCGACTTGCGTTATTCGCCTAAAAATTGTTATCACAGGGGCGTATCTGTGTAGTAAAGCATATGTGCCGGCGCTCATTCCGGGTAAGTCATCGGTACTCCGGTAAGGAGCGCCCTGAGGTCGTCGGTATTAAACGGTTTCGCCAGAACGGTTACACCCAGGCGACGCGCCTCGGCGAGATGATCAGCGTAACCTGTCATAAGCACGACCGCTTGCCGGGGCAAATGTTTTCTTATCCATTCGGCCAGGCAAATTCCGTCGCAGCCCGGCATCTGAATGTCGGACAGTACCAGAGTGAATCGGTTTCCCTCCTTTAATACGCGCATGGCCGCGTCTCCGTCCGACTCGTGGCGCGCGTGCCAGCCGAGCACGTCCAGCACCGCGACGAGTCCCGCAGCCACTTCCTCGTTGTCCTCGACCAGCAGCACGGACGTCTCATTGTCGATCAAAGGCACGCTGACCGGTTCCGCTTCGTCTGCTTCGAGCGGCGCGGCGCCCGTCCAGCGTGGAAGGTAGATGAAAACGGTCGTGCCTTTTCCCCATGTCGTCTCCAGTCGCGCCGTGCCTCCGGCTTGCTCGGCCATGGCCAGTACCTGAGCGAGTCCGAGGCCCGTGCCCGCGCCCGCTGCCTTCGTGGTGAAGAGCGGCTCGAAAGCCTGGTGCGCCACTTCGTCGCTCATGCCGGTTCCGGTGTCGCGGCTTTCGATCACCACGTAATCGCCGGGCGGAACGCTGTAGCGCCGGCTGCTGAACGAGGTATTGCGCGCGGTGACGATGAAATGGCCGCCGCCACGCATCGCGTCTTTCGCATTGACGGCAAGATTGACGAGCGCGGACGTGAGCTCGACAGGATCGACCTTGACCATCCAGAGCGCGTCCGGCGCATTGATTTGCACCGTGATCTTGCTGCTCATGGCCGAATGGAGCAGCGGCTCCGCCTGTTCGAGCCAGCGGTTCAGATTGAGCACGCGCTGTTGCAACGGCTGCTTGCGTGCGACGCTCATCAGCCGGCGAGCCAAGACTCGCGCATTGATGGACGCGCGCTCGACCGCGTTCACCTCGTTCCTGACGCCGATATAGTTCTTGCGCCGCACGAGCTCCATGTTGGCCGTGACGACCATCAGCAGGTTGTTGAAGTCGTGTGCCACGCTCGCCACGAGATTACCGAGCGCGCCCATGCGTTGCAGATGCCGCGTCGCGTCTTCGGCGCGCTGGCGCATCGCCAGTTCGCGGCGCCAGTTGAGCCAAGCCGCTTCTTCCGCCTTGAGGCGGCGCAGCGAAAATACGACGAGAAACCACAGGCAGACGCATGGCACGAGCGCAAGTCCGGCCACCAGCATGTCGTCGTGCCACCAGTCGTGTATCACGTCGCTCATCGCATAACTCGCCGATACATAGACCGGGTAATTCGATGCCTCGCGAAACGCCATCATGCTCTGGCCGCCATCGAGCGGTGAGTCGCCTCGCAGGGAGCCGATGGACACCTTGCGCGCGAACGCGTTGGCGAGCGGCACATGATGCGTCGGCGCATTCATGAGCTTCGGCGCCGGCAGACGCACGAGAATGCCGCCGTCCAGTCGATACAGACCGAGCGTAAGTCCAGGATTGTCCACGAGAAGCTGGCGATAGAAGTCGAGCAAATAATTACGGTCGAGCGAAACGACCACCGCGCCGATAAAGCGCCCGTCGCTCGCGGTCCGCGCAACGAGTTCGTTCACGATATCAAGGCCTGCCATCCGGCCGCGCACCGGCATCGACACATACAGCGGTGCGTGAGCGGCGCGCGTGGCCAGAAAGTCGTCCCGGTCGCCTATCGATACGGCAGGCGCGGGCGTCTGCTTACTTGTCGCGAGTATCTGGCCGGTTCGTCCCACCACGGAAAGCGCCGCCACGTGCGGCAGCTTGGTGACGAGCGCACTCAGCGTGTCGTGCAACTGCACCTGTTGGGTGCGCAGCGTGGCCTCGTCGGTCGAGCCGATTGCCTCTCCGACACGTGCAAAAAGTTCGCGATTCAGATCGAGAAGGTTGACGAGCTTGCACTCGGCGATCCACGCAAGACGGTCGAGCGCAATCTGCTTTTCGTGAATGGCGCGATCGTACGTAACGTAGCCGTACAATGCCGCGCACAGCAGGGGAACCGTGACGGAGGTGACGAGCGCGGCCATGAGTCGCCGGCGCGCGGTCTGGAAGTCGGGGGTATGTCTCGAAACTTCGTCGGATGCGTCTTTGGAGGACGTGGCGGCGCCGGTCATTGAAGACCTCCGGACGAGCGCACCCGATTAGCCATGTCGGATGGCGGGCCGATATTGGTACGCATGTCACTGTCCTCGGAATAGGCGAAAACTTCGCATTTCAATGCGGCTTTCGCTCTTTGTCTGACATCCCGAGCCGGTCTCTCAGGTCGGCTCTTGAGCTTCGCCTTTATTTCGCGGCGAGGCTTATTCGTAATCCGTAGCAATCGTCATACCGCGCAAACAGGCACCAGCAGGTCGCATTTGCGCACGCGGCAGTACTTCCTGATAAGAGTAGAGGAACAAGTTGAGCGTTGTCGATCAAAAATTCGTGGCCGGTATCGATGTCGGCGGGACGAAGAAGGGGTTTCATCTGGTCATCGTGAGGGGGCCGCGGCATCGAATGCGTTTTGACCAGCACGCATCCGCTCGAATTACACGAGCAGTGCCTGCGCTTCGGCGTCGCTGTCGTCGCCATCGATGCCCCTTGTCGTTGGGGAGCGGAAGGCGTTGGGCGCACGGCCGAGCGGCAACTGGCGCGCGAACGCATCTCCTGTTTCTCGACGCCAACGCTCCAACGCGCAGAATCGAATCCGAGCGGGTTCTTCGACTGGATGATCAACGGCGCGCGTGTGTACGATGCATTCGCGAACACTCATCCCATTCTCGAAACGAATCGATACTCGGGCAAGGCAGTCGCCATCGAGACGTTTCCGCACGCGACGACATGTGCGCTCCTTGGGCGCGAAGTCGCGTCGGCGAAGCTGAAGCGCGTGCAGCGCCGACGCCTTCTCGAAGACCTGGGCTTTGAAACGACGCGGCTGAAATCGATCGACTTCGTGGATGCAGCGCTCTGCGCCGTCACGGCGCAGCGCTTTGTCGAAGGCAACACGCGCGCCTTCGGCGACGAGGCCGGAGGCTTTATCGTCGTGCCGGATAAGACGCTCTAGATGGCCACATCCGTCCAGCGTCCGGCGTTCGCGCTTTGCACCGCCGCCGCGACAAAAGCGAGGCCCTTCACGCCGTCGATGACACCCGGGTAGAGCGTCGCTTCGCCGGAGACATCGCGCCCGGCCAATCGGTTGGCGACGCGCTTCGCGAACTCGGTGTACAGATTCGCAAACGCCTCGAAGTAACCTTCGGGATGCCCTATCGCAATGCGTGTCGATTGCTGCGCGCCTTGGCTCGTGGCGGGCCCGAGTCTGCGCGTGATGATCTGTTCGAAGCCATCCTTGCGCCGATGGATCAACCGGTTCGGCTCTTCCTGATGCCATTCCAGGCCGCCCGCGTCGCCATGAATTCGAAAGCTCAGGCCATGCTCGGAACCCGCGGCCGCATTGGTCACGTATAACGAGCCACGCGCGCCGTTGCCGTAGTGCGTCAACGCGCCGACATAGTCGTCCACCTGGCGGCCGGGAATGGCCGAGCCGAGGTCCGCGCAGATTTGCGTGACGTCGAGTCCCGTGACGAAGCCGCCAAGATGAAACGCGTGCGTGCCGATATCCATGAGGACGAGCGACTCGCCACCGCGTTTGCCCTCGGTGCGCCATCCCGAGGGCAAGTCGTGGTGCGCGAAATAGCCCTGGATGTATTGCAGATGCACTTGCCGGATCTCGCCCAGTTCGCCCGCCGCGACCATGTCGCGCGCTTGTCGCACCATCGGGTAACCGGTATAGCAGTAGGTCACGCAGAATTCGGCGTGTGTCTCGGCGACCTTGCGCGCAATGTCCCGCGCGGCGGCGAGCCCGTGCGCGAGCGGCTTGTCGCAGATGATATGAAATCCGCGATCCAGCGCCTGCATGCAGATGTCGTAGTGCGAGTCGTTGGGCGTCATGACGGCGACCACGTCCATCCGGTCGGGACGTTGAGCTTCGGCTTGCAGCATCTCCTGCCACGAGCCATACGCGCGTTCTGCAACGATGCTAAGCGCAATGCCCGCCTCGCGCGAGCGCACGGCGTCCGAAGTCAGCGCACACGCGACAACCTCGTATTGACCATCGAGCCGCGCCGCGATCCTATGCGTCTCGCCGATTATCGAGCCCGGCCCGCCGCCTACGAGTCCAAGACGGATGCGCCGTCCGATGATGTCGATCGTCATTGTCGAGTCCCGTTGGAAGGTCAAGCGGTGCGCCCGAGCGACGCGTAGTGGGTGAGCGCGTCATCGAACCGTTGCGCGGACCAGGCTTCTTCGATTGCCTGGTTGAACAGATCCTGCTGTGTGGCCGGCGCAAGACCGTTGAGCGGCGGATTGATATCGAGGTTCGTCGGGAACGCGTAGCCTTCCGCGCAGGAAGCGATGATCGTCCGCGTTTCCGTATTCGTGATGCGTCCTTCGACACGCATCTCGCGCAGCACGGAATAAAGCGCGGCGCACATGCGGTTGCGGTCGAGCGACTCCATCGCACGTCCATACGCCGACGACACCTGTAGCAGATTCGCCATCCGCTGAACGTCCGTGGTCCGGTTCGAGCCGGCCGCATGAAATAGCGCGGGGCTGAAGAAGATTGCATCGCCCTTTTTCAGCGGCAACTGCACGAAGTTCGCTTCGAAGTAGTCGCGGAAGTCTTGCCGCCGCCACGCGACGTAGCCTTCGGCATAGCGCTGCGAACAGGGCAGCAGCTTGGTGGGACCGCTTTCAACCGGCATGTCGCCATGCGCGACCGCGCCTTGCAAAGTGAGAAACGGCGACATTGCGTGAACGTGCGCGGGAACGCGCTGCGCCTCGTCGACCGTGAGGAAACCGAGGTGGAAGTCGCGATGCGCCTGCTGCGCCGCACCGCCCGGCCGCACGACATTCACTTGCGATGTCATCTGATAACCCGGCCCCAGCCACGCTTCCGATGCAGCCGCGATGACGGGATTGGCGAAGTATCGGGCGAAGACGGCTGGCGCTTTCAGGCAGAGCTTTTCCTGCGCGTTCCAGATGCGGTCGTTCGCTCCGGCCTTGGCGAAGTGGTCCGCCTTGCCGCCGCCCGCAGCGCGTTCCTCGCGAATGATTGCCTCGAAGACTTCGGTAGCTTCGTCGATGGGCGCGGTATCCGCATACGCTTCCCGAAGCACGAAAACACCCGCGCCCTTCGACAGCACGTGCGCCCATTCCGCGAGCAAGGACTGGCGACGCGCGGCATCGCCGAGCACGTTCTCGAGTTCGGGGCACGCATAAACAGGGATGCGCTCGCGCACTTCGGCGCAGTACTCGAGCGCTTCAATGTCATCCGCGGCTTCGACCTGCGCCACGAAGTCGCTCACCGAACAATCCTCTTCCCGATACCAGCCCGACCGCTGCGCCGACGTCATGGTGTCTCCTCCACTCTGGCGACAAGCTTAGTCTTATCGACGCGGGCTGCGTTATCATCGAAACATCAAAAACACATCAAAACGCCGGGACGCGAAGCCATGTCTCACCCGTTTCTGATCAAGGAAATCGCGCTTCAGGCGGGTGTCGGCACCGCCACCGTGGACCGCGCGCTGAACGGGCGGGCGCACGTGCGCGAACATACGCGGCGGCGTATCGAACAGGCGATCAGGGAACTGGAACAGCAGCAATTCCAGCTGGCGACGACGGGCCGCAAGATCGTCGTCGATGTCGTCGTGGAAGCGCCGCGCCGATTCGCCGACGAGATTCGCGAGGCGCTGGAAGCCGAAGTGCCGGGCCTGCATCCGGCCGTGTTCCGTATGCGCTATCTCATGCGCGAAAGCATGGTTGCGTCCGAGGTGGTTCAGGCGCTGCGCGACATCGCGCGCCGGGGCAGTCACGGCGTCTTCCTGAAAGCGCGCGATGTGCCGGAGATTGCGAGCGCGATTGCCGAGCTTCAGTCGTGTGGCATTCCGGTGGTGACGGTTTTCACCGACATCCCGTCGTCTGGCCGAATCACCTACGCGGGCCTCGATAACCGCGCGGCAGGCGCCACGGCGGCGTATCTCATCGGACAGTGGCTGGGTCGGCGGCCGGGCAATGTGCTCGTCACGTTGAGCCACGAACGTTTTCGCGGCGAAGAGGAACGCGAACTGAGCTTCCGGCAGGCACTACGCGCGCGCAACCCGCGGCTCGCCTTGATCGATGCCAGCGGTGGCCACGGTCTCGACGCGGCGACGGAAGAACGCGTGAGGCAGGCTGTCGGCGGTGGCCAAAAAATCGCGGCGGTCTATTCGATCGGCGGCGGCAATGTCGCGATACTCCGAGCGCTCAAAGCATTGGGGCTTCGGCCGAAGTGTTTCGTCGCGCACGATCTGGACCGGGAGAACACGCATCTGCTGCGCGAGGGCGCGATCTCCGCTGTGCTGCACCACGATCTTCGGCAAGACATGCGTTCGGCCTGCCAGCACGTGATGCAGTTTCACAAGCTGCTTCCTGCTTCGGGCGTGGCGCTGTCGTCGTCGGTCGTGGTGGTCACGCCCGAAAACATCCCGGCCTTCGTGGCGTCGCGCTTTTCTGCAAACACGGGCACGCGGCCTAGCGTGTGACCGGGTGAACGCGGTCCTGTCGTGCCGACCTTCTCCTCGATGCCTGACGCGCCTTTTCGCGCGGCGAGTTCGACAGACGCATCATCAAGCGCAGCGCCATCATCGCGCCGACGGTTTCCAGTACGGCGGCTGGCACCCACATGATGAGTCCGCCGAGGCTCTGATCGAGCGCGGGCGGAACGGACGTGAACGCGCGACCGCAAACTTCGAACACTGGGTAGAGATCGCGCGAGCTGAAGGTGATCAACGCACCCGCCAGAATTTGCGGCGTCATGGTGATGACGGGCGACAGCACGCGCAAGCCAGGCCGCGCGCGGCTCGGCGGGCTCGGGCGATGATCGAGGATCATCCACCAGTACATGAGTCCGCTGATCGCGACGGACCAGTTCATGAAGCGATAAATGCGCCAGTCGAGCATCGACACGAATTGGATTGAAGGCAGCAGCCACACGAGCACCGACACGATGAACGCCATGCCGATGACCGTAGGATTCAGCAGTACCGCTCCGAGCAGACGCGCGCCGCGACTGCGTTGCCAGTTCCGTAGCAGGGGCCGCCAGGCGAACGGCAGGCCCGCACGCAGCGCGGCGCCCGGATACGAAGCCATGAGAACGAGCGGCGCCAGATGATGCAGCACGAGATGCTGCAAACGATGCACGAAGAACTGATGCTCGGCGTAGTAGTCCACTTTCGTGTGCAGCGCGACGTAGAAGAGGACGATTCCGGTCCAGAACGCGATGCGTCGCGCCACGCTCATGCGCGCCTTTCGCGCGCCGCGCGCAAACAGCCCGGCCACGACGATAAACACGGCAACCAGCGCGTACGACGGCTCCCACGGTTCGAGCAAACTGATGAGCGACATAAGAAGACAGGCGAGAGTGCGAGTGTGCAATGGCGTGCATGGTATCAACCGCGCCTTGAATTCTGCTGACCGCCGCCGCGTATTCGACGCGAACGCGCCGTATGACATCGATTGCATGCGACGGTAAGTCGCGCCACGCGCCGGCCGAATCCCGCGCGAAAACCCATATCCGCTTAAACTCGTCGGTTGCCGCGACGCACGCCTTCACGTTGCCGACAAAACGGTATTATCGTCGGCGAATCGCTTGCATTCGGCACGCAGAGTTTCCTTTGAAAGCCTTTAGCCTTTAGTCGATGACAGACGAATTTTCCTCGCATCAGGACGTTGCGGCGCTTCAGGCCGAAATCGAGTCCTTGCGTGCGCAACTGAATTCACGCGACAACGCGCACGAACAAGTGCTATGGCAACTCAGTCGCGATCTATTGGCCGTCGCCGACGAACAAGGCTCGCTCGCGAACGTCAATCCCGCGTGGACGCGCAATCTCGGCTGGTCGCTCGACGAAATCATCGGCCAGAATCTTGGCGAGTTCGTGCATGAGGAAGACCGCGAGGAAACGCTGGATGCACTGCAAAAGCTCGATCGCGACGGTTCCACCGCTGAATTCAAAAGTCGCATGCGCACGGCTTCGGGCAGTTATCGTCTGCTGGACGGTCGAGTGGATCGCATGCGCGGACGCATTTTCATCGTGGCGCGCGACATCACGGAACTGCGCGAGCGCGAGATCGCACTGAACGATTCTCGAGACTTCGCGCGGCTTGCGCTGTCGGCGGTCAGCGGCGTGGGCGCGTGGACGTATGAGGTCGCAAGCGACTGCTTTTTCTGCGATGCAGCCGTGTCGGAGCTCTACGGCATCGACGCCAAGGAAGCCGCGCGCGGCATCAGGCGCGAGGGATTTCTCGCGAATGTCCATCCGGACGACCGCGCCGCGTTGCAGTCCACGATGTCGGGCGGCCTCGTGCGCAGCGGCGATCTCGAACTCGAGTACCGCATTCTTCATCCCGACGGTTCTACCCGTTGGGTCTTGTCGCGCGGCAATACGCATTTCAACGACGCAGGCGTGCCGGTGCGGCGCACGGGCGTCGGCATCGACATGACTTCGCAGCGGGACCTCGAACAGCAGCTGCGCCAGAGTCAGAAAATGGAAGCGGTCGGGCATCTGACCGGCGGCATCGCGCACGACTTCAACAACATGCTGCAAGGCGTGATCGGACCGCTCGAACTCATCCGGCATCTCGTCACGAAAGGCAATACCGCTGGCCTCGATCGCTTCATCGAGATGGCGATCTCTTCGGCCAAGCGCGCGGCGGGGCTCACGCATCGTCTGCTGGCGTTTTCGCGCAGGCAGCCGCTCGCGCCGAAGTCGGTGGATATTCGCGAGCTCGTCGTATCGCTCGAAGACCTGATTCAGCAGATGGCGAAGGAGACCATCGCGCTTTCCGTCGTCGCGGATGCCGAGCCGTGCTTCGTGCTCTGCGATACGAACCAGCTCGAAAGCGCCTTGCTCAATCTCGCGATCAACGCGTGCGACGCCATGCCCGACGGCGGGTCGTTGTCCATCGAGACATCGCGCAAGACGATCAGCGAGAAAGAGGCACGCATGCACAAGGATGCGCGCCCCGGACAGTACGTTTGCATCGCGGTCACGGACACCGGCTCCGGCATGCCGCAATACGTCGTCAATCAGGCGTTCGAGCCATTCTTTACGACCAAGCCGCTCGGGCAGGGCACGGGGCTCGGATTGTCGATGGTCTATGGCTTCGTCGGCCAGTCCGGCGGCTTCGTGACCATCGATAGCAGCGTCGGCGTCGGCACCGTGGTGCGACTGTTTCTTCCTGAAGAGATGGAACAGGCTGACGCGGCACCGGACGCGTCGGTCCACCGCAAGGAAATCGGCACGGGCGCGGGCGAAACCATCCTCATCGTCGATGACGACGAAACCGTTCGCTAGGTGCTCCAGGATTTATTCGAGCGCCTGGGCTACAGGACGATGACCGCGCACGACGGTCCCTCGGGGCTCGCTGTCTTGCAGAGTAAGACGCCGGTCGACTTGCTGATTACGGACGTGGGCCTGCCTGGCCTAAACGGCAGACAGATGGCCGATGCCGCCCGTATGCATCATCCCGCGTTGCCGGTGTTGTTCATCACGGGCTATGCGCAAGCGGCGACCGCGAACAACTCGCTGGATACAGGCATGCAGATGCTCACCAAGCCGTTTTCGACGGAGGCGCTGCTTGATCGCGTACGCGCCATGCTCGGCGCCTGAACTTGCGAGAAGGCGCGCGAATCTGCTAAAAGCCGCCTCGCAACAAGTGCAGCGACGCCATGCATTGCAACAGCGCACCGCCAGCGAGAAAACACCCGACGACGCTGAGCCGCACGCGCATTCTCCAGTCTCCGACCGATGTGTCACCCATGATTCGGCGCTCCTTTGAGCGGTAAAAGCAATTCCGCGCGACTCCCATTCAAGCGAGCCGCGCGATGAACCTACCCGTGATGCGAAGACTTACACGAAGGCACTGCTCATATTCAGACTGCCGTTGACGCCTGCCGGGAAAAAGCCGCCTTTGTTCACTGCCGCCTTGCTCAGATAAACGATGTTGAGCACATCGTCATACGAGCGGCTGAACGCGATGCCGTTGCTATCGAGCGGGACGATGTTCGAGATTTGCGACGACGCGCCCGCAATACCCTGATCGACATCGCTGGATGAATCGAGCGAATCGCGCGCATCGGAAATGGCTTGCGTCGCGGTCACGAGGCTCGGTGTCTGAATACCCTTCGTATAGAGCACCGTGCGAACGAGACCCGCGTGATAGGCCTCGGCCGCGAGAATGCCCGCTGCCGCTTCCAGATAGGTCTTGTTCGTAATGAGCGGCGACGCGCCCTTATAAGCGGTCACGCCCACGTCCTCGAAAATATAGGCGCCGAGGAGGAAGTTGTTGTCGTTCAGATAAGGGTTGAACGCCGTGCCAGCCGGAGCCAGGCCCGCCGCTTGGGCCGCGAGCGAGAAGGCCCCGCTCGGATCGACACCGCCGACATCGAGCGCGGGCATCGCCACGGCGGATGCGCCTAACGCCGTGCGAAGGAACGCCACGTGCTCCAGTTCATCCTTGGCAATCTCGCGTGCATAAGCGGCGACGACGGGATCGGAGAACTGGACTTGTTGTCCGGCCACGACCTTTCCTGGCGTGCCCACGCCGCTCATGAGATTGGCGGGGAGTCCTGCGCCGGTCGTTGCGTAGGCATAGAACGTTGCTTCGAGATATTCGAGATTCAATGCGAAGTTGAGAATCTCGGCATCGGTTGGGCCGGTCGCGGCATTGGCGTTATCGCCCGAGCCGCCTCCGCAGGCGCCGAGAATCGTGCCGCCGACGAGCCCTAGTCCCAGGCCGCCAGCACTCCGAAAGAACTGGCGCCGCTTTTCACGTCGTTCCACTCGACGGTCGAGCACCGATGTCACCGCAATATCTTCGAGCATGTCAGTCTCCTTTATCTCAGGTAGATGGGCGTACATGTTTTCCGCACGGACGAAGGGGCATGCGCCGCGCTTCTCCAACGGACTGTTTCGATGGTGAGCAGACTCGACCGATACGTCTGGCAGCCACGTCGACGGATACGTTGAAGATCGTGCGAAGAGATTCGCGCTGTAACACATGCTTGCATCTATTCGGTGATTGACGAGTTCTTTACTCGATGCGGGACGAGCATCGGGAAACATGACGGTGCTCGAATAAAGATGTATTTGCATCCGCAAGACACGCACTTGCGTATAGCGTAAGTGGCGTCAATCGCTCTCTTCAACTTCTTCATCCGACATGCCGTATCTACAGTCTCGCCGCTTATCGCTCAAGCTCGTTTCCTGCTTTGCCGTGTTGTCGGCGCTGACCGCATGCAGTCCCGTCAGGCTCCTGAATGCACTCGTGCCAAGCAATGATTTCGACGTACAACGCGCCGTTCCTTATGCAGAAGGTGACAGGCACGAAGCCGATATCTATGTGCCGCGCGCATCCACGGATAACCCACGCGGCCGGCCGATGGTCGTGTTCTTCTATGGCGGAAGCTGGCAATCGGGAAGCCGTCGTGACTACCTCTTCGTGGGCGAGGCGCTGGCGTCGCGCGGCATCGTTACGGTCATTCCCGATTACCGCTTATATCCGTCCACCCTTTTTCCAGGTTTCGTCGAGGACGCGGCTGCCGCCGTTGCATGGGCGAAGGCGCATGCGAAAGACTACGGCGCAGACCCTGAGCGCATCTTCCTGATGGGACACTCGGCGGGCGCGCATATCGTCATGCTGCTCGTCACGGACAAGCACTATCTGGCCGCCGATGGCGTGGAGACGAGTTCGCTTGCTGGCGCGATAGGGTTGTCCGGTCCATATGATTTCCTGCCCTTGAAGGACGATGCGCTCAGGAGCATCTTTCCCGCGAGTCTCAGAGCGGCGAGCCAGCCGATCAATCATGTAAGCGGCCACGAGCCGCCGCTCTTTCTGGGCGTCGGTTTGTCGGATGTAACGGTCGATCCCGGCAACACGTTCCGGTTCGCGGCGCGTGCCAACGAAGCAGGCGACAGCGTCGAGGTGAAGCAGTACGCGGGCATCAATCACGCGATGATCGTCGGGAGCGTGGGGCGACCGGTGCGCGCGCTGTCGCCGCTCATCAAGGTTGCACCGGTGCTCGACGACGTCACCGCGTTCATCGATCAGACGTCACTCAACGCAAGCCGTGCAGCGTCGGCGAAGTGACGCGCGTCATGTCCTTATGATGCGATGCGGCGAAACGCGCGATCGAACATCAGCCGGTCCATCAGCCAGACGGCGAGCATGGTGAGTCCCATCAACGGGAATACGATGCCAAGCAGCGCGAGTCCGGTTTTCCATGCGCGCATGGGCGGCGCCAGTCGCTCACGCGCCGGTGCGCCGAGCGTGCGTTGCGGACGACGCTTCCACCACATGACGAAGCCGGTGACGGCCATTGCCGCGAGGCCGAGCGAAATCGACGCGCACGCAAGTTGATTCCAGAAGCCGAAGTATCGGCCCATGTGCAGCGACGTGCCGTACGAAACCGCCTGCGCAACTGCGCCATAGTCCCGATAGCGGATGTCCTTGAGCACCGCGCCGCTGTATTGATCCACGTAGAGGGTGCGTTCGAGTTTCGGATCGGCGGGGAACCAGGAGACGGTGTAGACGCCCGTTGCTGTCGATGGCACCACGATGTCATAGCCGCTTCCCACGCCAAGCGATGCCGCGATATCCATCACGCGCTGCAACGGCAGGCGTGCGCCTTCCGCCGCGTGCGACTCGGGAACAGCGGCGTTCGTGACGGCCCACGGTGTTTGCGTCAAGGGTAGATCGCTCATCACCATGCCGGGCATGGAATCGCCGTTGCCGGCGTCGTGATGATGTTCGCCGGCATTGTTCGAAGCGGTCGCGACGCTGGCCTTGCCCGGCACGGATGATTGCAGGGGCAAGCCGCCCCAAGCGCCCGCCGGCGTACCGATATTCGCGCTCGTCGCAAGCGCATTGAAGTTTTTGCCCCAGGAGCCCGACCACGGCAAACCCGTAGCCACGAAGAACAGCGCGCCGAGCGCAAGCCAAATGCCCATTACCGCATGCACGTTCTTCCACAAGGGCCGGCCTTTAAGCGAGAGCCGCGGCAGCAGCGCATCGCGCGCGGTGGTCTTCGTACGTGGCCACCATAACGCAACCCCGGTGCCGATCATCACGAGCGTCCAGCATGCGGCGAGTTCCATCAACAGCTCGCCAGCCTTGCCGAGCAACAGTTTGCGATGCACCATGCGATCGAGCTGGATGAACCGGTTCTCGACGCTTAGCGTGCCGAGCACCGCGCCGGTGTACGGATTGAGGTAGACACTTTTCTTTTCGCCGCTCCGCAGCTTGAAGACGAATTCGGCGCTGCGAGAAGGATCGTCGAGAACGTGCACCGTCGATGTGACCGCGCCATGCGGCACCGCCGCGCGTGCATCGTGCATCAGTTGATCGGGAGGCAAACGTGGCGTGGTTCGCGGTGCAACCACCATTTGTTGTCTGTATAACAACGGCTCGATTTGCGGCTGAAAACAATAGATCGTTCCCGTGATGGCGAGGACGATCAGAAAGGGCATCACGAAGAGCCCCGCGTAAAAGTGCCAGCGCCATAGCGTTCGATAACTGCCTTGGGATGCGCTGGCCGCCTGGGCCGCACTCGAGGCGGCGCTGCTGGTCTTCGCGTGCATTGTGTTTCTCCATGCCACTTTCGGTGGCGTACCGTGGGATCGGGACATCACGATGCGAGTGCGCGCGCATGCCTGCGCGACGTTCGGCATCGATCAAGCGGATATCGGCTTCAGGAGAAAGCGGGTGGGGCGCGCGCATGGCGCGAGGTGCGCGGCTCGATGCGTAACGTGCTGACAAAACGCGTGGCGACGAGTTGCGCGATGGCGCGAGCGGTGACCGCAAAGCTCACCGGCAAGCCCGGAATGAAGGGCACATGCGCAAGCAGGCTGCAATAACCGCATGCTTGTCCATCCGGCATCGTGGTGTGCGAGTGAGACGCGTGGTCCGCGTCGTCGCTCATCGATTGCATTCGTTCCATCGGGCAATCCGCGTCCATCGTCATGGCCGGCATGCGCGCGGCGACGACGAGTTGCGAAACCGTAGGCGCGAGCGTTGCCATGAGGATCGCAAGCAATCCAAGCAAGCTGCACCATGTCCGAAAGAAACGGCTCTGCATGTCGCGGTGGGTCAATGAAGATGCCTTAGAAAGCGTAGCGCATGCCCGCGAAAATGCTACGTCCTTCGCCCGGATAGAAGATTGCGTTCGAGGTCGTGCGAGCGTCGGCGACCGTGCTGATGTCGCTCACGTAACGCTTGTTCGTCAAGTTGCGCGCATCGACGAAAACCGAGAGACCATTGCGAAAATCCATTCCCGCCTGCACGCCGAGGAGCGTGTAACCGGGCACGCGCAAGGTGTTGGCGTCATCCGCCCATGCGCCCGCCGGAACCCAGTCCACCGATGCCGATATATGAAACCCGTTGGGCCGCGAATAGCCGAGCGCCGCGCGGATCACGTTCACCGGCACGCCTGCGATGCGGTTGGAGCCGTATTGCGGATCGTCCTTGAAACGGAAATCGCTCAGATTCCAGAGCCCGGACAACGTGATCTTGTCGCCCGCGCCGGCATGCGTGATGTCGCGCAGCACATCCACCGATACACCCGCCTCGATGCCTTGCAGCACGGTCTTGTTGGCGTTGAACGTGGAGGCGGGAATGTCGGGATCGGTCGTGTATTGAAGCAGCTGATCGCGCACGAGCGAGCGATATGCGGTCAGGTCCCAGCTCACGCGATCGCGCGTGCCGCGCGTGCCGATCTCGAGCGTCCATGCATGTTGCGATGCCAGCGGCGTGAAGCGCGTGGTGTTCGAGAAGGTCTGCGTGAGGTCGGTGAAGTCCGGAACATCCTGGCTGCGCGTGACATCCACGAATGCCTGAATGTCCTTGTTCGGTTGCCACAGCAGGCCGAGCTTCGGATTCACGCCGCTGAAATTCTCGCTCGCCGACTTGTAGTTCGGATCGGCGGCGAGACCGCCATGATCGACATATTTGCGCACGTCGCGCAGCGCCTTGAAGCCAGCCATCACGGCGAAGGTCGGCAGAAAGAAGAGCCGGTCTTCGACATACGCTTCGTAGTTATAGGCGCTTTGCGTCGAGTCGAGCGTTTGCGTGCCGCGCTCGCCCGACACGTTCACGTACTGCCGCGCCTGGGTGTTGCCGCCGAAGAAACGCGCGCCCGCGATCACATCGTTGCGCATGCCGCCCACGTCGATGGTCGCCGTATAACGCGGCGCGAAGCCGTAGGTCCAGCCATCCTGATCGATCACCTGGAAGATCGGGTGATAAAGGCTCTTGTGAATGGCCCACGTGACGAAATCGAGCTGTCCGACATCGAGCTTGACCGTCGTGCGATTGGCAATGCGCTCGGTGCGCGTGTCGCGCGCCTGATCGCCGGCAAGCGCGCTCGCGGAAGCCTTCGTGGGATTGTTCAGGGCATCGCTTAGCGACAGCGTGCCGGGCAGTTGCTGATCGATGATGTACGCGCCGAGATAGAAGCGCGTTTCGACATCGGGCGAAAATTTATAACCGATATTCGCGTTGAACTGCTCGTACTGGCCGCGATCGTGATCGCGATAACCGTCTGCATGATTCACCGAGAAAGTGCCGATGAAGTCCAGCGGCCCGACCACGCGCGAGAACTGCGCGCTGCCCCGGATGGTGCCGTAACTGCCGCCCTCCAGCCGCACGATGTTGGGCGCATCCGCCGTGTAGGCGGTGGGCGTGAGGAAATCGATGGCGCCGCCGAGCGTCGACGAGCCATACGCGAGACCGTTGCCGCCTTTATAGACTTCGGCGGATTGCAGCGCGAGCGGGTCGATCTGGTAGTAGTCGCCGCTGCCATCGGCGAGATTGGTGGGAATGCCGTCCTGAAGAATTTCGAGGCCGCGCGTGTGATAGCCGCGTGCGATGCCCGAGCCGCGAATCGACAAGCGCAACTCTTGTCCGTAGCGCGTCTGCACGAACACGCCGGGCACGTTCTTGAGCACGTCGCGCAACGTGAACGCGTAGGTGTCGCGGTAATCGGCGCTATCCACGAAGCCCACGGAGCCGACGGTCTGATCGAGCGTCTGCTTTTGCTTGACGACAGTTTGCGATGTCAGCGAGTTCGCGGACTGGCCCTGGACGATGACTGCGGGAAGCGTGGCGGTCGCGTCGTCTTGCGGCGTCTGCGCAATGGCGCGCGTCGCGAAGAGCGCCGTCATGCCTGTCATCAGCGCGCCCTTTCTGGCAAGTCGTCTCATGATCGCGTCCCCCGTGCGGAAGACGCGGAAGACGTCCCGGCGGGGACGTGCGTATGACGCGTGGACGGCAAAGCGCCGCCACGTTCGAATGTGGTGAACATGGTTCATCTCCGAGTTCGATTGATCGGGACTCGCACGAACAGATGAACGTGCGAGACCGCGCAACACCTCACGGCGGTGCGGCATTGCGTTGGCGGAACGAAGTCAGATCAGAACGGGAGGCGCGCGCGGTTGCGCGGTGGTGAACGGCTGTGCGGGACGCTCGATCTCGGTCCGTGCGACCGCGATACCGCGTGCTGCGGGAACATCGAGCGCGAAGCTCGCGCTTGCGCCCGGTACGACGGGTGTATGCGCGAAGAAGTGACAATAGCCACACGCTTTGCCGTCGAATTGCGAGAGCGCGTCGGGCGAGTGATGACCGGAAGCAGCATCGCTCGATGCCGCATGTGCCGAACACAATTCGGCGAGCGGGATGCCGTTATGCGTATTGGCGGCAATCAGCTGCGAGACCATCGGCGCGAACGTAATCAGCAGCATTGCAAGCAATGCCAGCAGAGAACCCGTTCGTTGATGAGTGCGGCTGCGCATGGAGGCCCAGGCGGGGAGGCAGATGAAAGTCAGCCGATTATGCCATCCGGCTAACTGTCTTTACACGCCGCTAGCGTGAAAAATTCCCGCTATAAGAAATGCTGCGTGGATCCATGTCGCAGGCTGGATCAGCCGCGCGCGTCGATCCAGTCGCGTGCCCAGATGCGTGAGTAATTCACGGCGTCGGCTTCTTTCGAAAAATAGCCGAGCGAATAAAAACGATACTGCGTGTCGATGGGATCTTCGTCGGAACGCTCGAGGAGGAGATTCGCGGAGAAGCTTTGATCGCGCAAACGATGCGCGGACGGATATACCGCATAACCGCGGTAGTTTTGAAAATGTGCCATTTTAATTTTAATGAAGAGGCCTTCCGGCAATAAACACGGAAAGTCAGCGGACTAATGCCGCAAAAACGAAAACTGAAGGATGTCAGGCGAATTAGCCTGTTTGATGAACTGCGCGGGAGAAAATCTGGACTGCGAGATTTGGACTGCGAGGCTCAACTAAAACCCAACTGATATAAAAAAGGACCCGGTTTCCCGGGTCCTCACGCTACGAAGCTACTTGGAGCTTACAGCGGCGTGATGTTCGAAGCTTGCATGCCCTTCGGGCCGCGCTTCGTTTCGAAGCTTACCTTCTGTGCTTCGACCAGGGTCTTGAAGCCTTCCGAACGGATTTCGGAAAAATGGGCGAAGAGGTCGTCGCCGCCGTTATCCGGGCTGATAAAGCCGAAGCCCTTGGTGTCGTTAAACCACTTGACGGTACCGGTATCCATGATATTCCTTGGAAAAAATTTGGATGAAAATTGCTTTGAAACAGCGAAGCTGCAAGGAGGGAATGGACAACGAATACCGCGGAAAACGCACTATTGATGAGCAGCAATCAACTTCTTGAACTTCAGAACGGATTATCACAATTCCACATATTTTAGTCAAGTATATATTTGTCACCGTGAATAAAAGGCGGACCGGAGGTCCAACAACCCGGCTCCGAACCCGCCCGCAACCCATGCTCAGGCTGCCGCAAGCGCGTAGCGCCGGCAATGTTCGAGATAGCCGGTTTCGTGACTGCCCACGAGTTCGACGATGCTGCTCCAAAGCCACAACGGCGCGTCGATCGATTTGGTCTTCGTGCGCCGTAGCTCCGAAAGCCAGCTGCGGCGGGTGTTCTTGTCCATTTGACGCGCGTGCGCCTGACCGACGACGAGCGCGAGATAACGCGCGACTTCCATCGCCTCCGTTTGTCCGATCTGCTCGATCTCCAGCTTCAAATCCTGCGGCAACAATTCGCGCAGGATTACCGGCCGTCCCTGCAGACTCGCGGCGCGCATGCGTTCGCCGAGATGAGGCGAGAGATGGCGCGCGCCTTCCACGACGCGTTCGGCGTGATCGCGCGGCATCGACGTGCCGGGATAGCGCGGCGCGGCGGCCTTGACGCCTTCCTTGATGTCCATGATGCACAGATCGTCGCCTTCGATCACGCCGCCGTCGACATCCAGCAGCACGGCGTAGCGCAGACGTCCGAGCGAGCTACAACCTTTCACCCAGTAGGCGGCGTCGAGCACCGTGACTTCGCCGGTATCCGGGCGTCCGCGCAGGCTCGTCGCGAGTTGCGTCACGCTGGCCTTTTCGAAGAGCGATACGATTTCGGCGCGCTCTTTCTTGCTGATCGGCCAGAAACGGTTGCCGAATGGAATGGTGGGCTGCACGTCGTCGAGCCGCTCGCGGGCAAGATGCTTCCACGAACGGCGTACCGCTTCGCGCATCACCACGCGCACGACTTCGGGCCTGCGCACGGAATTGGCGTCGCTATCCTTGTCGAAGGCTTCGGCGTAACCCGCGAACAGCGCTTCGATCATGTTGATGGTCGTAACGCCGGGCAGCGCCGATCCGCGCGCGGCCGTCGCGAGCGACAAGCCAAGCCGGATCAAATCGTGCGCGGGATTGCCGATAACCGTCTGGTCCAGATCGCGTATCTGGATTTCGATCTTCCCTTTCGCGTCCGCGATCGGGCCGAGATTGCCGGTATGACAATCGCCGCAAATCCAGATGGCCGGACCGTGCGGCAAACTGCGAATCTCGGCTTCTTCGAGCCAGTCGTAAAACTTGATCGTGTTACCGCGCACATAGGCGTGCGTCGAGCGCGCCATCTTGGCGTTGCGCTTGAGCTTCAGGATGTCCTGACGGCTTTCGGAATCAGGCACCTTGGTTTTAGGTTTGAGCATGTGGAGCAAGTAGTCGTGGGCAGAACGGGCGCATCGAGCGCGATTCGACGCTGGCTGCCGATCATCCGGCGCGCCATGTCGTTTTCGAAGCGATGCAATCGCACACCGTGTGCCTGAGCGGCAGACGCGGATTACATCTCCGGAATGCGGATATCCGCCTGGACGATTTCGCTGCCGCGCGCCGATGCGGCGTTGACGGCTTCGTCCTTCTTGCTATATGGACCAATGGTTTCGGCGCCATCGAACGGAAAGAGCAGACGGCCGTCGGTCTTTCTGACGACTTTGAGCGTGCCGAAAAACCCGGAGGTGGGCGAGCCGCGGTAAGACGCATAAATTTCGAAGTCGCCGGCGCTGACGCCAGGCGCGGGAACGGTATAGCGGGAGGGGGAAAGCACGAGCTTCGGTCTTCGTCCAGTCATGATCTTCATCGGTAGCGTACGAGGGCTCGCCGGGAAGCAGCCGGACACCGGGGCAACGGTTTGAGCATCGCGCCGCTCGGGTTTGTCGATCTTCCCGACGAGCGGTGCGAGTACTGACTACTCAGCACTAACCGTTCCAGTCATCGGCCGCCTTGTCGTGCCGGTTCCGACTGGATGAAAGAAAGCGGTATCCGCTCAACGCGACGCTTATGGCGCAAGCAACGGGTCGATAAGCTTGGTGGACCAGGGAAGGATGACGGGCGCGGTTATGGCCAAATGCTGCACGGACAAACGCGAATGCCACGTAACGTGCGACGCGGAACGTGCCGTTACTTCGCGTGGCCCGCAAACCGTTCCATCGCCTTTTCGAAGCGCGGATCGCCGAGATAGCCGACGTTGAAGCGGAACCACGGCGAGACGCTATTCGCGTGCGCCGAGAAAATGGTGCCGGGCGCGAGAATCACGTGCTTGTCGAGCATCTCGCGTGCGAAGGCGATGGAGTCGTCGCAACCGGGCAGCCTGGCCCACAGGTACAGACTCTGATCGCTCACCTTGTAAAGCGTCGCGCCGCAACGCGTGAGCACTTCGACGCCGTTGGCCGTCGCGCGCCGCAGCCGGTCTTGCAGGCGATTGGTATGCCGCAGGAAATGACCGTCGCTGACGATGGCGTCTAGCGTGCGTTCGCAGTATTCCGAGCTGCTGACGTGCGTGAGCATTTTCACGTCGGCCAGATCGCTTGCCAGATCCGCGCCGCACGCCAGAAAGCCGACCCGCAGTGCTGCCGATACCGACTTCGAAAAGCTGCCGACATAGATCGTGCGCCGCAATTGATCGAGCGCGCAGATGCGCGTGGCCGAGCGCGGCTTGAGATCGGCGAGGGCATCGTTCTCGACCACGATCAGATCGTGCGCTTCGGCAAGCCGCAAGATGCGATGGGCCTTGGCCGCGCTGATATCGGTCGCGGTCGGATTATGGCCGACCGATTGCGTGAAGAAGAGCTTCGGACGATGCGTCTTGAGCTGCTCTTCGAGCGCCACGATATCGGGCCCGTCCACACCGCGCGGCACGCCGACGATATTCGCGCCCGAGAGTTTGAGCTTGCCGAAGAGCGCGTAGTAACCGGGGTCATCGACGAGAACCGTGTCGCCCGCGCGCACGAAGTAACGCACGACCATGTCCATGGCCTGATTCGCGCCATGCGTGAGGACGATCTGCGGCGGCGCGGCCTCGATCTCGTATCCGGCCAGCTTTTGCTGCAAATGCTGGCGCAACGGCAGATAACCGAAGCGGCTGCCGTACCGAAAGAGCGACGCGACGCCCGTGCGCACCACGCGCTGATGAAAGTGATCGAGCCGCGTCTCTTCGAGCCACGCGACGGGCGGAAAGCCTTCGCCCACGTTGAGAAAGTCGGGCTTGCTCTGCAACTGTTCGCGCATGAGCCAGACAGAATCCATCGCGCGATCGAGTGTGGGCGCGTCTTCATCCGGTGGTTGCTGCCCGGCGACGCTCGCGACGAAAAAGCCCGCGCCGCGTCTCGGTTCGATCAGACCGCGCGCGGTCAACGCGTCGAACGCGCTGATGACGGTGTTTTTCGAGCAACCGTTCGCCTCAGCGTATTCCCTGATGGAAGGCAGTTTGTCGCCGGCGCGCAGGAGCCCGTCTTCGATCTGTCTGGCCAGATTGTCCGCCAGTGTTCCTGACAGGCTGGGCTTCTCATGGCGCATTGCATCTTCCTCTTATCGCATGTTCGCGTCTGTCATGGGTACAGTGCGCGCGCTGTCTTCTCGAATTGTACCTTTCCATTGGGTACAGCAAGCCTATTATTCGCCCAACCGCCGCACGCCCGCAAGCTTCGCGGGCGACGGATCGGACATCCATCGAAAGAGATAAGAGGAAGACACATGACAGATTCGCAATTGCCCAACTTTCGCGCGATGTCACCCGCGCAGCGCCTGAGCCATATTGCCCAGGCGACTGGCATGGACGACGCCGAGCACGCGCTACTGAAGACGCCCGGCGCGCTGTCGCTCGAAACGGCGGACGGCATGATCGAAAACGTGATCGGCACGTTCGAGTTGCCGATGGCCGTCGCAGGCTACTTTCAGATCAACGGTCGCGACGTGCTGGTGCCGATGGCGGTGGAAGAGCCGTCT
This sequence comes from Caballeronia sp. GACF4, assembly GCF_023631025.1. Taxonomy (NCBI): domain Bacteria; kingdom Pseudomonadati; phylum Pseudomonadota; class Betaproteobacteria; order Burkholderiales; family Burkholderiaceae; genus Caballeronia; species Caballeronia sp. GACF4. Next base: position 50,912 of record NZ_JALQDW010000036.1, read on the forward strand.
ATCGTCGCCGCAGCCTCTTATATGGCGAAGCTCGCGCGCGTGGAAGGCGGCTTTCGCACGTCGAGCACCGGTCCGCTGATGCGCGCGCAGGTGCAGGTGGTCGGCGTGTCGGACCCGTACGGCGCGCGTCTCGCTATCCTCAAGCATCGCGACGAGTTGATCGAGATGGCGAACGCACGCGACAAGGTGCTGATCGGTCTTGGCGGCGGTTGCCGCGATATCGAAGTACACGTGTTTCCGGAAACGCCGCGCGGCGCGATGGTCGTCGCGCATCTGATCGTCGATGTTCGCGACGCCATGGGCGCCAACACGGTCAACACGATGGCCGAAACGGTAGCCGGGCGTATCGAGGAAATCACGGGCGGCAAGGTGCGGTTGCGTATCCTCTCGAATCTCGCGGACTTGCGGCTTGCGCGCGCCTCCGTGCGCTACAGCGCCGCCACGCTGCAAACGAAGGAGTATTCGGGCGAAGACGTGATCGCCGGTGTGGTCGATGCATATCTCTTCGCCGCCATCGATCCGTATCGCGCCGCGACGCATAACAAGGGCATCATGAACGGTATCGATCCGGTGATCGTCGCGACCGGCAACGACTGGCGCGCGGTCGAAGCGGGCGCGCATGCCTACGCGAGCCGCGGCGGCCGCTATACGTCGCTGACCACGTGGGAGGTGGCGAACAACGGCGACCTCGTCGGCACCATTGAAATGCCGATGCCCGTGGGGCTCGTCGGGGGCGCGACCAAGACGCATCCGCTCGCGCGGCTCGCGTTGAAGATCATGCAAGTCGAATCGGCGCAGGATCTCGGCGAAATCGCCGTGGCCGTCGGCCTCGCACAGAACATGGGCGCGTTGCGCGCGCTTTCCACGGAAGGCATCCAGCGCGGCCACATGGCGCTGCACGCGCGCAATATTGCGCTGGCGGCGGGCGCGAGCGGCGCGGATATCGACTGGGTCGTGAAGAAGATGGTCGCCGCGCGCAACGTGAGCGTCGACTACGGCATGAGCCTGCTGCAGGGGCCGCGCGATGCATGAGCTTCCGAAGCGCGTGCGGATTGTCGAAGTCGGTCCGCGCGATGGCTTGCAAAACGAGCCGTCGCCCGTCTCGGCAACGGTGAAGGCCGAACTGATCGAGCGTCTGATCGATGCTGGCGTGCGCTATGTCGAAGCCGCGTCGTTCGTCTCGCCGAAATGGGTGCCGCAAATGGCCGATGGCGCGCAAGTGCTCGAGCGCGTGTTGCCGTCCGCGCGCCGCACGGGTACGACGCTCGCCGCGCTCGTGCCGAATCTCAAGGGACTCGAAGCCGCGCTCGCCGCACACGCGGATGAAGTCGCGGTGTTCGCGGCGGCGTCCGAGTCGTTCTCGCAGAAGAACATCAACTGCTCGATCGACGAAAGCATCGCGCGCTTCGAGCCGGTAATCGGCGCGGCGCGCAAGGCGGGCGTGCGCGTGCGCGGCTACGTGTCGTGCGTGCTCGGCTGCCCGTTCGAAGGCGAAATCGCGCCGGAAGCGGTCGCGCGCGTCGCCAAACGGCTTTACGATCTCGGCTGCTACGAGATCAGCCTGGGCGACACCATCGGTGCGGGCACGCCGCTCAAGACGCAAGCCATGCTCGACGCGTGCGCCGCGCAGGTTCCGCTGCAGGCGCTCGCCGGCCACTTTCACGACACGTGGGGCATGGGTGCGGCCAACGTGCTGGCGGCGCTGCAACGCGGCGTGGCGACCTTCGACAGCTCGGTATCCGGTATTGGCGGATGCCCTTATTCGCCGGGCGCGACGGGCAATGTCGCGACCGAGGACATCGTCTACCTGTGCGAAGGCATGGGCATGACGACGGGCATCGACCTCGACAAACTTGCGGATGCGGGCGCGTTCATTTCGGCAGCGCTCGGACGCGCAACATCGTCGCGCGTGGCGCGTGCACTGGAGGGCAAACGCCAGCGGGAAAGCGCGGCGCGCAAGGTTTGACGCACGACATCAATACGATACGAACTCCGTATAAGGAGGAGACATGGAACAACAACTCGCCGCGCCTCAGCGCGGTCATCGGGCAACGACGAACGCGGCCGAGGCCGACTACAAGCTCGTCGAAATCTGGGGCGATACCGTCGATACGCGGCATCTCGCTTGGTCGGTCGTGCTCGGCATCGCGATCAGCTATGGCGCGTTCGCGGCGGCCAATCGCGTGCTCGCGGCCTATGTACCCGACCCGGCGATGGCGCGCGCCTACGCAATGCTCGTCGGTCTCGCGGGATGCCTGATTGCGGGCGCGGTCTGCGCGAAGCTGTTCCGCCCGAAGCGCGAAGTGATCGAGGAAGCGCATGGCGCGGCCGGCCGCGAGGAAGTGCTCGCGCAACTTGCGAGCGAAGCGGGTGGGCTCGGACGCGTCGCGGATCTGCCGCCCGCGGTGGCGGCGGAAATGAAGGAACTCGGCCTCTACGAGCTCTTTGCCGATTACGAAAAGCGCGCCGATGTGCGCGAAGGAGCGCGCTGATGGAACCGCTCGTTCAACAACTGCTCGTCGCGCTGTCGATGGGTCTCATCGGCGCGGTCGTCTTTGCGGGCATCGGCCTCATCTCGGGCACGGACGAAACCACCACGCTCGCGCCGCTCACGCTGCTCGTCGTGTTGCTGGGTGTGCCGCCTGTCGGCGTATTCTCGTTCTTCATGGCGGGCGCGGTCTCCAAGCACATGACACACGCGATACCCACCGCGCTGCTCGGCATTCCCGGCGACACGCTCGCCACGCCGCTTCTGCAACAAGCGACGATGCTGCGCAATCTCGGCGTGCCGCACATTGCGCTGCGCAAGATGATCTCGGGCGCGATCATCGCGGCATTCGTCGCGGTCCCGCTCGCGGTGCTGTTCGCCGTGCTGCTCGCACCGTTCGGGCCGGTCATCACGAAGGCCGCGCCGTGGGTGTTTCTGGCGGCGGCCATTGCCATTGCATACTCTTCGTCGGGACGCTGGGCTTCGGTGCTGCTGCTCGTGCCGTTCGTGCTTTTGATCATCGGCTTGCAGGCGCTCACGGGCAAATACGGCGTCAAGCTCTCGGTCAGCTACTTTCTCGGCATCGCCATCGGGCCGCTTATCGCCGATCTCTTTTCAATACTTTCGCCCGTGGGCCGCGCACATATGCGGCGCGATCGTCCGCGCACGTTTTCGCTCGCGCCCGATGTAAAGGACTGGAGCGGTTACTTCCCGAATCCGCTGAAGGTGCTCGATGGCCAGCAACGCGGCTGGGTCGTCGCGACCGCCGCCATCTCCAGCGCGACCTTCGTGTTCAGCCCGGTCGCCATGACGGTCGTGCTCGGCGAACTCGTCGGCTCGCGCGTGAAGCATGCGTATCACCGGCTCACGACCGTGATTTCGGCGCGTAACGGTGTGACCGAGGCCACGTATATCGCCGAGGCGCTGATTCCGCTCATCGCCTTCGGTCTGCCGCTGAGTCCGGTCGCGGCGGGACCGGCCGCGCCGCTCTTCAACGCGCCGCCGCGCTTTACCGTGGATACCGCGACGGGTCACATCAACAATCTTCACACGATGATGACGACCTGGCAGTTCCTCGGCTTCGGCTTGCTTGCAGTGGTGCTGGCGGCGCTCGTGGCCTATCCACTGTCGATGAACTACGCGCATCGCGCGGCGTCGTTCGTCGCACGCAAGCTGAGTCACGAGGCGATCATCGCGACCTTCGTCGGCTTGATCGTGGTGATCAGCGTGTGGGAAGGGCAACTGCTCGGGCTGCTCGTGATCCTGACCGTGGGGCTGATCGGCGGACTGTTGTCGCGCTTGTTCGGCTTCAACACCGGCGTGCAGTTCATGGGCTACTACACGGCGGTCCTGAGCGTGCCGGCTATCACGAAGCTCTTCGGCGGCTAGCCGCGCGCGGACGTATCCTTGATGGTTCACGCCATCGAGGAGCGAATGTGACGAGTCAGGACTTGAAAGAGCGCGCGGTGTCGCCTTCCGTGGTGCGGCACGCCGCGCCGCAAGGTCCGTGCGATGAACTGATCATTCGCACGCAGCCTGAAGCGACCGATCGACCCTGCCGGCGCAAACGGCTCGCGCTGGCGGCGACGATCCTCGGTTCCAGCATGGCCTTCATCGACGGCTCGGTCGTCAACGTCGCGCTCTCGTCCATTCAAAGCCAGCTTGGCGCGAGCGTCGCGGCCATGCAGTGGGTCGTGAACGCGTATCTGCTTTCGCTCGGCTCGCTCGTGCTGGTCGGCGGGTCGATGGGCGACAAGCTCGGCCGTCGCACCGTGTTCATCGCGGGCATCGCCATCTTCATGCTAGCTTCGGCGGTATGCGGCTTCGCGCCCGATACCGCGTGGCTCATCGGCGCGCGGGCGGTGCAGGGCATCGGCGCGGCGCTCCTCGTGCCGAGCAGTCTCGCGATCATCGGCGCCGTGTTCGAGGGCGAAGCGCGCGGACGCGCCATCGGCACATGGGCGGGCGTGGGCGCAATTACGTCGGCGCTCGGTCCGGCGGCGGGCGGCTGGCTCGTCGATGCCTACTCATGGCGCGCGATCTTCTTCCTCAATGTGCCGCTGGCCGCCGCGACCATCGCGCTCGCCATGCTGGCCGTTCCCGACAGCCACAAGCCCGACGCGACACAGCGCCTCGACTGGCCCGGCGCGGCGTGCGCGGCGGCGGGACTCGCGGCGCTGACCTATGGACTCACGGAAGCATCGGCACGCGGTTTCGTGAATTCGCTCGTGCTGTGCGCGCTGGTCGTCGGCGTGCTCGTGCTTGCCGTGTTCGTCGCGATAGAAGCGAAAAGCGCGGCGCCGATGATGCCGCTCGATGTCTTCCGCTCGCGCGACTTCAGCGGCGCGAACGTCGTCACGTTGCTGCTGTACTTTGGCTTGGGCGGCGTGTTGTTCTTCCTGCCGTTCACGCTGATTCGCGCCTATGGCTATACGGCGACGCAAGCGGGCGCCGCGCTCTTGCCGATGCCGCTCATCATCGGACTGCTGTCGCGCGTGACGGGGGGCGTGACGGGGCGCTTCGGCGCGCGCGCATTGTTGACCGTGGGGCCGTGCGTCGCGGGCTTCGGCTTCGGCATGCTCGCGCTGCCTTTCGTGAGCGGCAGCTACTGGACGAGCTTTCTTCCCGCGCTCGTCGTGCTCGGCATCGGCCTCACGATCACGGTCGCGCCGCTCACGTCGGTCGTCATGGCGTCGGTCGAAAGCGAACGCGTGGGCGTGGCATCGGGGATCAACAATGCGGTTGCACGCGTGGCGAGCCTGCTTGCGATTGCGCTGCTCGGCATTGTGTTCGTGTGGTCGCACGACGCCGCGATGGCTTCCAAGGCAGCATCTGTCAGCGATGCCAGCGCGGTCGCCGGCGCATTGCGCGCCGTCGCGTTGCTGTCCGCGCTATGCGCGTTCGCAGCGGGAGGCGTCGCGGTCGCGACGATTCGCTCCGCCCGTTAAGTGTTGTTTATGTTCATTCGACGCTCGGCGGCGTGACGCGCGATGAGCTCGTCGAGCCGCGATAGAAAGAGGCGCAAGGTCGGCGACTGATTCGACTTGCTATAGCCGACAGCCAGGTCGATAGTCGGTGCATCGCCTGCCAAGGGACGGCTGACGACGGACCACGGCATCAGGTTCTGAACGTACGATGGAATCAGCACGAGACCGCGCGTCGATGCCACGAGCGACATGACCATCGCCGGGTTATCCACGCTCTGCGAAGGCAAGATATGCACGCCCGAGCGTTCGAGATAATCGTCGACGACGGAACGCAGCACCTTCGCCTTGCCCGCCATGGCAATGAACGGTTCGCCCACGAGGTCTTGCGGCGCAATCTCGGCGCGTTCGGTCAACGCGTGATCGCTCGGCATCAACACGACGAGCGGTTCTTTATCGACGATGTAATACGCCAGATCGAAGTCCGGCTCCGCGCGCATGAAGGCGAGGTCGAGCTTGCCGCGCGCGACACCTTCCGCGAGTTCGGTCGAATAATCGCTCGATACCGTGACATCGACGTTGAGCAATTCGTCGCGAAGAATATGCATGGCGCCCGGAAGCCAGTTCATCTCCTGGCCCGTGAGAAAGCCGAGCGCGAAACGTTGCTTGCTTGGCGTCGCGGCACGGCGCGCGGCTTCGACGGCGGCATCGACCTGATTCAAGGCGATTTTCGCGTGCTCCATGAAGGCCTTGCCAGCGGGCGTCAGATCCACGCCGCGCGCGCTACGCTCGAAGAGGCGCGTGCCGACCTGATCTTCCAGATCACGGATCTGTCTGCTGAGCGAAGGCTGCGACGTGAACAGCCGCTGTTCCGCCGCTTCGGTCAGACTGCCGGTTTCCGCCACTGCAATGAAGTACCGCAGATGCCGCAGTTCCATGGGCTTCCCGTGCGAGTCGTTGAACGTATCACCCGGAGATTATCCGGGCAATCGTCCAACTGCACGAGTCGTCATGCGCGTTCAACGGTCAAAGCTTCGAGCCGCCGTCCACGTGTAGCGTCTCGCCCGTGACCCAGCGTGCGGCATTCGAAGCAAGAAAGGCCACGGCGTCGCCAATATCGTCCGGCTGCGCAATGCGTTTGAGCGCCTGCATGCCGAGCGTGAGTGCGCGGCCATCGTCGGTCTTCGTGAAGTTCGACATATCGGTTTCCACGACGCCCGGCGCCACCGCATTCACGCGAATGCCGCGTTCGCCGAGCGTCGCCGCGAAGTGCTTGACGAGCGTATCGACCGCGCCTTTGGTCGCGGCGTAAGCGGACAGCGAGTTCACGGACGCGCGCGCCACGAGCGACGACAGCAAGACCACGCTGCTGCCCTTGCACATCGCGGGAAGCAGTTGCTGCACGAGGAAGTAGGGCGCGCGCACGTTCACGGCGTAGAGCGCGTCGAAGTCATCGACGGTCGTATTCTCGATGCTCGCGGCCTTCGAGATGCCCGCGTTGGCGACCAGGATGTCGAGCCTGTCGCCGACCACTTCACGTACACGCCGTGCGAGTTGATGCGGTCCGTCTGCATCGCGCAAATTCGCCTGCACTTTCTGCGCGGTGCCGCCTGCGGCGCGAATCTGCGCGACGACGGCTTCGGCTTCCTGTTCACCGCTGCTGTAGTGAACCAGCACGCTTGCCCCCGCACGCGACAGCGCGATAGCCGTTGCGCGACCGATACCGCGCGATGCGCCCGTGACGAGCGCGGTTTTGCCTGAAAGATCGTTCATGTCGTTGCTCCTTTGAATGGGGAAGAGAACGCGTCAGCCCGCGGTCTTGCCACCATCGACGGTGACGATCTGACCCGTGACGAACGAGGCCGTATCCGAAGCAAGAAAGACTATTGCGCGCGCGATATCGACAGGCGTGCCAACACGTCCAAGCGGCACCTTCGATGCAAGCGCGGCCTTGCGTTCGGCTGTTCCGGTGAAGCGGTCGAGCATGCCGGTATCCGTGGGGCCGGGCGCCACTGCGTTGACGCGCACGCCGAGCGCCGCGACTTCGAGGGCGGCGGACTTCGTCATGCCTTCGACCGCATGCTTGCTGCCCGCATAGACCGACGCGAACGCCGCGCCTTCATGCCCGTAAGTCGACGACACGTTCACGATGCTGCCGTGCTTCTGCGCCTGCATGACGCGCAGTTCGTGCTTCATGCTAAGGAGCGTGCCGAGCACGTTGGTATCGAACGTCGATGCATAGCTTGCGGCGCTCTGATCGACGATCGCACCGGGCTGGCCTTCGGTGCCCGCGTTGTTCACGGCGGCATCGATACGGCCGAAGTGCGCGACGGCTGCATCGACGAGATCGCGCACGCTGTCTTCGTGGCGTACGTCGGCGGCAACGAAGAACGCTTCTGCACCGCGTTCGCGCAGTTCGGTTTCGAACGCGCGTCCTTCGGCTTCACGCCGGCCCGATACGACGATGCGCGCGCCGCTGTCGGCAAAAGCAAACGCCGTTGCGCGGCCAATGCCGGTGAGCGCGCCCGTGATGAGAATGACTGGCTTGTCCATTTCGTGACTCCATCGAGGTCTGAGAGAGACGGGGTTGTGTTGCAGGCCCGTCGGTGGAATCAAATGTAGGGTGCGTGCTTGCTCAAGAAAAAGACTTTCGAGGCAGCCGGTCATGCCTGCGAGGCATGACGCATTGGGATCACGAACTGGCCTCGCGTTCGGGAAAACGCCACTCCTGTCCCGCGACGCTATGTGCGTCACGTCACATTCAATCGCCAGGCGCGAGTCTATAAAGACTGGTCGTGACCATCCAGACGTTGCGCGTCATTCGTCGTACTTGCGTACATTCGCAGCCCGCCCCCAACGGAGTTTCCATGAACACGACGATGAGCATGAGCTTCAAAACCCGAATGAAACGCACGATCAAATGGCGGCTGATCGCCGTGGTCGCCGCGTTGCCGGACTGGGTTCAGACGCTGCTCTTCGTCTCGTGGATCAGGCGCTTCGGCGAACGCGTGCCCGTCTTGCGCGTGCTTTATAACGGCTGCTATAGAACGCATCCTATCGACCGCATGCTCGGCACCGATACAGGCGGCATTTATCCGCCCGAATCCGACAGCGGCCCCGGCGCCGATGCGGGCAATCTACCGTATATGGGATCGCAGCCAAGCATTGTGCGGCATGCGCTGCAGCAACTTGGAGACGTGCGTGGCAGCACGTTCATCGATATCGGCTGCGGAAAAGGGCGGCCGATGATCGTGGCCACCGAGTTTCCCTTCGACGCCGTGCTCGGTTATGACCTGGCCGAGCCGCTCATCGAGATAGCGAACCGCAATGCCGAGATCGTTGCGCGCCGGTTTCCGCAGAGGATACGCATGCAGGCCTTCGTCGAGAATGCGCTCGAACTCGCATTTCCGAAGGGCGATCTCGTTGTCTTCCTGTTCAATCCCTTCGGCGCCGCGCTCATGGCAACGCTTCTGAACAATCTGGAGAAAGCGGTTGCAGATGCAACTATCCGCAAACTCACGGTGGTTTATATCTACCCCGTCTGCGCGCATGTCTTCGATCAATCGCCGATCTTGACGCGACACCTCTCGTGCTCGATTCCCTATGACAGTCACGAAATAGGCTATGGGGCAGAGTCGGAGCAGACTGTGATCGTCTGGAGCAACGCAGCACGAACGGACGTTTGAGTTCCGGCAATGTGCGCTAGTACACGTTCACTTTCGTTGGGTATTCTAAATATTCGTTGAACCCTGCGCGAAGTGAACCATACTTCCTTGGCATTTTCCGATCACTACTGCCACGTCGGCTGACTCATTAGAAGAGTCGGACGCGGAGCGTTCGCGGGCAATCCGCGGGCACGAGGGGACAAACATGGCTTCCACGATTACCCGGCGCTCGTTCGTCACGGGGACGGCGTCGGCGCTTGCGCTTGCGTCCATACCCGAACTCGGTTTCGCCGCGACGCCCAATGTCATACGGCTCGAATGGCAAGTCTTCAAGACAACGCCTCACTACGCGTCGTTTCTCAATGCCATCCGCACCATGCGAGCCACGGCCGACAGCAGCAAACCGGCATCATGGCAGTACTGGAGCAACGTGCATTCGAATTATTGCCCGCATGGCGTGGCGTACTTTCTGACGTGGCATCGCGGTTATATCTATTACTTCGAACAACAACTGCGCACTGTGTCAGGCGATAACACGCTGACGCTTCCGTACTGGGATTACTACACGTATCCCGTGATGCCCTCCGAATTCACCGATACCGCGAGCGGCAATCCCTTATACACATCGCGTGTGAACACGAACGTCTATCAGGCGCTCGATTTGAGCCCGTTCGCGCGCAGCGTCGCCAATTTTCAGCGCGGCACGAGCAACGCGTTCGAGACTAAACTGGAGAATGCACCGCACAATCCGGTGCATGACATCATCGGCGGATACATGGCGGATATCATGACCGCGCCGCTCGATCCCATTTTCTATCTGCATCATGCGAACCTCGACCGCCTGTGGAATGCGTGGTCGTTGCGCTCGACGAGCAAGGTTCCGGCGGCCAACAACAAGTACTGGTCCGGCAGCTTCACGTATGCGACCAACCTCACGATGACGAAGGCCAAGACGCGGACGACCACGGGGCTGGGATACGATTACGCTAACGATACCGTTCCAGTCATCTTGCCACCGCAAGCAGAACGCGGCGGAATCATTCGGGTTCAGGCGCAAATGTCACCCATAAGCGGACGTCCTCAGATCGGCACCTTTACCGCAAGCGCGGGGCGCACGGTGTCATCCACGCGGCGTTCGCTTGGCGGCGTGAAGGGCGTGGCCCTTGCCGACAACTCCATCAGCGCGCGCATTCCGCTTCAAGCCGCCAATGCCACGTTGCTGCGCGATACGCTTGCCGTGGCTCCGGAAGCGGACGACAGCAGCGCGGTCGAATCGCAAGCGCAGTCGCAGTCGCAAGCGGCCAGGCCCGCCGCTTCGGGATTTCGTCATGTGAATCTCGTGCTGGACGGCGTGTCCATGCCGGCGGCGGCACGTGCCGGCGGATTCTTCTACAACGTCTATGTGAATTTGCCCGCAACCGGCGACCCGGATGCTCAACGCGATGCTCACTTCGTCGGCACGCTCGGCGCGTTCGAGGTATCGACAGCGACGCATCACGGCGGCAGCTCGATCGAGTTTCCCGTGACTGAATTGCTCGCGCGCGCGGGCGTGGCGAACCCGAATGAAGTGGTCGTGTCGTTCGTGCGCGTGAGCGGTGTGAATGCGGTTAAGGGAACGGCGATATCCATCGGCGAGATGCGCGTCGAACTTGCCGCGGATGCCCCATAAGCCGCGCTCACTGCGTTGTTTTCTGTCCGTTTCTCGCGGTGAGTTGCTCGTACACGTCGTGCGACACCGCGAGCAATTGCGGCCGTGCAATCGCGCCCGATACCGCATAGCCGAAGTCGCCATCGACCCAATAGAACACGTTGACCGAGCCGTCCTGATACAGCTTGAACGCGGTGACGTCGCGGCTCACTTTGCGATGAGACACGTTGAGCGTGATGCGTTCGCCATTGGCATCGTGATACATGAACTGCGCGATAGGACCTTCATCGCCGGGCAAGAGACGGCCGCCCATCAGATTGAAGCCCACGCGCGTGAGCACGGGCGCGTGCACGTCGGTGCCGAGGCGGCTCGATAGCCACTTCACGAGTTCTTCTTCCTGATCCGCGCCGACTTCGACGGGACGCGTGACCATCGGCGCATACGTGACATAGGCGATAGCCGATTGCCGCGCGAACGATTCGTCGCGGGAGAGGCTGACGTGACGAAGCGAAGTGTTCTCGCCATTCGGCATGAGCATGTCGCGCGCTGTTTCGCTGAACATGCCGCCCACGCCGATGCCGATACCCAGCACGAGTGCCGCAGCAAGTCCCGCAAAGCGCGGCCAATTCGCGGCTTCACGTCGACCCGCATCGACCTTCGTGACAGTGCTGGATGCCGATTCGAGCGGCAGCACGAGACGTTGCGGCAGCGGCTCTTGCAATACGCGATCGTACCGATCATGCAGCATGCTGTTGAGCGAAAAGTAGTCGCTCACGCGGCCCGCGAGCGCGTCGTCGGTTTCAAGCAGCCGATCGATTTCCTCGCGCCGTTGTTCGGCGATCACGCCATCCACGTAAGCCTGGATTTCGTCCTCGCTGACGGGAGTCGATTGTCTGTTCATCGCACCACCTTCAATTGAGCGCTGTCCTGCTTGCCTGCCATTAGCGCGCGAAGCCGCTCGCGTCCGCGCGAAAGCCGCGACATTACCGTGCCGAGAGGTATTTCGAGGGCGAGCGCCACTTCCGCATAGCTCATCTCTTCGAGCCCGACGAGCAGCACCACTTGCCGCTGTTCGATGGGCAGACGCTGCAGCGCATAGTCGAGATCGCGCATTTCCAGCGATTGCGTGTCGCGGCTAGCCACCGCGAACTCGCTTTCGTCGATAGCTTCTTCATCGACGGAGATATGCACGGCTCGCGCATCCGCACGGCGCGTTTGGTTGGCGAACACGTTGTGCATGATCGTGAAAAGCCACGCGCGCAGGTCGGTGCCGGATTCGAATTTTTCGGTGTTGCGCAGGGCGCGTTCGAGCGTGTCCTGCACGAGATCGTCGGCGAGTTCCTGATTGCGGATGAGCGCACGCGAATAGCGCCGCAAACGCGGTACGTGGTCCATCAATTGGTCTCGCACGCTCATTGCGGCTCCTTGCAGCGGGCGGTTCGATTGGTGACGCGGGCGTTCACGAGGCATTCCCTTGCATGTTCTGTTGCTTCGCCAGCAAGTCGGCCGCGCGCATCAGTCCTTGCGTGCCCGCTCTAGCGCCCACCACTGTGCGCACGCCAGCGGTCGAAGTCCATTCGAGAAGGCGCGCCGCATCGATTCTATGCGCCTGCCACGGCGTTCGCATGGATGCCGCGGGTGCGCGCATCGAGAGCAGGACGAGCGGTTCATTTAAGGCGTTGCGATACGTGATCACGCTGACCGTCGAGAAAGCGCCGAGCGTCACGTTGCGTATGCAGTTAGCGCGAAATCCAAGCGACGAAAGATCGGGCGCGGCAGCGGCGGGAACGGGCGTTGTCGCTGTCGGTGCATCTATTGATAGTGCTTCGACAGCTGCGCGTTCGAGCGCCTCATCAGGGACGCGCACGGTGACCCAGATCGCCGAGATCATGAGCGCGAAACACCCCAGGATCGCCGCGAGTAACCGGAAGCGCAGGTCGATCGTGGGACGGCGCGATGCTGGTTGAGCGTGGCTGACGTCGTACATCGAACGCAGTTGCACGTTCAGTCGATCGTAAAACACGACTCTGCGTGCTTCATCCGGCCGCCGCGCCAGATAGGCGTGCAAGCGTTCGGTCCTTTCCGACGCGAGCACGCCGTCCGCGAAAGCCTGAACATCGGCTTCGGATAGACGCATTTCAGAGGGCGGATTCACGATTGCGGGCCTGTTCGAAGATCGGGTCAATGACGCAAACAGCGCCACGCCGCGTTTATTCCGCAAGACGCGAAATATTTTTGAATGCAGCGGCGGGCGAGCTTGCGGCCATCAGGAACCGGCGTAGATATGGCAGAAGCTGTAGGGCCCCACGCATTGCGAGGCGCTCATGTTCATGCGTGCGTTGCCCGAGTCTCTCGTGGACGCGGCGCCGCCGTATGAGGTCGTATCCGCGGACTTCGCATGCGCAACCTGGTTCTGATAGATCGGGCTGACGTCGGGATACGACGCATCGACCACGAGTCGCGAGCCGTTTTGCTCGGCCTGAACGAGTTGTGCGCGGACTTCGGCGCGTGTGAGGCTCTGCGCGAAAGCGCCTGAGGAGAGGACGAGTGCGGCGGATACAGCGGCGAGTTTGACGAGGTTCATGTTCGGCTCCTTGAGCGTGTTTAATGGGCTTGCATGTAGACAAACAACCGTTGCGGCGAATCTATTCCCGAGAATTTTCGGCATGAACGTGCTTGCTGACTGAGGGTTGGTTACTTCGCTTTGTCGTCACGTGCGAGCAGTGCGCGAATCTTTTGCTCGGTCTGCGCGTATTGACCTTCGCCGAAGTGGCTATAGACGAGTTTGCCGTTCTGATCGATGAGATAGAAAGCTGGCCAGTATCGATTCCCATAGGCTCGCCACGTCGCGAACTCGTTGTCTTGCGCAACGGGGTATTTAATGCCATTGCCAACGATGGCTTTCCTGAGATTGCCCGTATCGCGTTCGAAGCCATACTCGGGCGAATGCACGCCCACCACGACGAGTCCTTTGTTGCGATAGCGCGCATGCAAGTCTTTCACGTAGGGCAGCGTGTGAGCGCAATTGATGCAGTCGAAAGTCCAGAACTCGACGAGCACCACCTTGCCGCGCAGTTGCTTAAGATCGAGCGGCGCGCTGTTGAACCAGTTGTCGATACCCTTGAATTCCGGCGCGTTTGCACCGTTCGCTACGGTTGCGGTAGCGGGCAACGAGACATGAGTGGATGCGAAGACCGCGAACGCCGCGCTGCCCGCGATGCCGGCTGCAACAGCGGCGATCCTGAAACGACTGAACATGATTTACTCCTTTGGAGTCGATGTCAGGTCGTATTGGATCGCGGCGGTGTATCTCGCTTGTGGTGGTTATGAATCGGCGTGTGTCGCTTCAGGATGCGGATACGCTGTGATACGAAGCGTATCCGCAAGGCATGGGCATGACGACGCTTTAGCGCAAGCTCAATGGCTCGCGTTGTACGCAAGATAGCGCCAGGCGAATTCATCGCCGATGCGCTGCACCTTGCCTGCTGAGGTCATCGGGAAATGCGCGGGAAAGACCGTTGCATTCGTCTCGGCTGCATGGTTCAAGAGCCATTCGCGCGAAGCGCGTGCAAGATCAGGTCGAAGGCAGAAGGTCGAACCGAACTGCGGTCTTGATACTTGCAACGGGCTATGCATGACATCGCCCGAGAAGAGCGCACGCTTGTTGCCGGACGTTATCTCTATCGCCATGTGTCCCGCGCTATGCCCGAAGGTTGGCCAAAAGCGGATGCCTTCGCGAAGGATTGAGCCTTCGTCCGGCACGGTAAGCGCTATGCCCGCATCGATCAAAGGCGCAACGCTGTCATCGAACACCATGCGTCGCGGTGCGCCCGCGGGCGTGTCGAAAAACGCGCGCTCACGTTCGCCGAATACATGAGTCGCGTTGGGAAACACAGGCGTCCAGCGCCCGTTCTCCCAATGCGTATTCCAGCCGACGTGATCGACATGCAAATGCGTGAGCAGCACATAGTCCACGCGATGCCGGTCGAAGCCCGCCGCTTCGAAACGCTGCAGCACAGGGTTGTCGAGCCGGTCGAATAGCGCACTGAAGGGTCTTGGCTTTCCGTTGCCGATGCCCGTATCCACCACGAGCGTCAGCCCGTCGATCTCGACGACCCATAGATGTGTGCGTAGCGTCACTTGCTGATTGTCCGAACCGATGCTCGCCAAATCTTCGTTGGGAAACAGCACGTCGGCCTTTAACGAAAATTCCGTTTCGTCGATACGCGTGACCCGCATTTCATTAAGACGCCAGTCGAGCGCTGTGTTCATGCGTTCTTCCTCGTAGTCGATGCAATGCGCGTCGTCGCCAATGCGTAAAGCAGGGCGCTCGCAAGCGCGGATACACCGCCGACGATGGCGAGCGCCGTGCCTAAGCCGGCATGCGCACCCGCGAGATGCTCGTTGAGGTAGCCTACCGCGAGCGGACCGACGCCGCCGCTTATCGCATTGGTCATGAAGACGAGCAGCGCGATCGAACGGCCGCGCATGCGATTAGGCACGGCGATTTGCAGCGGCACAGGGGCGAGCGCCATCGCAATGCTCGCGGCGAGCGCACATGCGCCGTAGAGCAAGATCGCGAGCGTGCTGTTGGTCACGAGCGGCATGGCGATGGCGGCGGGCACCAGCGCGGTCACGGCGCATGTCGACAGCATGAGGACTTTGTGTAGCGTGCGTTCGTCGGTGACGCGCGCGGCGAGCATGCCAGCAAGCGCCACGCCCATCATGCCGCCGGTCATGTAAGCAGGCGCGGCCATCTTTCCGACCATGGCGGGCGCAAGATGAAAGTGCCGCATGAGCAAGGTGGGAAACCACGCGGCATGCGAATAGAACAGCGTGATGAGCGCGACATAAGCGGCAAAGTACGGTGCGCAGAAGCGATTGCGCATGAACAGTTCGGCGAGCACTTCGCGTAGCGAGGGCAGGGCCTCATCAAAATCCGTATTGGCGATGCTGATAGTCGTGGCTTCGCGTCTTGCCGGCTCGCGAATCGTCAAGGCAACGAGTGCTGCCAGCACGAGTCCTGGTGATCCGACGAGCACGAAAACCGCTTGCCACGGCTGAAAGCCATGCGCGGCGAGCCATGTGCTCACGTCGCCGCCAGCGGCGGATAGCAGCATGCCGCCGCCGAAGAGTGCAAGCCCGCCGCCGATATACGGTCCCAGCATGAAGACGCTGCTCGCTCGCGCGACCTTACGCGGCGCGAAGATATCGCTGAAGATGGAGAGCGCCGCAGGACTCAGCGCCGCTTCCGCGATGGCTGTTCCCGCGCGCGCGAACAGCAGTTCGGTGAAGCTCGTCGCGAAGCCGCAAAGAGCCGTGGAAATGGCCCAGATCGCGACGCATATGGCGATTAGCCTGACGCGATTAGCGCGATCCACGAGACGCGCGACGAACACACCCGCAGTCGCATAGCACATGGTGAACGAGAAGCCTTGCAGCAGTCCGATTTGAGTATCGGTGACGCCGAGCGTGAGCTTGATCGGCTGCACGAGAATGCTGACGATCTGACGGTCCAGATACGAAAACGCGAAGCACGTGAAGAACAACAGCACGACGTACAGCGGATGACGGACGTCGAGCGGGGCATCGGCGTTAGAAGCCGACGCAAGCGGATGAGCGCTCATGCGAATGCTCCTTGAAATCAGTCGAGGGGTGCTTCGGCGGCAAGAAGCGCAATGCAATCGCCGGCTTCGACGCGGGCAAAGGTGCGCGCACACATCACGCGACCATCGCCACGAAATGCGATGTCGCGCGGCGCGCGCCACGGTTCTTGTGGATCGAAGAGACGGCCCGCGAGCTGACCCGAGCGCACTTCGTCGTTCAAGGCGAAGGCGGGTTCGAAGACGCCCGCATGCGGCGCATACACGTAATGCTGCGTGCCTTCCACGCGTAGATAACGCGTCCTGGGCGGCGCATCGTGCGCGGCATCGTGCAATACATCGAGGCGATGCAGCACGCGCTGCAAACCGCTTTCGACGATAGCGAGATTCGCCGCGTCGCAGCCGGCATGGCCGCCGAATTCGCCGCATAGGAAGAGCGTGTCGTGGCGTTCGGCCGCGGCTGCGAAGGTGCGATCCTCGCCGAGCAGATCCATGATCATGGTGTAGGGCGCGCCGAACGCGCGCACCAGATCGAGATAGCGCGCGCGACGTGCGGCATCGCCCGATGGCGGCGATGCAAGCAGTGTCGGCGCATGTTCGAAGCTCGCGCCGCCCGCGTGCAGGTCGATGACGACATCGGCGCGCGGCAGCAGTTCTGTCTCGACATAATGCGCAATCATCTCGGTCGGCTTGCCGTGACGTGAGCCGGGGAAGAGCCGGTTGAGATTGCCGCCGTCGATAGGCGATGTGCGCGAGCCATTCACGAACGCCGGAAAATTCAGCCCCGGTATGACGATGATACGACCTCGAATCGAAAGCGATGGCATGCGCTGCATGAGCTTCATCAGCGCGACGGGGCCTTCATATTCGTCGCCGTGATTGCCGCCGGTAAGAAGCACCGTGGGGCCGTCGCCCGCGTTCAGGACGGCGAGCGGAATGGGGATATGACCGTATGCGGAACGGTCATGCGACCACGGTAGACGCAGTGTGCCGGTCTGAAAACCGTGGCGTTCGTAGTCGATATCGGTTGCAATGAGCGAGGCTGTAGTGGACATGAGCGGATCTCGAATCGAGTAGGTTCGTATCCACTATTGCCGACGAAATATCTGCTGGCCAATGCCGTTTTCTGCAGCGGGCGATGCCTTCAGGGCATCACGCTTCAGGGTGCTTTTGCGCTTCGAGCAGTTCGATGAAGCGTTGCAATGCCGCGCTGCCGTGCTGCGCAAGAAAGCAGAATTCGAGCGGCAACGGCACCGACAGGTCCTCCACTTCGACGAAGCGCACGCGTGCGGGCGGACGTTCGCGATTGGCCGCATTTACGAGCGCCGCGCCGACGCCTGCCGCGACGAGCGAGAGAATCGCGGTTTCGGTGGCGGCTTCCTGGCGAATATTCAGCGTGAGACCGCGCTCGGCGCACGCGGAGATGAGGCGGTCATAGTAGGCCGCATAGACGTGTCGCGGAAACGCGATGAACGGCAGCGCGGCAAGCTCGCTTGCACGCACCCTGGCTTGCGCGGCGAGCGGACATTGCTCGGGCACCGCAAGCACCACGTTCTGTTCGAGCAGCCGGATGCTGGCGAAGCCATCGGGCAGCGCGCCGAAGCGGTAACAAAAGCCGCCTTCGAGCCGTTCGGCGGCGATGGCATCGAGTTGCTCGGGCGTGTTCATCGGCTGCAATTCGAGCGCTATGTCGCGAGCGTTCTGCTGAAACGCGTTGAGCGCGGACAGCACGAGACCGCTCCACGATGCATTCTCGACGAAACCCACACGCAAACGTCCTTGTTCGCCCGATGCAATGCGATGCGCGAGCCGGTTCGCGGCATCGACATGGGCGAGGATCGCGCGTGCTTCGGAGAGATAGGCAATGCCGGCAGCGGTCAGCTTCAGGCCGCGCGGCGTGCGTTCGAAAAGCGTCGCGCCGATGGTCTGTTCGAGATCTTGAATCTGCCGGGAAATGGCGGGCTGCGTGACATGCAGATGCTCGGATGCGGCGCGCACGCTGCGCAATTCGGCAACGGCAATGAAGTAACGAAGATGGCGCAGTTCCATGTGTTGGTCGGGCGTGAGACGGCCATGTGAGCGGTGAGAGACACGAAGAAGTCTCTCACTTTGCCCGAGGAACTGCGATGCGAATGACCTTGGAAGAAGGCTTGGTGTTATGCGGCACGCGCCTGCAACGCGGCGCTTTCTTCGCGCGCGGCCTTTGCGGCCTTGGTCTTGCCTGCACGCGACGGCGGCTGGCAGATTCCGCAGACCATGCCGGTCGTGATGTCCTGCGAGTGCGCCACGAACTTGCCGTGGCAGCGCTTGCAGCCCGCGAGGCGCAGCATGCCGGCTTCCTTGAAGCGCACCAGCGTCCATGCGCGCGTCAGGTCCATTTGCAGCGGCTCGCCTTGCATCGTGAAATGCTCGGCATAAAGACCATAGGCGCGGCTCAAGAGATCGACGCGGTCCAGTTCGCGGCTGTTGGCTTCGAGAAACGCATAGACATTGGCGAACATGGATGCATGGATGTTCGGCCCCCATGTCAGATACCAGTCGGCGGAGAAGGGCAGCATGCCCTTGGGCGGTGAAGCACCCTTCACTTCGCGATAGAGGCGAATGAGACGGTCGCGCGAGAGCTTCGGAAACTCCGACTCGAGCACTTGCATGCGTGCGCCGAGTTTGATCAGCGTAACCGCGCGCAGCACCTGGCTGGCGTCGTCGGCGAGACTCTTCGTCGATGCAGTCGTGCTCATGTTCAGGCCACCAGAAGCGATGCGTTGGATGCGGCAGAAGCGCTTTGCGCGCGTTCCGTGAGACTGGCGAGGCCCGTGAGCAGCGCATCGCCGCCAAGGCGGAAGAAGCACAGCAGTTGCGACGACGAAGCCAGCCGCACTGTCTGATCGGGCGACAACTGCGTCAGCGTTTGAGCCATTTCGGCGGACAGGCCGAGATGAGCCTGCGCCGCGTCCCGGTCTTCGGTCAGCACACGCTGCGCAAGCAGCAGATAAGACAGGTTCAATTCACGAATCGAATCGAGGGTTTGGCTGTCGTGCGTCATGGCGTTGGACCGAAGTTGACTGTGACGGGGAGTGTCGGAAACATCAGTTGTTTCAGAGCACGGAACCGATTGTGAGGCGATTCTATTTGTCATGCAACACAATGTTACAGAGGCAAACCTTTGCGATTGGACTATTTTGAGTAGGCAAACGTTTATGGAGAGAAGATAAATACTTTATTGGCGTCCTATCCGGCGAAAGAATCTTCTCGCATGGACGGAATATAGGTCCACCAGTGACGCTTCTAGTGTGATCAATCGTAAATATTTCCGCTGGTTAAAGAAAAAGCTGCTCAGGCCTTTGATCGTTGAAAAAGTCACTTTCGGCAAAATGTTCCGTAAAAATTTCTTTCGCCTGATGTATGAAAACGACAGAGTTACCACCCGTGAGGCGGAATTGTTTCCGCAAAACTTGAATCCAGATGTGATTCGGCGGTTCTTCACAGAAGGTTGTCGGCAGGCGAAAACGAGAGCGGGTATCTGCAATGCAACAATTTTGGCCGGGTTTTTGTCATCCCTTCTCCTCAAGGCGCTCGGGCCGCCGAGATGCCGCAATTGCTTGCACCGCCTGCCTCGGCGGGGCGTCCTGCAGTCTAGTTCTTCCCTATCTTGGTTTCAGCGCGATCTATCGTGCAGCACTGCAACAATTTTGAAGCAAGTCTTTAACGGGCTCAAAAACATTGCCATTAAAAAAGCACCACTGGCCGATAAAGGCGCGCAAACGCTAAAACCGGTATTCGAGAAACACTGAAAGACGCTTGAAATGTAAGCAGGATCATTAAGCGGCGATTTAACGTGTTCGAAACTGAATCATTTTTCATCGCCCGCACTTCGTATGGCCCGGCACATTCCGGCTGACGCCTTGCTGGTATGAGGATTGAGGGCTCCTGGCACGCCTCTCGCTTATGTATGACAAAGCACGGTAAATAGTCGCGAACGGGAATCGAACAAGCGGCTAACGGTGCTACGGGGCTGGCCCTGAGGTTTCGATGATCGCCGTCAGATGCGATCACGAAACCTCAAGTGGCCAGAAAAAAGCACAGCGCAATGCGCACAGACCAAAAAGTCAAATCATGTTGAGCCTTCAATCAGACCTGCACGGCAACCATTTGTTGGGCGCGCTTCCGGCGCAAGAATGGCAAGCAATCGCTCCTCATCTCGAACTCGTCCAGTTGCGCACGGAACAGTTGCTTTGCGATTCCGGACAACGCATTCACCACGTGTACTTCCCGACCACGGCTATCGTCTCGCTTCTGCATAC
>NZ_JALQDW010000037.1:0-121530 GCF_023631025.1 Caballeronia sp. GACF4
CCCCCCCCCCCGCCGCCGCGCTTTTGTGGTTGCTTTTGCGGCGGTGCGCTCGGGTGGGTTTTTTTTTGCGGGGGGGGGGGGGGGCCGGGCGGGGGGGGGGGGGGCCGGCCCGCCCCCCCCCCCCCCCGGCCGCTCGCGCGAGACTGATTGGTATGCGCCCAGCGTCGGCCGCATCGTCAAGCAACGGTTGGAGGACTACCCGAACAACAAGAACGCCGCGCCCACATCCATCCGCTACGAGCTCATTCGCCACTCGCCGCCGCGCGAAAGCGCCTAGTGAGCGTTCCATCGCACGCCCATAAAAACACCAACGCCATGAAAAACCGAATCCACCCGCTCGCCGCGAGCGCGCTTGCCGCGCTCGCGCTGCTCCCCGCGTGCTCCAAGAACGCCGCGGACGCCGCCGGCGGCGCCTCGCCGAGCGCGCAAGCGGCTCAGATGCCGAGCTCCACCGGCTGGAACGACGAGGCTGGCCAGGCCGCTATCGCCGCTGACAAGGCGACCAAGAACACTTACGTGTGCGTGTTCATTTATCCCGACATCGGCCAGCCTCAAACCAACGTCCTCGCCGAGGACAGGGCCCGGCTGGGCATGAAGAAAGTGTCCATCAATCAAGAGTCGGTGTCCGCGAGCAGCGCGGAGCAGGCTCACGCGATCATGCTCGAAGCGACCAATCACTCCCTGCAAATCGGACCGTGCACGGCCGATTTATCTGCGGCGTCGATCGACAAGACGCGGCCCTTGTCGAGCTACACAGTGCTTCAAAGCGGCCTGCAAGTCGCCCTGCTGTATTACGGGCTCGGCCATGCGGCGCTGCCGACGACGGATCTCGCAGGCGAGTTCAACGCCGACTACCGCGCAACCGCGGACTCCTTCAAGCGGCAAGACATCGCCAAGACGTTGCAGGAGAAGTATCAAGGCGAGCAGCAGGCGGAAATGGCTTCGCCCTATTTCGTCGTGAAAGCGAACGCGTCGCTGGGCCACTACAACGCCGACACCCGTTCTTTCCCGATTCTCGGGCTGGGGATGGACGGCAACTCGCGGTTGAGCCTTCTGGATTCGGGCTCTTACGGCGTGGTGCTGCGCGGCGAGCCCAGGTTTCAGTCCGTCGCGCCGGACGGCGACGACAACGCGCGCGCGCTCGAAGCGAAGGTCGTGGCCTCCGGTGGCCCAAGCCTGCCATTGAACGTGGACGTCTACTTCAAAGCGGCCGACACGGTGTCTTACGCCGCACGCAAAGACGTCGTCGCCAAGGTGGTCGCGGTCCATGTGGCCGACGCCAATGACGCCCTGATCGTCGACCTTCATTGATTCCAGTCTTCGCTCAAGCTTCCCATCGCAGGTAAGCCATCGCAAGGATCGGCGACGCCGCCCCAAAAGCATTAGACAGGAAATTTATGTTCCGGAACACCGTCTTTTATGTGCCCCATGATAGGAACTCAACGCATCATTCAGGCGCGGCATTAGTACTACGTCTGCTGGCGACGACGATCGGAAGTGCTCTGCTGTTCGGTTGCGCCAATTTAAGCAGTGGCCTGACGAGCACAATTAATCAAGGTCTGACGTCAATGAAAAGCATGTCTTCGCCCAATGCTGGCACCTTCGATTCGTCAGGCCTGCGGGGTATCTTTACGACGCAAACGGGCTCCTCGCAATGGCCGCGAGTCGCATTGACCATCGAATCCACACCGACCGACGCGTCCCAAGACATAATCAGATGGTGGACGGGCCGAGAATATGCAGTGCCAGCAAACTATTGCATCCAAGTGTCCGCCGTCGTCTGGACTTCTTCCCGAGAATCGCGTCAGATCAAGCAGGTGCCGTTCTGCGGCTCGGACATCCCGAGTGGGCAACCTGGGGCGGGAAATTTGAAGATTTTGGAATGGGGGAACGCAACACGGCGCGACACGGCAAATACGGGGTTCAACCGCACCATCGGTCCCCTGCCGCCGGTACACCCCATGCCGCCACATGGCATCCTTCTTAGTGGCAATCTGACTCGCGCCGGCTTCATGTTCGACCACCTTGTGATGAGTATGGGTCTGGATCTAGCGTTGGATCCCACCCATGAGCAACGTCTTTGGTTGATTAGTACACCTTTAAATTAGGTCATACATGAATTTGGCACGCTACTTACTAACCTGTTTAAGCGTCAGTAAGTGACGCACATTCGATGGACTACCCCTGGTCCGGCTTCGGATGAAACTTTCATCAAACGGCACGATTGTACTCCTACGTTATGACTGATATATCCCTCTATAGAAAATTACCGTGAAAGGCCAGTTCAAAAAGCGCGCTCCGTGCGGCTGAAGATGTTCCAGCAGACGAGTGCGCAGGCTAGCTTTAGGAATGCTTCGTGAATGTCAGCGCGGCGTTCAAAGCGAGTGCGGAGGCGACGGAAACCATGGGAGCCAAGAATGAGTATGTTCGACGACCCAACGAAATTTGCCGAGGGCCGCTGCCGTGTTCTGTTTGACGCCTGGCGATAACCGGTTGGATGCCGCGCTCGCGAAGCCGGCGGCGATGCGGGTCAGAATCGTAACCACGGTCGGCGTAGATGATCTTGGGGACAAGCGGCGCGGACAATCGCGGTCGTTCTTGCGGCAAAGCTGGTGGCGGCGGTGAGTCTATTCGATTTTCAGGAGACAGCTGAGCGAAGAATAGAGTCCGAGCTAACAAGGCCTTGTCAGGCGATGTCGACCAAAATGATTCTCTCGTCCCATTCTTGCGACGAGAAACAGAACATAAATGCCATACCGAACAGATAGATCGCGTACGTGCATCGTGGGTCGCCATCACCGAACTATTTACTAACTTGAAAAGGCCCTGCTAATGAACAGAGTAAGATTCGGAACTACACGAATGGAGTCGTGATCTATACTGGTACGTGTATTGAAGTTTCACGGGAATGGCCGCTGTTGGCCAAAGTGCTGTCTCTTAAATCGCAAAGGCGACAACGGCTGAAGAGGGTCGGGAGTGAGCGTTCAAGCGTGCCCCGCGATAATCTCCATCTCACATTTGGAGACTTGCAATCTAAAGCCGACGGATCCGGAAAGCTAGATCAACGTCGATTCTATTAGGACTACATATGAAAATGCGATAGATTGATTTATGTCAATTACGGCATATTAATGCCGCCACCACCGGCAGCATCGAAGCCGCCCCATCAACTCGCCCGCGTTTCGCCAAACGCCGCGAACCGCTCTGCAAACGCCTCATGCCAACTCACAAGCGCCGGACGCTCAGTCCGCCGCTCCCCTCGAACCGCACATCGAGATATCCGAGCGCAGCGCCAGCGCGACCTCACCGATATGTGGCATCGCGCCAGCCAATCGCGGCGGCGTTCGCGTAAACGCCTCCAGCGCAAGGAGGCGCGCAACGTGGCGCCATGACACGGAGGCGTTACCATGATCATTGCGGCGCCTACGTCCTGGGTGCGACTTGACCGTGCAGCGTAGACTGCGATTTCGCGCATTCCTTGGTTAAGAGGACTTGCTCGGAAGTGTGGGGGAAAATTTCGAGAGGGAAACGCGCAGGCGCGCGCTCACCGTCAAATATCAATAGTTGCCCAACGAAGGCGGATAAATGCGCTTCACCGCTTCCTGCACGTCCGGATGGTCGATTGTGTCTTTGTTTACGAGCACTTCCGTAAAAGACAAGACTTGAGTGGTCGGCTTTGGTTGAGCGCACTAAAGACTTGCGTCGTTGTATCAATGCCCTGACCCATTGCGCCTTGCACGAATGCACCCTGAATCGTGCCGTCTCTTACCGGTTTGATCGTCGTTGGACTGCCATCTGCGGCGACGACGGCAACCTTACCGACGAGCCCACGAGTCTGCAACGCCTTGGCCGCACCGATGCCCGCGTTATCGAGCATGCCGTAAATCGCCCTTACGTCAGGATGGGCCGTGAGAATGTCGTTGGCTCGGTAACGGATTCATTGATCGACAAATCGTGTGCTTCGAGGATCTGCACGAGATCGCAGCCATCGGCCTTAAACGACTCGCGCACCACGCAGGTACTTCTGCGCGTTCTCTCGATCCTGAGGAAGCGAAAGCATTGCAACCTTATTACTGCCGCGATCCTTCGCCAGTTTGCAGACATAGCTCGCTTGGAACTTGCCCGTATCGCAGTTGTTGGCTGTCACCGCAGACGTATAGTCGGTTTCGCCGGTTTGAGGCCCGATTCCTGTGAACGCGACGGAAATGGACTTCGATTTCAGAAGCCTGAGCACCGGCGGCGTGCTGCCGAAACTGACAGGCCACATAACGATGGCCATAGCGTCTCGCCGGCCGGCCGATCCGCGTTGTGGCGATCAAGCGGCGTGGCTGCACATTCAAAAGCAAGGTCGAGGCGACTCCAACGAACTCCGCCGGTTTCATTTACATATTCGGATAGTTCGGTCCGCCGCCACCTTCAGGTGTTACCCACACGATATTCTGCGTCGGGTCCTTGATATCGCACGTCTTGCAATGTACGCAATTCTGCGCATTGATGACCAGTGCCGCAGCACCGCCTTCCACTTCGCGATATTCATAGACGCCCGCCGGACAGAAGCGCGCCTCAGGGCCATCGTACTTGCCGAGATTGATGCTGACCGGCACCGTCACATCCTTCAGCGTCAGGTGGGCCGGCTGGTTCTCCGCGTGATTCGTGTTGGACAGATATACCGACGACAATCGATCGAACGTGAGCTTTCCATCCGGCTTCGTATACGTGATCTTTTTGCATTGCGACGCGGGTTTCAGCGTTTCATGATCGGCATGTTTATGTCGCAGCGTCCAGGGCACTCGTCCGCCGAGCAGCTTTTGCTCGAAGCCGACCATGAAGGTGCCTTTGTACAGGCCCTTGCTCATCCACTGCTTGAAATTGCGCGCGCGATATAGCTCGTCTTTAAGCCAGGATCGGTCGAATGCTTCGGGATACTCGACGAGCGCATCGTTCTGCCGCCCCTCGGCAATGGCATCGAACGCGGCTTGCGCCGCCATCATTCCTGTTGTAATCGCCGCATGGCTGCCTTTGATGCGCGATGCATTTAGAAAGCCCGCTTCGCATCCAATCAGCGCGCCACCGGGAAAGACCAGCTTCGGCAGGGATTGAAGGCCACCTGCTGTGATCGCGCGTGCGCCGTAGGAAACACGCTTGCCGCCTTCCAGAAACTTGCGAATCTCAGGGTGCGTCTTGTAGCGCTGAAACTCTTCGAACGGCGACAGATAAGGATTCGAATAACCCAGCCCGACGACGAACCCGACCACGACCTGATTGTTATCGAGGTGGTAGAGAAACGAGCCGCCGTAGGTATCGCTGTCGAGCGGCCAGCCTGCCGTGTGGATGACAAGGCCAGGCTTGTGCATCGACGGGTCGATTTCCCACAACTCCTTGATGCCGATCGCGTGCGTTTGCGGATCGACGCCATCGCGCAGATGGAAGCGCTCCTGCAACTGCCGGCCAAGATGACCGCGTGAGCCTTCCGCGAAAAAGGTGTACTTCGCCTGCAATTCCATGCCGAGCTGGAATTCACCAGTCGGCTGCCCGTCCTTGCCGATTCCCATGTTGCCCGTCGCCACGCCGCGCACTTCGCCGCGCTCGCCATACAGCACTTCCGCCGCTGCAAAGCCCGCGAATATTTCGACACCGAGCGCTTCGGCCTGCTCCGCCATCCATCGCGCAACGTTGCCGAGACTCACGACATAGTTACCGTAATTCTTGAAGTTTTCCGGCAAGAGCCAGTTCGGCACCTGTCGCGCGCGGTCTTCCGACAAGAATAGAAAGCGATCCTCGGTAACCTCAACATCGAGCGGTGCGCCGCGTTCGTGCCAGTCGGAGAGTAACTCCGTCAGCGCGCGTGGGTCCATGACCGCGCCGGACATTGTATGCGCGCCGACTTCCGAGCCCTTTTCCAGCACGCATACGCTCAGTTCGCGACGCTGTTCGTTTGCCAGTTGCTTCAGCCGGATCGCGGCGGCAAGGCCAGCAGGACCGGCTCCGACGATGACGACATCGTATTCCATGGCATCGCGAGGACCGTACTGTTCGACGAGAGTCTGTGTATTCATTTCGCTTGGGTGAATTCAATCGGGGTTGCAAGCATCGTATGAGATCGAATAAGGAAAGCTCGCGACATAAGCCCTTCTTATGCTGCATTCAATCGATGCTTGCATTCCGCCTGGCGATTATTCGCGCGCGCAAGATGCAGGCTGACAGGAGGAACCATGCGAACCTTGATCAACTGCGTCGACTTGCGCGCGCTTCACGCATTCGTCACCGTCTGCGAGACCAGGTCGATGACGAAAGCCGCGCGCGTGCTCGGCGTCACTCAAAGCGCCGTCAGCCAGTTGATTGCTTCGCTCGAACGCGAGCAAGGTGTGTCGCTGTTCGATCGCGACTTCCGTCCTGTACGCCCCAACGCGGCTGGCCGCATTCTCTTCGAACAAGCGGGCGGGCTGCTGGAGCATGCGCAGACGGTCACGCACAAGGTGCGCTCCGCTGCGCGCACGGGTGTCGCGAATCTGCGTATCGGCTGCGTGGATTCTTTTGCGGCAAGCGTCGGGCCGCATCTCGTCGCGCGGCTCGCGGAGCGCGCGCAGGAGTTGTCGATGTGGTCCGGCCTTACGCCGATTCTCAGCGAACAACTCGTCAACCGCGAACTCGATCTCGCGATCTGCACCGAAGCCACGCTCGACCCGAGCCGCGTGGCGCTGCGTCCGCTTTTTTCCGAGCCGTTCGTCGCGGTCGTGCCGAAGTCGTGGCATGAAACGCATCGTGACCAGGCGTTTTATCAGGTACTGCGCGACTTGCCCTTGCTGCGTTACACGGGCCGCTCGGTCATCGGACAGCAGGTGGAGCGTTTCGTGACCCACATGAACTACTACGCGCCGAGGCGCTACGAATTTGACGATACCGATCCGCTCCTGAGTCTCGTCGCTTCGGGCTTTGGCTGCGCGATCACGACGCCCATGTGTCTGTGGCAATCGCGGGTGCATCTTGCCGATATCGCCGTCGTGCCGTTACGACTCACGCAACTTGGTTATCGCCACTTCTTCATTTTGACGCGACGCGCCGAATGGCCGGATATCGCGGAAGCGGTCGCGCACGAATCCGCCTCGATCGTGCGCGAGGTCATCGGCCCAAGCCTCGCCGCCGCGCTACCGGGCCTGCCCATCAAAACGTTCGATTCCTACACCACCGGTCTTGAATGTGCCTGACGGGCGGTGGCATCCCAGCAATCGTCGATTCGCGTGGACAACCCTTGCTTCTGGATGCGTTGCGTCGGCGTCTTGGGAAACTCGCCCACCAACTCGATGAAACGCGGCACCTGAAACCGGGCCATCCGCTCCTCGCACCATGCGATGAATTCGTCGTTCACGAACGCCGGCGCATCCGGCTTGAGTTTGAGGAAGATTTTGAGGTCTTCGTCATCGAACTCGTTCTTAACGCCAATGAGCGCGCTCTCCTCTACATACGGATGTCCATTTACGACGTTCTCGACTTCCCACGCCGAGATGTTTTCGCCTCGCCGCCGCAGACTGTCTTTCTTGCGGCCGAGAAAGTAGAAGTATCCGTCTGCATCTTCGCGCGCGAGATCGCCCGTATAGAGCCAGCCGTCGCGAATCGCTTCGGCGCTCTTGTCCGGGTTGCGGAAGTAGCCGGCGGTAATCGTGCCGCTCTCGCGTTCCGTCACGCGCAGTTCGCCGATCTCGCCCACAGACACCGGCGCACCGTCATCGCCGACGACCTGCACGTCGAAATAGTCGACCGCACGGCCGATCGACCCGATGCGCCCTTCCGTGTTGATGACGCTGAAGCTCGATGTTTCCGTCATCCCGTAACCTTCGCGCACCGGAATCCCGAAGCGTTCCTCAAACGCCTTCCACACGTCGACGGGCGCACCGCCGCCCCACGCGATCTTCACCGTGTGATTGCGATCCGAATTCGCAGGCGGTTGCTTCAGAAGCAGTTGCAATACACCGCCCACGAAGTGCAGATGCGTCGCGTCGTAACGCGCCACCTCGCCCCAGAATCCCGATGCGGAAAAACGCGGCACGAAGGCGAGCGTGATGGGCTGCATCAACGCCATCACGAGCACTTCGCTGCCGAAGACGTGATAGATCGGGTCCCAGAAATGCAGCACGCTGCCCGGCGTGATCGAGCCGACCCACGATGAACCGAGCGCCGCCGCGCGATACATCCGGTCGCTCATCTGGACGCCCTTGGCAGGCCCGGTCGTGCCAGACGTGTAGAGGATTCCGCGCAAGTCGGCGTCGTTTGCCTCAAAGGATGGTGCGCCCGCATCGGCATGCGCGGCAAGCGTCTCGAACCCATGCCTGCTGGCCGGAAAGGACTGCATGCTTTCACGCCATATCGCGGTCTCGTGATCGACTATCGGCGCGAGCACTGCCGCGTAACACGCATCCGCGACGATGACAGCCGGCTCCGAATGGTGCAGCACATGTTCGAGTGCAGCCCCTTTCAGATGCACGTTCACCGGCACCTGCACCGCGCCCAGCTTGCACAGCGCGAAGAAGGTGAGCGCGTGATCGACGTGATGCGCCAGCATCACGGCCACACGCATGCCCGCACCGATGCCGATCTGCGCGAAGCCGTTCGCCAACCGATTCACTCGCACGTCCAGATCGGCATAAGTCAGCGATTCGTCGCCAGACCGGCAGAAAACGTGAGTGGGATTATCGCGGGCGCATTCACGCAGCAGTCGCGGAATGTTGTCGCTCGCCAAGAAATGTGAAGTCGTCGCCATCACCAGAGCCATGTGTGCGTGTCCGTCAAGGTCCATCGTTCCACGCCGGTCGACGCATCGAAACGGCGCTCGATTCGCACATGCCCGTTCAACGTTCTCACACTCATGTCGAAGAACGCAAAGGCCGCATCACGCATGCTTTCCGATTGCGCGAACGGAAAGGGCTCGAAGGTTTCGAACGTGACTTCCGCCGTGTCCGGGCCGGTCTTGCGCGACTGTGGACTGTTCTTGAACGACCCGAGAATGGTGGCGAACATCTGCGCCAGCGCGGCGGGATCGTTGCCTTCGGTTTTCGTCAGAGCCTTGAGCGCCGGCGTGAATTGCACAGCGAGCAGTTTCATCGCGCAGGACAGCATGTAGCACGCCGTGTTCATGCCGAACTGGGCGACCACGGTTTCGATCACATGCTTGACGTAATCCGACGCGTAGTTCGCGCAGCCCTTCAGTACGCGCGCTTCGGGCCACAATTGCGGATCAAGTTGCGGCGCCTTGGCCGGATCGAACTCGGGCGTATGTTCGACGTGCTCGACTCGAAAGCGCTCCTCGGGACGCAGATCATGGTCGTATTCCATGAAATAGCCTTCGTCGTACTGATGCCCTTCCGCGACGAACTTCGTCGCCACCCAGCCGAGGCGCGGGCAACCCAGCAATTCGCCGTTACGCGGATGCCAGGTCGACAGAATCGTGCGCCGGACCGACGTCGGCACGGCAAGCGCCGAAATACCCGGGAACGTGCCCCACGGCGGCATGTAGCGAATCCATACTTTCTTCGGCGACTCTTCCATGTACTGCAGACTCAGCCCACCGATGGTGTTGCTGAAGTAGTGATACTTGGCCGCCGTGACAGCCGGCGCGTCACCGCGAATGCCGAGTTTGTCGAGTGCTTCGACGAATCGTTGCGACTGTTCTGCCGCCATCAGCGAACGCCACACGTTGTTGAGCGCGGCTTCGCCTTTCTCACGCAGCACGATGGCGGTCAGGCCTGACACGACCGGCCACGCGAACGCGCCGGAAAGATCTACGCGATGCCGCAGCGCTTCGATGTTTTCCATACGTCGAATTCCTTCTGTTGTGGTTCCGCAAATCATGAGAGGGTCCATTCCTTGAAGCGGCGCGTGATCTCGTCAAAGTTCTTCGCCCACCACGCGTCGTCCATCAGCACGCTGTTTTCGGCCTGGAGATTGGGAATCCATTTGCGGCTTTCCGCGCTCATGAGACCGAGTGCGCGCTTGCTGCTCGGCGTGTTGCCGATCTGTTCCATGAATGCAGCCTGTCGGTCCGGACGCGCGGCGAACGCCAGGAATTTCATCGCGGCCACCTTGTTCGGCGCATTCTTCACGACGGCGAGATACTCGAAGCCGTTCACGTTCTGATCGAACGAGAAATCGACCGACTGTCCGCCTGCTTTCGCAGGTTTCACGCGCGAGGCATAGGTGTAGCTGAATTCCGTCTCGCCTGTTTGCAGCAACGTGAGCGTCTGCGGCGTCTGATCGATCCACTTGACCACGTTCGGCTTGATCCGTTCGAGCACCTTGAAGGCGCGATCGACATCGAGCGGATAGAGTTGTCGGGGCGGCACGCCGTCCGCGAGCAGCGCGGCTTCGAACGTTTCGCTCGGTCGATTGCGGAAGGTGCGTCCGCCGGGAAACGCCTTGACGTCGAAATATTCTTTGAAGTTGCGGGGATGCTTGCCGTTCGGCGTCTTCTTCGGATCCCACGCGATGCCGCCGACAAACACGTACCAGGGCAGCAGATTGTTCTTAATGTCGATGATCAGATCGCTGCGGTCGAACATCGCCAGATCGAGCGGCTCCCAGAGCCCCGCGTTCGCGCCCGCGACACCGAGCGCGTTGGGCGCATCGAATACGTCCCACTGCACGTTATTGGTCTGCACCTGGGCGCGCAGCTTCGCCATATCCGGTGTATCGACGATAGTGACCGCGATGCCCGTTTCGTTCGTGAAAGGTTTGACGACCGTTTCTTCGATCGCCTGACGGTACGCGCCGCCCCACGTCACGAAAGTCAGTTGCTTGTCGCCCGCATACGCGCGCCCGGAATTAAGCAGCAGTGGCGAAGCGGCGCTTGCCACTGCAATGCCCGACAACGCGGAAACGAACTTCCTCCGCCCTTTGAAATCGACTGAACCGCGAAACTTCGACATAACCGGCCTTCCTGCATACAGGTTGAGAACCGTCGCCGGCAGTGCTTTCCTGTCGGGCGCGACTTAGGCTTTGCATCGCAAGCCGTTCGCACAGACTAAGCATGCAAAAAGCCGGGCCGAGACTGCTGCAGCAAAGCTTATCTTTTGAATAAGGATCATTGATTGTGATCGCGGGTCTTCCCGAAGTCGGGACGGTCATTCTTACCCTTGCTTTTGCTAAAGATCGATTCTGCTTATATTTTCATGCGCCGATTTTGATCGCCCCACACTGAGTCCATCCCAAGTGCCATGAAGGATTAAAACCGTGGAAAGATATGACGTTGTAGTGATTGGCGCCGGCGTGATCGGCAGTTCGGTCGCCTTTCAACTCGCGAAACTCGGCGCGAAGAAGGTGCTCGTGCTCGATCGTGGAACGATCGGCGCCGGGACGACATCGCAGTCCTCCGGCATTCTGCGCACGCATTACTCTGTCAAGGAGAACGTCGAGCTCGCACGCAAATCGTGGGACGTGTTCAACAATTTCGCGTCGTATCTAGGCGATGACGAAGCATCGTGCGGCCTCGTCAAGAGCGGCTACATGATCGTCGCCGCCGAAGGCGACAAGCTGGAACCGCTGCGCGTATCGCTCGAACAGCAGAAAGAGCAAGGCATTCCGCTCGAACTGCTCGATGCGGAGCAGGCGCACGAACTTCTGCCGATCGCGCGTTTCGACGATGCCGCGCTCATCGGCTACGAGCCGGAAGCGGGTTTCGCGGATGCGTATCTCGTCGCGACCAGCTTCGCGCGCGCCGCGCGCCGCGGCGGTGTGACGATCCGCGAAAATGCGTCGGTCAACCGCATTCTGTTCGAAGGCAACCGCGTGGTCGGCGTGTCGACGAGCATCGGCGATTTCAGCGCGGGCATGGTCATCAGCACGCAGAATATCTGGACGCCGGAACTCGCAGGCTGGACCGGACAAAATCTCCCTGTCCTGCCTGAGCGCCATGCCGTGCTCGCGCTCGAATGCGAAGCGGCGAAATATACGTTCTCGATGCCCGTCTTCAAGGATCTGGCTTCGCCGGGCATGCTCTATTACCGCAGCTACGGTGGCAGCCAGATGCTGGTGAGCGAAGGCATCGTGGGCGAGAAGCTGAACACGGCGGAAACCGAGCAGGGCGACATTCCGATGGATTATGTCGTCGAAGTCGGCGCGCAAGTCGCGGAGCGTTTCCCCGAGTACGAGACGGCGGGCATCGCGTCGTCGTGGACGGGCGTGTATGACGTCACGCCCGACTGGAACCCGGTGCTCGGAAAGTTGCCGGGCATCAAAGGGCTGGTCGTCGGCTATGGCTTCTCGGGCCATGGCTTCAAGCTGTCGCCGACGGTCGGGCGCGTGCTTGCGCAGGAAGCGCTCGGAATGCCCACCGACGTCGCACTCAAGCCTTATTCCATCGAACGCTTCGCCACCGGCGAATTGCTGACGGGTAAATATGGACTCGGCGCGGTTTCCTGATCCTGCGGCCACCGCCATGCGCGTGATGAAGATCGACGAGATCGCCGCCGAACCGTGGAAGAACGGAGGCGGCACCACACGAACCATCGCGGCGCGCAATGGCGACTGGCGCGTGAGCATCGCGGAAGTCGGACGCGACGGACCGTATTCGCGCTTCGACGGCATCGCGCGTATTTCGTGTGTGTTGCGTGGCGCGGGCGCCATGTTGCGTCATGGCGATGACGTCGTCGCGCTGAAACCCTACCACCCGACTTGCTATGACGGCGCGATTGCATGGCAAGCCGCACTGATCGGCGGACCGGTGAGCGCGCTCAATGTAATGACACGTATCGGCCAATACCGTGCGCGCGTCTGTGCGATCGAAGCGAAAACCGTTGCGCAAGCCGGTTGCGTCGTGGCGCTCGATGCGCCGTGCCGCATCGGAAATCATGACGTACTCGATGCAGGTCATGCGCTCGTCATCGATCGTCTCGAACAGGCAATCGAAATCGCCCCGCTCTCGGACACGTACTCGCCGCCCGTGCTCGTGACGATCGAATCCATCTGAATCTCTCAGGAAGAATCAAGCGATGAAAGTTTTAACCGCAGTGAAACGCGTGGTCGATTACAACGTCAAGGTGCGCGTCAAGTCCGATGGCAGCGGTGTGGATATCGGCAACGTGAAGATGTCGATGAACCCGTTCGACGAGATCGCCACGGAAGCCGCCGTGCGCCTGAAGGAAGCAGGTTTGGCGAACGAAGTCGTCGCGGTGTCGTGCGGGCTCGCGCAAAGCCAGGAGACGTTGCGCACGGCGCTTGCCATCGGCGCGGATCGCGGCGTGCTCGTGCAGACCGATGCGGAACTGCAACCGCTCGCCGTCGCCAAGCTGCTCAAGGCGGTGATCGAGCGCGAGCAACCGCAGCTCGTGATCCTCGGCAAACAGGCTATCGACGACGACGCCGGACAGACCGGCCAGTTGCTCGCGGCGCTACTCGACTGGCCGCAGGCGACCTTTGCGAGCAACATCGAAATCGCGGATGGCGAAGCCACCGTCACGCGCGAAGTGGATGGCGGTCTGGAAGTGATCTTGCTGCGTCTGCCCGCAATCGTAACCACCGACCTGCGCCTCAACGAGCCGCGCTACGTGACGCTGCCCAACATCATGAAGGCGAAGAAGAAGCCGATCGATACGCTGAGCCCCGCCGAACTTGGCGTGGACCCCGCACCGCGCCTCAAGACCCTGAAAGTGGTCGAGCCGCCGGTGCGCAAAGCAGGCGTGATCGTGCCCGACGTCGCGACGCTCGTCGAGAAACTCAAATCCGAAGCGAAGGTGATCTGAATGACGACTCTGGTAATTGCCGAACACGATAACGCGCAACTCAAGGCCGCGACGCTGCACACCGTTTCCGCCGCGCTGAAACTGGCGAACAGCGTGGATGTGCTGGTCGCGGGCAGCGGCGCACGCGCCGCTGCGGATGCCGCGAGCAAGGCGGCGGGCGTGAACAAGGTCGTGCTGATCGATGCGCCCCATCTCGCCGATGGACTCGCGGAAAATGTCGCCGCGCAGGTCCTCGCGCTGGCGAAGGACTACACGCATATTCTGTTCGCGGCCACGGCAGCGGGCAAGAACATCGCGCCTCGCGTGGCGGCCAAGCTCGATGCATCGCAGATTTCCGATGTCATCGCAATCGACTCCGGCGACACGTTCCAGCGCCCGATCTATGCGGGCAACGCCATCGCCACCGTGCAATCGTCGGATGCCGTGAAGGTCGCGACGATCCGCATCACCGCATTCGATGCCGCGAAAGCCGAAGGCGGAAATGCGTCCGTCGATGAAGTCCCCGCCGTCGCGGACACAGGCTTGTCGCGCTTTGTGCGTCGTGAAATCGCGAAGAGCGACCGGCCGGACCTGACGGCTGCGCGCGTCGTCGTGTCGGGTGGACGCGGTCTGGGAAGCGCGGAGAATTTCGCGCTGCTCGCACCGCTCGCCGAAAAACTGGGCGCGGCAATCGGCGCATCGCGTGCGGCCGTGGATTCCGGCTTCGCGCCGAACGACTTGCAGGTGGGTCAGACCGGGAAGATCGTCGCGCCTGAACTGTATGTGGCGGTCGGCATCTCGGGCGCGATCCAGCATCTGGCCGGCATGAAGGATTCGAAGGTGATCGTGGCCGTCAACAAGGATGCAGATGCACCGATCTTCGGCGTCGCAGACTACGGGATCGTCGGTGATCTGTTCGAGGTCGTTCCGGAACTCGCGAAGAGCGTTTGAGGTTGCGTGCTGTCGTCGTTCGCGATGGCAGCGCTTAGTTTCCACTTAGTTTCGCGCAATGAAAAGCGGGGTGCATCTAGTGGACGCACCCCGCTTCTCTCATTCACGCCCTGAACGCTACAGACCGCGAACCGCCTCGAATGCCGCCATCACCATGCCTTCGACGACCGGCTGCACTTTCGACGCGCGATCTTCGCGATAGCCGAACGGCGCTGCCTCATCCATATACGTCGACTGGCACATTTCGAGTTGCACGGCATGCACGCCGCGCTCCGGTTGCCCATATGCGCGCGTGATATAGCCGCCCTTGAAACGCCCGTTGGCGATCCAGGTGAACGGCTGATCGCCGAGCGTCGCGGTGATCGCATCGAGCACC
This sequence comes from Caballeronia sp. GACF4, assembly GCF_023631025.1. Taxonomy (NCBI): domain Bacteria; kingdom Pseudomonadati; phylum Pseudomonadota; class Betaproteobacteria; order Burkholderiales; family Burkholderiaceae; genus Caballeronia; species Caballeronia sp. GACF4. Next base: position 15,034 of record NZ_JALQDW010000037.1, read on the forward strand.
GATGCATCGCAACTCGCGCCCGAGTTCGTACCGATGTTCAGATCCGGCAGTTTGCCCTCGAACAGACGCGGCAAGACGCTTGCGATCGAATGCGCTTCCCACAGCAATACCTTGCCGAAGCGCGCCGTTAGCCGTTCCAGTTCGGCGTGCAACTGCGCGTGGTACGGCTGCCAATAAACGCCGAGCCGCCGCTGGACTTCCACACTATCCGGTCCCGAACCGTTGCGATACAACGGATCGCCCCGAAACGTCTCCAGCGGACACAGGCCGGTCGTCGTCTGTCCGGGATAGAGACTCTCGCCGCTCGCCGGACGATTCAGATCGATGGCGTAGCGGGAATAACGCGCGCCCAGCACCGATGCGCCCGCGCGCGCCGCGAAATCGTAAAGGCGGTCGAGATGCCAGTCAGTGTCGGCCACCTCGGTCGATGCGTCCGTCAATTGCTCGCGGATATCCGCAGGTATCTCCGTACCCAGATGAGGAATGGAAAGCAGCAACGGAATGCTGCCCTGCTGGAAATGAAATGCTTCACTGCTCACGACTCAGTCTCCCTGATGATCGGCGCGCGCGAATCGGTCCATTCGCCGCGCGCGAGATAACCCGCATCGAGTGCCTCGATGTCTGTGCAACCGACGAGGCTCATGCAGATCTCAAGCTCGCGCCGCAACATCGACAGCACGTCCGATGCCCCTTCAAAACCCGCCGCCGCGAGTCCGTACAACGGCGCACGGCCCAGCAGCACGCCTTCCGCGCCGAGTGCGACGGCTTTCGCGATATCGCTGCCGCGCCTCACGCCGCCGTCGACGATCACGTGGGCATGGGCTGGCGCGAGCGCCGCGACTTCGGCGAGAATCTCTATCGCACTTGGCGCGCCATCGAGCTGACGTCCGCCGTGATTGGACAGCACGACGCCATCGACTTCGTGCGCGAACGCGATGCGCGCGTCGGATGCGGTCTGAATGCCCTTGATGAAAATCTTGCCCGGCCAGTGCCGGCGAAGCCATGCGACATCGCGCCATTGCAGCGCGGTTTCCATCTGCCTGTTCATTGCAGCGGCCTGCTCTTCGATGCCGCCTTCGAGCCGCGCGCTCTCCGCCAGATTGACGAGTTGCGGCACGCCACGAATGCCGACCTCCGCCGTCCAGCGCGGATAAATCGCGATATCGCACAGCAGGCGAGGCGTCCATTTCAGTGGCAGCGTGAAGCCGGTGCGCGCGTAGTGATCGCGCTGACCGGTGACGGGCGTATCGACGGTGAGCAGCAGCGTCGAGAAGCCGCAGGCCTTTGCGCGCGCCATCATGTCCTCGGCAATCGCGCGATTGCGCTGCACGTAGAGTTGCAGCCAGAGATCGCCGTCGGTGGCGCCGCGCACGTCTTCCATCAGACTTGTCGATGCCGTGGACAGCGCGAACGGCAGACCCGCCGCGTGCGCGGCCTGGGCGAGCGTCTCTTCCGCGCGCCACCAGTAAATGCCGTTGAGTCCGGTCGGACCGACCACCGCAGGCCACGCGGCCGGCCGTCCGCCGAGCGTGGTGCGGGTCGAGACATTCGTCACATCGACCATCACGCGCGGTGCGAAGGTAATGCCCGAAAACGCCGCGCGATTGCGGCGCATCGTCACTTCGTCTTCTGCGCCGCCTTCGAGATAGCGAAACGCGAATTCCGGCAATCGTCGTCGCGCGGCGTCGCGATAATCGGCAACGCTCGCGTGAATCATGCCGAGGCGCCAGGCACGACACGGCCCGGATTCATGGTGTCGCGCGGGTCGAAGATCGCCTTTATCTGCCGCATCATGTCGATCTCGGTCGCGTCCTTGTAGACAGACATCTCAGGCACATGCAACGCGCCGATGCCATGCTCCGCGCTGAACGTGCCGCCCATGTCCGCTGCGATGTCATAGAGCAGATGACTGAGCTTGAGTTGAACGCCGCTCTTGTCTTCGACTGCGCGCCAGTATTCATGCGTGAACATGGCGATGTAATGCAGATTGCCGTCGCCCATGTGTCCCACGATCACCGGCACGGCCTGCGGGTAGTGTTCCGCGAGCGCCGCCCCTGCACGTTCGACGAAATCGGGAATGCGATACGTCGGCACGGCGATATCGTGCGTGAGTCCCATGCCTTCCGCGCCGTTCGCTTCCGTGACGTGATGCCGAATGCGCCACAGATCCGCGCGCTGCTGCTCGTTTGAAGCGATGACCGCATCGGTGATGAGCGCATCTTCGAACGAGGGCTGCAAGGAATCGGTCAGGCGGTCTGCGAGCGCTTCGCTTCCGCCGGTCGCCGCGGCGAGTTCGACGAGCACCATCCACTTCGGCGTCTTCGCGAAGGGATTGCGCATGTTCGTACCGTGCCGCAATGAAATGTCGAACTCGCTTTGCGATATGAGTTCGAGGCCGACCAGTTCTCCGGGAAACGCGGCCTGCAGCTTGAGACCTTCGCTGACGGCGGCTTCGACGGTATCCAGACCGAGCATGGCGGTGGCCATCGCGCGCGGCTTCGGAAAGAGCTTCAGACTCGCGCGCGTGATGATGCCGAGCGTGCCTTCCGCGCCGACGAACAGGTTTTTCAGGTCGTAGCCGCTGTTGTTCTTGCGCAGCGTGCGCAAGCCGTTCCACACGCGGCCATCGGGCAGGACCACTTCGAGTCCGAGGACCAGATCGCGCGTATTGCCGAAGCGCACGACGTTCGTGCCACCCGCGTTCGTCGCGAGATTGCCGCCGATCTGACACGAGCCTTCCGCGCCGAGCGTCAGCGGAAACAGACGATCCGCCGCGAATGCCGCGTCCTGAAGGTCGGCGAGAATACAGCCTGCTTCGACCGTCATCGAGTTATTGCGCGCATTCACCTCTTCGATACGGTTCATCTTCGCGAGATTCAGCATGATGCTGTTCCCGCTCTTGTCCGGCACCGATCCACCGCACACGCTCGTGTTGCCGCCTTGCGGAAACACCTTCACGCCGGCGCCATTGCACCACGCGAGAATCTTCGACACCTGTTCGACGCTGCGCGCAAAAACCACGCACGCGGCCACGCCGGTGTGACGCTTGCGCCAGTCGATCAGATGCGGCGCCATGTCGTTCGCGTCAGCCAGCACGTTCGCACGGCCGGCGAGTTCGACCATCGTTTCAATGATGCCTTCTTGATTCATCGTCTTCATTTCTTCAGTACGACGCTGTCGCGCGCGGACCAGCGCACGCTCAACACATCGCCGGGTGCGGCGCGCTCGGCGGCGCGCGAGGAAATGGTCTTGACGAGCAAGGCCGCGCCGGTGGACAGCTTCAACTCGAAGCGCGTCATGCCGCCGATGAAGGACGTCTGCCCGATCGTGCCGCGATACAGATTGCTGTTCGCCGCCGACGCGCCCTCGGTGTCGCTGTCGCCCAAAACCGAGATCTTCTCCGGACGCACCAGCACCTTGACCGCCGAACCCGTTGCGTGCCCTTCGGTGCTGCGCACCTGAAGCGTCGTTCCGTCCGTCAGACGAACCGCGTTATCCCCTTGCACGACACCTTCGAGAAGATTCGATTCACCGACGAAATCCGCGACGAATTCGCTCACTGGCTCGAAGTAGAGTTCGTCGGGCGTACCGAGTTGCGCGATGCGTCCGCCGTTCATCAGACACACGCGATCCGACAGGTTCAGCGCTTCTTCCTGATCGTGCGTGACATACACGAGCGTCGTTCCCAGATCGCGATGCAGCCGCTTGATCTCGCCTTGCAACTGATCGCGCAGCTTCTTGTCGAGCGCGCCGAGTGGCTCGTCCATCAGAATGACGGAAGGCGAATAGACGATGCATCGCGCGATACCCACGCGCTGCTGCTGACCACCCGACATCTCGCGCGGCTTGCGATTCTCATAACCCACGAGGCCCACGCGTTCGAGGGCATTCTTCACCCGCTGAGCAATCTCGCTCTTCGATATGCCGCGAATGCGCAGCGGAAACGCGACGTTGTCGAACACATTCAAATGCGGCAGCAACGCATAGTTCTGAAACACCATGCCGAGGCCGCGCGCGCGCGGGGGCACCGTCGATACATCCCGGCCGTCGAGCGCGATGTTGCCCGTGCTCGGCGCGACCGCGCCCGCGATGATGTTCAGAATCGTGCTCTTGCCCGAACCGCTCGGCCCGAGCAGGCTCAGGAACTCGCCCTTCTTCACGGCCAGTTCCGTCGGATGCAGCGCGACCGAGCCGCCGTAGCTCTTGCTGACGCCCTGAAACGCGATCATGTCTTCTTTCGTTCGTGTGCTCGAAGCCATGCTTTGGACACCATTCTCAACGGGGTTGACTGACTTCTGGACCAGTACATGTGACATTCCCTTTCTCCGACGTCAGTGTGACGACTCAGGCGCCGCAGGTTGCAAGAACGCGGACAGGCAGCAAAACACAAGCGATAACATGGTAAGCAGCGCCGACACCGCCGCGATGACCGGCGAGATGTCCCACTGAATGCTGCTGTACATGCGCACGGGCAACGTGGTGGTCGTCGGACTCGTGAGAAACCACGCGATCACGACTTCATCGAAGGACACGAGGAACGCGAACAGTGCGCCCGCCAGAATCGACGGCTTCAATTGCGGCAGCACCACTTTGAAGAACACGGTCCGGCGCTTCGCGCCCATGATCGTGGTCGCGAATTCGAGCGCCGGATCGAGTTTTTTCACGCCCGCCATCACGGTCATCATCATGAACGGTGTGACGTAGGCGACGTGACTCACGACGAGTCCAATGGTGGTGCCGACCATCTGCAGGCGCGACAGATACAGATACAGCCCAAGCGACATCACGATGACAGGCACGAGAATCGGGCTCATCAGCAAGAGCAGGACGAAGCGTTTGCCCGGAAAATCGAAACGCACCAGACCATACGATGCCGGCACGCCGATCAGGATCGACGTGACCATGGTGAAGCCCGCGACCTTGAGACTCTGCAGAATCGGGTCGACCCAGTTGCTCGATCCGAAGAGCTGCTGGTACAACTCGATCGTCCAGACGCGTGGAGGAAACGTCAGTTCACCCTGCCCGCCGAACGAAATCGGAATGACGATCAGCGTCGGCACGAGAATGAACGCATACACCGCGAACGCGATAACATTGCGCAAACGCGCATAACGCCGTTCTAGCCTGTCGACGACAACGCCCTGTTTCGCGGGCAGCGATGCCTGTGCGATTGTGGTACTCATGCCATCACCTTCGTGCTTGCGCTGCGTTTCTGAAAGCGGTCCGCGCCGAGCGCCGCGAGCGTTACGATGCCGAGCAGGATCACGCCGATGGCCGAAGCCATGTTCCAGTCCATCGTTTCCCGCGTGTAGAAGTCGACGAGATTCGACATCATCGCGTCCTTGCGGCCGCCGAGCAGCGCGGGAATCACGAAGAAGCCCATCGACATGACGGTCGTGCTGAGCACGGCTGCCGCGACGCCCGGCATCGACAAGGGCAAGGTAATCCGGAAGAAGATTCGCGGAGGCTTCGCACCCATGATCTCCGACGCGCGGTACAAGGACTTGTCGATGGCCAGCAAACTGGCGAGCACCGGAAAAACGATGAAGGGAATCAGGTAATTCGTCATGCCGACCATGACGCCAACGCGATTGAAGAGCATTGGAATCTGAACGCGCGTATGGAAGACAAAACTCAGCAGTTGATTGACGAGTCCGTCACGACCGAGCAGCACCGTGAACGCATAACTCTTCACGAGAATGCTGGTCCAGAAAGGCACGAGCACGAGCACCATGAACAAGGCGCGTTTTCTGGGCGTCTGCCTGGCAAGCTGCATAGCGATCGGATAACCCAGAAGCAGACTGCAAAGCGACGCCATGATGCTGATCTCGAACGTGGACCACAACGTACGCAGGAACAACTCGCTCGCGAACAGACGTCGATAAGCGGAAAACGAGAACCCGCCACTCACGGCCACGCTCGTATAAACCACATACGCGAGCGGGATGAAAACCACAAAAAACAGGAACACCGTCGCGGGTCCGACATATAGCAGACCGTCGTTTCGTCCTTTCATACTCGCCTCCTGCTCATCCGCTGCTGCCGCCCGCGCACGGAACGTCGATCACGCTCCATGCGCCGGCCCCTTTACGACAACGCCCATTCCTTGAAGCGCTGCGTCAGTTCTTCGTAGTGATCCGCCCACCACGCGTCGTTGCTGATGACGTTCATCTTGTTGTTCGGGTCCGATGTCCACTTGCGCACATCGGGGTTGAGCATCGGCAGCGCCTTCTTGCTCGCGGGCGTGTTGCCGAGATAATTCATCAATGCCGCCTGCCGGTCCGGGCGCATCGCGAACTGCACGAACTTCATCGCGTTGGCCTTGTTCGGTGCGTTCTTCAACACGACCAGATATTCGAGACCTGTCAACGTCTGCTTGAACGAGAAGTTGATGGGCTTGCCCGCTTCCTGCGCGGCCTTCACGCGCGTCGAGTACGTGTAGCTGAAATCGACCTGGCCGGTTTCGACGAGCGTCACGGTTTGCGGTGTCTGGTCAACCCACTTGCCGATATTCGGCTTGATGCGATCGAGCGCACGGAACGCGCGGTCCACATCGAGCGGATAGATCTTTTGAGGCGGCACGCCGTCGGCGAGCAGCGCGATTTCGAGCGTCTCGCTCGCGCGATTGCGCAGCGTGCGTTGACCCGGAAACTTCTTCACGTCGAAGTAATCGGCGAAAGTCTCGGGATGCTTGCCGTCCGGAAACTTGCTGTTGTCCCAGCAGATACCGCCCGTAAAGCCATAGAAGGGCACCGCGTCGCGCGTCAGCGGCGCGATGAGATCGCTCCTGTCGAAAAGCGACGGGTCGAGCGGCTCCCAGTAGCCGTTCTTCGAGCCCGTCATGGCCATCGGGCCAACCGCGTCGAACACGTCCCACTGCACGTTGTTCGTCATGACCTGCGCCTTGACCTTGGCGAGATCGGGCGTGTCGACGAGCGTCACATGAACGCCGAATTCCTTTTCGAAGGGCTTGGCCAGCGCTTCTTCGACGCCCTGATGATAGTTGCCGCCCCAACTTACGACCGTGAGGTTACTGGCGGCCATCGCCTTGCGTGAGGTGATGATCATCGGCGCGCCGATCGCGCCGGTGAGCAGGGTCGTGCCGGCAGCCTGCAGGAATCGCCGACGGGGAACGTGAATCTTCTTTTCCGATGCCATGTCGAGTCTCTATATCAAAGTGTGGTCTGCTCGGCGTCGCGAGCGACGAACGCGGGAATCAGGGTCGCGAGGCGCGTCTTCAACGCTTCGCTCGCGGACTTGAGCGGCGGCAGAACATCGCCGAAATCGAGGCCTTGCAACGTCAACGCGGCCTTGATCGGTGCCGGGTTCGGTTCGGAGAAGATCGCGTCGATGAGCGGGCGCAGCGTGGCATGCAGCGCCACGGCTTCGTCGAGCTTGCCGTTCATCGCGAGCGTCAGCACACGGGACCATTGCCTCGGCACCAGATTCGAGCTGCTGATGATGCCGCCCACCGCGCCCATCGCCACATGCAGAGGCAGCACATCTTCCTCGCCGCTCAGAATCGCCAGCTTGTCTTTCGCGAGTTCGGCCGCGCGCATCTGCTGCGCCAGATCGGGATTGCACGCCTTGATGCCGACGACGCGCGTCATGTCCGCAAGACGCGACACGGTTTCGAAGTGCAGCGACACGCCCGTGCGATACGGAATCTCGTACAGGATGATGTCCGCGTCGACGGCGTCGGAGAGCGCCTTGTAGTAATCGACGATGCCGTCCTGCGTGGGACGGAAGTAATACGGCGTCACGACCATCAATGCCTTCGCGCCCGCGCGCACGAATGCCTTCGCGTTGTCGATGGCGTCGCCTAAGCCCGGCGACAAAATGCCGGGAATCACCGGCACGCTGCCCGCCGCTTCGAGCGAGGTTTCCACCACGCGCAGACGTTCGGCGGCGGTCAACGCCGTGTACTCACCCGTGCCGCCCAGGGGCACCACGCCGTCGGTGCCCTGCGCCACGAGATTTCGAATGTGTTCGACGAGCGGGCCGCGACGGAAACGGCCTTCTCCGTCGAGAGGCGTCGGCACAGCGGTCAAAATTCCGGCGTAAGGGTGGCGCTTGCTCATTGATGTGTCTTCCGTGAAAAGTGTGTGCTGCCGAGTCGATGACTAGTACGTTAAGGAGCCAAAATTCAAGCCTCCGGGACCATCAGCGTACGTTTTCATTTTCATAAGTCGCCGTTATCCAAAGTGGCATTTCGACCGGAAACGAGGCGAACCGGACGCCCGTTTCGTCCCGACGCCAAGGGTCTACCCGAAGCGAACTGTCGAGCATCTCACGTCGAAAAGGCGAGCAAAAATGCGGGCGAGCGCCGCGCTGCGAGTCGGGGAAAGGCTTGAGCGCCGCGTGAAGGCGGCACGAGGTGATGGCGGACCACAGCGCCAGAGCCGTGGATGCGCCTTGTCTCCGATTTGCAGGCGCGTCATCGCGCTATTTTTTATTCTTCGAACCATCGCGGGCCGCGACGCGCGTGGCGTCATGGCGGCCCGTTTTCCTACCGAAACGTTAAGCGCCGAATGTCCAGTCGCGTTGCGGGAAATACGTTTCCTTCACGACGCGCGGCGATGCCCAGCGCAGCAGGTTCAGATACGAGCCCGCTTTGTCGTTGGTGCCGCTTGCGCGACCGCCGCCGAACGGCTGCTGACCGATCATCGCGCCGGTCGGCTTGTCGTTCAGATAGAGATTGCCAGCGGCGTTGACGAGCACATTTTCGGCGTGATGCAGCGCGAAGCGGTCCGTGCAGAAAATCGAGCCTGTCAGCGCATAAGGGCTGGTGGCATCGATCAGTTCGAGCGTCTCGTTCCACGCATTGTCTTCGTAGATGAACACGGACAACACCGGCCCGAAGAGTTCCTCCTTCAGCAGTGCGTGATGCGGATCGGACACTTCGAGCACGGTCGGCTCGACGAAATAACCCGGCTCGGACCACGTCTTGCCACCGGACACGATCTTGACCGCCGAGTCTTCCTTCGCCGCTGCCAGAACTCGCGAGAGCTTCTGATGCGATGCCTGCGAGATCACTGCGCCCATGAAGGTGTCGAGGTCGGCGACATCGCCGACTTTCAGCGTCGCGAGACGTGCGCTCAGTTCTTCGCTGATCGCGCCCCACAGACTGCGCGGGAGATACGCGCGCGATGCGGCGCTGCATTTCTGGCCTTGATATTCGAATGCACCGCGAATCAGCGCGATGGCGACTTCCGACGCGTTCGCCGACGGATGCGCAAGCACGAAGTCCTTGCCGCCCGTTTCGCCGACGAGGCGGGGAATGGTGCGGAAGGTATCGACTTTCGACGCCACGCCCTTCCAGAGCGACTGGAACACGGCCGAAGAACCGGTGAAGTGGATACCGGCGAGTTCCGGCGACGACATCGCGACGCGCGTGGTGAGTTCGGCTTCACCCGGCACGAAGTTGATGACACCCGGCGGCAAGCCCGCCTCTTCCATCGCTTCGAAGAAGATGTAATTGGCCAGCGCCGACTTCTCCGAAGGCTTCCACAGCACCGTGTTGCCCATGATCGCGGGCGCGGTCGTCAGATTGCCGCCGATGGCCGTGAAATTGAACGGCGACACGGCATACACGAAGCCTTCCAGCGGACGCCAGTCGGTACGGTTGACGGCGGTGGGAACCGACATCGGCTGCTCGGCGTAGACGCGCTGCGCATTGAACGCGTTGAAGCGCAGGAAGTCGATCAGCTCGCACGCCGAATCCGGCTCGGCCTGATCGATGGTCTTGCTCTGGCCGAGCATCGTGGCGGCGTTGATTTTCATGCGCGAGCGCGTGGCCACGATGTCCGCCGCCCGATGCAGGATCGTCGCGCGGCTCGCGTGCGACAGGCTGGCCCAGTCCTTCGCCACGGATCTGGAACTGGCGATGGCTTCCTTGATCTGCGCTTCGCTCGGGCGGTGAATGCGCGCGAGCAAACGTTGGTTGTCGTGCGGCGCGCGCACTTCCACTACATCGTTCGAGAAGTAGCGCTTGCCGCCGATGACCGTTGGGATTTCGACCACGTCGCGCGAATCGAGTGCGCACTTCAGGTCAGCCGCCGCCTGAGTGCCCTTGGCGAACGACAACTCCGGTTCGTTCTTTGGCAGAGGAAATTGGGGTCCTGACATCGCGTTTGCTCCCTGATGAATATGTTTGGATGACACCGGATGAAGCCGATGTTACTCATCACTGAGCGTAGCCGTCGAAAAACCTGCCTTCGCTTGTTTAACCCCAACTTATGCTTTGGATGCGCCGTCGTTATGGAAACGCGCGCACGCGAATCACGCTTCGTCCGGCGGGCAGACTTCTTCGAGCGGCAGGGACAACGCCTTCGCAATATCTCGCGATACCTGACGTTCGTAGGCGCGGCGCAGCAGATCGTGAAGATCGGCGGGAAGATTGCCGAGTTCGTTCTCGCGAAACGAGAGATAGAACGAGCGCGTCAGGTTTTGATAGGCACGCCCGTGCCGCGAGAACGACGACAGGGGAATGACGCGCACGTCCGCCACGTAATGCCGCGATTGCCACAGGCAGAGTGGCGTCGTTACGGCGAAACCGAGACCCGCCGCGACAAGACTGAGCATGGGATCGGTTGCGTCGAATTCGCAGGTGCGCTCGATGTTCTCAGCATTCGAGACGAGATAGGCGTCGATGTGTTGTCCGATCATCGAGCGCGCGCTATAGCGAATGAACTGGAGATGGCGGCTGAGATCGGTAAGGGTGGTGAAGCGATCGACTTCAAAACCCTTGGGCAGCACGACCACGTAAGGCTCGGAGAACAATTTCCTGCGGCGGATGCCGGGCGTCTGCGAAATCCCGGTCGTGGTCACGGCCATATCGAGCTGGCGCGCTTCGAGCTGGCCGTCGAGCGTTGGGGTGATGCCCGACCACAGGCGGATCTGATGCGAGGTGCCCGATAGCGCTTTGATGATAATCGGACCGATCGTCGCGGCGAACGAATCCACGCAACCGAGCCGGACGACGACGCGTTTCGCGCGTGTCACGTTGCGCACGCTTTCGATCATCTGATCGGCGCCTTGCAGCAGAACGGTTGCGTGTTCAAATAGTCGCTGACCCGCGGCCGTCGGACGCGCGGGCCGCGTGGCACGATCCAGCAGGGTGGTGTCGAGGATGGTCTCCAGCGCCTTGATCCGCTGCGAGACGCCGGCTTGCGAGATCGCCAGCCGGTTGGCCGCGTCTGAGATCGAGCCCGCTTCGATTACCGCGACCCAACTCGCAAGTAGGTCCCAGTCGGGGTACTGTTCAGGTGCGCTCTCTTTCATGTTCGGCAACGAAGTAAGAGCCGAATGTAGCACATGGCGACGCACAGTCAGAAAAGCTTGGACGCGCGGGAATCAGTAGGCTTGGCCGCCTGCGACCAGTTCGGCCTTCACGAGTGCCTCGGCGGGCGGAAGGTGTCCGAGTGCATGGGTCAGCGACGTTAGAAAAAAGGTCATCCCGGCTACGCTAGGCGCGGCGTCGGCCCTGTCGTGTTTCGGCAGTTCAAGTTCGTTGCGCCAGCGGCCCGCAACTTCAATTTCGATGACATGCACGCCACGCTCAGGCTGGCCGTAGCGCTGCGCCGCGAAATTATCGGCCAGCTTGCCATTGACAACCCACGACCGCGCTTGCGGGCGCAATGCTTTGGTCAGGGCGCTGACCAGGCGCTGGTCGCACGATGTCCCCCGATTCGTCGCCGCGTTGCAATCGGCCGCGTCGACCTGCGAGCGATACGGCGATAGCCACGAACTCGCATGCGAGACGAGCAGGAGCACATTGGCGTGCACGGCGCGCAATCGGAGCAATTCGTCCGTGAGTGCGTCATGATACGGACGCCAGTATGCATCGACGCGTGCCTGGACTTCGGTTTCCGAAGGCTCGGCTCCGGGCTCGTAGAGCGCTTCGCCTCGCGAGGTATGCGTCCGGCACAAGCCGCTGCGATTGAGCCCGGCCGATAGCGGACGATGATCGAGCGCAACGTTGAAATCAACGACGCACGGATGCAGGCGAGCGCTAACGCAGGTCACCCTCTGACTTATCGCCGCTTGTTGCAACGCCACACCTGCCGGGTCGGACAGGCGACCGTCGATGTCTGCCCACACAGTCCGTGCCTGTAACTCGGGAGGCACGGTCGTACCAATATGCGGCGTCGCCACGATCACGGGTGCGCTGCCACGGAAAACCTGCCCGAATGTCAACTGCATGTGAAACCTCTGTTCTGTGCACGCGGGGGCGTCGATGATCCGACGAACCCGCTTTCATGCCAAGAACGTAGCCGATTAAATTCCGGCGTGCGTGGCATTAAGCGCCGCTTATGCAAAAAAAAAGCGGCGCTTACGTTAGCAGCCCAAGCGTTCAGAACTTATGACGCATGCCAACGATGCCCATTACCTGATTTTGCGTCGACGAGGCCGACAGGAAATTAATGTTCGCGACGGCCTTGTTACCTGTAGAGTCCGTGCCGGTCGCATGCTGATAGATTGCGTCGGCGTAGACGTCCGTGCGCTTGGACAGGAAGTAGTCGAGGCCGATCACGCCTTGGTGATACTTCGCATCGTTGACGCCGTAGCCTTTCGTGTAGTCATACGCGGCGCCGGCAAGCAATGCCGGCGTGAACTGATATTTGAAGTTAACTTCGACGTTATGGAACTTCGCATCACCACCCGCGCCGGTGGCGGGTAAGCCGGCGAGCGTGCCGATGTCCTTGAACTGCGTATTGCTATAGGTCGCGCCGACCGTTGCGCCGCCGAAGGCATAGGCCGCGCCCGCGGTCCAGATTTCCTGCGTCTTGGCCGACGCATAGCCCGAGTAAACGCGGCTTGCCGTCATGTTCGATGCCGTCGCGCTGGAGGTCGAGTTGTTGCCAAAGTACGAGAAGTTGGGGTCTTTCACGTTCACGTAAGCGATCCCTGCCGTGAGGGGACCATTGCCGTACCCTGCGCCCAGCGACCACACCTGATTGCGATTGAACTGGCCCGCCACGCCGCCCAGACTGTACATTCCGCCAAAACTGAAGCCGCCGTAGGTGAGGCTTTTAAACTTGACCGTGTTGTTCACGCGATTAGTGTTATTCATATTGTCGAGATCGCCGGGATGCGCGCCGTAGAAAGGCGACCATTGATCTGCGACTTCGAACACGCCCGTGAAATCCGCGATGGAATCATACTGACGGCCGAACGTCACGGTGCCCGCGCGTGCGGATTGCAGGCCAACATACGCCTGGCGGCCGAACTCGTCGCCGCCCTGACCCAGGCGTCCGCTGGCGATGCTGAAGCCGTTTTCCAGCACGAAGATGGCTTTCAGGCCGCCGCCGAGATCCTCGGCGCCACGCAAGCCCCAGCGGCTGCCCTGGATGTTTCCACTGCTCATCAGCCATTGCTTCTGACTCGCTGCATTATTTGTATAGACGATACCCACATCGATCAGACCGTAGAGCGTCACCGAACTTTGTGCATTCGCGGCGGCGGAAAAGACGAGCGGCAAACTGGCGACGACAAGCGTTTTCTTCATTTGAGTCTCTGCGTGTGGTGGATGTTCTCGTACCGAACGATTCGGCGAGGCACCCCAAGCGTAGATGCCCAAAATTCGGGCTTCGTTCGCCAGTTGAAAAGATGATTCTCTTAATTAGATTTGCTGATAAAGATGTGTGCGAACCACGCTTGCCCAGCGGGATAAGCGGCGCGCGCGCAGTGGGCCTGCGCAGGTGGCCGACCACATCAACTCATGATCCACTCTTTGAACCGCAGCCCGACGGCGTCGAAATTCTGCGTCCACCATGCATCGTTGACGAGTGTGTTGCCGTTTGACCCGATCTCGGGAATCCACTTTCGGCTTTCGGGGTTCATCAACGCAAGGGCTTTCCTGCTACTCGGCGTGTAGCCCAAAAGCTCCTGCAGCGCTGCTTGACGGTCGGGCCGCGTTGCGAATGCGATGAATTTGTACGCTGCATCCCTGTTCGGCGTATTTTTCACGACCGCCAGATATTCGAATCCGGCCATCGTTTGCTGGAACGAGAAATCGACAGCTCCGCCGCTCAGCTTCGCCGGTTTGACGCGCGCCGAATACGTGTACGTGTAGTCGGTTTCGCCTGCATCCAGCAAGGTCAGCGTTTGCGGTGTCGACTCAATCCATTTCGCCACGTGCGGTTTGATTCGATCCAAAACCCTGAATGCCCGGTCGATGTCGAGCGGATACAGCTTTGCTGGATCCACGCCGTCAGCCAGCAAGGCCATCTCGAACGTTTCGCTCGGCCGACTGCGGAACGTGCGTTTGCCGGGGAACGCCACGGGATCGAAGTATTCCTTAAAGTTTTGAGGATGCTTACCGCCGAGCTTTTTCGGGTTCCACGCGATACCGCCAACGAACACATACCAGGGAACCAGATTGTTTTGAACGTCGACGATCAGATCCTTGCGATCGAACATGTTCGGGTCGAGCGTTTCCCACAGCCCTGCGTTGACGCCCGCGACACCCAGTGCGCTCGGCGCATCGAACACGTCCCATTGCACGTTATTGGTCATTACCTGCGCACGGAGCTTTGCGAGATCCGCCGTGTCGAACATGTTGACCTGAATGCCCGTCTCCGCCGTGAAAGGATCGGCGATGGCCCGCTTGACCGCATCATGATAAGTGCCGCCCCAACTGACGAGCGTCATCGACTTCGATGCGGCTCTCACAAGCGCCGGGCTGGCAAGGGCAGCGCCAGTCACGGCGGACGCCTTGATGAAGAGACGGCGCGACTCGGATTGCAACGGCTTCGCTTTGATGGACATGGCTTGGACTCGCTATCTGTGTGGAAGGTGGACGGACAGGTTCGGATTCGTGTTGCCGACAAACAACGCGCGGACTCAGACAGTCAGAGCGACGGGCGCCATTCGCCTCAAATGCTGCGCATTCAGGTAGTCAGTCAGCCCGGCGACTTCCTCCCGGACGCGCGCTTCGTCCCAATTCAAGGCATCCATCGCGAGACGCGCCACCTGCGTGATCACCGGCCCGGTCAGTTCCGGATTCCAGCCCAGTGGCGTTCGGCGGCAGACCAGATCGATCAGGCTCGTCACGTCCTCATCTCTCAGGATCGCGCGCAGAAGAGATCGGGCGGCGGGCGTGAGTTCGCCCGCGCGGGTCGTGTCGTTGGCCACTTCGGTGCGCAGGGCCGTCGAATAGATCGGCGTTTGTTTCGGTCCCGTGCTGCGAATTCGCCTGCGCACGGCCGCGACGATCTTGCGCGCCGAGTGACGATGAAGATTGAAGGTGCCCCACGTCAGCGCGAGCAGGTTCGGCATGCCGTCGGACGCCATGTCGTGCAGGACACTGAACGGCAGACGCTTGCCCTTCGGATAAAGCGGGTCGAACGTCATGGGCCGAACCCCGGCCCATGCAGAGATCACGTGTTCGCGCGTCAAGCCGAGTCCCGGCATCAGGTGGTTGGCCTCGTCGAGCAAGAAGCGAATCTCGTCTTCTTCCGGCACCACCCGGTCGATATCGCCCTCATACATAGTCTCGGTCGGACCGATGTAGTGAAACTCACCCGCCGGCAGGCAGAAGATCGCCTCATTCTCCCGGTTCATGGCCGCGATGCCTTCGTTGGCGAAATCGGACGGCATCCTGACCAGAATGTGGCTCCCCTTGATGCCGATGACGCGGCGGCGCGCGGCCCCGGCAGCCACGCCGCGATGCAGATCGTCCATCCACACGCCCGCCGCGTTGATGACCACGCTGGCGCTCAGTTGCGCGTGCTGCGTGGGGTCTAGGCAGTCGCGCAGCGAAAGCTGCCACTTGCCGTCCGGTGCGCGCCACAGCCGTTCCACCTTCGTATAGTTGCGGACCGTTGCGCCAAGCCGCCGCGCGTCCATAACTGCGTCGATCGTGATGCGCTCGGGCCAGACGAACGTGAAATCACTGAAGCGGGCGAAATGCGTGATCGACGACTGGTCGCGCAGCCAGTCGCCAGGACGGTCACGTTTGCTGCCGTCGTTTCTGGTGCGCCGGTAAGTTAGCGGAACGCGTCCGAGCTTCGACAGCCGCAGCGCCAGCACGCCCAGATCCACATGCCAGCCGCGGTAAGGGGTGTCCTTGTAGATCGGCATCGTGAGACTCAAGGGCTTCAGCTTGTCCGGGATGGTTGCGATGAGTTCGCCCATTGCCGCCATCGACTGGAAGGCCGTGCCCGCAAGTTCAAAAAAGCGCAGCGGGTGGGCCAGGTGTTCCCACAACGAGCGCTTCGGCGCGAAGTAGCGCAAACCGCTATGCAGGATACGGCTCGATCGGCTCGACGCCGCCGAGCCGTAGTCGCCCTTGTCGACCATGG
This sequence comes from Caballeronia sp. GACF4, assembly GCF_023631025.1. NCBI lineage: Bacteria > Pseudomonadati > Pseudomonadota > Betaproteobacteria > Burkholderiales > Burkholderiaceae > Caballeronia > Caballeronia sp. GACF4. Next base: position 31,341 of record NZ_JALQDW010000037.1, read on the forward strand.
CGACCCGATATCCGGCGGCCGCAAGATGCTGCGCCGCCGATGCACCATTGATTCCGGCCCCGATCACCGCGACATCGAAATGGCGCTCCTGCAACAACCCAAGATTGATACGCAAATCGATCCCCTGTCAACAATTTCGGTATACGTTATTGATGAACAAAAACATCGTCAACAAGATATAAGGCCAAATTACGGGATAAAAATCGATTAAAGCTTTAAATGATTGCCTGTAACAAATTTTAGGTATACATTTTCCTCAATCCTGCTTGCTCGAAAAACGGCAAGAAAACTGGCAAGCGGGACCGGAATGCGGCGCACAAGCGTGGCCGCCGCTCAGACCGCGCTCGCGCCCTTTCGCACCATGCGCAGGAGTGAACAGAGATGGAATTAACTAACGATGTGTCGGATAACCTGCGTCAGATCGCACCGCGACGAAGCGAGCAGGTATATGCGGAACTGAAGGACCAACTGCTGCAAGCCGGTATCCGGCCTGGCGAACGTCTTTACGAAAGCAGTGTGGCCGAGCGCTTCAATGCCAGCCGCACGCCGGTTCGCGAGGCCCTCATGCAGCTTGAGAAAGAAAAGCTGATCGAACGCGACGGCCGCGCGTATGTCGTCCGGAAGATGACGGAAGACGACCTGACGCAACTGTACGAAGCGCGACTCTGCATCGAGACGCAGACCATCCGCAGTGCCATCGACAAGATCACGCCGGACGATATCGACGAACTCAAGCGCCATATCGAGCTGATGTGGAAGGCGATCGAAACGGCGGACGTCGAACGCTTCAACAAGATCGATTCACAGTTCCATCTGCATATCGCCGCCTTGTCGGGCAACCGGGTTCTTTACGGCATGCTAGTTGGCGTTCACGAGCAAGTGATGATGATTCGCAACATCGCCGTACGCGAGATTCTGAACCTGACATCGGCCAACGAGGAACACGCGCGAATCGTCGATGCCATCGCGCGGAAAAACGTCGAGGCGGCGGTAGCGGAGTTGAAAGCGCATCTGGTCCTCACCAACGTGGTCAAACTCTTCGAAATCAAAGCTCAAAAATGAACAAGATCCTTGACCTTGGCAAGCGCACGACTACGCCGGGCAAAGCGCCGACGGTGCTATTTCTGTGGGAAGGCGAAGACTCGGAACCGTGGCGGCAGCATATGGTGCCCTATCTCGACGGACTCGATTTCCGCACCGTTGCCGACGTCGGCGACCCAACAGACATCGACTACGTACTGACATGGATGCCGCCTGTTGGCGCATTGGCGGGCTATCCGAATCTGAAAGCGATCTTTTCGATCGGCGCTGGCGTCACCCATATTCTGCGCGACGAGTTGCTGCCGGACGACGTGCCGATCTTCCGGCTAATCGATCCAGTACTCACACAGGACATGACGTGTCACGCCCTGCACTGGGTCCTGCATTTTCATCGGAACTATGCGGTGTATGCCGGGCAGCAAAGCAACAGCGAATGGCTGCGGCACAAGATTCACGCGAATTCGACCTGCCGCGTGGGCGTTCTCGGCATGGGCACTGTGGGCGCCGGCGTCGCGGCAACGCTGCGCGATCTGCAGTTCGACGTGGCGGGCTGGAGCCGCTCGGAAAAGAAGATCCCGGGCGTAAAGAGTTATTTCGGCGGGGATCAGTTGCGCTCGTTTCTGAATCGCACCGACATACTCATCTCGCTGCTGCCGCCCACGCCGGACACCTGCAACCTGATCGATGCGCAGCGCCTGAGCGAGATGCCGCGAGGCTCGTATCTGATCAATATGAGTCGTGGCGACATTGTCGTGGATCAGGCATTGTTGGCGTCGCTCGATTCGGAACACACGGCAGGTGCGGCGCTGGATGTGTTTCGTCGCGAGCCGCTGGCGAAGGACGACCCTTATTGGCGTCATCCGCGTGTGCATGTCACGCCGCACGCAGCGGCGGCGACCACTCCAGAATACGGTGCGCGTCGCATTGCCTTGAACATCAAAAGCCTGATCGAAGGCGGATGGCCCGACGGCGAGCTCGATCGATCGCGCGGCTACTGATCGATTCGAACCGTACACACTCACTTCCTAATCGATTCCATGAACAAGATTGCGGATACTTTTCAGTCCCCGGCCGAGCAGGAACATGCCACGCGCGTGCAATTGGCGGCCCTGTACAGGCTCGTTGCGCACTTCAGATTGACCGACATGATCGACACGCACATCACGGCGCGCGTTCCGGGCGAATCTCCCTCGTTCCTCATCAACCGGCATGGCGTGCTGTTTCAGGAGATGTGCGCATCCGATCTTGTCAGGATCGACTATCTCGGCCGCGTCTGCGAAGGCGAGAATGCGACCCATGAAGATGTCAACGCGGCCGGCTTCGTGATTCATTCGGCGATACACATGGCACGCCCGGACCTTCACTTCATCATTCACACGCACAGCGCGTCGGGAATCGCGGTTGCGGCGCAGGAACACGGTCTCTTGCCAATCAGCCAGCATGCGATGAAGTACTACGAGAAGCTCGCCTATCACGACTATGAAGGCATTGCGCTGAGTTTGAGTGAAAGAGAGCGACTCGTGAACGATCTGGGCCAGCATAACGCGATGATCTTGCGCAACCACGGGCTGCTGACGGCGGGCGCGACGGCTCACGACGCATTCCAGGAATTCTATTATCTTGAGCGCGCCTGCGATGCGCAAATCAAGGCACTCGCAGGAGGATCCCCACTACGCATGCCATCTCCCGAAGTTTGCCGATTGACTGCCAGTCAATACGTACGTGAGAGTTCACCACGGACCAACAAGCTGGCTTGGCAGGCTGCGCTGCGACTAATCGATAAAGACATGCCAGACTATAGAAGTTAGAGGCGCGCCCTCTGCGATCGAGGGGTATTCGGAATGGTTATCAACTATCGATCCATCACCCTCTTCCGTTTCCTTGTGAACGCCAAGCTTTGCGACGCTACGCTGTTATTTATTTCTAGCTCAAGCGCATCATTTATCTTCTTGATAGTCGATCGCTGCGATGGCCCAACCCGTTGAGCGTATGTAGCAGTTTCCAGTTTCTAGCGATTGGTGACAAAAGCCCCAGCAATCATACCGATTCGACGAAACAATGCTTGCAATCGAAGCGGCGCCGGACTTTCTGCCAGGGGCGCCTTGTCATCTTCCCTTTGAAGTCGCAGCCTCTCATGCGCCGAAATTCACGGTGCGCTGGAACGACATCTTGTGCGTCGGCGACGTTCAGGGGAAAACGCGTTGCCTCTTCGTTCGAGCGGGGACTTAGACGCATACTCGCAGCGGTCGACGGGGAGAGTCGTATCTTGCGCGTTTTTCAAGCGTTCTAGTGCCAGGATTGCATCACACGGCACGCGGTCCGGTCATGCGCTCACTAATCGAATTTTCGTCTGTACCAGCAGTGGTAAGCTCGTCCAACGTTTATCGAGCATAGTCGTGCGCCTTGCAAACACTGCGGCGTCATTCGCCGCACTCCGGTAACAACGGACGCCGGCCATGCATGCCCTGCATTTTCAACCATTTGGATAACTCGTGGGCGGAACGGCCCGTAGATCTGGTCGTGTCCCCCTCTAACATGATCGAACGCGACACGACGCTAACGTCAGTCCCCGAACTAATTTGACTTCGCACCCAAGAACTTCTGGCTCAGTCAAAGTCAAACTCCTTTTTGTCGAATCGCGAAGCCCTGTACGGATCAAGATTCTCCACGCCGACACCATCGAGCAGCTCCGCGGTGATGAATTGGGAAAGGATCGGGCCCAGCGTAACTGCGGCATCGTAGTAATCGCAACTACGCCCAGCAGGGCTTCGGACTCACTGATTACCGGAAGACCATCGATGGGAATCACCCGTTTCGTGCTGGTCACCTTTTCGATCACTGCGTCTTCCAGACCCGCGATCACTGTGCGCGCAGTTTCCAGCAGCGCGCGCGGATCGGATGCCGTGGGATCGCCCAACGGCGACCCCGTGAAATGTTGCGCTATGACGATGCGTCCGTCCTGCCGCAGAATAGCGTGCACGCGTGGACTAAAAATTACTCGCTCGAATAGCGGCGGCAACGCGCTCAAATGCACGACGCTTCCGACGCTGTTCTCGAGCGGCGCAACCAATTCTGCTCCTCGCAGCATGTCCTCGTTACCCACGCCACCCGCGAAGACGAGGATATCCGCAATGCGCCGCCCCTTTGCCGTCTGAACTTCGTACGCGGCGCCCTTTTTGTCGAAGCCGATGAAAGCGTCATTCGGCGAATATTCCACGCCCATGCTACGGCAGTCTGAGATTGACCCGCTCTGACGGACGGATTTGCAGTCAAGGGTTCAACGTTATCTAGCCTCCGTTGAGTGTTGAATCGCGAGTTGTCCACGGACGGGCAGCGGGTCGTTTTTCACGACCACGACGCTGCCCGTCGGTGGGCAACTCGCAGGGTGATGCGGCTCTTGTCTTCGCGCTCAGGTTTTCGAATTCGAGCGGCGAACAATATCCGATGCTGCTATGCAGGCGGCGTACGTTGTACCGTAAGCGGCTCAGCTGGGCCGTATCCTCATGCGCGCGCGAGTGAGGCAAGATGGTGTTGGTGATGGCGTGGTGGAATTCGTGTCGATCACGAGAGATCGTGCCCACGATTGTCGATCATGGACACGATCTATCCAAATCCATCCAGATCTAGCCGGTTGATAGTGTGAGCGGGTTGGCTGGTTTCAGCTTGTCGGCCACGTTCCAGGGTAGCAGTTCGTCGATGCGAGAGATCTTGTGATCAGCGATGTGGGTCAGGACGTATTCCAGGTAGGCACGCGGGTTGATTCCGTTGAGCTTGCACGTTCCGATCAAGCTATACATCGCGGCGGCCCGCTCGCCCCCGCTGTCGGAGCCAACGAACAGATAATTTTTGCGTCCGAGCGCGACACAGCGCAAGGCGTTTTCGGCAAGCACGTTGCTTATCTCGGCCAGACCGTCCCCGCAGTAGAATGTGAGGGCTGCCCAGTGGTTCAGCGAGTAGTTGATCGCCTTGGCGAGCGCGGACTTCGTCGATAGCGTCGTGAGTTTTGCCCTGATCGTCGTTTCGAATTCACGAGCAACGGCTTGCTCTTCTCCCGCCTCACGCGCAGACGCTCGTCTGATTCTTTGCCGCGGATATCGGCTTCTATGCTGTAGAGCTCGCCGATCATCTCGAGCAGCTGCTGGGTATTCGCAGTCGTCGTGCGCGCGTGAAGATCATAAATGTACCTCCTCGCGTGATCCAGCATGCCGCTTCGTGGATCTCGCCGCTCGAGTACAGTTGATCGAACCCCGAGTAAGCATCGGCCTGCACGATGCCGTGGAATGCGGCGAGCCGGGTTTGAGGGTGGACGCCTTTGCGATCCGGGGAGAAGTCGGTTCAAAGATCGGCGGCGACGCAATAGATAACAACGCGAAGAACGCGATGTAGTGTGCAATCGAGTTGGAGAGGCATGCATGGATGTCGCGTCATGCACGTTTTTAGGAAGTCGGTGAGCGGAAGTGCGAGATCTGCAGCCTGAAGCGAGTTACGCGAGCAGCCGTCGAGCAGGGTGACGCAGGTCTGCGGCGATAGCTAGGAGCCCCCGATTGACCAGTGCTCCTGCAGGCGCTGTGACTTTCGTTGGTGGACGACATGATTAACGACGCATTTCGTCGGGGCGGTTGAGGCTCAATGCCCCTGCTGCCGTACTCTCGCTTAGCGACCGAGATCGCTGCCACGTCTCGAAACTGCGCACTCAAACGTGTTTGCAACGCAAATCTCGAATGTGTAGCGACGCACCGGTTGCCGATTGGCGACGTCCAAAGTTGACAACGGCTGAGTGACCATGGAGAAACATCTTCCCCTGCCGTCGTCCATGGGCATATGCACCCATGTCGACCGGCGTCTTAAGCGCGACTACAACGGCGTGACCTGCCCGCTTTTCTAAGACCACTGCGTTCTAGCAATAACGGCTTGGGTTGAATTTCTTTCTAAGCGCTGGCGGTACGCCAGCGGCGTGTCGTAGTTCAGACTCGAATGCGGTCGAACCTCGTTGTAATGCCGTCGCCAGTCGTCAATCACGATCTTGGCTTCAATCCGATTGCGGAACCATTCCATGGCAAGACATTCGTCACGGAATTTACCGTTGAAGCTTTCGTTCGTGCCATTCTGCCAGGGCTTGCCGGGATCGATTAACACCGATTCGATCTTCTCCGATACCACCCACTTGAGCAACGCTGCGCTGACAAACTCTGGGCCGTAGTACATGCAGAATGCCAGCCATCGGTGTAAGGAGCATCCTCCGGATTGTCTGTTCACCATCGGAGAGAACGAAATGGCTGAGGTGACCTGCCCGCTTTTCTAGGACCACTGCGTTCTAGCAATAACGGCTTGGGTTGAATTTCTTTCTAAGCGCTGGCGGTACGCCAGCGGTGTGTCGTAGTTCAGACTCGAATGCGGTCGAACTGAAGCGCACCGGGAACTTCGGAGACGGTTTTGCTGGAGTTACGCTGCCATCGGCATTCCAGCGATTTGCTCATAGTAGCGGGCTTCCGCTTCGGCCGGCGGGATGTTGCCGATCGGCTCAAGTAGGCGTCGATGATTAAACCAGTCCACCCATTCAAGCGTGGCGAGTTCAACCGCCTGCACGTTACGCCATGGTCCGCGACGATGAATAACTTCTGCCTTGTAAAGGCCGTTGATCGTTTCGGCGAGTGCGTTATCGTATGAATCTCCGACGCTGCCGACTGACGGTTCGATTCCTGCTTCGGCTAGACGCTCCGTGTACCGAATTGAAACGTATTGCGATCCGCGGTCCGAATGAAGTACCAAACGGTTACTTTCGGCTGGTCGGCGCTCATGTACCGCCTGCTCCAGCGCGTCCAACACGAAGTCGGTACGCGCTGAGCTTGACACTCTCCAGCCTACAATGCGTCGCGCGAACACATCAACGATGAAGGCAACATAAGCGAAGCCTTGCCAGGTAGCCACGAAGGCGAAATCTGACACCCACAGCGCGTTCGGCCGTGACGCTTTGAACTGCCGCTGGACGTGATCAAGCGGGCACGGTGTGTTTCGCTCGCTAACGGTGGTTCGAATCGATCTGCCGCGCCGCACACCTTGCAGCCCGAGCCGCTTCATCAGTCGCTCGACAGTACACCGTGCGAGCTTGAATCCTTCGCGCGAGAGCTGCCGCCAAACCTTGCGCGCACCATACACCCGAAAGTTCTCCTCCCATACACGCCGGATGTGCTGACACAGCAGTGCATCGCGCTGCGCGCGCGGCGGCAGCCGACGCGGATCAGCGCGTCGAGACGAATGAAGGTAATACGTCGACGGGGCGATCGGCAGCACCCTGCAGATCGGCTCGACCCCATACGCCGACCGGTGATCGTCAATGAAGGCAATCATCACTTCGGTCGGCGGTCGAGCTCCGCCTGTGCGAAATATGCCGAGGCCTTGCGCAGGATTTCATTGGCCTGACGCAGTTCCCGGACTTCGCGTTCAAGCTCGCGGATGCGGTCCTGCTCCTGCGTCTTGGGGCCCGCGCGCAGACCACGATCGCTCTCAGCCTGACGAACCCAGTTTCTTAACGTTTCGCGTGAGCAACCCATCTTGGCGGCAATCGACTGGATTGCTTCCCATTGCGTCGCGTACTCTGCACGATGCTCGAACACCATACGAACCGCGCGCTCACGCACTTCCGCCGAATATTTCGGCGCCGTCTTCCGTTTTGCTTTGTCGAGGTTTTCCATGACTCTATTCTCTCAGGAGTAAAGGTCTCCGGAAAACCCGGTGCGCTTCAACGGCAATCGTTCAGATGCTCGGGAGGCTGCCATGTTCCGGTTCGACGAAGGATTGAAGGTCTATCTGTATCGTGATCCGGTGGACTTCCGCGTGGGCATCAACGGCATGTCGATCCTGATTGAGCAGACGATGCGTCTGAACCCGTTGGCGACGGCTCTATTCGTGTTCGGCAACCGGCGCCGCGACCGTATCAAGATTCTCGGCTGGGGCGGCAATGGATTCTGGCTGTTCCTCAAGCGCCTCGAAGCCGAGCACTTCATCTGGCCAAATGGAAGCGACACGGTCACACTCAGCGTTGAACAACTGCACTGGTTGCTCGACGGCATTGACCTTGCTGTTATCCAGAAGCATCCCCGACGCTATTACGAACGAATCAGTTGAACGTGCGCCGCGGCAGTACGGTCTAACCGACCATGCCGAACGACATCGTCACACTGAGTGCAGAAGAGTATCAGGCGTTGCTCGCAGAGCGCGAAGCATTGCGTGATCAACTTCGTTTGGCGAAGGCTGAGCGTGATCTTGCGGAAGAGCGGCTGCGTGCGTACAGGCACGAGTTGTTCAGCGCATCGAGCGAAGCTCGTGCGACCGAGCAGCTCGGCTTGTTCAACGAGGCTGAAGCACTCGGTGCTAACGTCACGCCGGCGCGTGAGGGCGAACCCGCCTCAAAAGTTGCGGGTCACACGCGTTGCAAGCGTGGTCGCAAACCGCTTGATCCGAATCTGCCGCGCGAGATCGTGCGGCATGACTTACCCGAATCGGACCGCTTCTGCACACACGACGGCCATGCACTGGTTGAGATCGGCGTCGAGACCAGCGAGCAGCTCGACGTGATTCCCGAACAGGTACGTGTCATCCAGCATCAGCGCGTTAAATACGCATGTCCCTGCTGCGACCTGGGCATCAAGGTCATACCGGCGTCGGCACGAATCATCCCGCGCGGGCTACTCACCGAATCCGCGCTTGCGTGGATCATCACCGGCAAGTATCAGTACGGTATGCCACTGTACCGGCAGGCGACGCTGTTACGCCGCTTTGGTGGCGACATCTCGTCGAATGCGCTAGCTGCCAGTGTCGTGCGTGTTGGGCAAGCGGTGCAGCCGGTCATCAATCTAATGCGCGATGCGCTGCTCTAATCGGAACTCATCTACGGCGACGAGACGACCTTCCAGGTACTGAAGGAGCCGGGTCGACGACCCAAGCGAAGAGTTATCTCTGGGCACAGGTCAACGGCTCCGGACCGCCTGTGCGAATGTTCTCGTATTCTCCGGGACGAGGCGCACAACATGCCCACAGGCTTTATGCTGGCGTAAAGCCCGGCACCATTCTCATGACCGATGGGTACGAGCTTTACAACGGCATTGCCCACGACCATCAGCTTGTGCATCTTGGGTGTTGGGCACACGTGCGCAGGGGTTTCATCAAGGCCGAAGAGAACGTGCCGAAAGCGGCACGCTCACCGGATCTGCTGGCTACGCGATTCATCGCGCTGATTGGCAGACTATTCGCCACTGAGGCGCGCAGCGCGCAGTGGCAACCTGAACGTCGGCAGCGGCTGCGTGCGCGATACAGTACTCGCGTGCTCGCCATCATCGAACGATTGATGACCGCGCAGTTGCCTGCTGTTGTGCCATCAAGTCTGCTGGGAAAAGCCCTGCCTTACATGAGCGGGCAGTGGCCCAAGCTGGTCCGCTACATTAGAAACGGAAACTGGCCTATATCAAATAACCTGTGTGAGAACGCAATCAGGCCGTTCGTCGTCGGACGCAAGAGCTGGCTCTTTGCCGACACGGTTGCCGGTGCGCAGGCTAGCGCCAATCTCTACTCGCTCGTTAAGTCCGCCAAGGCAAACAGTACTGATCCTTACCGCTACCTTCTCTGGCTGTTTCAGCGGCTGCCGCATGCGATGTCCGTCGACGAATACGCGGCACTCCTTCCCTGGAACTCGCCAGGTACATGTCGAGCAGCGCAATGCTGATGCAAATTACAGTTCTGCAGGAACGCCTCGACCGACGGCGTGATCGCGCAGTTCTGCATTGGACTGACGAAGGATGTGCGTTGCAGACGTCAAGGCGAGCAGCGACATGATCGCCGCAACGACCAGATCTGGCCACGCAGAGCCGGTCCCGAACACGCCGAGTGCGGCCAGCAGGACAGCAACGTTCCCCAGTACGTCGTTACGGGTGCAGAGCCACACGCTGCGCATGTTGCTGTCTCCGTCCTTAAATCGAAACAGCAGTGCCGCTACCGTGCCGTTTGCAAAAATGGCACATGTTCCAACAACCCCCATAGTCGGCGCGCTCGGCACGCGGCCGCTGAAGAGATGCCACGCTGCAAGGCCTAGCACCCAAATGCCAAACGCCAGCATGGATAGGGCCTTGAGTCGAGACGCGTTTGCACGCGCGGATAGGCCCAATCCCAATACAAAGAGGCTGATGCCGTAGTTGGCCGCGTCGCCCCGAAAGTCGAGCGAATCCGCTAGTAGCGACGCCGATCCGTCGCGCAGTCCGGTCGACACTTGGACGGCGAACATGACGAAGTTGATAGCGAGCGCGATCCAAAGCAATCTGCGATACCCGGCGCGGGGCGGCGTGGATTGAGCATCACAATGGTTACAGCAACGTCCTGGCACGGAGGTTCCCCGACGAGTCACGAGAAGAGTATCGTGAACCCTGTAGCCACTACAGGGTCAAGCGATGACCGACACATGCTCTATCGGCGACCTGGGCCAGCTCTCGGGCGTCAATGTCGAAACGATTCGCTACTACGAGAAAGTCGACCTGTTACCTGCCATCAGCCGGGCAAGCAACGGCTACCGGCGATACGACGACACCTCACTGGAGCGTCTGGCTTTTATTCGCCGCGGCAGAGAACTGGGATTTACCATCGACGAGATTCGCGAATTGATCGAACTGGCGCATCACCCTGAGCGTCCTTGCGCGGATGCCGACCGTATGACTCGCCTTCACCTCGACGACATCGAGGGCAAGATCCGCGACCTTCAACGTATGCGGCGTGCGCTGCGACAGGTGGCGGATTGCAGCAGTCGGACCGCCGAGCATTGCGCGCTTCTCAGGGCACTTGCCCTTCCGAAAGGGCGCTGAAAATCAGAGGGGCGTGGTTGAATGACCGCTTACAAAGTATTTTCTTCAGATAGAACAGCCGCTAAGCTCATTATGCGGGCCGCAGTGGAATCTACTATGCGTTATTCCCGAAAAGAGTTAAATAAGTAGTATTCACCTTGTACGCCTCCCTGCCCTAAGGGCTTTCAGCGCCTCGGGAGCGAGTCGTGCCGCGACCTAACGTACGGCTGTTCACAAACGTTCGCAAGCAGAAAAGTTGATCGGCCGCTAAAATGCGGTGATTTGAGGGCCCGGCTCCGGTCTTTCGGCCCACATCACCGCTCACCCTCGCGCGCTGAAACATTAGCTTCTATGCGATCTAACGCGAGTAACGGACGTTTGAGGAGGACATCGGCGCGCGCAATAACGAGTGCGCTGGCTAGTTCCGAATTTTGCGGCTCGAGTTGGCCGATATTATTGATCAGCTCAAGTATTCGCATCGCCACGGCCGCGTCGTTTTTGAATTCGTTCGCAATGGTGACTCTGCGCAGCGCGTGCAACATAACCAGGCCGTCCTCTGTCCTCATCCCACCCTCCGTCGAGTAGTCGCAAAAATATATCGTCAGCGCGTTTCAGCACTTCCTCCTCGCTTTGCGGGAGTGACAGTCTGCTTCCTAAGACGAATTTCAAGTGCAGATAAACACAAAAACGCATTGCTGGGCATCAATTTGTAATCCACACTTGCCGTGGCCTTGTCCAACTACGGGACGGTTCACTCGATAAACACCCGACCGACAAGCAAGTCGAACTCCTCCGGCGACGCGGCAACAATGGCGCGGAGCATGGCAACGAAGGCTGTTCCATCTGGAAGTTCGCTCGCCAGTACCCGAGCCGTGCGCAGCGAGATTGTTTCCACCATAGGAGTATGAAATCCGTCTTCGACAGTAAAATCAAACCGATGGATCTCGGGCCCGATGTCATCGACAGCAGAGTGCGACGTGATTTTCGCTTTCATCGTTCGGTCGGGTGAAAGGCTCGCTCGCGTACGCGGAGGAAGACAACCGAGCCTAGAGACGGACTGGCAGGTAATTATGCAGTCACCAACTTACGTCTTGGTTCCGAGCGCTTGTCGTGAGCCTGAAGGCGAACTGCCGTGACGTGCCAATTGCGCTGGTCGCGTTCTTTGTCTCGTGCCTGCATGGCAGCGACGTGCCCTTGCTTGTGCGGGCGCCAGATCAATTGATGACGAAGGTTCGACCTATCCAACGTTATCTCAACGCTACCGCGAAACTAGGTGCGAAGACTCATCGGCCGCGCCCCTCCAGAAGGCAGGCCAAAGAGCCTCTTCACACCGTTCAAAAAGGCACCATATGGACGCCCCAGGACGAGCATCATAATAGTTGCTCCCAAGACTCCGCGCGATAAACCCCCCGAAGCGCCACTTTGCACAATGATCGCAACATAGACCGGAGCTTGAAAGCTCACCAGCGCAACGCTATCCCAAAATAGCTGTGAAGTCGATTCATGCTGCGCGTGGTGCATTACATAGTTCCGCCGGATGCCATAAGGACGTGCAACAGGACCATCAGAGCCGCGCATAGTATTCGCGCGTGAAGAACTTGATACCAACTCATCCCAGCATTAAAGCGCTCGTTGATAACGCCTCTCATGGTAAAGAACAGGATCAGAGCCGTCGTATCACCGACAAAGGCGCGTCAACGATGAGACGTTTCATTATGAATAGCAGGCGTGAACATTTAAGCGAGCTTCCGCTTATGATACTACGTCGATCGAGGAGTGCGGGAGCCAGATTTCCGAGGGAAGATATTCCGAGGCAACGGCATGGCGCGATGTGGCAACTATTAGCGAGGGAACGTCAATATGATGTCGCGAAACGGGTCAAAAAACACTGCTCGATCGTTGGATAGGTAATTCGACTGCACGTTAAGCGGTGGTTGCTTATCTGCGTATCGCTTGTCCAAAGTCCTGCAGGCTAGTCGCCGCCGAACCGAACTCGTGCCCTTTCGCCGACCTAGGCTTCCCCTGATTTCAGCGCTTGGAGTGCAGCGCAAACGCTGTTAATACCTCCCAACAGAAGGTCCTCGGCCTGATGGCCGCGACACGGGCTGAGTCGATCGCGGCCAATCATGTCAGCTCGCTGATTGCCGGAGCACCGCGCGGCGTGCACCCCCGTCCAACTCAACAGGGACCGCTGATTCTTCAGTCGCCTTATGCGCAGCTGATTTCTGCGGTTCTGGTCGCAACCGTTGTCCTAGGTCCAAAGCATGTGGTGAAATCGGTGCTCGGCCGAATCCTCATTCCGTGGACGACATACTTGTTAAGGAGCATGTTCCGTCGTTAAGACGGACCATGCGTCGCCAGGCATGCGCCCGCGAAATTGAGTTGTCAGTCGGCTGCCTAAATAGAACGCAGCAGCCGGCTCATCCAAGGTTAAAGCGGTGTTTTCTTGGTAGCTGGGGTGCTCGTCGACGCGCCTTCGAGGCCTGCGGTTCGTTCGACCTCTACCTCAGTCCCACGCACCGTGTCGTTGACGGTCTCAGTTCGATCTGATGCCTCTTTACCGACGACCACTTCCTCGACGACGCGCGAAGTCTTTGCAACCACCGGCTGTTCGGCTGTTTCCTTAATCTCAACAAACCCTTCCTTCAAGTCTGCTGCAGTCGCAGGCCGATCGACCGCCCGCCGTTCAATGCTAGCGTGCTCTTCGCGAAGCGATACGGACTCACTGGCTGGCGTCTCCGTCAGCCGTGAGTACACTCGCACGCCGCCCGTCTGGACGACGCGCTTGCCAACCTCCAGCGACTCCTGAACGACTGGGAACGCCTGTCGTTCGGCCGCGACCTGGTCGGCGGTGTAGGCTGGAGCGCTCCGATCGTATCCGGTGTAGCCGGCACCGCGCCACTGGGCGACGCGCGAATCGATATCAACAGCGCCTGCCGCATACAGTGCGTCGCGTACGCGCTCGCTTGCGGATTCATCTTGCACGTCCACCGACAAGAGCGCGCCGCCGCGACGAACCGCTTCTTGATAGTGGCCGACTTCCTCGGGACGGCCGTCGTCGCCAAAAAGGTTCTTGAAGAAGTGTTCGATACGTCCCATCGCGCCTTCATGTTGCTCGCCGGTACCGCCCGTCGCCACATCGCGCGTGGCGGTGTCGGTACCAAAAGAAGAACCGGCATCGTTCGTGTGAACGCTCGTATTGGAACGGGCGACGCCTTCTGCTTCGAGCCGGGCCTGTGCAACCTCGGCGTCTTGAAAACTATTAAATGCCCCGATGATCGTTTGAGTCATAGCAGCATCTCCAAAGAAACGCCTACGCTAAGCCAGGAATACCGCGCGTGCCGTGTTTTCGCAACCGCTGTTCCTGCGTCTATCAATTCACATTCGGGTCACGTCTCCATTCGCCATCCGCACCTTCGCGCCGTTCCACAATCAGCTCCTCGGTGTTGACGAGCACTTGATGCACCATGTCCCTTTGCGACTCGGTGGTCTTAATGTGTACCTCTTCCTTCAAGGTCAGTTGCATCCTGACCACAGGCACGTATTCGTAGACAGGGATGATCAGGGTGTTACCTTCCTGCCGTGGTTCGCTGCGCTCGTCTACTGCACGGTTGACCGCGACGCGGCTGACTTCGACCTGTTCGCTCCTCAGCCGCATGGCGACCGGTTGCATTTCCTCATGCACGACCTTACGCACGCGCACTGCGCCGGTTTCTGTTTTTCTGACGTCCACCGCAAGTTCCTCCTGCACGGCAGCGAGGCGAACCTCGTCAGACACGTCAGCGGGCGGCGGCGGAGCGTTTGGAGGCAGTTTTGAGTTCATTGAAAGTTTTATCAAGTACGACGACCCGCTTGAACCGTGCGAGCACGTGCGGGGGCTACATCGCGATCGGCTGCCGATCCGCCGCCTTCTTCAAACCGAGGCTGGTGGCGGAAGCCGGTCGCGCCCGAAACGATGGCGATGATCGCGCCCACGATCAGCGCGGCAAATGAGAACCAGCTCGCTCGGGCAACGCCTTGCGCGGCGGCATCCGCTATCGCACGCGCGTTCTGCTCGGCGTCCGGGCCGGAGGCCGCCGATGCAGCCGACGCCATTGCCGCCTGGGCTTGTTGTTTGGCTGAGTCGACCGTTTGATTACCATTGCTGGATTGATTTGCAGCTGTCGCACCGACCTGTGCGCTCGTCGCGGCGACACTGCCCGCCGTACTGACGGCTCCAGAGATGAGCGAAGTCATGCCGTAGACGACCAGGAGTGTCATGACTGCCCACGAGAGCAGGCCATGCAGCCAGCCAAGCACCGGTGCGCAGCGCCCCGCATAATAAGAACCGACGAAAACCGCAATGACGGTGGTGACAATTACCCACACCCCAGAGCCAAATCCAAAGCCGTGCAAGGCATCGGGCTTAGACATCGGCGAAAGGAGCGAGGCGCCGACCGCCGCGCCTAAGACGCTCATGATCAAATAAACGATCATTGAAAGGATGACGCCCGCAATGACGGCCCCCCAAGACAAGCGTGGTAGCCCATCGCTGGTTGTAAGCAGTTTCATGATTGCCTCCTAATGTTTATTAAATTTTGTGCAGGCCTACGAAGGCCGCAAACGCCGTGCCGTGCGTCCAACCGAAGGCATTCAGAATGCGTTAGATAAAGAATGGAGATTGCCGTGAACAACGGAACCCTCGACATGAATTCGAGAGCAATCTCGATCTCACATAGCGGATGAACGCCGCCTTCAGCCTCGCGGGGGTTATTTGATGTCGATGCTGGGGCAACACGTTGTCCCGTCCATTGCGTTATGTTGGAGGTGAAGGAACCCCCTTCTGACTTGGCTACTTCCACCGACACTCCAGCGCTGACATGACCCAGATCCACGGGCCGACAACAGCACCGCCACGAGCATGCCTGAAGTGATTTACGAGAATCTGGAGAAGGTGTCGCAGTTTGCGCAGCGCGAGGATGCGAAGCACACTTGCTCCAAAGAGTGATTGAGCGAGTCAGCGTGTTCTTTGGCGAACCACGGTTCTTACTGACTTTCCTATGTGCGAGCGTGGCATGGATTGTCGGTGACGTCTTTTTGCATCACCTCGGCTATCGCTACTTCGACGAACCGCCGTTTTCTTTGTTACAGGGCATTGGCACTTTCATCGGTGTCCTGATCACGACGGCGGTGCTTATTCGGCAAAATCGGTTTGCGCGTGTCGAGGAAGATCGCGCGCATCTCGAACTCCAGATCAATCTGCTGGCTGAGCAGAAAACCACCAAGATCATCATGTTGCTCAAGGAGCTTCGACGCGATCTTCCTCACGTACGTGACCGGCAGGACCAACATGCGGAAAACCCTGCTGGCGGCGACCAATCCGTATGCCGTTCTCGAAGCAATTGAGCAACAAAAGGAGCAACGCGAATAAGACGCTATAACCCGTCCCGGGGCCGCGTTCCATCGCAGTAGCAGTTCAATCGAGCAGCGCGGAAATGCCTTCGTCGAGGGGGGTTTCCAAGAGGCTATGACAAACGGGCATTCCCCTGTGATGTTGTTGGCCAACAACCGCCCTTCAAGGCACTTGGGGTGTTCTTCACTGCGTCCAAGCGGGTTTCCTGCGAACTCCGATTCGTAATTGCCGTTCCTGAAACATTGCAGGCGCAGACGAACCGCAACTTCTTTAACCGACTGTCTTTGAAATCAAGCGCAGTAACTTTTCCACGGCAAACGGTTTTTGTAGCAAGGCAACCAATCGCAATTCCAAGACAGGAGGTGTCGCGCTTATTGCGATCACGGGAATATGGCGAAGTCGGTCGTCGGATTTAAGATGATTGAGCAACTCCTCGCCGTTCATCTTCGGCATTTGCCAGTCAGAAATGATGACGTCTGGCAGCCAGCCGTCGACGATTTTAAGGGCGGCAATTCCATTAAGCGCGACTCTCGTTTCATATTTGGCGTCATCGAGTATCATCGAGAGCACTTCAACTATCGCCAGTTCATCGTCGACGAGCAAGATTTTCGGCATGTGATACTTCCTGCTATTACGGTGGAGTGCGCGGCTCACTTCTTCTAAGCAACAGACAGTCCCGATTTACGCCAGCAGCGCGAGTAGACGATCGTAATCGACTGGTTTCGCCAAATGATGGTCAAAGCCTGCATCGAATGCCGCCTGACGGTCCGCTTCCTGGCTCCAGCCGGTAAGCGCGATAAGCAAGAGGGTTTCGCTCGGAAACTCGAGCCGTAGTTTTCGGGCGACTTCATAGCCGGATATGTCCGGCAGGCCAATATCGATGAGCAGAACATCGGCTCGAAAGTCGGACACTGACCGCAAAGCGGCCTGGCCGCTACTTACAGTTGCGGTCACGTGTCCATCGGTTTCAAGCAGCATTGAAAGGCTAACCGCTGCGTCTTCACTGTCATCGACGATCAAAACGCGGCGCTGTTTTCGGTCGGTGGGCGGTTGCCACTCTTCGCCGTCCTGCTCGTTGGATTGAACCGGAGCGAGCGGCAAGAAGATCGTGAATTCGCTGCCTAGCCCCACGCCCGCGCTTGCCGCCGTCACCCTTCCACCTTGTTGTTCAGTCAACGCTCGCACAAGAGACAACCCGATACCAAGGCCGCCTTGTGCATGTGAGCGGGCTGATGGCAGCTGTGAAAACATGCTAAACACCGTCGAGAGGCTCTCGGACGCGATGCCGATGCCCGAATCTCGTACGGTGACCGCTATTTCGCCATCATCACGCCACGCTTCGACTTCGATCCTTCCTCCAGCCGGCGTGTATTTCGCAGCGTTGTTAAGGAGGTTCAGGATGATCTGAGTGAGTCGGGTCGGGTCTGCTTCGACATATACCGATGAGCTCGGAAGTTTCGTCGTGAGTTGGTGGGACTTCGCTCGAATGAGCTCACTTGCGGCTTCGACCGCACCATGAACTGCCGCAGCAATATCGACGCGCTCCAGGCGCAAGTCAAGCTTGCCCTCCGCAACACGAGAAATATCCAGAAGGTCATCGACAAGCCTAGCGAGCTGCGTGACCTGGCGGTCCAGAACGCCGCGGCACCATTCGGCTTGTTGCGCAGAGACCGTATTAGTGGCGAGCAGCCTTACAGCCGCATGAACCGGTGCCAATGAATTACGCAGTTCATGAGCAAGCGTAGCCAAGAACTCGTCCTTGTGGCGATTAGCCAGGAGCAGGGCATGTTCTGCCCTACTTTTTGCTTCAAGAGCGTCCTCGGCCTGCCTGCGAGCGCGCAGAAGCTCGCGTTCATATTTATGACGGTCATGCACGACCATGCAGGCCAGATCGTCGATATGCTGATTCTCAAGTGTCCTGCGCGATGCGTTGATCAGCATCGGCACTTTGTGTCCATCGCGATGACGAAATTCAAGTTTGACTTCTGCGACGGACCCTTGCATCTGCAGTAGCGGCGCCCAGTGAGTCTGGTGAAAAACTTTGCCGCCCATCGTCAGAAGATCCTGCACGCGCCGACGATTGACCAAATCCGAGGCTTCAAGACCCAACCAACGACAGAATGTGGCATTCACACGCACGATGGTCCCGTCAGTCGCTGCGGTGATGAGACCGCACGACGCGTGCTCGAAAGCGTCGCTCAGTGAGCCAGGCGGCCGAGGAGTGGGTCCCATCTTCAGAGGCCTAACCCGCGCAAAAACGCTTGGGTTGCCGCCCCGCTCGGCTCGGGCGCGCTCAAATGCGGACAGTGTCCCACATTGTCGACGACGGCAAGCGTGCTGCCGACAATGGTTTTGTGCATGTATTCACCGACCGCAACCGGGGCAAGCAAATCGTCGTTGGATTGAATGATCAGCGTCGGAGTAGTGACACTGCTCAGCTCACGCCGATGGTCTGCAAGAAATGTGACCCGCGCAAAGTGGGCAGCGATGTCCGGATCCGTTCGGCAGAAACTGTTCACCAGTTCTTCTCCGAGCTCAGGTCGCTCGGGAGCGCCCATGATGGCCGGTGCCATTGACCCTGCCCAACCAAGATAATTGTTCTCCAAGGTTTCGAGCATCTCTTCGATATCGTCCCGCTCAAACCCGCCAACGTACTCGCCGTCATTGATGAAACAGGGAGACGGGCCAATCATGATGTTCGCCGCAAATTTCTCCGGTGATTGAATGGCCGCGAGCATGCCAATCGTCGCGCTAACAGAGTGCCCAACAAACACCGTTGGGCCGCTCGCAAACTGATCGACGATCTCAAGCACGTCGTCGGCATATCCGCGAAGCGAACCATACTTGTTGCGGTCATAAGCAGACAAGTCTGACCTCCCGCTGCCGACCAAGTCAAACATGATCGTTTGATAATTCTCCCCGAACGTCCGCGCGAAGGTGCGCCACATGTTTTGGTCGCAGCCGAAGCCATGTGCGAAAACGAGCGTGACAGGTCCCGCTCCACCAACATGGACATTGTTGCGCGTCCTGAGATTCATAGCAGCTATCCAAGAGTCAATGCCCGATTATTCCATAGGCGCTCGTCGAGAAACTTTTCGACTCCTGCCACCGGGGAACGTCTAACCCACTCGTTTGTAGGATGGTCGAAAGCTGGACAGTTTAAATTATCGCGGAGATCACCACCCATAACCGCCATGAAAACAGACGACCAATTCGTCGAAGCCGAACCGATGGATACCGTACCAACGACGTCCACGCCGGCATACGCTAATCGGCACCCTATCGCTCGCGCTTTCGATAATTTTGCAAGTGCTGTTACGCGTTGGGCCGGATCGCCCCTCGCTTTTGGACTCGCGGTCATCTCGGTGATCGCGTGGCTTGTCTCAGGACCTGTGTTCCACTTCTCAGAAAATTGGCAGTTGGTGATCAATACGGGTACAACCATCGTAACGTTCCTGATGGTGTTCCTGATTCAGCAAAGCGCCAATAAAGATAGCGTGGCCGTCCATCTGAAACTTAACGAGCTACTAGCGTCACACCGGTCAGCGAATAACCAGCTGATCGGAATCGAGGACGCGTCAGAGGACGAGCTGCGAAAACTCGCCGCCGCTTACCTAAAACTTGCCGCCGACGAAGAAAGTGCTCGGAGGCATCTTAGCGACGACTTTGGCGCGGCTGCGGACATTGCGCGTCGGCTTGCTGAGACGAGAGCACGATCCGTGAACGAAAAGTTGTCTTGAACCGCCATATAGTTAAACGTCGGCCTTGCCGCGCCTTAACCTGTCCTCTTCGCCGTTGGCCGCTTCAGCGCCGTTCGACGAAGGGCCGGCTCACTCAATAAATACGCGGCCGACAAGCGAGTCGAACTCCCCCGACGACGCGGCGACGATCGCGCGAAGCATAGCGACCGAGGCTGTGCCGTCTGGGAGTTCGCGGACCAATACCGGTGCCATACACAACAAGATTGTTTCAAATATAGTCGTATCAAAGCCGTCTTCGACCGTGAAACCGAAACTTGGGTTTTGAGTCCGTTGTCCTCCACTGAAAAAGCTTTGATGTCCATCAGTTCACGCAGAACGACATTCATCGGATCACCAACCGATACGGCTATGCATCGTGGGCCATCCACCGCCGGTGTCACCACCGTCACGGTCTGCAACAAGGTGGCCGCATGCCTCGCCCAAACAATAGCTTGCAGGAGGTCATCCGTCTACTGACTGTCCATGGCAGGGTTGCCGGCATGCACTCACTCGACCGGGGCTGGCTGTTCAGGGTGGACATTGGCCCCGTTATGATGCCTATGTAGGGCCGAGAGCGCCATTAAAAGGGCCTTTCTTCAGTTTTGTATTCGGAGAAACGCAGCGGTCATGTCGAGCGGCTCGACCGGCTTCGAATAGGCATGGGTTGCGGAGTTACCGTCAAGTCGACATCAATGGTGATGCGAAGGGAAACGTTATAACTGGTCATCATTGCGATCCGATCGCAAAAGAATTCCTATCCCGCCCCCAACTTTTTTAATATGGTTTCTTCATTCCGCTGCCTGGCGAAGCAGGCTGATTTGGTGGCGAGTGTCGTTCTTGCCCCGATCCGGAGACGTCGTTCTTTATGCTTGGTCCAGTCGCAGAGTTAGATGGATATCGACCACCCGAGTGCAAATACGTCGACACATCGGTACCGTTATCTTGTGAAGGCAAAGGCTCGTTGCTCGTCGGCTTGCCAACGACCGTCGCCACGGTTCGGGGTTTCTCACGCTCGTCCGCCAGCGCAGCAACGGAAAGGACTACGGCCAAAATCCCGAGAATCTCCGCGGTAAGCATGCCTACTCCTTCTGTATGAAAGCCCCTCCTCACAGTCCGGGTGCCATATCCCCACCGTCTCGACGCGGGCACGGTGACTATTGCTAACTTGTCGGCTGAGCGAAGCGCATAAACCGGCACGGATGTTGCGCCATCACGTTCTTTCATTAGACAACGAAGCGCCGTATCCAGGCGCAACCGCGCACATGGCCTCTGGTTTAATCTTCGAAGAAATCTTCAATACCGCCCCAACGGGCGGTTACCTGCTTTCTCCTTCGCCAGACGCAATCATTATGGCGGTCAATGACGCCTTCCTAAAGGTCTCTACGCTTCGTCGCGAAGACATGGTCGGAAAAAGCCTTTTCGATGTCTTCTCGAACAATACATCTGATCCGAACGATACTGGCGTCGAAGCGCTGCGAACGTCCATTGCGCGAGCGATCGAGACCGGCGAAGCACAGGCGATGCCGCTCCAGCGCTTTCCCCTCTGGATAGCTAGTGATGACGGAACCACCCGTTACGAGGAACGGTTTTGGAGCGCCGTCAATACACCGATCTTCGATGCTACGGGGCGCTTATTGTGTGTTTCTCACACCACAACCGATGTTACAACGGCGCACCTGACCCGGCAGTCCCTCGCAGCAAGTGAACAGCGATTTCGCAGCTTGTTTGACGCGATCAACCAAGCTTTCTGCGTGATCGAACTGTCGTTCGACGAGAACGGAAAAGCAACCGACTACAGTTTTGTGATGGCAAATGCCGCATTCGAGGCGCACACCGGCCTCGGAGACGTCGTTGGAAGGCGTGTCTCGCAGCTCATTCCAGGTCACGATCGCCATTTCTTCGACATCTATGGTGCGGTGGCAATCAATGGCCACCCCGTGCATGCACGCAGAGAGGCAACGAAGCTCGGGCGTTGGTTCGATATTTACGCCTTCCGTCCTGACGTCTCAACACCGCGCCAAGTCGGTGTCCTTTTTTCCGATATCACTGAGCAGCGCACGAGCGAGGAGCGGCTACTTGCGAGCGAGCGAAACGCGCACGCCGCCGCGCGTAAGGCCCTCGACGCTACGCGTCGCCTCGATGCAGTTTTAGAGGCCGTTCCAGTCGGCATCGTCGTTAGCGACAAAGTCGGCGCTATTGAACGGGTCAACCGTTCCTTCGTTCGCTTGTGGGGAGAAAACCATCCCCGCCCGGTGCAAATCGGTGATTTCAAGAAGTGGAACGGGTATTGGGCAGATCACTCCGACCGGCACGGCCAACCCCTTGCCGCTAACGAGTGGACGACAGCACGCATTCTGCGTGGCGAGGACGCTTCACGGGACATCGTTTCTATTGAAAGCTTCGATGAACCACCAGATCGTCATACGCTTCTGAGCACAGGCGCGCCGATCACAGACGATCACGGTGGAATCGTAGGTGCAGTTGTCGCCCAGCTAGACATCACCGATCGAATCAACGCTGAAGAGGAACTGCGGTTGGCGGACAAGCGCAAGGACGAGTTTCTGGCAATGTTGTCTCACGAGCTGCGCAACCCTCTTTCTCCAATCGCAAGTGCAGCCGAGCTGATGCGAGTGGCACCCAACGACGCACAACGGGTCAGCAAGTCATGTGAAATCATCTCTCGACAGGTAAAGCACATGACCGGACTTATTGATGACCTTCTTGACGTTTCGCGAGTGACGCAAGGGCTGATCAAACTCAACATGGAGGTGCTCGATGCCAATCGGGTAGCCGCCGATGCGATTGAGCAAGTCAGGCCGCTTGTCGAGCGAAAGAAGCATCGTCTGTCGCTGCGTACTTCCTCGACCGCGGTATTAGTGCGGGCCGATGAAAAGCGACTGACACAGGTATTCGTTAACCTGCTCAACAATGCTGCCAAGTTCACGCCGAACAACGGCACTATCGACTTTACTGTCGCAGCGGAACGCGAGTTCGTTAAGATCACTGTCGCTGACAACGGGATCGGAATGACGCCCGAGGTGGCGGCTCGGGCATTCGACCTATTCGCCCAAGGCGAACGCAGTTCCGATCGCTCGCAAGGCGGCCTTGGGATCGGTCTCGCACTAGTTAGAAGCTTGATGCAACTTCACGGGGGAAGCGTCCGAGCTTACAGCTCGGGGCCCGGCAAGGGCAGCCGATTTGTCATGTGCCTTGAGCACGTCGAGACGTCCGGCGCTTTAGGAAACCAGCAAACGCGAGAGCCGTCAACTACACCGTCACTTACCCGACTACGCGTGCTGGTCGTCGACGACAATTTGGACGCCTCGGAGACGCTCGCGATGCTGATGGATTCACTCGGCAATGAGGTGCGGGTCGCGGCGAACGGCCATGCAGCTCTAACGGAGACTGAACAATGGAGCCCGGACATTTGTCTTTTAGACATTGGTTTGCCTGATATGGACGGATATCAGCTGGCATCGCTACTCAAGAAGCGGCAGTCAACATCTGGTGCAATTCTCGTCGCGGTGACTGGATACGGCCTTCAGCAAGATAAAGAATACGCGCTGGCAGCAGGCTTCGACTACCACTTTGTCAAGCCGCTAGACGTTAGCAGGCTGTTTTCGTTGCTTGGTGACCTTGCTTCACACCGACGACGGGAGTGATCCGTTAGTCCAGGACGGCAACGGGCGCGACACCTCGCCCCTCGCAGGCGTACGCTTTTCAAGCTTCATCGGTGAGCTGTTCAAGCAATGTGACTAACGCAGCCGCGGGGTTCCCTTTCTGACAATAGCCGTCAAAGTCGCCTGCCGGAGCCTGCTGCTGAACGAAGGCCTCGTCGTGCGCAGTTAAAGCGACAATTATGACGTCTTTGAGCAAAGGTTCGGTTCTAAATCGTCTCGCCACTGCAAACCCGTCTACTTCGGGCATGGATATGTCAAGGAAAACCACGTTCGGCACCCATTCCAACGCTGTGCTGATAGCACTCGCGCCACCATAGGCAGCCTTGGAGTTCGTGCTAAACAGGCCGAAGTACGCGGTAAATGCGTCGGCGGCGTTCGCATTATCGTCCACTACCAGCACTCGCAAGCGGCTTTCGCAGCGTACCACGAGACGACTTGTCCAGCGACGCACACAAGGGCTAGAAGACGACATCTGTGTAAGGATTTGCTTATTAACATACAAAAGGTAACACAACGAACGGCGCCAATACTTTCCGCGGAGGTTGCGTCACTCTGTGCCCGGGAACTCCGGATGCGATGTAGATTGCTTGCGAACGCAAGAAGGGCGAAAACATCTTCGGCTGCGCCTAAGTGGCCGCCGCGACGATCACCTCATCTTCTAAGAAAGTCCGTCGGCGTCAGGCGAATCATGTCGGAGCTGACAACCAGAGACTTTCGTTCCGCCACCGCGCGGATGCGCGCATATCCGTCTACAAAGCACTGGCGTATGCGTTCATCGTGAGCTGGTAAGTCAAGCCAGAAGCACTGCTGCAACGCTTCTAACAAGATCACGCACTCAACGCGCCGACCATCTTTGAGTATCGCGAACTCGACTCCATGTCGGGTCAGCTGAAACTGAGATTCGCTCGGAGCCGCTTTCATAGAGGCGTCGGGACCGTTATAGCTCGGGGTTTGCAATATCGCCATCGACGATCTTTTGACCAAGTTGCTGGGCAGCTGCGAGTGCCTCGTCCGGCCCCGCGTAAGGGCCAATCGGCGAAGCGCCGTCAAATGGATATAGCAGCTTTGAATCCGTCTTGCGCACCACCTTTAACGTACCGTGAAAGCCGCTTGCGCGAGTGCCGCGATAGGACGCATAAACAGCGAAGTCGTTTTCGGTTAAGCCGGGCGTGGGTGCGACAGGTTTGAACGGGTAGAGAACTAGCTTGGGGCGTTTTCCGTTGCGCATAGCATCGCTAAAATAGCCGAACAGGTTCGGACAGGGCAAGCAAAAATTGTACCAAAAGGGACTGAACAGACACAGATAAGCGCCATCTGCGTGTGCTTGCGAGGGCTGTCTAAACGAATGGAGCGAAATTTGAAGAATTCACAAAACACACAGAGTAACGAACGCCGACGGTTGGGTAACTGGCTACCGCGCGACGAGGACAGCGTTGTGCGTTTCCGGTTGGAGTTCGCCGCAGCCGCACAGGCGCGCGAGAGCGTGGCTCCGTTGAACGGATCTGTGGCTGACCTCGCGTCATTCATCCGTAATGATGCCGTCGTGCGAATGGATCTGACGCGTGCGATCGAGCAGGCCTTGGAGATCGGTTATCAACTTGGCTACTCGTCGATCGAAGAATTGATCGTCCTACTTGATGCGATGCTGCACTACGCGCCGCCATTCAGTGAGTCGAGTCTAATCCATTGTCCCGTGAACGCCTTGTTCGACTGGCCAATGGTTATGCCCTCCGGCTATGCGCTCTTTCGAGATCCGGCATTCAACGCGCATCTGAAACGGGTGTTAAACGTGTGGTCCGGATTTTTGTCTGGACCGTACTCTCGCACGCACCTTAACGAAGACCCGTCCAACGGCTGGTTCAGTCCTGCCGCTGACCAAAAGATTGGACTGTCGCAGTTCATCTGCGACCCGAACAAGCCCTTCCGGGGCTTCGCGTCATGGAATCACTTCTTCACGCGCGAGTTCAAATCGGGTGTGCGCCCGGTTGCCCAGCCGAACGATGATCGCGTCATTGTCAGTGCTTGCGAGGCATCTCCTTACCACATTCAACATGATGTAAAGCTTCGCGACTCGTTTTGGATCAAGTCACAGCCATACTCATTGGCCGAGATTTTCAGTGCGAAGGAGCGGGAGCTTGCACGACGTTTTGAGGGCGGTTCAATTTACCAAGCGTTCTTGAGCGCGTTTTACTATCATCGCTGGCACGCGCCCGTTAGCGGAAGAATCGTGAAAGCTTATCTGGTGGACGGGACCTACTATTCAGATGCCGAATCGGAAGGTGAAGAACCTAGCAGCCTAAATGACTCGCAAGGCTACATTACTGCGGTCGCGGCGCGGGCGGTGATCGTCATTGAAGCAGATAGGCGCGAGATCGGTCAGGTTGCGTGTGTTTTCGTTGGCATGGCCGAAGTGTCGTCTTGCAACATCGTGGCGCTTGAAGGGCGACGTGTGAAGAAGGGCGATGAGCTAGGCTACTTCCAGTATGGTGGCTCAACCTTCTGCCTGATATTTCAGCCCGGCGTCGTCGACGAGTTTGTACCTCGTGGACCTTTCAAGGACGACGAGCCGCCAGTGAACGTAAATGCACACCTGTGCACCGCCCGCTAAACAACGTCAGCCTAACCTCGCTTGCGTTCTTGCTCGGGATGCCAGCCCGAAACTGTTTCGAAGTGCGCCCGGAAGGGCGTGCGGATGCTCGCAGCTGTCTGGCAAATATTATCGGACGTACTCCAAGGGTAGAAGCCGGCCGCCGTCGCGCCATTCGCCGACGATTATAGATTTCCGCAATAGCGAACCCGAGCGACGCAGTCAATATTCTTCCGGATCCATCTGTCAAGGAGTCACTGACTGGGAATTACTCATCTGGCTGTACGGTGGCTTTGCGTGCAACATCGGGAAGATCTTTGACTTCGCTGTGCAGCACGTCTACCACGCACCGGTTCTCAAGGATCAGGTACGAGGCAGCCCATAGCAAGAGCGAAAGCCCGGCTACCGTAGACGCCGCGCCTAGATACTTCAAAGGCGGCCAGTCGTGGCCGATAATGGTCACGATTGTTCCGGAAAGCAATGTGAAGATCAGCATCATCGCCGCGATGGCGCCGATGACGGTCGCCCGTTGCATCTGCTCGCAGCGGCGCTTGTAAAGCGGTATCTGTTCGGCGATGTGCCGCCGCCGGTCATTGCTGGTTTCAATCGCACGGTATTCGGTGACTAGCGTTCGGTACCGGTCAAAGGCGCTTACGAATTCCTGACCCAAAAGCTGTAGGAAAATCCAGGAGGCAAACACGAGGCTCGCCGTGGGTCCGGCCGTCTCGAGCACGTCTTTCAGCTGAAATGTCATTGACGCAGTCCGCCAAGTTTGTCGCGGTAGTCTCAGCACTTGTTATGCCGACGAACGACGCAGGCGTCCAATACGTGCAAGGCGGCCGTTGAGCGAGGAAGAGGTCAAGATCAAGTTTATTGTTCGTTTACATATTTATTTCACTGTCGTAATTGGCAGGTCTCAGCCGCTCGACTCGGCTTCTACACCTGCCCCGTTCTTCTTGCCCGCCTTTTACTGCGCTTCAATCCCCTTCAAAAGCATCGCCGCCTAAATGCGAAGCGGCTTACCGCTGCCATCGCCATTGACGAGAGCGCATCCCGATGACGCCGCCACTGCCCAATGCGAGGAAAGATCACCACCGCCGAATTGCATATAGCGATGTCGGCAATGCGATCGGATCATTCGGCTTGAACCAGCTCATATCGGGGATGCGTGAATCCGTCACGTACACGGTGCCGTCCGGGCCTTCCGAAAACGTATCGGGCCAGCGCAATTGCGGATCGCGCAGCAGCGTGAAGAACCGCTCGCCTTCACGTATGCGCACGGCGTGTTGCTCGACTCCCGACACGTACAGCCGCCCACGCTGATCGAAAAGCAGACCGTCGGCGGGACCGTCGATGCCCACAATCTCCACGCGCGACGACACTTGCTCGGCGCTCAACTGCGGATTCTGCAGGGCGTCAGTGGCGATGCGATACAGCGTTTTGCCCTTTACTGCGTGCCAGTAAAGATAGCGTCCGTCGGGCGTGAGCGCGATGCCGTCGGCGGAGAAGTTCACGCCGCGCCCATCGGTCTGACGCAGCGGCTTGCCGTCCACGCTTACCGTCACGGTCTTGTCGACTTGCGTGCTCGGATCACCGTCCAGCACCCGCCGCGCGATGCCGTTCGTCCGGTCGATTACGACGATCGCGCCGCGCACCCCGGAATCGGTGATGTAGACGAAACGGCCATCCGGACTCAGCCGGACGTCGTTTAGATAGCTGCCCTGCGGTGCGATGGTTTCATCGAAGTGGAACACATGCGCAATCTGATCGGTCGCCAGATCGATCTGCGCGAGCTTCGGCGCACCCGGCACGAGAAGCGACTGCGCCGGTGCGCCGGGGTCCAGCACCCAGAGATTGCCCTGCTTGTCCGCTACGACCGACTGCACGCAGACCCAATGATCCATAGGCGAAATCTCGTCACGGCGCGCGTTACGCCACGCGTTCCATTCGGCATCCGGGAACGGCCGCAAGTCGCCGCTCGCGCCCAGTTCCGCGACCGAAATGGGCGCGTCCTCGGTCCAGCGCGGGAAGTTGACGAAGATGCGGCCCGTTGGCGACACCGTTACGCCAGTGACCTGATGTTCGAATTGCGCGACCAGTTGCAGCCGCGCACCACCGCGCGCTCTGGCGGCGGCATCGCTCGATTGATCCTGCGCGAGCGCGGACTGCGCGACGAATGCGAATGCGAAGCTTGCGGCGGCGACACTGCGGCTCAGTCGGTGCATGATCTCGCTCCTGATTGGTCAATAGGCGTCGCGCGTCTGGCGCATGTAGCGGTGCGCCATCATCACGAGCAGCACGGCAGCCGCTCCGGTCAGCGCAGCCCGCGCGCCCATCGGCTGCAGCCGCGCATCGGTGTACAGGCTGAATTCGCGCACACGGCCGTTCTTGCCCGAGCGTTCCCGCAAGTCTCCGCCGCCTTCGTACAACGCGTCGCCGCTTTGTTTCGGTTCGCCCTTCAACTGCGCCTTCACGCCGAGCACGCTTGTGATCGCGTCATAGAGACGCGGTGCGCGGTGACCAAAGGCTGCCATTGCGCGCGACGCGCCGCCGACATAAATATCGCGCTCTGGATGCACGGCCGCGTGAAGGATCGCCTTCGCGACGACCTCGGGCGCGTAGACCGGCGGCGGAAGCTTCGGCTCTTCGTGGAGGTAATTTTTCGCATGCTCCACGAAAAGCGTGTCGATGCCCGCCGGCTTGATGAGCGTTACCGAAATTGGCGCCTTTTCATTCTTTAATTCGATGCGCAACGAGTCCGTGAAGCCCTTTACCGCATGCTTTGACGCGACATAAGGACCTTGTAGCGGCACGGCGACGTCTGATAGTTCGCTGCCCAGATTGATGAGCGTGCCGCCGCGTTCGCGCAAGTGCTTTACGGCCACGCGCGAGCCGTTGACGACACCCCAGTAGTTCGTCTCGAAAAGTTTGCGCTGGTCTTCGAGCGATACCTCGGTGATGCGCCCGTAGACCGAGACGCCCGCGTTGTTTATCCACGTATCGAAGCCGCCGAACCGGTCGATGGCGGCATCAGCGGCGGCCTGAAGCTGGCTTTCGTCGGCGACGTCCGCAGACGTAAACGCAATCGCGGGCGCACCGTCGCGCGTCAGTTCATCGGCAAGTACAGTGAGCGCGGTTTCGTCGCGGGCGATCAGCATGAGGCGCGCGCCGGCCTTTGCGGCGCGGCGCGCCGTGGCTAGGCCGATTCCACTTGTCGCGCCGGTGAGAACAATCGTCTGTTGACCAAGAGGCTTCAGTTGGATTCCCATGGCGGCTCCGAAAGGTGCAAGATCCGGCTTCTTGCAGCATCCCGCGTTCCTCGGCATCGCGGCTGACGGTTTGCGCGCTAGGTTGCACGCAGCGTCGAGAAGGCTTCGCGGAAGTGACCACCGGGATGCGCCATACCTGTGCCTTTGACGCGCTCCAAGGTCGTCCGGAGTCGCGTTTTAAGTCGTAAGCCTTCGCAGACGAGGCGAGACCACGATAACGAGAAGACCTTTTGTCGTCCAATAGCAGCGTCTCCCCCAAAACGTCTCGGCGCAAGACGTTCTACGCAGAGCAAGGGACGCAGCGTCGTGGCAGAGTAATCTTTGCTACAGTTCGGCGTGATATGCCCCAAGGAGCGTGCCGTGAACGGTGATACGAAAAGCCCGTCCTACCCCTTCGCATCCGACGGTTGAGGCTCGTTCAAAGCGGTTGCCAAGATCCTGACGCAGCAAAAGTTTAATACGAGCATATACAACATGGACGATCGGTTTCGCGGCGTCAAAGGCAGCCGCATGGTCTTTCTTATGAACCGGGCCGACATTGAAAAGCGGCATCTGCAAGAAGGTCAGTTGATCACTCTCCAAACGGTGACGAATGATGGGATCGACAGGCGTCTGGAAGATCTACAAGTAAAAACGTACGAAATTCTAGAGGGATGCTTCGGCGGATATTACCCTGAATGCAACGTGCTTCTACCGCTGTGGCACTATGCCAAGGAAAATAAGGTACCCGCCGCCAAATCGATTCCCGTACGCATGCTGTGAGCACTCCATTTGGCGCTTGTAAAAACGGCTGCGCACCCTACTTGTGAATCTTGGAGCGCAGCCGTTCGACCTGCCTGTCGGACACGGGGCTTGCATGATTGCCCCATGCGCCCCGAATGAAACTAATCACTTGCGCAATCTGCGTTGACGTGAGCTGTTCTTGGAAGCCCGGCATCTTTTGCGGCGCCGGACCAATCTCGGTCGTCGGGCTCCTGCTCCCTTCAATGACGATACGCATGACCGACGTTGGATCGGCCGATATCACCATCGGATTGGCTGCCAGCGCTGCGATCTTGTCTGGCTGTCCGCGTCCATTTGCCTCGTGGCAACGCGCGCAAAACGACAGGTAGATACCGGCGCCTTGACGTTCAACCTCGCCGGTTCCAAGGCTGCGCGCTGTCTGAACTCGCGCGTGAGCATCATCGCTGAAGCCGCCGTAGAGGTTTTCTGCCGGCAGAGATTTGAGGTAAGTCGCGATGGCACGAAGGTCCGCGTCGGTCATGTATTGGGTGCTGTCCTCTACGACCGGGGACATCGCGCCGAATGCGATCGCGCCCCCGCCATGACCAGTACGGAGAAAATTCGAGATGTCCTGCTTCGACCACCGGCCAAGTCCGCTTCCCGGATCGCCCGTGAGGTTGGGTGCGAACCAATTGTCGTTGACGCCACCCGTGAGATAGCGGGGCGACTTCTCGCTATAGCCCAACTCGTTATAAGCCGGACCGCGCGGCGTATGACAGGCGCCGCAGTGACCAAGCCCTTGCACAAGATAAGCGCCGCGGTTCCATTCGGCGCTGCGCTGCGGATCAGGCTCGTACTGCTTGCGATTTCCAAACACAAGCGACCAAATTAGCATTCCCCAACGTTGATTGAACGGAAACGGCAGTCGGGTTTCCGGTGCGCGCTTCGCCGCAGGTTTGACCCCGTGCATGAGGTATGCGTAAAGCGCGGTCACATCATCGTCGGACATGTTGGCGAGCGACGGGTAAGGCATCGCCGGATACAAGCGCTTGCCGTCGCGACGCTTGCCATAACGAATCGCGTCCGAGAACTGCTTGAGCGTGTAACAGCCGATGCCGAACACCGGCTCCGGCGTGATGTTACTGCCATAAATTGGCCCGAATGGTGAATTGATCGGCATGCCGCCACCGAGCGACATATGGTCCGCCGCATCGTGACAGGCCGCGCAGTCGCCCGCCTTTGCAAGATATTCGCCTCGTGCCACGAGCATCGGGTCACTCGTTATGGGCGAGCGGGTGTCAATGTCGGCGGGTAGGTGGTCATCGACACTATTACTGCATCCGCTTATGGCGAGCAGCACGGCGGAAAGCAGGGCTGTAACGCGGGCTTGCAAGCGTCTCGGCGCGTTCATATCAGTGCCATTGACTGCAGGAGACGATGAATACGTCTGCAAGTATCGTGAAAAGGACTGCGACTACGAACCCGCAGCCGACCAGCGTGCTGCACAGTGCGATAAAACGCTTGCGGCTAATTTCCTCTTTCTCGGGAGGCGGTGGCTCACGAGACTCACCGCCGTGATTTCGATCCTCATTGGGGGCGTGTCGCTTTTGTAGGAAGACGAACCCATAAATCGCCAGTACGGCACACAGCACCGCAACGGCCAGCGCCACGATCGACGTTGTGTAAAGCCAAACATGCAGGTGCGCCACGCCAGGCGAATTCAGTGGCGTCGTGGCGTCGCAGGTCTGCGCGGATACCGTTTCCGAAACAATCACCTGCAGCAGCCAGGCGCCCGGCGATAAAAAGAATCCCGCGCCGGCATAAACGCCAAGGCGGCGTTTCTGTGCCACGGTCAGGCGTTCGTCTCGAGTGACGGCATTCTGCACGATCAATGAACCTCTAGCCAGAACGGCGTCACGTAGAGTGATGTGAAGATAAACAGCCACACCACATCAACGAAGTGCCAATAAAGTCCGCCGATGCGCATTGGCGCGTTGCGCTCGGCGTCAAAATAGCCCAGCGCTATCCAGAGTGCCAGTAAGCAGAGGATGACCAGGCCGACTAAAACGTGCGCCAGATGAAAGCCGGTGATCGTGTAATACAGAGAGCCGTAGAGATGCGCGGTGATGCCGTAGGGATGATCGTGCCATTCTTTCAGTTGTATGCCGACGAAAAGACATCCGAGCGCAATGGCCACAAGCATCCACGTAAATGCCATCCATTTACGGCTTTTCCTGAGCATGCGTTCAGAGGCCCAAGCAAAAATGCTGCTCAATACGAGCACGGCTGTGCTCAGGCCACCCATACCGATCTTGGGCATGCCCTCTGGTGGCCATGCCATCTGTGTCTGCGACTGCGAGTAAAAGTAACTGAAGATCAAATAGCCGAAAAGGCTCGCTTCGGTCAGGACCAACGCAAGAACGCCCCACCAGCCGCCCGAATGTTCTCCGGCACTGCCCACTGGGAGCACGTCTTCATGGGCAGCCTCTTGCGCGGGCATCACCTGTTGAGCGTTCGGCGGCTCGCGTTGTCCAAGCGATCGACGCGGCCACATCCATGCAATCAATGTTGCCCCGCAGGCGACGAATGATATCGCGGCGAACCCAGGTGAGTGCAGCAACACGCTGAGAAACATAAGTGCCGAAAACAGACCTAGGAAAAAAGGCGACCATGCATCGTCCGGCATTTTTAGAATGACGTCCGGCTTACCGGTGAACGGATGAACGCCGAGGGATTCACGGCCGTGATGCAATAAGTACCCTTCTTCAAGGCTCGAGCGCCGTCCGGACGGTTGCAGCCGATCTTCCCACATGGGATGACGTGATTCGACGATCGGCAGAACGGCGAAATTATATGGTGGTGGCGGCGAAGCAACGGACCACTCAAGCCCGGGCGCATCCCAGGGATTGGGTGGCGCCTTCCTGCCGCGACGGGCCGACACCAGCGCATTGACGGCAAACAGTAGCACGCCGAATCCCAAAAGAAATGACCCAATCGTCGTAATGAGATTGGAGGTATCCCAACCCATTCCCTCAGGATACGTATAGATGCGTCGCGGCATGCCGAGCAAACCGGAGATGTGCATCGGAAAGAAGCCGAGATTGAAGCCGATGAAGACGATCCAGAATGCGAGCTTGCCCAGTCGTTCGTTCATCAGACGGCCGGTGAACTTGGGAAACCAGTAGGTGATGCCGCCCAACACCGGAAAAACATTGATGCCCAACAGAACGTAGTGGAGGTGCGCTACCACAAAATAGGTTTCGTTGAGTTGCCAGTCCAGCGGCACTGCGGCAGTCATGACACCGGATACGCCGCCGACCACGAACATCAGCACGAAGCTCGCTAAATAGAGAAATGGCACGGTGAACACAGGGCGTCCCGTCCAGATCGTCGCGATCCAGGCGAATACGGCGACTGCGCTCGGAATCGAAATAAGCACGCTTGCCGCGCCAAAGAAAGCTAGCGCGAGCGGCGCGACGCCCGTCGCGAACATGTGGTGGATCCACACTTCAAACCCGATGATCATTGTGCAGACTGTCGACATGGCGACAGCCGCATAGCCGACGAGTGGGCGCCTGCTGAACGTGGGCAAGGCATCAGACACGATTCCCATCGCGGGCAGCACGACAACATATACCCAGGGATGCGCGAACATCCAGAATAAGTGTTGCCAGAGCAGCGGACGGCCATCGGCTGCGACGTCAAAGAAGTGCGTTCCGACGTTGCGATCCATCCAAAGCAAGAAAAAAGCAAGACTGACTGCCGGTATGGCCAGCAGATTGGCGAACGAGATAGTGAGCGTGCCCCATACGATGATCGGTAGACGATCGACCGACATGCCGACCGCACGCATGCGAAACAGCGTCACAACGAAATTTACCGCCCCGACCGAGGTGGAGATGCCTAGCAGCACCATGCCGAGCGAATAGACATCAATGTTGGGGCCGCGGTTGTACTCGAGCGACGAGAACGGCACGTAGTTGAACCACCCCGCGTTTGGCGCTTCGCCAAATGGAAAACTGCAATACAAAAAGATGCCGGCGAACAGAAAAAGCCAGTAGGACAGTGCGTTCAGTCGTGGGAACGCCATGTCTCGCGAGCCGAGCATGAGCGGCCACAGAAAGTTGGCAAAGCCGCTCAGCACAGGCAAGGCGTAAAGGAAGATCATCGTCACGCCGTGCATCGTGAAGAGCTGAGCGTATTGCTCGGGCGTTAGCAGCGTCTCGTTGGGACGTGCAAGCTGCAAACGCATGAGCAGTGCCTCGGCGCCGCCGATCATCAGAAAGATGAAAGCGGTAAAGATGTAGCGCAGCCCAACCTTCTTGTGATCGACCGTCGTGAGAAAGCCGCGCCAGCCCGACTTGCTTTCCCAAATCTCGCGCAGACGCTTCTCCGCTTCCGATCCCTCCGGTACGCGGCCGAACTCAGGCTCGCGCCGAAAGGCAACCTGACCGGGTTTCTCAATGCTACGATCACGGGTCGCGGACATCCTTTGTTCCTTACCTGAGGGTGGCTAGATACGCCGACATGTCGCCAGCGTCCGCGGGAGAAAATTTCATATCGGGCATGAGCGCGCCGGGTTTAATTTCCTGTACATTTTCAATCCAGTCCATCAGGTTTTGCGGGGTATTGACGAGCGTGCCCGCAGCGATCAGACGGCGTGACTGTACATGCGTGAGATCGGGCGCCTGCACGCCTGCGGCACGGCTGCCGCGCACCATATGGCAGCCCGCGCAGCGTTCCTCGAAAAGCTTCGCGCCGCGCACGGTTTGGACCGTGGCGGGCGTTGGCAAAGAGGTCTTTTGTGCAACCACCCATCGCTCAAAGTCGGCCCGAGGCTGCGCGTGGACTTCGAGCGCCATATGCGCATGCTGCACGCCGCAATACTGTGTGCATTGACCGCGAAAGATGCCCGGATGGTCTGCCTGAATCCACTGTCGGTTTTCGACGCCGGGGATCGCCTGCGTCTTTCCAGACAGCTCGGGTACCCAAAACGCGTGGATTACGTCAGCGCTTTTCAATTGGATCAACACGGGCAAACCAACAGGAATGTGTAGTTCGTTCGCGGTAGTGAAGTGGTCAGCTCCATCGCCGTAATCAATCTTCCACCACCAATCGTAAGCGGTCACGGTCACGGTCAGTGCAGGCTCGTGCGGCGGATCGGCCACCTCGGCTAGCACAACAAGCATGTAGACTGCGATGCCAAGCAACGCAAGCGTCGAGACAGCGCTGCCAAAATAAACGAAGCGGAGGCCGTCCTGCGACTCGAGTGCTCGAGGCTCGGCATGCTTACGCCGGCGGAATATGGCGACGATTAACATCGCAGCAATGATCAGGCACACAAGACAGCAAACGGCCGTCAACACCCAGTTCAGGCGCAACACGGGATGCGCAGCCGGCCCCCCACTGTGCAGAAAGTACGCGAGCGGCGCGTGACCACTGACGAGGGCATCACGGCGCTCCAGAATGGCCGCCTGCGCCCATGCGCGGGAAGCGTAGAACTCCATTGAGCATGCCGCGACGAACTGGCAGTTCCACGCTAACAATCGGCCCAATCCAATCACATCTTCTCCTTGAAGCCGAGCTGAATAGCCAATGGTTCACGGGATATGCGGTGGCAAAGCCCGCCGCTGATACCCTTTTGCACCGCAACCATTAGGCAATAGAATAAGCACTGAGCGGCGCGGCGAGTTTGATCAAATTTGACTACGACGCCATACATGATGTCTTGGTGAAGACCAGCGATAGCGTGTCGGCCTTCCTCGCTGCGATAAATCGGTCGCTCAGCCTCAGTTCTCGCATTGACGCAACCAAAGACATTCGATCTACGTTAAGCTGCCGAACGCTTGGAGTACACGCCGGCTTTCGCTTCGGCGCGTTACGGGTGCCTCAAGGACGTGGCGCATTTGAATTATAGTGGTCGCTTTTTAAGATGCGCCAGGGCTCCGAATAATGCTTATCTCACCGTTGCGTTCGAGAATGGCGCTTTGCACTTGGTCCAGTGCATCCGTTCCTAGTTCTTTTCGCACTGTCTCCAGTATGTCGGTTCGTGACACCAAGGCGGCAAGCATCTGCTGGCGGTCGAAGTCGCCGTTGTAATAAAGCGGACGCTCAGTGCCTCCGACTAACCGCTCGATCGTAGGCCATCTCACGCATATCCATGCTAACGCGCGATGCAAGAGAACGATGACGAAGGAAGCCGCGAATGTTGCAAGCGCTGGCGATGCGCCCACGATTGCCCGGCTCATCGTTGCGCCAAGGAGAATGGTGACGACGTAATCGAAAGGCGAGCGTTGACCAAAAGAACGCCGCCCGGAGATGCGAATGAAGACTAGAGCCAAAAAAAACGCCGCCGCCGCCCGCATTCCCATTTGCAGCGGCGAGAGATCCTTTCCTTCACCAAACAAAATGATTAGCGCTTCCATTTTGAGTTCACCGTCACATAGCTAAATTCTGCCCGAGATAACGTAGCCGGACCGAGTCGTCCGTGAACAGCTACCGTTACCGAGCGGCTCTTTCGATGAAGCCTGGCAAGCCCGCAGCGGCGCTGCTCTTCGCGAGCTTGATGGCTTGTCGTTCCACGCTGGCGTACTCCTGCTCGCTCTTCGGATAAGCGAAGAGGCTTCGAAAGAAATCAGCCCATCTGAATTCCGCCAGCGGCGTGGTGGTTTTTTCGTAGCCTCCAGCGTCCCGCACCGAGGCCGCGAGGCTTCGGAATGCATCGTCCTCCAATTTCCAGATCCGAGTCGGCATTTCGGCGAAGCTCTTGCGTCGACCCTTGGTATCGTACGGATGGGTCCAGCATTGATTTTCCATCGACAGCCAGAATTCCTGATAAGACAACGACGAGAGGTCCGCAGCCAGCACAAAAGGCATCGACTTGATGCCCACCAGATGCAACGCGGCCGCGACATGGTGATGGTCGATTGCATAGGGAAGCTTGCCGGGTCCGAGTACGACGGGAACAGGCTTTTCCGCAATCGCCATGTCAAGCGAATGACCCGATAGCGACTCATACAGTTCCGC
The DNA here is from genome assembly GCF_023631025.1 of Caballeronia sp. GACF4. Lineage (NCBI taxonomy): Bacteria > Pseudomonadati > Pseudomonadota > Betaproteobacteria > Burkholderiales > Burkholderiaceae > Caballeronia > Caballeronia sp. GACF4. The sequence continues at coordinate 68,623 of NZ_JALQDW010000037.1, forward strand.
TTTCCGACCGATCTCGCGTGCCCCGTGAGTACATTGAGTCGGACGTAGGTCCTTGATGGCAACGATTCCCAAAGCTCCTCCTTTGCTGTTATCCCGGAAGGTGAACGGCGCACGGCTCAAGCGTAACATGCCGTATCACGTGGTTAAGCACCTGGAGGAGGGTCGCGCACTTGACGGGCGGCTGCCGCTGGCAGCTAAACCGCCTACTTGGCGACCACTCAGTCAACGCGGTTCTCGGTGGTGTTCGCAGGCGGCTCGCATTGCTATAAAGCCTGGGTAATTCGGCTGGACGACGAGGTAATAATCACCGGCCCGACGCAGGGAATCGGGCTGGCAGCGGCGCGGCTGTGCCGGAGCGCGGGCGCGCGTGTCGTGCTGCTCGATCACGACGAACCGACGCTTGCCGCATTCGGCGACGAGAAAGACGCGGACGGCCATTGAATCAAGCTTCGACAAGGTTTCGCATGGCGGCGGCCGACGATCGCTCGTTTATAATCCTGAGCATGATGGTCAATGCGCCGCACTGGAGCTTAAGCTATGAGCCAAACCCGCGGCCGGAATGCGGGGTACCGAGATAAGGCAAACGGGCGGCAGCCTGACCACTTGTCTAAATCCACATCTTTGTCCCGCAGCCGTATGCCCTCTCAGTCGCCTTCTAAGGAGCCGGCTCCAACGGCGCCGATTATCAAGACGCGATCGTTTCAGTTATTAGTGAATGCGGTCGATGCAGAGAATATTGCGTTGGCGCTGGACTCCACGCTGCCACGGGTTGCGGAACTGATGAAAGGCGAAAGATTTACGCCCGAGACTGCTTTCCATATGGAGACCACGCTTGGCCTGCCTCATGGGTTTTTCGATCAGCCTTACCCTGCCCTTTCGCCCGAACTCCTTCTTCGCTTGAAATCGCCTCTTGAGTTTGCCCGAGCGGACGACGACGCGGACGACGACGTCAAGACGCAGACGCCACCGGCGGCGGCCGTCCCAGTCATACAAGACCAGCTGTTTGTTGCGGACGGTTCGTCCGAGGATGCAAAAATGCCATCTCAGAAAACGAAGAGCTCGCACAGCAATGCGAAGGCCGGTCGAGCTCAACAGGCCAAGCAGCCAGCCGATAAAACTGGTGCAAAAGTCGCTTCCGGTCGACGCGTAGCAGTCGAAGCGACGGCGCCCCAACAACTGAGCCTGCCCGAAGGTGCCACGGCCGAGAACATCCGACGCGCTAACCTTCATGTGCTCACCAAGCGCAACGGATCGAAAGCCAAACTTGGTGTTGTAATGGGGATGAGCGGGTCGAACATGGCGCATCGACTGTATGGCAAAAAGCGCATGGACGAGGCAGAAGCGAATCGCTTCACCAAGCGGCTTGGCTTGCCAGCAGGCTGGCTGGACCAGCCGCGCTCTGAAACGGAGATACCCAAATCCGTCTTGGCTTTACTCACGCCCGCATCACGCGCTCGTGCAAACGCTGAACACGTGTCTCCCGCTGCCACGCTTAATGTCGACGCACCGGATGGATCGGCTCCAGCTGTGTTGGCAAGCGAGACATCGTCCGCTACTGCGGAGCGCGCAAAGGCCCCTGTTGTACCCGAACCTCAGCTCAATAGTGTCGTGGCGGCGGCTGCTCCAATGAACGAAACCGAACAGCCTGCTGCAATCAATGCACATAGGATCGAAGAGAACAGGCAGCGCGTACCGGCAACTGCGCTTGCAAGTGCTGAGTCTCTACCAGCTTCGGCAACAAGTCTGCAAGGTCTCGACGGTATCTCGCCGATTGCTGAAGCGCTGCTCAAGACGTTGGCAGATAAAGCACGCACGGGTCGACTCGACGAGTTGACGGCACTCGAGCTCCTGCACAAAGCAGTATTGCTTTGACCCGATCCGCGTCGATTTCAAAAGCAGTCTCCCGTTTGTCACGTCCGTCGCGTCCGGGCCAGGCCGATTGCGCTGCGAGCGCCTTCGCGCTAAACGAAGAAGAAACCCCGAAGTTGTCGCCCGCAAGCCTGCCGTCCGTCATCGAAACGCTCGATTGCCGTTACAGCTATGATCGTCGCACCCTAAGCGTCGAGCACGTGGTATGGGCCAGCTAGTAGCCGTATCCGCCATCCATGCATCGCAAAGCGCACGATTCGCAGGCCATCTTAAGCGTGGCGCCAGCAACGTCTTGACAGGAAATTGCGATCTTCGGTCTGCGATGCGGATCTGATCGAAAGCGACTCACGGCGCAAGTCTCGTCGGTACGAATGAATTCGAGGCGCCGATGATCTCCCACGCCGCTAATCAATTAAAATGCTGACACGTCACGCAATTGACGGACCGAACATGCAAATTCTGACTGACCTAGAACGACAGGCAATCCGCGCCGTGGCCGCAGGCGACAGATCGCAGCTGGATGCGGCGCGGCGCGCATTTCATCGCGCCGCTCCGCATAACGGCGTGGCGTCGTGTGTTGATCTCCAATTCATGTCCGAGGTTCTCACGCCGGTACCGGACCTGCTTCTTCGGTCGAAGTATCGCAAAGAGATTCTTCGCAGACCCGAATAGTCGAAGTGCGATACAGCCGCCAGGCGGCCAAGCAGCGATGCTTGATAGGCAGCCGCGCGGAAACGGCAAACCACATATGTTCCCACCCTCTTGATGACTGTAATGACGCTACGGGAGGGAATGTACCTAGCAAGCTGCAAAGAGCGAAATCCCTTGGCAACAGCAATGAACGGGCACAGTGCCATATGGCCGCAGGCCCGTTGCAAGGTCGCTAAGGGAATCGCGATTTTCGATCGCGGTGGCAAGGAGATCTGGCGTTGCAACGCCGCCTATGCAGAAGTGCAGTTTAAAATCGAACGGATCACTTGACCGTTTTTGGACGCCTTGCAATCCGCCACGGAAAAAGTTCCTCGATCCGATTCACCAGATGGTCAGCATTCCAAGCAAGCACGAGCGCAAGGTAGCCCGTTGGATCGACGTTGTTGAGCTTTGCCGTTCCGATCAGTGCATAGATTGCTGCGGCACGTTCGCCTCCCGAATCGGCACCGGCGAACAAATAGTTGCGTCGCCCGATGACCACTCCACGCAGCGCGCGCTCGACCGGTAGGTTGTCGATTTCCAACTGCCCGTCATCGCAATAGCGCGTGAGCGCTTCCCATCGGTTTAACGCATAAAGGACGACTTCACGTGGCCGACCAAGAGCTAGGCATAAATAAGATCGACGCACACCACTAGTTCTTTCATGCTCTCATCGACCGGCAGTCGCACAAAGCGAAAACCGCGCGCGGAGCACTCGCCCGCTATCACGCTCGAGGGTCAGCTGTTTTGATCTAGCCCCCGTGAGCGTCGCTCGTTCAGCTTTGATTGACGGCATCCTTGAAGCTCTTCCCCGCCGTGAACTTGACGGTCTTGGCTGCCGCTATCTCGATTGTCGCGCCGGTTGACGGGTTGCGACCGGTGCGCGCCGCGCGTTCGCCGCTGCCGAAAGTGCCGAAGCCGATTAGCTGTACGGCTTTGCCCGCAGCGACCTCTTTCGAAATCGTGGCAAGCACTGCATTGACTGTTTCCTCCGTGACGCCTTTGTTCGTCCCTGCCTGTGTCGCGACGGCATCGATCAATTCCTGCTTGTTCATTGCGATTCTCTCCAAAGTGGTTGAATGCCATCATACCGAACCTTGAGGACGGGCGAACCCTAGCTCGCGTATCGATTGATACGCATTGGCGAGACAGCGGCGAGATATGGCGTACTTTTGAGCAGCAGTTGGTGCCGCCCCTCCCTCCTAGCTGATGGCGACAGTTTTTGCAACGGACCTCTGATATCGCTTACCGCCGAACCGCGTTCATCGTAAGCACAGCCTTCCAGGCGTCTGGCTTCCCGCGTAACTGCGTTGGGAAGTTCAGCAATCGGACACGCACTCCGCAAACGGTGCCCGCTTGCGAATTCAATGGTGATAATTCGTATTATCACCATTGCGTTTAAAGCCACGGCCAATGTGCTGCGGTCGCCCATCTAGCACAACCTAATCTAGCGTCGAACCGGTTGAACAGCGAATTGATGACTATCGCCGACGCTCACCCATTCGAGCTAAGAAACAACGCTACAAAGATAACTATCATTAACGCGATAGCTACGTTTCCGTCGAAAACTGAAGGTCGGCAAAAACATCTGGCCGCGGACCGTCCCCTACAACTCAAACAGAAACCCGTTCGCGACCTACTCAAGCGGCGTGAGGCCAAGTTCACGACCGCGCTCGAGCTCGTACAGAAGCTTTCGAAACCGCTCAACACTTGGCCGCTTGCAGAGAATTCCATCGATGCCATAGGGGTTCGTGTACCACACGATCTCGTCGGCGTCATCGAACACGAAGTAGTGTTGTTGAACAGCGATGGACCCACCCGCTAAAAGCACATCGACGATCTGTTCGGGCGTCAAAGGGCTGCCGTGTTCGTCTATTCGAAGATCGAGAATTGTCATTCGAGGAACCTCCAGAAGGTCAAAACCGGGTTCGTTTCACTGACCGATACCCATGTCCGGACCAACCGCAGCTTTCTCTTTAGCTCGGATCTTTTGACCTTCAATCGGCGGACCGCTTTTTCCGTGCCCTTGCTCAATCCAGTGCTTGAGCTGGTTGAGTTCAAGCGCAGCTGTCTTAGTCGCTTCTCGTAACACAGCGCTAGGCAACCGCGCACGGTTGTCGGTGAATATCTCTGCCTCGTATCTGGCGCGCGAGACTGCGACGTAGTAGACATCTTTCGCGGTGGTTAGGGATCGCGTATCGAGGTTGATCAGCACCTTGTCGCTCGTTAGACCTTGAGCACTGTGGACGGTCGAAGCGTAGGCGAGCGCCGCATACATGGCGCGCGTCGCATCGAGCTTGATGGACCGCCCATGCGACTCAACAACGATCTCCGTCTCTCGAACTTCCCGGACCGTCAGTCGATCACCATTCGCAAGATCCCGATCCTTGTCGTTGCGCGTGACTTTGATCTGATCGCCCACCGCCACCTCGATACGCTCGGGTCGATAGACGGATAGCTGCGTGGTCTGGGCTGGCGAGAACGTCAACACTGCGCCGTCCGGTACGCGGACGGTGAGCCGATTTCCTGGTCCCGTGTCCAGCACCTCGTATTGCTCGCCGCGGCGCAGACCGATGGCATAGTCGCGCTCTGGAATGATGACGGCGCCCTTCTCATAGTATTTGCTGTGTCGCCGCTCGGCCTGCGTCGTATCGAGCCGGTCGAGTAGCGTGTACTCGCGACCGGTTCCCTTCAACCCTAGCGCCTGCTGTATCCCCTCGTTGATCGCCTTGCGACTCTGGTTCGTGCCGGTGATCACGAGCGTCTGTGAGCGTTCTACCGGCGACAGGTCAGCGTAGGTCTTTACGATCTGAGCATAGCGGTCGGGCGCTTCCTTTACTTCGTGGATCCGCGTCACGTGTGCGAGCGAGTCGGCAGTCTTGCCCACTGCGGCGAGCTCAACCGCCTTCAACAACTCGGGTTCTTTCTGACGCTGGATCGTCCGAATCTCGGTCGATTGCATGCCCGCTTTCAGCAGCTGTTCGAACGGCTTGCCAGCTTCGATCGCCTTGGTCTGCGCCGTGTCTCCCAGAAAGACGACGCGCGCATGATACGCCTCAACAATCTTCATCGTTTCGAGCATCTGACGAGCCGGGATGACGCCGGCTTCATCCACGAAGATGACCGTGCCGCTGTTGAGCTTCTTGTTTTTGGCTTTGAGAAACGACTGAAGCGTGCGTGCCTCGATCCCCTCCGACTCGAGTGCCTTCTTCTGGCTGCCGTACGGCGCGAGCGCGACCACCGAGTAACCTTGCTGCTCAAGCAGCTCTTTCGCCGCCCTGGTCATGTAGCTTTTCCCGACACCTGCGAAGCCGGGCACCGCCATGAATCGTTTAGTCGAATCTGCGATACGCGCGACCGCTCGCGCCTGCTCGACGTTCAGCCCTGCGCGCTCGACCGTCTGGGTGCGTGTCGCCAGATAAGCGTCAATCTGCTGCGCCGTGATGCGCGAGGCGACCGCCCCGCGCCCCGCCGACTCGAGTGCCAAGATGTCGCGCTCGCGCCGCTGAGCGATGTGCGTTGTGTAGCGCGCCCCGATCCTCTCCAGTCGTCCTTGCGCAATGCCGGCGTCGACCAGCGCCCGCGCCTGTTCGCGGGTCCGTCCACCCCGGGTGCCTTCACCCTCGCCCTGGTCACCCATCAACTGAGCGATCCATTTCTCGCGCGGCATCGCAGGTCCCGTCGGCCCCGTCGATGCCGTCTTATCGGCCGCACGCTCGGCCGGATTCAGCGATTGATAGAGGGCCTCCTCTCGGACGAGATGTCCGCTGCGCTGCGCGCGGTCGATCGCGGCGCGAATGTCGGTCGCACTCAGCCGCCCGTAGCCGTGCCTGAGCGCGACCCCAAGTAGCTGTTCGCGCGTGACGATCGCCTGCCGCTCAGTCAAACTCTGGATCGCGAATTTCACGGTTTGGTCGGCGTGAAAGACGAGCGGCTGGTCGATCTGTGGCGGTCGGCCCGAATGGGGTTCATTGCCTGATTCATTGCCTGATTCTTTGCCTAATCGATCGCGCAATCCGCTGTCCGGTGAGCTGGCTGGGCCGTCATTCCCCACGCCGGCCCATTCACGGCGATCGAAATCGATCCCGAGTTCTTTGGCACGCGCAAGCCAGGACTCGCGCACGTCATCCCGATTGATGACGCTCTTTCGCTCGCGGGTTTGCATCGCAGCGAGATCGCGCTGCTCCGGGGTGGCGCTCTCGCGAGTCAAGCCCCATTCAGCCAGCTTCGCGTCGATCTGGTTGCGCCTTGCGCTGAACTCGGTGATCTGGTGCTCTGTAAAATGCGCGAGATCGAAGGTGCCCTTGCGCTCGAACTTCAGTTTGAAGCCTTGCAACTCGAGCGCCTTCGCGAGCTCTGCTTTGTAGACGTTCCCGAGGTGGCTCAGCGAATTGACGATGCCGTCATTCACCAGCGCACGCCATTCGCCGTTCGCACGTTGGGTCATGTTGAGCACGAAAGCATGCGTGTGCAGATCCGGGTCTACTTCGCGCGACGTCTCATGCCGGAAGGTTGCCGCGACCAGTTTATGGGTGTGCTCCACGCTCGTCTTACCGTTGGACGTGGAGCGGGCCGCGGCCAGCATCTCGGCCTCGCGCAAGGCAGCGGCCACCGCACTATCGTGCGCCGCAATGATCCGCGCGTCACCGTGTACGAGCGCCTGCAGCGAGACGCCCTTAGGGGCTGAGAACGTTAGGTCGTAACCCAGCCGCTCCTTTCGGGCCTCCGAGGGCTTGGTTCGGCGCAATTGCGTGCGCTCATCGATCCGGCCGTCCAGCAGTTCAGCAAAGCGACTCTGCTCAACCGCTCCGGCCAACCCAAGCGCCTCCGCCCCCTTCCCATGCCACTGCATGGCGCCGCCGTCCTTTGCGTAATAATCGTCGGCGCTGTCGGCGTAGTAGCCAACGACCTTGCCGACGTTCTGGCGCTTGATCGTCGTGATGTTGAGCATCAGACCGCCCCTAAAATTTCGCCATCAGGCGACACGATCCCGGGAACGCGGCGCTTGCGCGTGTAGGTCACTGATTCGGTTTTGAAGCGAGCGATGGGCAGATCGCCCGGAAAGGCGAGATACCCTTCGAGATTCGGAAGCCGCATCAATTCAGACGCAAGCACGACCGACTCCGGCTTGATCTCCTCATTTTGGCTGTTGGTGCCTAACCCGCCGAACGCGCGGCGGCTGCGTCCCGAGCGATGACGCATGATTTCATGTTGCCCAAGGGCGCGCGACATCTTCTCAGCCGTCTTTTCGCCCATGCGGCCCACGCCCAACGCCACCATCGTGCGGTGATTGCCGAGCATGGTCTCAGCCAGGTTCTCGCCGTACACGTCCACCAGCTGCGTGTAGGTCTGGTAGCCAGAGACGACCCGCAGCCCCTTCTTTCGTCCTTTCGTTAGCGCGTCGCCCAGGGTCGGCAGGCGGGCGAGCGACTCCAGCTCGTCCAGATAGACCCAGAGCCGGCGATTCAAGTCGGCGCTCATCCCGAGCACGCTGCTAAAAATCGTGTCCGCAAAGCAGGAGATCAGCGGAACGAGCGCGGCCCGCATATTTTCGTCCCAAGTGATGAACAAGTTCCCGCCCTCCGGATCGGCGATCCAATCGCGCAATGAAAAGTCGCCATGAGGCATGTCGAGATGCGGCGGCAGCTTGTTCGACAGCACGAAGCGCGCGCTGCCGGACGCACGGCTATTTCCCGTGAAAAGCGCTTGGGCGTTGGTGCCCTCTACATAGGCTTCCAGTTCCTCAAGCGTCTTGCGATTCGTCCATTCAAAGACCTCTTCCATGGTCGGATTACGCGAGGTCGCATACACTTTTCGGGCAACCTCTGTGAATAGCAGCCGACCGTAATCATTCCACTCTTCAGATTCCACGCTACCCGATCGTTGAATGATCGACGCTGAGTAGCGCTTGAAGTCAAATTCCGCGCGAATTTCATTGAAAAACGACCAGCCTTCCGATCTCGCATCGTAGGGGTTTAAAACCTTGTCTCCATTGCGGTAAAAGGTCGAGAGAAACTCACCGTCGGGATCCAGTACCACCATTCGATCACCACGAGCGAGCGCACCTAGAATCATCTCTTTGAAGATCGTTGATTTTCCTGTCCCTGTTGACCCTCCGATGGAGACATGGGTGTTCTCTGCCGCGAGTGGGATGGGTACGCCCGCAATCGTGATTTGATGCTTTCCCTTTTCCTGCGTCTTTCTTGCCAGTTCATTTGCAGTGACGATTTCCGTTCCTCGAAAGAACTTCGAAAATGCTGCGCCTTTGAATGGTCCGTTCCCCGCTCTTGCCGCAATCACCAATCCAATCACAGCCACCACTTCGCCACCGATCAGTGCCGCCCAAAGCGGAACCAGATGGAAGGTGTTCGAGATCAGATATGGAACAACGACCCGTGCATCCTGCGGCGTAAAACCGAAGACCGCCTTTGCCGTGACAAACCAAGCGAAAAGCGGAACGAACACCAACGCAGCCATGGCGGCCTGTCGCTTTTGAATATCATCCACGATTGCTCTCCGGTGCTGGCTGCCATGAGCGAATATCCAGGCGGTCGAGCTCAGCACGCGCGCCGCGCAACTTGTCGGGTGGTAGCGCCATTCTGAGTAAGATCAATATCTCCATCAGCATGTGAGAAAAAGACTCGTTGTCATCGGAACCTGATCGACTTCGAGAATCACTCGACATCTTTGAGACGGAAAGCGTCAACTCGTCCAGTTGCGCAATCAGCGCCTGTCGCTGGTCCTGGGCTTCTCCAAATAGCGCGTGCTTAATGTAATCCGACACGTTTCCCTCGTGTCGTGACGATCGTTCCTCCAACTCGATCTTCTGAGACTCGGACACACGCAGGCTGATGGTGGGCATGAGCTTACTCCGGTAATACGCTTGTCCTACACCCTAATCCTTATGCGATAGCACGTTCAAGGGGTTGTGTAGGACCCGGGTTTTACAGCATGCTTTTGGTCGGTCGGCAAAGACTGCGCTGAATCAAGTACTTATGCAATGCGAAGCATTGCGTATGGTGTATAGCCTTTAAGGGCCAGGGCGAACCGATGATTTAAGGGGAAGTCGGGAATGTTTACAGCTATTTGCGCGTCTAAATAACGTTCTTTCCCACCCTTCACGCATCGCGTGAAGGCATCTGCGCGAACAGACCGAAAGAGGACACTAAGGAGACACTTCGATTACCAATCGAAGCAACAGCGAGGACTGAATAGCACGTTTCAGGAGACAACATGCTTGCGTCAAGTCGCTGTGATCATTAAAGTGACTTCAAACCCAAGAAGACGCTACTCAACGGGAGGGATTGCCAATGCCGCTATCGCAACTCAAACCGAAAAGCGATTCGGCGGTCGTGCGCAACATGCTTGTAGAGATTGAAACCGCGTTAAGTGTCGGTGCCTCACGTGAATCGATCTGGAAGATGCTTTGCGAAGAGCAGGGACTGACACTCACGTTCGAGGGCTTCGTAAAGGCTTTGTGGCGGGCTAGAAGATATCAGGAACAGCCGACCTTGCGTCAATCGCAACCAGCAGAGTTGGAATCTCGCACATCGGCTCCGATCAGTCGCTCGACTGATCGATTTTTTCCAGACGAGGAAAATCAAGAGGCATCCGATAAGCCGCAAGACGCCGAAGCAAAGCGCAACCGCATTAAGACAACCCGTGACTTTGAACGTGTTCACAGCATGGATTTCAGTGAGTTCGACGATAAATTCAAGTGAGGTGCGAATTGAAGATTGCCGTCTTAAATTACAGCGGGAGCGTGGGCAAGACTGTCGCCGCCCATTACCTTCTCAAGCCACGCATGCCGAATGCAGCGTTCTTTTCAGTCGAGACTATCAATCAGTCCGCGAGCGATCTTGGCGCGGATCAAGTCTCACAATTGCAGGGAAAGAAGTTTGGCGAATTGCTTGAAGCACTGGTTCTGGAAGACGACGCGATCATTGATATCGGTGCCTCCAATATCGAGCCGTTCTTTGAAGCCATGTCACGGTTTTCCGATGCCGAACAGGAGTTCGATCTGTATGTGATTCCGGTGACGCCGGATCAAAAGGCTTGGCAGGAGAGTTTAAAGACCGTCGAAGCGCTTTCGAATATCGGTGTTCAACCGGCAAAAATTCGACTGTTGCCGAACAGGATTTCGTCGGAGCCGACCGGCGAAATCCCGGCCGTGTTCAATTACGTGAAGAAAATCAAGAAGGCGTGGATCGATCCGAATGCGTACCTGTTCGAGAGCGACATCTACGGCTATCTGGCAGCCAAGCGGATCGGCTTTGACCAGTTGATCGATGACGGCGCGGATTACCGGACGCTCGCCAAGTCCGAGTCCGACCCGGACGAGGCCAAGGATTTCGCGCGCATGTATCGGTGGAAGAAGCTGGCCATACCGGTGCGGAACAACCTCAACGACGCATTTTCGACCTTGGTGTCGTGATGGATCGGCCGCCGTCCAAGGAGGAGGTCCTTCTCGACTGGTTCCTTGGCGATTCGAAGGAGATCGTCGCCGACCTGAAGGTGGCGGTAGCCAACGCTCAAAGCGTGCGGGATGGGATTGTCACGGCAAAGAGCGAACTGGATTTAACGGTCCAGGCAGCGACGCGAGAATTGGTGGCGGCCCACCGCGAATTGGCGCAGACACTTCGCGATGTAAAGTGCAGCAACGCAGACGCGGCGCGATCTGTCGCCGCAACGAGTCAAGGTGCAGTCTCGGCGGGCGTGCGGCGGTCGATTCCCCTGCTGGTGGTGTGTTGTGGGGTGACCGCGACAATCGGGGCCACCCTCGGCGCGGCGGTCGCTATCCTGCTTGTCCGGCATCTCGTCTAGAACGGTACGGCAGTTTGGCAGCGACGCTGACAAGAAATTGATGTGGGCCGGAGCGACGCGCGTCGGGTCGTCTCGGCGCAGTGTACTTCTCGGTTAGTCTGGTTGCTTGATGCGCGCCTTCGCCTCTTCGGCCATCTGCCGAACTTGTGTGGCAAGTTCAGGTGGCAGCCACACCTCGACCTGCACCCAATTCGCCGGGTATTCTTGCGACACGGCCAGCACCGATTTAATCACTGCGCCGACGCGCTGTTTCGTCAATCCGCTATCATTCGCGGCTTCAGTCTGCGAGATGCCATCGACCAATACGCGACGCGCAACTTCAACGTTGCCGACCGTCATGCGTTTTAGACGGGGCATGAGTGACTTAAAATCCTTCGCGGTCATCCTCTCTCCTGCCATGTTTGCGCCCCCATCTGAATGCGTTAATTCGGAGCTAGATTATCAGCTTGGGTCAATAGCGGTCAATAGATGCCAAAAGCCCGCCGCACGGCCTTCTGCGTGCGGCGCGCTGTCTTCTCGCATCAGTGGTGCTGGATCTTCTGCGCGATCAGTGGATGAGGGAGCGTGGCGACACCACGGAAACGCCAGTAGCGCGACCCTTTTCGGGCATAGATAAAGGTGACGTTTCCCTCGACGGGTTCGCTACCTTTGAACGATTCGACGCCATCGCCCAGTTGCCAGACAAGCGGCGGCCAGGGGCCGGACATGGCTGCGTGATATTCGGCCTCGGTGATTTCCTCCGGGTGAGTCGATAATGCGCGCTCCTGCTGCTCGATGAAGGAACCCTCCTCACCGATCACCACGCCCGGATAGCGCTGCGCGAGCTGGTCGAGCGTTTCGCGTGTCCAGTTCGTCACGTAAGTGACGGTTGGGCCGTCCGTCAGTTCCAACGCATAATCAATCGCAGTCGGCTCGCCCGGAATATAAAAGACCTTGCTCATGGTGTTCTCTCCATGTGTCCGAGGGAACTACCGGGCGGCTGCATTCGCCCGGTAGCCTATCCGCGTTAGCCGATCATCTTGCGCATCTCATCGGCGAGAACCCACAAAGCCCGATTCAGTTTGACGTTCTGGTCGATGCCGCTGACCGCTCGGGTGGTCGTCGTGCGGCCCGTCGCGCTGCGTCCGCGCAGCCCGCCCTTCACCATGTTTTCTTGCACCCGGTTAAAGGTCGTCCACAGGTCCGACCCACCATCCTCCGTGCGGCGGGGGCGGAGAATCTGCGTTTCCGTTACGGGTGCAGCGGCGTCTTCCGTGTCGTACTTCAAATCAAGGGCCGCGCGCGCAAAGGCGTTTTGTGCGCCGGTGTCGAGCGTTACGCCTTGCATGCCTTCTCGTTGCTCGTCCACGACCTCGAAGTTGTCGAGCACACGAAATGCGCCTTCGATGACTTCGCCAACAACGTCACCCTTATGCGGGACGCGTACCTCTCCGACGTTCGTGCCGCACACCATGCCGTTGCAGCAGACGAAGCGGAACATACCGGCGAGCATTTGATAGCTGCTCGTTCCATCGTGGCTGTTCAACAGGATGATTTCGTTCGCTTCCTTTCCGCTGATCTGGTCGGCATGGCGAAGGCGAATCATGTGCTTGGTGAAATCGCGCTTGTCGTCGTTGCGCACGCGGGTCTGCGCGACCATGAAGGGCTGGAAGCCTTCGCGGCGCAGGCCGTTGAGCACATCGATTGTCGGAATATAGGTGTAGCGCTTCGAGCGGCTTTCGTGCTTCTCAGCAGCGAAAATCGACGGCGCGATGCTTTGGATTTGGTCGTCCGTCAGGGGGATTTCCGAACGGAGAAGCGGCGCGTTATAACCGAACTTGGATGCGAGCTGCATTTACAGTACTCCTAAATTGCGGTGTTGTGAAACGTCCGGGAGCGGTTGCCGCCGCTTGATTCCCGGTATCGAGACGCTGTGCTGATTAGCGTGTCGATGTATGTATGATAGGACGAAACCTGCCAAAAGTCAATACATGTAAATACAAATACTTATTGTGTTTACCGTCTGATGTCGATGAGTTTGCTTTCAAGGTCCTGCCCCGAGGACGAGTGAGGGAGCGGATCGTTCATTTCAGACGGGCGCGTAAGCGCCTGTCTCACTTCCTCCGGCGTAAAGCACGCGAGGACGCCCGTTGGTTCTGCTCGTCGGAGTCGGTCGGTCGCGGTAAGCCCGTTCTGCTGCGCGCGCCGGCGCGGTCAAGGGAACGTGGAATACCGCAGGCCGCGCAGCGGTCGAGGATATGCCGCGCAAGTCCCTTGACCGGGGAAGCCGGGGCGCGTGGCAGATTCAAGGGCGTGAGCGACTGGCCGACTCCGACGAGCAGATACGCCCGACAACCTGTGCGACACAAGCAGCAACACCCATTGACTAGCGACAGCGTGCGCAGCGCCGCCAGGCGCAAAAGTCGGTGTTTCACTTGGTGTTTCGCAAGCTCGTCGATATAATGAGACGAGTTGGATCCCGTTCTACTCCTGCGGTGTTGGACGGAAAGGCTCGAAGCGTTGCCGCGCTCCGAGCCTTTTGTTTTTTATCGATGACCCTGAGGACTGAACGGCCATGAGACCGCTCGTCCCTCAGTACGTCTGGGCAGTCGTTAATCTTCTTCCCCTCTGATTTCTTCGCGTTCACACCCCGCTTGTTCGTTTGGTTAGTCCGGGTCGTCTTGGTCAGAATTCACCTCGTTAGCCTCGGCAGACGCAAAGCTGCAATCTCCCGGCACCTCGCGATTGACCAATACTTCCGGAAGCCAGCCGGTCTCGGACAACAAGCGCTCGGCCATCGATGCGGCCTCCTGCTTCTTATTCGATGCGAGCGGTGCCGCAGCATCTGCCGATACGGCGACAGTCACGACTTCCGAGATTCGACCTTTCGAGACGTGATTCAAGTAACTGGCTTGCGTGGCCTTCCAGTACTTCGTCATGTCGAGATTCAACACGTCGCTTAGGGCGTTCGCCGCAACCGTTGGACGTGTTTCGTGATGATGGCATGAGCATTGAGCAGGTGATCGCACTCGCGCTGACCGATGATCATGAATTGCAAGACCGGCTGTGGTTCGACGCTCCGCAGCCGTGGTTACGTGAACCGCACCAGCTACGCGCCGCGATCACGAACGAGGAGGTCGAGGTTCGCAACAATCCACTTGTCGGGTTTGTGACGCTTGCTGCCTATGATGCCGCCGGTGGCTTTGTGCGCCGGGACCTGTTCAGCGACGATGAAAACGCCGGATACATTGCCGACGCCGCATTGTTGCAGCAGCTTGCGACCGACCGCCTGATCGAGGTGGCGCAGACCATCAGCGGCGAGGGCTGGAAGTGGGTCGAAACCCGAGTCAAGCGCGACTACCGCGAGCCGCCTGATATCGATGTGGACTTCGAGCATCAGCGGCGCGAAGAAGTCATCCAGTACATCTATCGCAAGTATGGACGGGATCGCGCGGCGATTGCGGCAGCGGTATCCACATACCGGCCGCGCGGCGCATTGCGCGAAACCGGCAAAGCGCTCGTATCGATCCGCAGATCGTCGACAAGGTCGCAAAGAGCCACCAGTGGTTAGATCACTCACAAGACTTGTTGCGCCGGTTCGAAGAGAGCGGACTCGATCCGGAGAACCCGCTCATCCGAATGTGGGCGAAGCTGGCTGCGCAGATCCTCGATTTTCCACGTCATCTGTCGCAGCACTCGGGCGGCTTCGTGATCAGCCGCGGCAAGCTCACGCGGCTCGTACCGGTGGAGAACGCAGCGATGGCGGATCGGAGCGCGATTCAGTGGGACAAGGATGACCTCGAAGCACTCGGTCTGCTGAAGATCGACGTGCTCGCGCTCGGCATGCTGTCAGCTATTCGCCGCACGCTCGATATCGTTTCCAAACAGCGCGGCGAGCGCTTTGAGATGCAGGACATTTCACCCGAAGATCCCGTGACCTACGAGATGATCTCGCAGGCAGATACGGTGGGCGTGTTCCAGATCGAATCGCGCGCGCAGATGAGCATGCTGCCGCGTATGCAACCGCGGACCTTCTACGACCTCGTGATTGAAGTCGCCATCGTGCGTCCCGGTCCGATTCAGGGCGGCGCAGTCCATCCGTATCTGCGCCGACGGCAAAAAATCGAGCCCGTTTCGTATCCAAGCCCGGAACTTGAGATTGCACTGAGCCGCACGCTTGGCGTGTCGATCTTTCAGGAGCAGGTGATGCAGGTCGCCATTCTCGCCGCCGGCTTCACGCCAGGCGAAGCCGACCAGCTTCGCCGGGCGATGGCGGCATGGAAACGCAAGGGCGGCCTGGAAAAGTACTATGACCGCATCGTCAATGGGATGAAGGAACGCGGCTACGATCAGTCCTTCGCCGAGGCCATCTTCAAGCAGATTAAGGGCTTCGGTGAGTACGGTTTCCCGGAGAGTCACGCGGCAAGTTTTGCGCTTCTGGTCTATGCGAGCAGTTGGCTCAAGTGCCATGACCCTGCAGCGTTTCTCGCTGCAATGCTGAACAGCCAGCCGATGGGCTTTTATTCGCCCTCACAGCTCGTACAAGACGCGAAGCGTCACGGCGTCAAAGTCGCCTCGATCGATGTCACCATCAGCGGCTGGGATTCAGTCCTTGAACGCCAGCCCGATGAAGCATCGACGGTCGTTCGTCTCGGACTATCGTTGCTCAAGGGCATGCGGGACGGCGCCGCTGAGAGCATCGAAAACGCGCGCGCTGTAAAAGCGTTCGAGAGCGTCAGTGATCTTGCGCGGCGCGCTCAGCTCGATCGCCACGATCTGCAGGTCCTGGCGGCCGCCAACGCCCTACATTCGCTCGCGGGCAATCGACGCGAAGCGCTTTGGCAATCCGTTGCCGCCGTGCCCGATCGGGATCTTCTCTCCGATAGTCGAATCGACGACGAAACGCCGGCGCTCGGTTCACCATCGGAAGCCGACGACATTGTGAGCGACTACAACTCGACGGGGCTGACGCTCGGCCGGCATCCATTGTCACTCTTGCGCCCGACACTCCTCCAGCAGCGACTTATGCCGGCCTCGACGCTGCGCACTTATCGAAATGGACGGCTGGCGCGGGGATGCGGTCTTGTAACAGTGCGGCAAAGGCCAGGGACGGCCAAGGGCGTCATGTTCGTGACGCTCGAAGATGAGACCGGCAATGTGAACGTCATCATCTGGCCATCGCTATTGGAGAGGCATCGAAAGGAAGCCCTCGGTGCATCTCTACTCGCCGTCTATGGGACATGGCAGTGTGAAGGCGAGGTTCGGCACCTTGTAGCGCAACGCCTTATCGACATGTCTCATCTACTCGGCGGCCTGACTACTATCAGCCGAAATTTTTGTTGAGTAGTTTCTATGAGTCGATTTCGTAGACCATTTCAAATGATTTCGGCCGTGGATATATTCAGTTCTACTGTAATCGTTTCACAGACACCATTCGACACGTCAACAAGCTGATCAGCGATCTCTGCTGCCCTCATAGATGCATCGACATTGATCTCAATATCGCCGATCAAGTTGACTTTCCTTACCTCTTCCAAATCACATATACCATCTCCGTTCATGCTTGTCTCCCGAACACTTTCATTGCGCGGGGGCAGAAGAGCTAGATAGTCGGAATAGTCGGCACAGAAATGGATTTCAGCAGTCGTCCGCAACTGTAGTGGAATTGAGAAACGGCCGTCCTCTAAAAAAATCACTTCGCCGAAGGAAAGCTCCTCGATATCTGTGGCGCTCGCATAGTTGACGGAGACACCAAAACTGTCGATTTTCAAGCGGTGCTTTCCGTGCACTTCGCCATCTTCGACATACACGTCGCGGAACTGTTCAGTAGCTCTTCTAAGAAAATCCGAAAGGGCCCCACGGAAGTCTGCTCTTGCGAACAGTTCTTTCAACTCCACGACATTCGCTAGCTGTTGATCGAGCTCGGTAATGCAATCTTTTATCTGGTCGACGGCAAAGAAAGCCGACAGGTCCTCGGTTACCTCGATCTTCTCGATTGACGACAGATGGTTTTTGAGGACCCCGTCTTTGACTACGACATATGTATATGGTTGTTCCGATGCAAGCCTCGCGATGCAGGCGCTGATCACCGCATCAGGGATGTCGTCGCGGGCCTTTGGCCTCCGATATGGCCCAGTACCAGAGAAGTATCCATCAAATAACTGTTCGATACTCTGCGTATTGAACGGAATTAGAATGCATTTTGTCGATTGCTCCCACTCCTTGAAGTCAGCCTCGATGGCTTCATCAATCTTTAGATCCAGCGTTTCTAAGGTTAGCTGGACGTCTTGCACGGAGTTGTGAAAACCAGTCTTGTTTCCGACCTTCTTGTCAGCAAGGAGAAGCCCCTTCATGGAGTCTGCAATGGCGCTGTGCGCAAGCTCGGACTTTTTACTGAGAAATTCACGCCTGACAAGTTCTGGAACATACACTTGGACAAGCCCCGCGATCGCCAACCGCCCCAGCAACTGCATATTCGCCGAGACGAGCCCCTCTTGATGAAGAATATTGGTATCCAACACGACGTGGAACACTGTTTGCAATCCCAAACGATTAGGTTTTGATGTGCAACTGTAAGATCCATCTCATCCCGCGAATCTTGGCGGTGAGACGAAAACAGTGGCCCGCAGCTGTTCGGAAAAATTACTTTTACGATGTGATGCACCGGCCATACGTAAGAACTTGATACGAGTTGCAGAACCCATCCAGGACAAATCTCGCAGGTTCGCCTGTCACATCAACGAGAATGTCAACTCCGTCGACAACCGGTCCTCTTCGACTCCACGATGCGTTTCGAGCAACTATCTCATAGATATGCGTTGGTCCGATATGTGGAAATCTCGACCTAAAACCTTCCGAGACGACGAGTTTTCTAACTGAATTTCCGTCCGAATCTGTTCCAATAGCGGGATGATTCGGATGATTGCTCAGTAGTCCAAACGATGCTACCATTGGATCTCGATCTTCGACGAAACGCCAGAACGTTGAGGTCAACGTGTTCCCGTAACGGCTCTGAAGACTTTTGATGCTTTTAAAGGTAGGAACGCAGTCCATAGCATCGCGCGCAAACTGATCGCCGAAAAACAATAGACGGCCTGCGCCAAAATTGGCTTCGGCCTCGATCATCGAATGACAACTCGGGTCGAGAGTTAGCTCATCGTCACCCAGCAAAAATTCACTGTGCCAGGGGACGAAGCTATGCGTGATCTCGTGTGCTTCGATCCAACGATGTTTGGCCGACGGGACTTCCTTGTCGATAAAAATCCGCCGGTCGTCAGGTAACCATAAGCCGCTCAACTTCGCCTTTTTTAACACATCGAGCATCAGACCTGGGCGCTGCAAAAGTTGCTTTCCGGCTACCTTCATTCTGTGCGCAACTTCCGCCAGAGGACCAACATCCGTAGTGGAATAGTATGTGAGGTCAAGGGAGAGAAGATCCCTTACCTGTTCAAGGCGCAGCGGTGGCTCGGGATTTCCGAGATCGCGCAATATTTTTACAACCAGCAGCTCGATGTCTCTCTGCTCTCTTTCCCCGACCAACGCCTTCACGCGCCCTCCTATTTGCTTTCTCGGAGATACTCTACGAACGCTTTAAGCAACTGCTTTTCCTCTTTGGTGAGATTGCCCAAGTCATCAGAGTGAGCCGCAAACAGCGTAGCTTTCTCGACGAACTGCTCGTCGTTCAACGCGGCAGCTCCTGCTAGCTTCATTACCTCTCTCGGGGGCAAATCGAAATGCTTTGCGATTCCAAGAATAGTGCGTGGCCGTGCTCTGTAACTGGGGTCGTGCTCAATGCTACGAATCTCCGCCTCACCGACGTCAATGGCTTTCGCCAACTCCGCAACCGTCAGATGACTGTTGCGTCGTTCGAGTCGAAGTAGTGAACCAAAAGCAAACACAGTACTACCGCTTTCCGCGCCTTCGGCTTCACGCTCCATTTCTGGGTCGAGAGGCACCCCTATCAGGTATTCCTCACCCTCCTTGGACAATACCTTCCTTCGGTACCAGTCCGCAGAGGGACGAATTCTTTCTGCCATTTCTTTCTCCGGTTCAGTAACCCATTTATGGGCTGAAGAACTCGGTGGCGCGCTCCATGGTGAGTTCGAAGTAAAGGAGGTTGGAGTAGTTTGGGTCGCGACCGAGCGACTCCATCTTCCATTGGTCTCGATAGTAGGCCTCGGCTCTCGGCAACGCGTGCAAGCCGATACGCCCACCAAACCCCTCTGCTTCACTATGAAGGATGGCCTCAGCGACGAGGACCCCACCTACTCCGCGATATAAAGGTTGGGGATTCAAGCCGGGGCGATTCCACGGAGCTGTGGACACCAAGTCGATGTAGACAAGATGCAAATTCTTTTGGGCCGGTATTCGGCAACGGCGAAGCATGTCAAGGAACATCAGCCCTTGAGTCTGACCATCGCAACGGAGTGCATACGACTCCCATTGCAGTTGACCTGAGCGCTGTTTAACCTTCTCTGGCCAAAGCCAGTGCGCATCTTCAACGTTGCGCTGTGCTATGCCTTGCCGTGTGTACTGCCCTGTGTTTTTTAAATCTGCGATTGCGGCATCCAGAACCGGCAGCCAACTTGCGGTATAGCAATCGACATCAAATCGCTCGATTGGACTGACGACCTCCGCCGGCTCTTCTTGGCCAGTCAAACGGTTCTGAAGAATAGCCATATCGCCTCACAGGAGCATGAGCTCAGCCTTTTCCTTGCTCGCTTCATTTTCGAAGAAGAGCTTCTCGCCTCGCTGCTGACGTACGTCGACAGTCTGATATAGGCGCAGCGCTTGTCGAAGGACTGCGACTTTGCTCAGGGACCGGGCGGTCGATAGGGATTCGAGTACATCCATCTCAGCGTCATTGAGAACAAGTGTTAGGGTCTTTTTGTTTGTGGTTGTGCTGCGAGCGGTCGAGTTCATGGTCAGCTCCGTCGGGTCAATTACTTGGTTTCTTCTGTTCTTTGTTGGGACTTGCCAGTACAGGGCGCAGGAACGCCCATGTTCCAAAGAATACGGATTTCCCCATCAAAATGCAATTTTTTCACCTTAAAAAACATTCAATATGTGTTTACACATCAAAAAATAAGGTGTTATGATGTGTTCCATGATGTCTTTCGGCTTAAAAAGGAGCCAAAAATCATGGATACACCCCAATCGAACCACCTCGACCACAATCACGTAATCGAAGTGGCAGGACTCGACCTCATTTTTCACGCTGCGTCGGTCCGTGACAGCACGCCTACCGGCAACCAAATCGCCAGAGCCGCCGGCTTCGCGCCGGCTGACGGAGCAACAGTTCTGTTGCTCCGTCAAGACGGCGAGCTGCAGGACATTCAGCCTGATGACTCGGTGGACCTGGCGTGCGACGGGCGTCGCTTTCTCGTCGTGGTTAGCGACCGCCTCTACCGCTTGACGATTGACGGCACTCGTTTTGATTGGCCGAGTTCGGTGATATCGGGCGGTCAGCTTCGCAAGCTCGGGAATATCGGTCCGGAAAAAGACGTTATCTACGAGCGGACCGACACGGCAGACCGCGTGTTATCGGACCAGGACCTCACTAGTCTTGAAGGTTTGGGCATCGAAGCCTTCAAAACTCGTCTGCAAACTTGGCTTCTCAACGTCCAAGGCGTCCGACTCGAATTGCACTTGCCGGAAATCACTGTCCGCGAAGCAATGTTGAAGGCCGGGTTTGATATTAATCAGCGGTGGCACATTTTCCTGAAGCTTGTCAGTCAACCTAAGGAAGAGGTGACGCTTCAAACTGTGATTGACCTTCGTCGACCGGGAATTGAGAAATTGCGGCTTACTCCCCGTGACGTCAGCAACGGTGAAGCACCAACTGTATCCCGTATGGCTTTTTCGCTGCTTCAGATCGATGAGGACTACTTAGAACGTTCCTTCAAACTTTGGGAAACGATTGTTGACGGTGGCCGTCGCTGGCTCGTCATTCATGACTTTTCCATGCCGGCGGGATACACGGTAAGCCAAGCTACCGTGGCGCTGGAAATTCCCACTAACTATCCCGCCGCTCAGATCGATATGTTTTACGTGCATCCGATCCTCTGTCTCGCAACCGGATCATCGATCGGCGCTACCGAGGTCCGCGTAACTATTGAAGACAGGGAGTTTCAGCGGTGGTCTCGCCATCGCGGCGTCGGTGCTCCGTGGCGCGCGGACACAGACAATGTCATCACGCACTTGGCGCTAGTCGAATCGGCTCTTGCGAAAGAGGTGCTGCAATGAGCGAGGCCGGGGGCACCTTAACTTTCACGGCAGAGATTCATTCGGAGGTTCGCCGTCATCTTTTCCCCGGCGATGGACTCGAAGCTGCCGCAATTTTGATCTGTTCGAAAGTGCCTGGCCCACGCCTAAAGTTCCTAACGCGCCGAGCGGTGTTAGTGCCGTATGACGCGTGTCGTGTTCGCGAGAGCGACCGCATTACATGGCCTGGCCTTTCGATTGAAGAGGCAATAGACATTGCCGAGTCAGACCGTCTCTCGCTGTTTCTCCTTCATTCGCATCCTGGAGGCCTCTTCGGCTTTTCTGAGCTGGACAACTTGAGTGATTCGCAAACGATGCCGGGCTTATTCACGGCGCTTGATTGTGGACACCATGGAAGCGCCTTGATGATCCCAAACGGTGCGGTTGCGGCTCGCATTTACACATCGGAAGGGCAACTGCAGGATTTGGATCTTGTGTCCATGGCTGCAGACGATCTCCACTATTGGTGGCGTGGCCATCCGCTTGCTCGACGGCCTAACGCATTCACGAGCGATATGACGGCGGAACTCGCGAGACTGTCTGCTTGTGTCGTCGGCGTCTCGGGGACAGGCTCTATTGTTGCCGAGCAAGTCGCACGCTTAGGGTTCGGCGGCGTGACTTTAATAGATTTCGATCATCTAGAAAAGAAGAATCTAAATCGAATTTTGAATTCGACACTGGACGACGCATCCGCAGCAACTTTAAAAGTGGATATGTTTGCGCGCGCGATTGGCGCATTTCGCGGCCCAGGGGTTGCATGCGCAATTCCCGAACAGATCTCGACTCGAGACGCGGTTCTCGCTGCCAGCCAATGCGACGTTCTTTTCTCCTGTGTCGACAGCCTCGAGGCAAGAAACATTTGCGATCTTATCGCTGCGAGTTTCTTGATTCCACTGTTCGATGTCGGTGTCGCTATTCCTACGCGCCATACAGCAGAGGGCCGGGTGATTTCAGACGCATGTGGACGAATTGACTATGTCCGCCCTGGTGGACCAACTTTAGCGGACCGCAAGGTTTACACGCCGGAATCACTTCGCGCCGAGTATATTCGCGCCGTTGCGCCAGACGAACACCGCGGTGAGGTCGAAGCAGGCTATTTAAAGGGAATCGCCGACGAAGCGCCAGCGGTGATCAGCCTTAACATGCGAGCGTCCTCGGCGGTCGTTCTCGAATTTTTGTCACGCGCGTTTCCGTATCGTCATGACGGAAACGCTCCTTTCGCACAAACACAATTCAGCATCGCTGCATCGGACGAAGATTTCCGACCGGAATCAGCTTTTGACATTAGACCCAACGCGAATCTCGCGAGGGGAGATGCTGAGCCCTTGTTGGGTATGCCTTCGCTGCGCCACCGGATTGAGAGTTCCAACAGATGATTTTCAAAAGCCTGCTGCGATGGTTGAAGGCGACACTCACCCCGGCACGAAAGATCTCAATCATCGTTGGTGATAGCCTCCCGAAAGACCTTCCGCGTCGAAACCTCGTCTTGTGCCGTGACGGGGACGAAGATTGGAGCGTCGGATTTAGATGCCCGTGTGGTTGCGGCCGGCGAATCGAACTACTGTTGATCGAGGAAGCGAAGCCAAGGTGGGACGTATCCGTAGATAAGCGCGCCCGACCTACCTTAACTCCATCAGTTTGGCTTAAGGATGGGTGCTGTTCCCACTTCTGGGTCAGAGGCGGGAAGATTGATTGGTGTTAATACACCGAAGAATCAACTTCCCGTCGACGCTGGAAGCGTATGACAGAGATCGGTGTTGTGTCGGGCTTTTCCAACGCTTCGAAAGATTTAGGGAAAGTCAATGCCGGCATTGCTGAGAAGATCGAATTGCAATACGTGACATCTCTAAATCATTCTACTCGCTGATCAAGCATCCACATCAACAAGCTCGCAAGGCTCACGAGATGTAGCGTCACCCCCTTCTCGGGATGAAGATTGCCATGGGCTTGAGGGTTTCGTATCCCCGTCATGGAGCCAGAATAAATTTGCATAAAGCCTTGCTGGATGTTCCTTCCGGACTCTGTATGGAGGTCGGCCAAAGCGATGATCGGATTCGACGGTGAAAAGGCCAGATTCATCAGCCCACTGCCGTCCGCATCCTTGTTAGCTTTTTCTTTCACGAGCCGTTTTACGGAATGATTGACCTCTTTGAAACTTGATTCGATTGCGTCCCCGTAAAACCCGCTCTCGACCCTCGGCCGGGCTAGATGTCTTATCCGAGGATGGATGAGTTGCCAGAACTCTTGGTCTGACGTTCCTTCTTCATCGAGGCTGACTTTCGCTAGACGTTGGCGTGCCTCTGGGATCAGAAATCCCTGGATCTCCTCGAGCGCGGATGGCGCGTTGCATTGAATAGGGATCAAGTTCTCTACGGCTGTAACCAGGTCTAGCCATCCAAACACGCGACAGTAGCCGAGTAAAGTTCTCACTTTGCCCGTCAGCGCGGCATCGTAGATCCCTTGGGGCTCGGCATCATCGAAATACGACTGCCAGTTGATCTCGAATTCACTCAGATCTGCCAGCGCGGCCGCGAACGCTTCTTTTCTCGTTGTCATTTCAGCCTCTAGGTCCCGCTCGCGTTTCACGTTACATCCTCATTTGGTTTCAACAACACACACAGGTAGTTGCAAGACGGCGAAGAATTAGTCATGGCTCTATCCGGTGTGTTCGCACGGACAAGCGCCGGCAACCAAGAACCTAGCACCGCGAATGAGTCAAAGGTTATCGCGTTCGAAAGAGCGAAGCAGACAAGCCGAAGCCGGTGAGGCCAGAGACTAATCACGCTCACGTCGCGGTCTTGCGAGCGGCGACGCCTGCGTAGTAGCGCGCCACTTCCTCGAGGACGCGCTGCTTCTCGGCCTGCACGTAGATGGTCGTGGTCTGCAGCGACACGTGACCGAGCACCTTTTGCACGACATCGACCGGGACATCGTCCGCGACGGATTGCGTCCCGAAGGTGTGTCGGAAGGCATGTGCGTTCACCTGGCCCAGCCGCATGCGCTCCTCGAGGTCCAGCGAATTCATCGTTTCGACAAGCGTCGTGGTCATACGGCCAATCAACCGGTTAAGCCCATCGGCGGTGTAGCCGGTTTCAGTCGTAGTCGTCGAGTCGCTCTCATCTGCATCGACGACGCGCGCTTGTCGATGGCGTCGCCGCGATGCGTCGGTCCACGGGATGATGATAGGGGCAAGGAGTGGCCCCGTCGGAACCAGACCTTCTCGCTCTGTATCACTCGCGAAATCGAAGGTGCGCGACCGGTCCTGCCAATGTGCACGCAACGCGCTGAGCGTCGCGAGGCTCACCGGCACCGTCCGTTCGCGACGCCCCTTCCCCACTATTGTCAGTTCCCACACCGGACGATCGAGCGTGCCGTACGCCGACGGCTTCAGGTCTTCACGTCGAGCAGACGCCGCTTCTTCGCGGCGCAGGCCCGAATCGCCCATGAGCAGGGTTGTCGCGCGCAGCACGCGCCATTGCGAGGCAAGCGGTTCAGCGCACCGCGCATCGAGCTCGTCGCGCAGCTTGCGCCACAGTTCGGCCGGCAAAGCGCGATCGATCTTCATCGAGTTCGCGCGTCGGACGATGGGCGGATCGTTGACCGCAACCCACGGGTTGCCTGCCAGATAGCGCACGTCGACGAGCCACGCGAACGCGCTGCGCAGCAGCCGCACCGCGTAGCGCTGCGACTCCGGCAACAGCACCGCCGAGCCATCCGCCGTTGCAATAGATTTGGATGCAGCAAAAGGACGCCACCGCGGCGAGTGGCGCGCGAAGCGCTCGCCGACGAAACGCGGATCGGGCTTTTTCAGGAAATCCTTGTAGGCCTCGCAGTCATCGACTTTTAAATCGCTCAGCGCCTTGCCGCGCAACACCACCGCCCACAACAAAAACCGCTCGAGTTCCTTGGTGTACGCGCGCAGCGTTTTCGGTTGATCCCGATAGCGATTCAGGTACGCGCGCACCGCATCGAGATCGTGCTTCGCCTGGATATAACAGAACGCTTTCGAGCGGTTTTCCCCCTCGGCACCCGACAAGGCGTGCGGCACCGCGAGCCGCTCCAGCGGCGCGAGCCGCAGGCGCGGCAACGATCCGAGCGGTCCGCGGTCCGCGTAATACTCGGGCACGACCTCAACCAGTTCATCGGCCACCAGCGGCACGCCGTCGCGCTCTTCGGAATCAACATCGATCGCAACGGTCAGCTGCAGCTTCGCCTGATGCTTGCGCAGCCAACTCACGATCGCGCGTGCCCGCCCGCGCCCGATGCGCGGAATTGAGCGCCACCAGCTCGGTCCCCGCCCATTGCAGAACGCCACCAGTTCACCGAGTGTCGCAATCCCCTCCCCTTTCAGCCGGCGCGCTATGCGCGGACGCAACCACGCACCGATCGGGTGATCCGCGTGCGGGGCGGCCGCCGCGAGTTGCGCGGCTTCGGTCACCATGCGGAAAGTCACAGCAGTCAGCAGCGGACGGCCGTGCTGTTTGATCGACGCGCGCAGATGGGTGGCGAGCGCCGCGGAGCCGTGTGCGAGCGCGAGCTGGACCAGCGAATCGAGCATCGCGTTCAGGTGCCGTTCCATCGCCGCCGGGGTCGCCGCATGCGCGTCTTCGTCCGGGTCGTAATAGGTGCGCGCAATGATCGCGGGCGCAATGCGTTGCACGAACGCACGCAGCGCGGTGAAATCCTTGGTCGTGAAGCCCCGTTCAATGGCAACAGAGGCAACCGGCGAGGCGGACGACTTGGAGGATTGCGGCGATTTGGACGTCGATTGGCGTTCAGCCATGACCGCCCTCCTTGCTATCGGAATCATCAACTCCGTTGTCGTGGTCAACGTCGTCGTGGTCACCTCGATTGTATTTCTCTCCTTCGCGGTCGGTCCCGTCGACTCCGCGACTCGGATTTTCGACGTCGCGCAACGGCGGAATCGGCTCGGCATCCGGTAGCCGCACGCGCACGCCGAGCCCGGCAAGCACCCCCTGGGTTTGCGCAAGAAACACTTCGGGCCAGGTCGCACACAGGAACTCGAATGCCATGCGCGCCTCACGCACGGCGTCGAACAACCGCCCATTCTCCGCCGCGAAGTCGGTGACATCGACATCCGCGCGGCGATCCGATACTGGCGGTGCGCCGTACATCACGCGCTGCACGAACACAACCGCACCGTGCTCGGCGATGAAGTCGATCACCGGGACGAACCGCGCGTCGATGTATAGCGCTGGCCCGTAGGTCTCCGCGAGCACGATGATGATGGCGAGTTCCATCCGGGTCGGCTTGATGGGCAGCAACGGGACGGCGTCACCGTGCGCCGTGAGCCGCGCTGCGGCCGCGGTGCGTTTCAGAGCAATCGACTCATCGACGTTGAGGACCAGGCGCGCGACCTCGACGCTAGGTTTTTCGTCCGACCAGCGTTCGGTTTGATCGTGAGGGTCGCTTGGGTGACGAGCCTCGCGCGAATCGCCCAATCGTCGTGGCCCCCCGTCTCCGCGGATACCGTCCGGATCAGCCGAATCGCCTTGAAAGTCTTGTGCCACGGGGCCCTGCCCTCTCACGCGTTTTGGATAATGACGATTTTACCCACAAAACGCTATCCCGATAACATTGCTTATCAGGCTTAGACAAAATCCGTCGATGATGCCCTGCCCTCTCCTAACTGGGCGAACAGCAGCGTGAGCGAGGCCCTACAAGACGACTCGGTGTCGCCTGGCCAACAGTTGTGCGCAGCGCAGGCTCGCGATCGACATAGCGCGCTCGAGCAATCTGCACAGCGCCCCGCCCGCTTTTCCCACGAACGTTGCTCGGGATCGGATTGCGTTGTGTGGATGGATCACGGGCGGTTCTCGTATGCGGCGCTGGCCGGCTGACCCGACTCTAACGTAGTACCAAAACAGCTCGGCTACTGGTCGTTGTTGGCGCCAGCTCAACGCTAGAGGGGGTCGTTTTGCAAGGGATTGCTACTAGACACGTCCCATTCGTGTTTCCCGTTACCTCGTTACAGGACATCACCGCCCGCGTCGTGAACGTCCAGTTTGAATACCGGGCCGCTGGGTGCGGGGGCGCAATGTGGCCTCTCCTGTCGCGCGATCCGATCCGCCGAGAGCAGGTTCTCGGCATTCAATCGCCTGTCGCCAAGCACCCAGTCGAACGGATGCGCGGCGCGGGCCGGGCTCCCGCCGTCGCGGGTCTCCCGAACGCCAGTTGGGTCCGCGCTTTCTTTCGCGCTCCCGGGCGTCGCAGCGACTTGGAAACAGCAGTTCCGGCCGGCCCGAAAATTGGGGAAAGGTGCCGAAGTGCTGCAGGGGATTGCGGATGCCCAGCTAGGGATCAAGTTGTGGCGGCGTTGGGCGGATTCGTTTCGCACGAAGCGAGGTGCGGCTTGGCGCTCGCCACAGCAATTACCGTCGCAGCCGCGGCGGCATTGATCTGCGTCACCCACCGCTTGCAATGCCTCACACCTCTCCCCTGCTGGCCGTCGGAAGCAGCTATCGTAGGCCAGAAAGCGACCGGTTCGAACGTCGTGCAGTCACCTGTGGACGGCTCAAACATCTGATGCTTCATGAGCAGCGACGAGATCGGACAAAGGAGGATTTTTCGTCAATACGACTGCACAGGGCGACCGATGACAAAGATCGTTAATGGGCGGTAGGTTTCCGTCGCTACGCTCATCGACGAAACCTACCCGGCGTTGCGTTCATACCGCCCATTCACTTGCTTGAAGCGATTTGGGTCTTCGGTCGATTGTCGTTAGACATCCGGTAAGGCCCCTCGCCCGGGTAAGCCGCCTACTTTGGTCAAAGCCTGAATCCTTCCTCGTTCGCCCCGTTGCTTGCAGGCGCGTCGGCGGAGTCTAGAATCATCACGTGACGGCTGGCAGCTTGCATGGGCTTAGCGAGTGAGACTGGTAGTTGCATTTTCAGATTTTCGTCTTTAACTCATTGCTCAAATCGGCGACGTCGCAGATGAGAACCAAGTTGGAATCGCTCGGCGACCCGTTCGACACATACGCTCGATCATGAAAGCAGCACGCGCGGTTGCAGCAGTTGGCGCAGGCTCGCAATGTGATCGCGCACGGCAGTGGTGACCGGGGGGCGCGCCGCGACGGCTGGTGCAGTGCTCGTCCTGCTCGGACGACTGGGGTGACTCGGCTTGCTCGGATGCGGTGCGCCGATCGAGGCGCGCTGCGCGTCGGCGAAACGCTCAAGGTCCTGTGCGGTCGCGGGCCGAATCTTGCCATTCTTCAACGCGTCAGCGAAGGATGGCAACCAACCGGCGGCCTGCCGACCGATAGCCTCGGTGAGCGTAAAAATCGTCATCGCATCGCCCTGGGCGCCGACCACAAACTGGCGCTGTCCTTTAACGTCGATGAACGTACGCCCAGCGTTTTGACGAGCGAGGGAAGCCGCTTCCGCATGTTGCTGGCGGCGGCAGACTTCGGCGTTCCGCTCACCATTCCGGCGGGTCACTACGCCGGCGAAGTCGACCGGGTTGCGTAGCAGGGCACGCAGGTAGTTGATGGGGGCCTTGGCCAGTCGCAGGTGGTCCCAGGTGGCCTCAACCACGTCGGACAGGCGCTTGCCGTGCTCACGCGCTTCCCGCATGAGTTTGAAGATCAAGAAATCAACAAAACCCAGGGTGCGCAGACGCTGGAGGTCCGCAGGCAGGTGCCCCGGTTGTCTCTTTTGAAAAACAGAAGGGCTTAGATACTTATATATTCTACCGTCTGCCACTTTGGCAGACGGTGCCGAAAATGAGGGTGCCGCTTGGCCTTGTGCGTTAGGCAAGGCCGGCTGTGGCGCAGAGTTTTCCTGCGCGCGCGCGTGCTCGGGTTCCTCGATAAGGCCAAGGAGAGCGGCAGCGTGCTCGGTCAGGTGCAGGTAGGCCCGACCGAACAGACCTGCTTCGACGTAACGCGTTTGAGGGCGACGATCGATGAGACCGGCCGTCTCAAGGTCGTCGAGGCTGCGATAAAACGTCCGCATGGATTGCAGCGCGCGGCCGGTCAACAACTCACGACGTGCGAAGATTGCGGCGAAAGGTTTGGCTGCGTCAACGGTGCGGGCGAGGGCGGAGAGCACCGCGCGAGCACGCGGCGAGATCTGTTCGATATGGGCGGCTCGAAACGCGGCCCGGAAGATGATCCACGGCAGGTTGGTCGAGTCGCAGTGAAAAGCGGTGAGGGCGGCCGAATCTTGCGGGTGAGTTTGACCCTCGCCAGCAACGGTGCGTTGCGCGATAGACATGTCGAGCGTTCCATTTACGAAAATGGATGGAATTCGCTTGACTGCAGATCGCGTTTCGCTACACTCGGGTCTGTGAGCAGTGACCACTTCCGGTTCCCGCCGGTGAGTGTGCGGTTTGGCTCTCGCAGCCAACCTTCAAAAACCCTCGGTTCCCGCCGAGGGTTTTTGTTTATGGGGTCGTAAAAGACCTAAGTTCGTGACATTTTCATCAATTAGCGCCTCATATCATTTCAAATCAATAGGTTAAGATTGGTTGTCATGCGTTTGTTTTGTTGCGGCGCCTGCGAGCGTCTCCAGCGTACGCTTGATAGCGTCCTGCACAGCTTCTGCGACTTCCTCAGATTGAAACTCGATCCGCATGACGTTCTTGGCTCGGCGCACGTCGCACCAAGTGCTTTTTCCTGCCTTGACCTTGTAACTTGACGCTACTGGTTTCGCCGTTTTTGTTCTGTCCCCATCACGGGCGAACCGAACCGCTTGCGCTTGATCTAGCTTGCGCGTGGAGACCTGGAACACCGCCTCAACCACCCGATCACTTTTTCCGAGCTCGGAAATGCTGGCCAGCTCAGCCGCAGCCGAAGCTCCGACAATCCCTACGTGCGCAGCGAGAATCTCACGGGCCGCATTCGGCAAACGATCGTATGAAAGCAACAGGCTCACGTAGGATTGGCTGATGCCAATTTGTTCTGCGATCTCAACTTGCTTCAACCTTGCGTGCTTGTGTTGATACCTTTTCAGCCCCACATATTTTTCATAGTCGGTTAAATCCGACTGCATCAGGTTAGCGAAGAACGCTCCTTCATCAGCGTCCTCGCTCGTGGTGTCGCCGACAACACATCGAATGCTTTCACGGCCGAGCTCGCGAAACGCGTCCGTACGATGATGGCCAGAAAGAATTTCATAGCCACCCTCCGATCGCGGAAGTACCACGACGGGATGGATTAGCTTGTTATGACGCAGATTCTCTCGAAGCTCCACGTACTTCTCTCGCGGCATGTGTCGACGCCGACCAGGCATCTCGTGCAGTTCCGTCAACGGGATGTCGATCGCGCCCCTAGATTGTTGCGCCTCAGCAAGTTCTTTCTTTAAAAGTTCAATTTCCTCGGCGGATCCGCCAGTTGCCCCGGCCTCTAACTCTTCTATGCGCTGGCGCAACACATCGAGCTCCCTCTCTTTTTCGGCGAGAAGAGGGAGCGAAGCCATGAGCTGACCCGGTGCTGTCTTTGGCCTCGCAGGGATATCTGGCTCAGGCCGCGGCTGACGTGGGCTCGCGCCAATTCCGGCAGCCTTAGCTGCGAGTCGATCCTTGATACTCATTCGGCCTCCGATTCGGCAAGCCACAGCGTCACGAGTTGCTGATCCACAATCTCCGCGAGCCGGTCGTACGCTTCTCTGGCACGCTGATAGGTCTTCAGGCTCCCTTGATACTTCGAAATGTCGTACACCGTTCCGAACTCAGCCGCCGCCGATTGCGTCACCGCGGTCGTGGGGATCTCAACAGGAAGCACGAGACTCTCATAAGTCTTGTTGATCCAATCGCGAACGATAGGCGTTGCTGCTTGGCTCTGGTCTACTTTCGCGAGTAGGACATTGATGAAGTCGAAGCTCTTGTCCAGTTGCGGCGCTACTTCCTGCATGCTCTGCGACAAGTCGGAGAACAAGCTCCAAAACTGCGTTGACGATGCATAATCGAGCGCACTTGGCGGGGTCGGCACAATAAGACCGTCCGCTGCCATGAACGCATTGATCGTCAAGTAGGAAAGGGCGGGAGGCGTGTCGATGATAACCACGTCATACTTGTCTAAGAGAGACTGAAGACCGCTATTCAGCACATTCCAGAATTGGAAGTTTTTCTCTTTGGACTGTTTAAACGGCAGGAAGAACTCCGCGCCGAACAGTGCAGCGCTTGCCGGAATTAGGTCAATACCATCCCAATAAGTCGATTGGACGGCATACTCGAGGCTATCGGTTTCGCCATAAATTAAGGGGAGCACCGTGTGCTCGTCTGCAACCTCGCTATCAGCTAGGATTCCGTGCAGCGCAGAGAGCGAAGCTTGGGGATCAAGGTCAACTAGCAATACGCGACGGCCGAATAGTGTCAGCCCTTGAGCCAACGTCATTGCAGTAGTGGTCTTACTGACCCCACCCTTAAAGTTTCCGATAGCGATCGTCTTGCCCTTCACCCCGGCGGGGCGCTTTGCAAAAGGTGCGATTCGGTCGATCCAGATTCGCGTTTCTGCGAGGGTAAATTCCCGACTGCGGCTGTGTCGAAGAGTACCCTGAGGAAGATCGGATTCGCTTCGAGCTAAGTAATGCATACGCTGGCGATCAACCCGACAGAGATCGCCGACCTGAGCAGTCGTGAACACCGGAGGGTTCTTTCGCGGATGAGGCGCAAGCATGCTCTCACGCACATCCACGAGCATGTCGCTGGCGCTCCGTGCAATGTCCTTTATCCCGTTCAAGGAGATACGCTTCGGAGCGTGCTTGACTTGAAGTTGCATCGTCGGTGAGGACTTATCAGGGCGTGCCCGAACGGCGGTGGTCATCAACTGCTCCCGTTGTTTAATTCAACACTCGGATGAGAAATAAACGATGCGTGTTGAATTTTCGACAGCATAGTGGGAAACACGCCGTGTCGCAAGTTTACGTTGCTCGGCGGAGGCGCTTGTCGGGGGTTTGAAGCAAGATTTTCGAAAACGCTTTAAGTGCGAGCGAATCCCGTCCGCATCGACGAAAGCGGACGGTCTGCTGGACATGCTGGTTCACCGTGTCAACAGCCGCTCGTTGACTGGTATCAGCGAACCCTTGAACGCTCTCTAGTAAAGGTAGCCGCGTTCACCTGCATAGCGCTTCCGTCCACAGGCGCGTTCTGGTTAAAGCTCCCTCGTTCCGGTCAGACTTCCTAGTGGTAGGAACTAGATGGACCGTTCCGCTCGGCCCAAGCATCCTCATCCTCTTGATCCACATCTGGCTCCCACCACGGCAGCCCTGCAGCCGCGCATTCCTCGCGGGACGCGCTCGTTGCAAAGCAGTGAACATCAACTCGCCTAAATTCGAGCTCGCCTTTCTGATTCGGCATCACTTCATCAATCAAATCGTTTGCCGCGGCGATGTCGTCGAAAATCTGCGCTTCCTCGGTCGGTCCTGGAAACAGATTCGAAAATGCCGGACAAGCGCCGTCCGCTCGCAGAAAAACCCCGTGTTTGGGGCTGTACAGTACATACGCAACTTTCCGATCGGAGACCAGCGGCAGTAGGCCCAGGTCACTAGCGACTTGTACCGAGCTCCGGATGGTCTTCGTGGCTAGCTTTTCATTGATTGAAGGCAGATGGAGGCGCTTCAAGGACGTCGGCGAAATGTTGAGCACTTCGGCGATCGCGTCGAGCTGAAAACCGCGTTTCCACGCGTTGAGAATCTGAAGTTCGAGGGGCGTCAAACCGGTGTTTCTGAAAGCGACCGAGGCTTCCTTCCGCATGTACCACTCAAACACTTGGGCGGACAGGGCTCGGAACAGTGCCTGATTCGCGCGCAGACGCTCTTCACCGTTCTCCTCGGGCAGCGTATTCGTCGCTGCGTAGAGAACGCCGAAGTGATTGCTTCCGCGATGATGCGCGGGAACAACAGCCAGACTTTTCATCCCGAAACCACGTGCTCGCTCGGCGATCTTGCGACCGCCGCCACTCATCTTTTGGATCTTTCCGAAGTCTGACGAGAAAAATGGCTCGGGATGTCCGCGTGCTCGCTCAAGGGCGGGGTCGCCCGCGTACATCCGCAAGGACACGTAGATCTGCAGTGCCTCAGCATGCGACGTGAGAATTCGATAAGAGGCCGGTTGACCACTCGAGTCATCTTGCGCCAAAAAATACATGAAACTTGTCGCACCGAGGCCACGGATGACGGCGTTCATGCAGTACAACAACTCGATCTCATCGGTGGCACGGCTCAAACGATTGAGCATCGCCAATTGCTCCTCGATCGACGCCGGCTCGCTCGATTCCGGAGCCACGTACATCGCTTCGCGGAGTAGATGCTCAAGAACCGGTCCAACCCGATCAGAGTGCGGCTCACTCTTCATAAACTCGGAGATGCTCGCATCGTTGGCGAGCAAAACCTGTGTGATCTTTGGGCCGACCTTCCCCACAGGCGCGGTCGAAAACGATTCACGCTCGATGAGAATGCCAGCTGCAGCCGGTGTCACATTCAGCCGCACAGTCTCATGCCCAAGATTTAGCGAGATTGGTTGCAGAGCTGCCATGGTTTTGTCCGACCAAAAAATTGGATTGAACTGTACGAACGCGATTCAATCACGCTTCGTTACAAATATTCACATTATCTGCGGCCTTAACATCAAACCGGCAGCATAGTCAATACGGTGAACATGCTGCTTAATTTTTATAAGATGGACGGCAAGACGTAAATCGCTGAAGGCTTTAGAGATGAGTCACCGATCCGAATGCCGAGATAATAGAGTCGATGCTCGACGTGTCCTGATTGGATCCGGGACACGAGTTCAAATAATTCCTTCGGGCATTCGGCGTGGCATTCAAGTCGACGTGTCCATGCCGGTATTCAACAATCGACAGGAAATCTTCGATTGGCTTGTCGCAGCTCGATCCGCCGCCCGCACCAGCGGCCTCGCCTGCCATGCACAGCAGCGAGGCGCACGCGTCTTTCGCGAGAACGGGCGGTGTTGCAACTGAAGCGGCAATCGAAACGAACAGGCCAATAGCGCGATGGAGTTTCATTTTCACAGTCCTCTCGAGTGGAATTACGCACGATTCGAATTCGTGAGCGCGTGCTTAAAGCATGCATTTAGAGCCGAGATAAATGCAAGCTCACCGAGGGATGAAAGAAGAAACTGTAAATGCTTCCCATGATCGAGAAATGCGAACAGGGCCGCGAAAAGCACGGCGATAGCAATTAGCTTCGTCAGTATGCGAAGCGGTTTGACGAATAACGCAAGCAAGGTGATCAGTATGTCAATCGATGTGAGCAAAGCGATACGACCGATGAACGCAGCACAGCGCCGTGCGATGTGGCACGTTGCTCTCAGTGCTTCCTGGGCGAATCCGGCGAAGGTTCGCGGAGCGCGCGAGCGCGTGGAAGCAGATCGTTTCGCTCTGGGTGCATCGAGTCGTATCACCTTGCCCATTTCAGTCCTCCGGATCGCGTACCTCAAAGTCGGTCAAGAGACGTCCCTGATCCAGGTAGTCCCTCAACCAATGCGGCCGCTTGCCGCGACCACTCCACGTGTTGAAGGGATTGGCCGGGTCGCGATACCGCGCTGGCCCCTTCGGAGCTTTCTCTCCTCCAACCATTACGAACTGAATCTGTTCAGCCGGTGCGGTCGGATTGTTTGCAGTGCGTTTTTTCGGTTTGCTCTTGTCGCTTGACACAGCCTCGTTACTCACTAAGATAGACGTTAATCATTGAAAATGCAATTTCAAGGACTAAAAATGAGCCGCATCATTCTGCTCGCTGCGTTGTCTGCTGCCATGGTTGCCGTGGCAGGGCAGGCTAATGCCTACGCCGGAACGTCGGCCGACGTGATGGAGATAGCGAAGCAGTGCGCGCCCAATGTTAGTCCTATCACCATGGGCTCCCTGGTTGCCCACGAATCGAAGAACAATCCGATCGCGATCAACGTGAACGGAAATTATCGCCTGTCTTCGCAGCCCGACTCGGAAGCGGAGGCGAACCAGACCATCGCGACGTTGGAGGCAAGCGGCGCGAACTTCGACGTCGGATACGGGCAGGTCAATTCAGCGAATTTTTTAAAGCTCGGCGTTAGCGGAAGCGACTTACTAGATCCATGCGTCAACCTACGCGCTTCGGCGGCAGTCTTGACGGGGTGTTATTCACGCGCGGTGCAAACCTACGGCGAAGGCCAGACGGCACTGCTGCACGCGCTTTCCTGCTACAACACGGGTTCGCAGTCGCGCGGCATCGCCAACGGATACGTCTCCAAGGTGGTTGCGCAGGTGCGAGCCCTACAAATCCCTGCCCTGACGGATGACGCTGGCGGTGTGACGCGTGGAGCGCAATCCATTTCCAGTTCCACGCAGCAGGGCAGGGCAGCCGCCGAAAAGCTTCCCGTGAAAGCCACCGCGGCGGCGATGCGGGATCCCCATGATCTGGAAAACCAAGGTGCGTTCTCGCGAGACGACCCCGGTGCGTTCGGCTCGGTGAAGCCGGAGCCCTAACCCATGCAAGTGTTCTTGATCCCGCAAAAGCAGATCGAGGAAGAAATCAGGCGCGGCCGACTACAGGCCGTGAAGATTCAGAGAGTGGCGACCAAACAGTGGTTTCCACTGTTTGAAGTGGGCGATGACGCAGCGAACGTCGTCGTCTGTTCGATTCGCGTTCAAGCGAAAGAAGAGGTGCGCTATTGGGCCGACCTCAGATTGCTAGTGGAATGGCTTCGCGAGCGATGTGGCGTCGAAAGTTGTGTGTTGCTGCTGTCCGAATTCAACCCGAAACCCGGAGAACCTTGATGACACTCGTCGCTTCCCGAAAAATCGGTCGTCCCGCCGCTACCTTCCGTTCTATAACCGACCACCTTTATCGCTCCCGGCGCGTCCTGCTTTTTGCATGGACGCTTGCCATCACTTCCTTCTTCTCGTCAGGTGCCTATGCTGCAGGCACCGACACTGGATCATCCGCCATGAGTTCGTTGCAGGCGTGGATGATGACCTGGATTCCCATCGGCGCCGCACTGCTGATCATCGCATGCGCTCTTGGCTGGATCGCGCACCTTGTTCGAGCTGACTTCGCCGTGCGCTGCGTGGTCGGACTGATCGTCGTGGGCTCTGCGTCTTATCTGGTCGCACTTTTCGGAATCAGCTAAGGCTTATCGGTCGAGATCGAGAGCGAACTTCTCGAAGTTGTGTCGACGACGCCACGGCAATCGATTCCCCACCTGAGAGGTGCCATCAATGAAAACAGGCGAGTTTCCCCTGTTCAAAGGCGCAACGCGCCTACCCACCTACATGGGCATTCCGCGCACACCGTTCTTGCTCGTTTTCATGGTGTGCGGCGCGCTGTTCATGGTGATTCACTTCTGGACGGTCCTCCTCTTCGCATTTCTCTGGTTTGTTTGCTTCTGCATCACCAAGCACGATGACCGCATGTTTCGCGTGATCGGCCTGGCGTTCAAAACAAAGATCGTGAATCTCGTGGACTCGCCGTTTTCAAGTCGATGGGGCGGATCGAGCTATGCCCCGGTGAGCTACAAGGAGAAGATGTAATGGCCGTCTTCATGCGTCGATTGCAAGCCGATGCCGGGTACAGGAAGGAACCGTCGGCGGTGAAATTCTTGCCGTACTCCTATCATGTCACCGACTCGATCGTGAGCACCGTCTCGAACGAATACCTAATGACGTTCCGCATTCGGGGACGCTCGCACGAGTGCGCGTCCGACGCGGAGCACATCAACTGGCGTCGCGACTTGAATCAGCTGTTCAAGACAGTAGGTAATGAACACGTCCGGTTCTGGACGCATTTGCATCATCACCAGACCGATCGTTATCCCGAGACCGTTTTCGACGCGACATTCCCTCGCGGGCTGGATCGCAAGTATCGAGAACGTTTCGAAGA
This sequence comes from Caballeronia sp. GACF4, assembly GCF_023631025.1. Taxonomy (NCBI): domain Bacteria; kingdom Pseudomonadati; phylum Pseudomonadota; class Betaproteobacteria; order Burkholderiales; family Burkholderiaceae; genus Caballeronia; species Caballeronia sp. GACF4. Next base: position 106,083 of record NZ_JALQDW010000037.1, read on the forward strand.
TGTGCCGTTGATGACGAACGATTGGTATCTAACGATCGTGTACAACTCCGTCGGTGACCTTACTCAAAAGTTTCTGGCTCGGTTCGAACGCCCGTCGCGCGACGAGCTGCTCGAGATCCAGGCGGAGGCGATCGCGAGCCTCGAAGATATTGCGTCGCAGATCACAGGCGCGATGCGCGCTTACGGCATTAAAGCGCTCGGCATCTACTACCGCGATGCCAGAGGGAATCGCATCGAGGACCGCGAAGCAACGGAGACTGATGACGCGGCAGATCCGGACGACATTCTAAGTGAGAGCGTAGATCCTTCAAGCGCGCCCGCTCCCACGTTGCAACTCGTCGTCTCGGCAGAGCGCCAGCTTGCGTTCTCGAGCACGTTGGAGTTCTTCTCTTTTTTGGCTAACGACGAATGGCAGCCGGTTCCGGTCACGCGGGACCGAGCACGTGAGTCGATGCTTTACAACCGCATCGTGAGTTCAGTATTCGGTGACGTGATGCAAAGCCGCCGAATAGATTCCGACAAATATGTCGCGGGCGTAGAGATTGTGGACTTTCCGGAGGCGACCGAGCCGGGGCAGCTCAACGTTCTGATGGAGGCGGACTTCGAGTTCGTGCTGTCGCAGCAGTATTGCTGCATGTCGAGCATTGCGGCGGGTGTGTTCCTGTCGAACCAAGAAAAGGCGATGCTCGAAACGAAGGACAAGAGCCGGTCTCAAATCGCTCAGATGGCCGATGCCGCGGACGATGTTGTCTCGCGTCGTGTGACGATGGGGTGGTACTACGGTTGTCTGCATGTCACTGCCGATACGCCGAAGGAGGCGCAACGGCGGGCGCGCTCCGCGCGAGTGATGCTGAACTCGTGCTCGGTCGTCGCAGGATCAATTGGCCTCGCTTCGGACGCAGCATGGTGGTCCCGGCTGCCGGCCAATCACGCGCTGGCGCCGCGCCCCGTGCCAATCAACAGCATGAATTTCCTGTCGTTCTCGCCGTTCCACAATTTCATGGTTGGAAAGCCAGACGGTAATCCGTGGGGTCCCGCCGTCGCATTGTTCAAGACCGTCACGGGCACGCCACTATTCTTCAATTGGCACTCGTCGCCACTCAGCGAAAGCTCTCTCGGCAAACGTCCACCCGGCCACGCGATCATGCTGGGCAAGACCGGCTCGGGAAAGACTACCTTGCTAAGCGCGCTCTTGTCTTTCTCGACGAAGTTTCGGCCTCGCCAATTTGTCTATGACGTGGGGCAAGGCATGTATCCCTTGGTTGCGGCCCTTGGCGGACTGTACACCGTGCTGCGAGACGGTCACCCCACAGGATGGCAACCGGCGCAGCTTGCAGCGACCGAAGCAAACATCAGACTGGTCAAGCGGCTTATCAGGTTGTGCGCCGAAACCTCGTTGGAAAGCCCAATTACCCATGATGAGGTGAAACAAGTCAACGAGGCAGTCGATGCGGTCATGGGGTCGAGTTCTCTCCTGCCACCGGAGACTCGCACCTTCACTGCTATCGTGCAACATCTTCCGCGACCCTATCAGATAGGTGCAGGCGAGCGGCCGTCCCTCGCGTCGCTGCTCGAGCCGTGGTGCCGTGGGGGAGAGCACGGATGGCTGTTTGATAACGATGCTGACGAGCTGGATTTGAGCCAGCGCGACGTGTTCGGATTCGACCTCACTGATTTCATCGTCGGACCGGGGCAAAAGGCGCCCGTCGCTCGCACGCCACTGCTGATGTACCTCCTGTATCGGGTGCGCTCCTCGATTGACGGAACGCGGCGTGTCATTCAAACGTTTGACGAGTTTGCGCAATATCTTGACGATCCGACCATCACGCTCGAGGTAAAGCGTGGACTCAAGACAGATCGCAAAAAGGACTGCATTTACGTTTTCGCCACGCAAGAGGCGAACGATGCGCTCGATAGCGCAATCGGCAAGACGATCACTCAGGCGTGCGTGACCAAAGTGATGCTGTACAACCCCGAAGCCACTCCATCGGACTATCTCGAGTATCTCAGGCTCACGCCGGCAGAACTGGACGCGATGCTGTCGATCCCCGAGGACAGTCGGCAATTTCTCGTCAAGCAAGGCAACCAGTCGGCGGTCGCTGTCATGGATCTCTCCGGCATGGACGATGAAATCGCGGTCCTTTCTGGGACACCGGATAACGCCGAGCGACTCGATCAAGTGATCGATCGACTCGGTTCGCGCGATCCCGAGGCGTGGTTGCCGGCGTATTTCGACGCGGTTCGCCGCAGAGCATAAAGGAGGTGATTCATGAAACGCTCTCTAACTGGCGTCGCGCTCGCATTGGCCGCGATCTGCATGCCGATGATGGCGCGCTCCCAGGTCATCGTCGAAGATCGAATGGCTATCGTGCAGCTCGTCAATCAAGTGACAACACTGAAAAGCCAGCTCGACCAACAGGTCGCCCAATATCGGGCGCTTACCGGTAGTACCGGTCTAGGGAACCTTGTGCCGGGCGACGCTTCGCTTTTGCGCACGAACCTTCCCTCGAACTGGTCTCAGGTTTATGGCGATGCGCTCAGTGGAGGTAGCTCGGGCTACAACACTCGCACAACACAGATTCTGAACGCCGCTAGATCCAAGATGGATGGTATGGGGCGCGGTGACGCGCTTGACTATGCGAACAGCCAAGTCGAATCAAAAGGTGCAACCGATAGAGCAGTGGGAGAACAGGCCTACAACAATGAGATGGCCGAGCTTAGCAATATCCAATTGTTGACGAATCAGATCGACGCGACCAGCACGCCGAAGGAGATCGCAGATCTCCAGGCGCGCATTTCGACGGCACGGGGCGCGATCGAAGCCGAGCAGACCAAGCTGAACCTCATGTCGTCGTTGCAAAGATCGCAGGACAAGATTCTGCAGCAGCAACAAATTCAGGCGGCCCGGCGGTACGGGATTGGGACCGCCTCGGATGGAAACACCACGCCGAACCTCACACCTTGACCGACAACCGGACCTAACTTCCATGAACAAAGCAGTCGTTGTACTTGCCTCGCTTTTGATTCTTTCGGCCTGCGGCAAGGACGCCGATCATCCATCGCAGACCAAAGATTGGTACATGCAACACGACGCCGAGCGTCATGCAAGAGTGGCTGAATGCAAGAACGACGCAGCACAGAAAGTATTGCCCGATTGTCAGAATGCTCTTGACGCGCAGGCTCAGATCACCGCATTTGGAAAATAGGAGAGGTTGGATGGCCGCCTACAATGCAACGTCGCAAATCTTCACTTACATGGATACGGTGGTATCCCAGTTCGTGGCAACGAATCTCTCTAATGTGATCAGCTTTGCGGCTCCGATCGTAGCGCTGGGCCTAACGATGGCATTGATGATCGAAGGATTGTTTCTCATCGGACGGCCGAACGGTGAGCCTTTAAGTTCGCTCGTCAATAGGTTCGTCAGATATGCGATCGTCATCGGGATAGCAAGTGCCGGCGGGTGGTATCAGACTAAGCTCGCCAACGTGGCGATGCATATTCCTGATGAGTTAGCCTCAGTGTTTGTCTTGGACGGTCAATCCGGCGCGCATGCGCAAACTACGATCTCCAACTCGATCGATCAAGCAATGGACAAGGGATTGAATGTGGCCCGGAAGGCGTTCGAGGGAGCAGGGGTTATGAGCGGTCCCAGCCTCGCCAACTTGATACTCGGTGTGACGGTCCTATTTGTCACAGCGATCATGTGTGGGATTGGAGCTGGCCTTATCCTGATGTCCAAAGTGATGCTTGGTATTACGATTTGCTTCGGGCCGATCTTTATCTTCTTGCTTCTCTTCGAAAGCACTAAATCGCTGTTCACGCGATGGATGGGATCAGTCGTCAACTATGGTTTGGTAACCGTGCTTTTCTCCGCAGTATTCGGGTTGTTGCTTTACTTCTTCAAAGCCGCAATAAGTGCTGCGTCTGCAGATAACCCCGATGCACCTATTATGGTTTCCATCGTCACATGCGTCCTTCTGTTGGTCATTACGTGGTTTGTGCTGAAAGAGATCCCGCATATGGCTTCGTCCTGGGGGCAGGGCGTATCGGCAGACATCTTTCGGCATACACGCCAAAGTAAAGATGGACTTGGCACCGGCGGGGGCGCTAGTCGCGGAGGCAGTGCCGTTGCGTCAGGTCAATCCGGCAACGGCGGCGCTGGCTCCTCTAACTCGCCCGCAACTCGGTCGACGGCGTCCTCAGCAACCCCATCTGCTACTAACGGTCTAGCCCACGGTTCTCGGCGATCCGCCTAGCCAACTACGTTCATATCCAGTAGTAAATCATTGAAATTATAATTTCAATGATTTACTATGGTTTGCAAGATAACCACCAAGAGCGCGACTATGAAGCCACTCGCATCTTCCATATTTTTTTTTGGACTCCTAACGCTATGCGCTTGCGCGAGTAAGCCGAAGCCGCCGCCCGAGCCAGATATGACCCATCTTGTTCCGGTCAATAAGGCGACGCCTGCTGAACTCGAAGGCAAGGTGATTCTTCCGCCTAAAACAGCGGTTCAGCAATGGAAGGCCGGGGACTCGAACTGATGAAAGCCGCAGATCAAAAAATTACGCGGGCCGAACGTAAGGCGATCACCCGCGCTGATATGGACATTTATCGAAAAGAGCGCGGAAGTGTAGAGATCGATCTGCTCGACGAAGTCTTGATGTCGCGTAAGCGTGCCTGGCAAGTCGCGTCCGGCTTCGCGGCATTTGCGCTGATGGCGTGGATTGTGGCCGGCGGGACCATGCTTCGCTACGCACAACCGTTGCCGCAATACCTGCTGACGCTGAACAAATCGACCGGTGAGCTGTCGCAGGTGTCGATCGTCACGCAGAACATCGGAATGGATGAAGCAACGGATCAATATTGGGTGTCGCAGTTTGTGATTCATCGCGAAGCCTACGACTTCTATGCGGGGCAAACCGATTTCGACTTCATGCGACTCACAGCCGCGGGTCAGGTTGCCGACGACTATATGCAGCAATATCGCGGTTCCAAACCTAAAGACAAGGTGCTTGGCGACTCAGAGAGCACGTCGGTGCATATCAACTCCGTGATCGTCGACACTAAACATCGTGTCGCTACGGTTCGGTACACGACGACGAAGCGTGTACGGGATCGGCCACTCGCTGAGCCGCCGCAGTATTGGATCGCGACGCTGGCCTACGACTACGTGCATCGTCCGATGACCGCTGCAGAACGATTTATAAACCCGGCCGGTTTTCAGGTCACCAGTTTCAGACCGAATCTGGAGAATCCCGCCAACGTAGGAAGAGTAGGGGGCTGATGATGTTTCAATACGCGCTGACTGCCCTTGCGTCCGCTGCTGTGCTCGCATCTTCGTCGGCCTTTGCGGTCGCACCGACGAAAAACTCGCCCGACGACTATCGCATCAAGTCCGTGGTCTACAACGCTCAGGATACGGTTCAATTGAACGCCGTGCTGGGCCTGCAAATCCACATCACGGTTGGCCGTGATGAGAAATACGTGACGCATGCTTTTGGCGACACGAAGGCATGGCAGTTCACGCACAGCGGCAATAACTTCTTTGTGCGCCCAACCGCGGATCTCAGTGATACCAACCTGACCATCATCACTGACAAGCGCGCCTATAACATCCTGCTCCATTTCATCGGCCATGCGTCGAGGAAGGGCGCGGCCGGGCAACCCGTTCAGGCGTTCATCAACAACCCGTGGTCCATGAAGCAGGCGACCATCGAGTTGAATTACCTGTATCCCGATCAGGAGCTTGCGAAAGCGAAAGCAGCAGTCGCACGGGCCGAACGATCACAGGCGATGAACCGGGATGACCCGAACGCAAGGTACAACGTCGACTATCAGATGTCTGCCGATCCTGCGTCGTCGTCGATCGCGCCGGTGAACGCATGGGACAATTTTCGGTTCACCTACTTCAAATTTCCGGTTAACGCTGAGCTTCCCGAGATCTTTGTCATGAGTTCGGATGGCAAAGAAAGCACAGTCAACACGCACGTTGAGGGTGTCGACCACAACATCATCGTCGCCGAGGCCACCGCCAAGCAATGGCGCGTGCGCTACGGGCAGCAGAAGGTAGTTGGCATCGTCAACGGCGGATTTGATCAAGCACGTGGAGGCACCTCCAGCGGGACGACTGTGCCAGGCTACACGCGGACCATGAAAGGGGAGAGCGAATGAGCCGACGAGAGCAAAACATTGACGAGCTCGTCGATCCGAGCGAACAGATTGATGGCGGTCGGGAGTCCTTCAGCCGGGTTGTATCGTCGCGGAATCGCGTACAGGGCATGCGTGCGTTCGTTGCGCTGATGGTCATCATCGGGATCGTCCTTGTCGGCTGGATCATTTTTCGAAAGCTTCATCCGTCCCCGGCACCGGATGGTCAGGCGAAGCAGCAAACTTCGGGCATGCTGCCGCAGTACAGCTTCTCGACCGATCCGAGCGGCGCTGCCTCGGCGCCCATAGCCGCGAGTCCAGCCGCCGCATCCGACCCACTGCCGCAGCATTCACTACCGGCGCGTCAGACAGGTGCCAAGCGCGAGTTGACGCCAGAAGAAAAGGCGTATCAGCGTCGTCTCGATGCGAACACTGCCGGAGTTCAGGACGCTGCACAGAGCTCAGGAAGCCCTCTGCAAAAGACGTCGGCAGTAACGGGTTCCACTCCTGTAAGCGCCGACAGCTCAGCCCTCGCATCAAGAATGAACGGGGTCACTATCGGACGAGTCATGGCGAGCACCTTCGAGCACCCGAGCATGACCGTGCCGGCAGGCACGATGATCCAGTGTGGGACTGCGACCGAGCTGGATACAACTGTTCCCGGGCAGATCAAGTGCCATGTCAGTCAGGATGTGTACTCCTTCAACCACAAAGTGCGTCTGATCGACAAAGGTGCGACCGTCATTGGAGAGGCGAGTGGGGGGATCAAGAGCGGCCAGGCGCGTGTGTTTGCATTATGGACGCGCCTGGTGAATCCAGACGGGGCGGTCATCAATCTGAATAGTCCCGGAACCAACGCCCTCGGTAGCGCTGGCATTCCTGGGCAGGTCGACTCGCATTTTTGGGAGCGATTCGGTCCAGCAATCCTGATCTCAGTGATCTCGGATTTTGGCAACGCAGGCGTTCAGTACGCAGCGAACAAAGCCAGCAACGGTGGCACAAACCTCAACTTCGACAATTCATCGCAGACTTCAGACTCTCTCGCGCGAGAAGCGCTTGCCGCGACGATTAACATCCCGCCAACGCTGTACGACCAGCAGGGCGATCACGTCGCCATCTTCGTGCGTCAAGACCTTGATTTCAGCAATGTGTACGAGTTGAACAGCGATGCCACTCCATAAAGCACAGTCGTTTATTGCCTCGGACCATGCGGTGAACATGACGTTGGCCCCGCTGCTCCCTTATCTTGACGATCCAGCGGTTTTCGAGGTTCGAATAAACAGATTCGGGCAGGTCGTCGCTGCTCGGACCGACGGCCGTGAAATCCTCCACGAGCCGGCAATCACCCCCGCCTACGTCAACAATCTGACGAACACGCTTCTGTCGTATAACGGCCTGGGTCCTTCGCCGATCATGGATGTGATGTTGCCCAACGGCACCCGCGGTGTGATCGTGCGGCCGCCGGCTGTCCTTGAGGGTACCGTGCTGATTTGCTTCCGAAAGCACCTTCAGCTCCGAAAGGGGCTTGAAGAGCTGCAGGACGAAGGTCGCTTTTCAAACGTAAGGCGACGCACCATCGAGGACATGCTGAAGCTTGATGCCGTTGAAGAAAAGCTGCTTGCGCTTCTTGATCGTCGAGATGTTGTCGGCTTTATGCGTGAGGCGGTTCGAAACCGGAAAAACATCTGCGTCTCAGGCAAGACCGGATCCGGGAAATCAACGCTCACTCGGACGCTGCTGGCTGAAGTTGCGTCGACCGAGCGCGTGCTGTTGTTAGAAGACGTCCACGAGGTCGAGGCCGACAATCAGTACGAGGTCGGCTACATGATGTATGGCAAGCAGGAGGGAAGGGTGTCCGCCAAAGAATGCCTGACGGCTGCAATGAGACTTTCGCCTGATCGAATTTTTTTGACGGAGTTGCGTGACGATGCGGCGTGGGATTATCTAACCGGCGCGAACACAGGGCATCCGGGTGGCATTTTCTCGACGCATGCTGACAACGCCGCTACCACGTTTGCGCGAATCGCAACGTTGGTAAAAGCCTCGGACGTTGGACGCACCGTTGATTACGATGTCATTCTTAAAACCGTGATCACTACAGTCGACATCGTCATCTACATGGCAGATCGTGAAGTGAAAGAGATCTATTATGATCCAATGTATCGAAGACGCCAGCTGATAGGGTAGAAAAAAGGTTCAGGAGCGGCGCTATTTTGTGCGCTCGATTTCCGTCCATGATGGTGTCGGCGCATGAGCGCAATTTCAATGACGCGACTTCGACTGCGATCGGCCACTGGACTAAACCGCTCGCGCGGTATGTGCTCCGTTCAAAGTTATTGGTTGGGATAATGTAAAGCCGGCCGGTTTCCTATGTTGAGTGATGAGGCGATCCGCCTCGTTACCCAGGAGGAACCGGGCCATGACATCCCCCGCCCAAGTTACCAGTCCGTTGCGTCAGCGCATGATGGACGACATGCGCATGCGCCGCCTCGCACCAACCACGCAAGCCAATTATCTTCGTGTGGTACGAGCGTTCACCGTCTTCCTCGGACGCTCGCCCGACACTGCCACCGTAGAAGACTTGCGTCGCTATCAACTGCATCTGGTTGATCACGGCGTGTCGCCAGTTTCTTTGAACGCCGCGATCACCGGTCTGAAGTTCTTCTTCGGTACGACGCTCGCTCAAGAAGCGTTGATGGCGAAGATGCGTCCGATTTATCTCCCGCGTACCTTGCCGGTCATACTCAGCCGCGAAGAAGTTGGGCGGCTGATCGCGGCGGCGACCAACCTGAAGCATCAAACGGCGCTGGCGCTCGCCTACGGAACGGGATTACGCGCCAGCGAGGTAACAGCCCTGAAGGTCGGTGACATCGATAGCGAGCGTATGACGCTGCGCGTTGAGCAGGGCAAAGGCCAGAAGGACAGATATGCCATGCTGTCGCCGATCCTGCTTGAGCGTTTGCGGGTCTGGTGGCGGGTTGCACGAGCTCAGGGAAAGATGCTCGACGGAGGCTGGTTGTTTCCCGGACTTAACCCGATCGAACCGCTCAGCACCCGTCAGCTTAACCGAGCGGTTCATGCTGCAGCCGAGGCTGCGGGAATCGACAAGCGCGTGTCCATGCATACGTTGCGGCACAGCTTTGCCACGCATCTGCTGGAGCAGAAGGTCGATATCCGGGTGATCCAGGTCATGCTCGGACACAAGAAGCTTGAGACCACAGCGCTTTATGCCCAGGTTGCCACCGATATTCTGCGCGAGGTGGTCAGCCCTCTCGAGAGTTTGCGTACTGAGTAGCTCTCATCGTGGCGCATTGCGCGCTTGAGGTCGCAGACGTCTTCCGCTCTCTTGGTCCAGCGTGGCATCGCTCCGCTAATCTGAGCCTCGGGCAGCTGAAGGTCATGTCCGCAATCGAACAGTGCCGCACCGCGGCGCTGGGAGGGCACCTGCTACGCTGCGACGGATGCGCGGCGATCGAAGTCGCCTACAACTCGTGCCGCAACAGACATTGCCCACGGTGCCAGGCTGGCGCGGCGCGTCGCTGGCTGGAAGCGCGCGAGGCCGATCTCCTGCCCGTCGAGTGCTACCACGTGGTCTTCACGCTACCCGCTGCGATCAGCGCGATTGCGTATTACAACAAGCCCGTCATTTACGGGCTGCTGTTCGATCTCGCGGCCGAAACGTTGCGCACCATTGCCGCTGATCCGAAGCATCTTGGAGCGCAAATCGGCGCCACGCTCGTCCTGCATACGTGGGGCTCGGCGCTCACCCATCATCCCCATGTGCACGGCATCGTTCCCGGTGGCGGATTATCGCCGGACCGAAGCCGGTGGATAGCATGCAGGCCAGGCTTCTTCCTTCCGGTGCGCGTACTCTCGCGCCTGTTTCGCCGGCGCTTCCTCGAAGAACTTGAAGTGACCTATCGCCGGGGGCAGTTGCAATTCTTCGGCGAATACGCCGGGCTCAACGATATCGCAGCCTTTGGCAGGTGGCTCGCGCCAATGCACGCATCCGAGTGGGTCGTGTATGCCAAGCGCCCGTTTGCCGGACCTAAAGCGGTGCTCGCCTACCTGTCGCGTTACACCCACCGCGTCGCGATCTCCAACCAACGCCTGGTCGCGCTCGACGAAGACGGCGTTACCTTCCGCTGGAAAGACTACCGCGTGAACGGACGCACCCGCAACAAGACCATGACCCTCGAAACAGGTGAGTTCACGCGTCGCTTCCTATTACACGTATTGCCTGGCGGTTTTCACCGCATCCGCCATTACGGCCTGCTCGCCAACCCATCGCGGCGCGCGAATCTCGCGAAGATACGCGAGTTGCTGGGCGCACCGTCTGCCACTATCGGCAGGAATGCCAACGACATCGCTACAGTCGAAGCGTCGCCGACCTTCGTTTGCCGGCACTGTGGTTCGCCGATGATCATCATCGACATACTCCAGCGCAGCAGACCTATTCGAGCACCACCGGTCGAGCGAGCCCACGCATGAAAGCCATCGCGTCAGGATGCACACGTCAACTGTCGGCTCTTCGGCAAAGAGAGCTCATAGGGGACGCTTGCGCCTACGACTCCCCGCAGGCAATCCGGTGCTGGTCGGTCCGGCATATAGCAATGCCCAGCAGCGTCGCTGATGCGATCGCGGTTGCCCAAGCTCTGATTTGCCCGCGTTTTTATCCGCCGTGCCTTCAATGGGACTGAACCAATCGCCATAGCGGTGAAAGGTTCAGACCACGTCGGGGCACTCCGCGGTTTCCTCCCTTGGGGCTTGTAGGACGCCTGCCCGCGGGCGTCTGGGCGAGTTGACGTGCCGATGGATCGGGGCAGGCGTCCTACAACCCTAAACACTTTGAGACGTTCACCCCGAGCTCCTGAGTGGCCGTTCACAAGCCTGCTACGGCCGGTCAAATCGGGAGGCACATACGGCTACCGATGCTAGGCGCTGCAAGTTCGGGCCAAGTCGATACGAATACAACGATAGCGCGGCATCAGAGCGGCCGTATTGAACTCCGTGGCAACGCTCAGTGCCGCGCGCATGCGGTCTTCGGCGATGGTCGTGCCAACGGAGATGTCATACGCACCGTCCTGATCGCGAAACACCACTTCCACGAGGCGCCGGCGCGCCCCGTGAACCTGCCTTCAGTTGACGTGCACCACCGGTGGCGGCGTCCACGATCCATCAAGTATCGCGGCCTTGGGCCAGTAGGCGCGGATGTACAGCGAGAACACGTCCTTCGGCGCAGGAACCCAGTTCGATTCCTTATCTGCGCCTGGCGAATCGTTCTGGAAATAGAGCGTGAGCGAGCCGTCGTCGTTGTACTTCAGGGATTTACTCTTCGTGCCGAGCGAAAAGCGATTCAAGCTGTTCGCCTCGAACAGATGCTCCTTGTTATAGACCGTCAACGACCAGAAACCATTTACCGGCGGAACCTGTCCCTTCGCAAATGTCACCGCGTAGCGGTTCGTTCCCACGAGGCGTTGCCCGCTCGCGTCGAAATCTGTATAAATGTAACGCGTTTCCTGCGGTGCGTTGTCATACATATTCGACTTTGCCGATGCCGTGCGCGACAGGTAATCGATGCCCCAGCGCGCGCCATTGGGCGGAGACGTCCAGCCGTTGCCTACCGGTCTGCCGTTATTGCGAAATTCAAAGAGCGGACTGATCAGATTAGTCTCTGAGGCCGCCGCCGTCTCGTTCAACGCGGCCTTGATTTGCGGGTCTTTTGCCGCAGCGTCCAGCACGGACTGGATCGTCCCGTAGAGCGCTTCCTCGCCCGGCCGAGGCGGAACCATCTTCATGACCAGCGCAAGCTCGTCGAAGAATTTATCCGGGATGACCCACTTGACTTCGCCCTTGCCGTCAGTTGCCGGCGGCGGAAAAGAGGGTGTGCTCTTCCAGTCTTTGGTCCTCATCTTCCCGGTATATTCGCTTGACGGATACACCATGACCTGACTTAATAAAGGTTGAATCGCCGCTTTGTCTTCAGGCGTGTCGTCCTGAAAAATTCGCGGGAATATGGCCACGAGATTGGTGGGTGCACGGTGAACCGCGACAATCCCTTTCGGGACATTCCCTTTCCATCTGGGACCAACCAGTAGATGAAGGCCTGCCTTCGTTTTGTATTGCGTGCCGATTTCGCCGAACGAATCGGTTCTCGCGTCGGAAAGCTGGTACGTGTAAAACCGCTTACCGAAATCTGGAACCTGAATGATTACCGGGGTTTTATCGAGCTCCATAAATCCCGCGCCATACACCGTGTCCTGGTTGGGACAGGTGACGAAGTTCTCAGCGGAATCAATGTAATCCGTCAGCATGGAGACCTGGTTGTGCGGTGAGCCCGGAATTACGCCGCCAATCCGCCCTGGCTCCGGCAAGTCCTTCACGGCGAGCGAGCGGTTGTAGTTATTCACCAGCGCCCAGCCCCATAGATAGGCGAACCGGCCTACTGTCGCAACATACTCTTTGGTCATCACGGTGTTGGCGGGCGTTCCCGGGATTTCGGACGTGGACTGTGCGACAGGAGGCGGGGCTACAGCTGCCACGCCTACCGATGAAGCGGTAATGCCCACACCTAAGCTCACAATCAAATGCCTCAGATTCACATTGACTCCTCGTTGAGAATGTTGAAACGTCAGGCCTGGCCTCGTCATGCCCGCGGCTAATGACAAGTTCCCTTTGGATGACGGGGACTCGTAGCATTGCCGGATTAGCGCTGAAGCTTGACGGCCACTTGTCACCGCTTTGTTATACCAATACGAAAGCAATGCAAAGAACACGATCGTTTGATTAATATCCGATTCCGCCCGGAGTCGGACGTTTTCGCGAATTTAGCTGAGTCGCATACTGTGATCTGGATATAAGCACCTATTGCCGTGACACTCTATCAAGATTTTCCTGGCCAATGTAAGCTTTCCGTCAACTACCCAGAAGAGGACTTATTCATGCCAAGCACTATCAATGCGACGAGATTGACGTTCTCCGTAATTGCAGCAGGTTTGATTGGCCTGGGCGTGGCGGCCTGCAGTTCGCCGGGTAACAACCTGGCACCCGCCGCAAGCATGACTCCGAATGGAAGCGCGCCGACTGATGATCAGATCGTGGCCGCGTGGAATTATCTGTATGGTCGCTATCTCGTGTTGCAGCAGGAGAATTACGACATCAACGTCGAGAAGGTTGGGTACAACAAAATCAAATACAACCCGCTTGGTTCGGCCCAGTTTGTCAATCCGAATCTGGACGTGGCTTATCTGGAAGCCTGGCTGGCGGCCGATCCGGATCACGCAGTCATTCTGAACGTGCCCAAAGTGACAGGCCGGTACTACACGGCGCAGCTGCTCGACGGGTGGGGTGAAGTCATTACCAATATCAATGAGCGTACCTACCCTGATCACCCCTATGGCAAGTTTGCGCTGGTGATCAAGGGCACTAATCCGCCGGTGCCGGCGGATGCTGTCAAAATTGAGTTGCCTTCAGCTAAAGCCAAATTGCTGGCGCGCGTTGAACTCAAGGGCTCGCCGACAACGGCCGTGGAGCTGCAACATCAGTTCACTGTCAATGCGTCGCCGGACACGAAGATCGACGCGCCTTTTTCCGTGCCGTCGTTCACTCCGGCCGCGCCCCTTGGAGTCGACATCTTCGATCACGTGAGCGAAGCACTGGCCACCTATCCTGACGCAATGCCAAAGGCCGCCGAATACCAGGCAGCAGCGATCAACGTCGCCAACTATGCCAGGAGCAGTGACGCGGCACGCAAGCGGGTGAGCGACGTCGTCCGGGCGAAGGCGGTTCCGGGCTTCCTGCAGCATGCGAAAGGGTTTGGGACGCAGAAAGGCGGCTGGTCGGTCACATATGTCGCGGGTAAGTTTGGCAATGACTACGTGGCACGTGACATTGTCAACTACGGTGGGCTGTGGGCCAATGTCATCAGTGAGGCCATTTACTTTGTCGGCCTAAACGATAGCGACAACCAACCGCTCGACGGTAGCAAGAACTACGAGATCCGTTTCCCGAAGGGTGAAAGGCCTGATGCACATGTCAATGGATTCTGGTCCGTCACGTTGTACAGCGTGCCGGATTATCGCGTGGTGCCCAACGCACTGCATCGGTATAACCTGAACAATGTGTCGCAGCTGAAGGCTAATTCGGATGGAAGCACGAGTATCTGGCTCGCACCTGTTCGACCGAAAAATGTGCCGCAGGGTAACTGGCTGCCTACGCCGGACGAAAAGGGCTTCTCACTGAACTTCCGCACCTATGTGCCGAAAAAAGAGGTCCAACAAGGTCAGTGGTTTCCGGCACCGATCATGAGAGTGAAATAGCCGGAAATAGCGTCGTCGAGATTTCCCGACTTTCCTCCTGCGACCCACCATCCCGGTGGGTCCGAACGGTTTAATTCCGGCCCCAGAAATCTTCCGGCTAACAGCGCCCATTAGCACAAGGCCTGCCCCTGGTGGCGGGTACAACACGGGGCTTGGCGACATCAACCTCTTCGACATTTTTCTTTTGTCGCAAGGTAAAACGCAGATGGGCGTTGGCCCGCTGATCACGATACCGACCGCGACCGACCCGAGACTGGGAACCGGCAAATGGCAGGCCGGCCTCGCAGCGGTTGCCGTCAACGCAAACAAGGAACGTTTGCTTGGCGCGCTCGTTCAGTGGCAACAATCATTCGCGGGCCAGAGTAGCAGACCCACGGTTCAGTCACTGACAGCCGAACCGTTCGGCATTTTCAATTCGCCGGAGGGCTGGTATATCCGTTCGACCGGCATCTGGACTTTCGATCTTCAGCACAGCAGCTATTACATTCCGGTTGGACTGGGCGGCGGCAAAGCGTGGAAGTCTGGTTCGACGATCTATAACGCTTTTATCGAGCCACAGTATTCAGTCGCCCATTCAGGCAATGTGCCGAACTGGCAGATATTTGCGGGGCTGAACATGACTTTCGGCAAGCGACAGGGCGGCTTCAGTCATCCAGGCCAAGAGCGTGACGATGGAAGGTCCGGTACCGCAATATCTATGCAGCCTGTAGGGCGGCGTTGAGAGCGAGCCATCCATGGCAAGTGGCTTCCTTGGCCACACTTCACTTCAGCGCGCGCAGTGCAACTGTTCTAGCAGTCTAGTGACATCGGACGTCGCTTGCACGTTAAGGAGCGGCCATTGATGAAGCCAAGGCCGAAGGGCAGAAACGGGTCGTCATGCGCCTTCCGACCTTCAGAGGACCTCAACAGAAGTTTCGACTGACGGCCGTAAGACCGCCCAAAAGGTGGGACATATCCACAAGCCGTTGCGCAACCA
>NZ_JALQDW010000038.1:0-959 GCF_023631025.1 Caballeronia sp. GACF4
CCAGCCGCTGCCGCCGCTTCTTCGACGAGTGCCGCGTTCTGCTGCGTGACCTCGTCCATCTGCGAGATGGCCTGGTTCACTTGCTCGATACCGCGCGTCTGTTCATGCGATGCCGACGCGATCTCGCCCATGATGTCCGTCACGCGTTGTATCGCCGTGCCGACCTTTTGCATGGTTCCACCCGCGCGGGCAACGAGTTCCGTGCCCGCCTGCACGCGGCCGCCCGACGTCTCGATCAACTCCTTGATCTCCTTCGCGGCACTCGACGAACGCTGCGCGAGGCTGCGCACTTCGCTTGCGACGACGGCAAAGCCGCGACCCTGCTCGCCAGCGCGAGCGGCTTCGACCGCGGCGTTCAACGCAAGGATGTTGGTCTGGAAGGCGATGCCTTCGATCATGCCGATGATCTCCGCGATCTTGGCCGAACTCTGTTCGATGCCCGCCATGGTCTCGACGACCTGACCGACGATAGCGCTGCCTTCGTTGGCGACGGCGTTCGCGTTGTCGGCGAGGCCGCTTGCCTGCATCGCGTTCTCGGAGTTCTGCTTGACCGTCGCGGTGAGTTCTTCCATGCTCGCGGCCGTTTCCTGCAGCGAAGCGGCCTGCTGTTCGGTACGCGATGAAAGATCGGTATTGCCCGCTGCAATCTGCTTGCTGGCGCTCGCAATGGCCTCGCTGCTCGTTCGGACAGAGCCGACGGTTGCCGCGAGCTTCTCCTTCATGGCGGCGACGCCGGAGAGCAACTGGCCCATCTCATCGTGGGTCTTGATCGTGACCGTGCGTGTCAGATCGCCTGCCGCGATGTGCTCGAAATGCTCGAGTGCATCGGCGAGCGGCGACATGATCGCGCGACGCAGGAAGTACCAACCGAAAGCCGCGCCCGCAATACCCACGACGAGCGAGATGAAGCCAACGGTACGCACGGTTGCGTAGCTGCTGTCGTTTTCCTCGTCCTGGCG
>NZ_JALQDW010000039.1:0-13456 GCF_023631025.1 Caballeronia sp. GACF4
AACCAGGCCATCTCGCAGATGGACGAGGTCACGCAGCAGAACGCGGCACTCGTCGAAGAAGCGGCGGCAGCGGCTGGATCGCTGGAAGATCAGGCCGAGCAATTGCGCACGACCGTCGCCGTGTTTCGCACGGGACAGACTGTCGTTGCCGCGAGCGCTGCGAGCTCGGCATCGATGCGCCGTCCTGCGTCCGCATCTATTAAAAAGACCATTAGGGTTCCCGAAGCGAAAAAGCGTAACGAGTCTGCGACGACAGCCGACGGCGACTGGGCGACGTTCTGAAGAATGGAGCAGGCGTCCGCCCTACACCCGATCGCCGGCTCGGTTCGAACACACCAAGTCGATGCAGGGACTGACAACCTTAGCTTTGCGACTTTTTGCGCTGGCGCCGGTTGAGCTCGTACGGCGAGACTCGAAGGTAGCGAAGCGATGTCCTGTTATTACGATTTGAAACCCCTGTCAGCGGTTATCAATAAAAAGCTTCCGAAGGGACTTAAGATGAATGATCAGCATGATATTGAGCAGCGAGTACGGCTTGCCGGCAGCAACATGTTTGAGCTGTTGCTGTTCCGCTTAGGCGCTACACCGAAGACTGGCACCCGTGAGCTCTATGGCATCAACGTCTTCAAAGTTCGCGAGATCATCGCGATGCCAGTTTTGACCGAGGTCGCGGGGTCGTCTGACATGATTTTGGGCGTGGCTGACGTTCGTGGCGAGATCATTCCGGTTATCGATCTCGCTAAATTCACGGGATGTGTTGCGCGCGAAGGCAACCGCATCCTGCTTGTGACCGAATTTGCGCGTACAACGCAAGGCTTTGCCGTCGAAGAAGTCGATGACATCGTGCGCCTTGAATGGAACCGCGTACTGTCGGCCGAGGGACATTCCAGCGGCAAGACGGTAACCAGCATTGCGCGGCTGGATGCTCACCCGGGTGGACGCCTCGCCCAAGTGCTAGATGTCGAGCAGATCCTGCGCGACGTGCTGCCACCCAGTGAGCCGGAAATCAATGAAGAGCACACAGGACGGCTCGTGATACCTGCAGGCGCAAAGATACTGGCAGCCGATGATTCGGGCGTCGCACGAGCGCTGATTGAAGACGGTCTGACCGCCATGGGCGTGCCTTATATCATGACGAAAACTGGGCAGGAAGCGTGGGAAGTGCTTAATCGCGCCAGCGAAAAAGCGGTGCGGGATGGAAGGAAGATCACCGATGACATCGCCCTTGTACTGACAGACCTTGAGATGCCAGAGATGGATGGTTTTACGCTTACGCGCAAGATCAAGTCTACGCCCGACCTGCAAGCGATCCCAGTTGTTATCCATTCATCGTTATCAGGCGCGGCGAATGAACAGCACGTGCGCAAGGTTGGGGCGAACGCATATGTTGCCAAATTCGTAGCTTCGGAACTCGCCGCAGTGATGCGTCAGGCGATTGCCGGAGCGGCACCATGAACTCAACAAACGCAACGCCAGCCGCGCGACGATTTCCCCATGGACTTGGTGCCAGCACCGTCTGGCAGGTGAGTCACGGAAGGAAATTGACGCTGTTTGTGGTCGATCAAGCCGTGCCGCTGTACAACGTCGTTGTCAATGAGCTTCGGTTCTTTGCCACTACTGAGCAAATTATGGAGTTTGTTGCGCAACTTGAAGCTGCGCCTGAGGCACTCCCAATGCAACCCAGTTGGAAATGGGTCTTCGATAGCGGATTTGAGTACAGTTTAGATGGCGCGCTGGAGAAGCGATGGCGCTTGATCGGAGGCTGAAGTAAGCACTCAATGATGCCACCTTTGAGGCCACATCGTCGCAGTATCTAATGCCAAAGACGCAAACGGCCGCCACCGATTGCTGTTTCTGTCTTGAGACCGACTCGTTCCATTCGTCCAATGCGTTTTTGTGTCGTTATTGAGCTCGAACATCGCCCGGCCAAACTGGGTGGTGCGGTCTTTGCTTTTGCTTAAGCGGCGTAATGCGAAACACGCTTGCGCGGTCGCTGCAGAACGCCCCAAGCTTGCCATAGCACTCGATATGCGCACGCGTCGCCTCGAAATAGCTGAAGGTCGATTCGATACTCGTGAAGTGCAGTTGCATCAGCCGGCAAGTCGCACCGGCGTACATATAACAGCAGTGTGCACCACCACGTTCCACAACTGTGTGGTGGTCATGGAAGCGTGCGCTGGCGCTCATTGGTTGGCACGTAAGCTGGCCAGCTTCGGACATCAGGTAAAGCTTATATCGCCGCAAATTATGGAGGCCTTCATCAAGAGCATCAGAACGATTTCGTTGGCGTAGAGGCGGTCTAATAAAGAGCTTCGCGCCTGCCCGTGAGCTTTGTCACACTGAAGACTGAATTGCCAAACGCTGTCAGCCTGCATCGGGTTCGCGAATCGTCGATTCGCGATCGCACGAAGACGGCCAACCAGATGAACGGTTTTTTGATCGAATCCGGCATCAGTCTGCCGAGTGCCACGCAGTCATGTCGGGCCTGCCAGCTTTGCTGGTCGACATCCGCTACCGCCGCGTCGATTGCCATCCTCGAACGCTCGTCTGCCCACTTTAAGATGCGCGGTACCTTGAAAGAGGCCAGGTGAGCCCGGCAGAATTTTTCCAGGTCGGCGGGGGTCCTCTCGGCTTCGGCGGGGAACTGGACGAAAAAGGCGACACCCACCTTGCCTTAGTCGGCGTCGAGAGCGCCGACGACAGCCCTTACCATGCATGCCTTTGCAACCCTGTCCGGCAAGACGTTATTCATCACCGGTGACACTGACCTGCCCCGGTAACTTGAGACCGAATTGATCTAGGATAACGGCGCATCCATACGGAGCGCGTCATGAAGAAGAGTCGATACAGCGATGAGCAGATTGTTCGGATCTTGCGAGAGGCGGACAGTGCGCCGATTGCCGAGGTGGCCAAGCGACACGGTGTCAGCGACGCGTCGATTTACGCGTGGCGCAAGCGATTTGGCGAAATGGTCAGTGACGACGTCAAGCGATTGAAGGCGTTAGAGCTCGAGAACAACCGACTGAAGAAGCTCGTGGCGGAGCGTGACCTGGAAATCGAGGTCATGAGGGAGATTTCCGCAAAAAATGTATGGTCCGCTCCGGTTTTGCAAGCGGGTTTTTCAGGCGAGACAGTTTGCGTAAATGTATCCGGCCTCTCGCGAGTCAGCTGCTTTTGGCAGCAAGGCCATGATGGGATATGCGCGGTCGGTTCCCAATAAATGGACAGACCTCAGAGGCCGGTTTTTTGTCCCGGGCTTACCGAACGCCAGTGCACTGTTTCGTCATCAATTACCGTCTGCAAACTTTGAAGAGAGAGGGCTGATCATCGCGCTTGGGGCTGTCGCAAGTAGAACGTTCCTTGGCGTGTGAGAATCGTCCACGCGATACGTGCGAGTTTGTTGGCAAGCGCAACAATTACTTTGTTTCGATGGATTCCCTTCGCCTCCATCTGCGAGATCCAGACTCCGAGGTGATCTTTGGTTCGGTCGAGATGGAGAACACAAGCACGTGCGCCGTGAATCAATAGTCTGCGCAGATAGGGGTTTCCACGCTTTGTAATTCCGAGCAGATGTTGTTTGCCGCCGGTGGAAAATTCTCCAGGCACGAGTCCTAGCCACGCTGCAAAATGGCGACCGGATTTAAACTGTGTTCCGGTGCCCGAGAAAGCTGTAATGGCTGTCGCGGTGAGGTGTGCAATACCCGGAACCGAGGTAAGTCGCGTTGCGACGTCGTCGGCGCCAGCGATTGCTTCGATCTGACGACGCAATTGCAATAGCCGAGCTTCGACGGAGCGATATTCTTGCCATTGCTCCTGCAAAACTTGTCGCATCGATACCGTCAGCCCATTGTTCTCGTCGGAGATAATGCGCGGCATATCGCGAACAAAGTAGGCGGGACCTGTGCCGATAGTAATGCCATATTCCAGCAAGAAAGCGCGGGCCTGATTGACGATAGCGGTCTTGCAAGACACTTGGCGTTGCCTGACTCGATGGAGAGCCTGCAAATCGAGCTGAGCTTCGGTCTTGGGCTGGGTGAAGCGCATGGTAGGACGAGAAATCGCTTCGGCTATGGCCTCGAATCTGATGTCCGTAGGCGGCCGCTTTGCGTGCGAGCCAGTTGCTACCAGGACAAGCTTCCATACCAACGATGGTCGGAGACGCGCGAGCGAGAAACTCCAACAGCCGTTCACGATTGAATCGGCCCTTGAATACTGGCTTGCCTTTCGCGTCCAGACCGACGACATGGAAGACAGACTTCCCGATATCAATGCCCATGCGGGCGACAGCGGTGGAACTCAATTGACTCATGACACACCTCCGAAAAAGGGTCGGCGTCAGCGTCGATTATGCCCCTATGAGAGGAGCGGACCATCCTATTAATGGTAAGCGCACAGGCACGCCGCGAGCAAGCCCGCTATGCCATTTCGCGCGGGCTGAGTCAACGACGTGCGTGTGCGCTGATTCACGTCAGTCGCGCCAATCTCGGTTACATCAGCATCATGCCGGGCAAGAACGGCCCGATCGTGGCGATGATGCGACGCCTCTCGGGTGATTATCCCCGCTTCGGCTCGCGGCGCATCCGCATCATGCTGGGCCGCGAAGGGATCGTCATCGGCAAGGAGCGGTGCAGCCGGTTGTGGGCGCAAGCCGGTCTTCAAGTGCCTCGCAAACGACGCCGACGCCGCGTTGCCGGTTCGCGTCCTCGACCGCTTGCTCCGAGCGCTCGCAACGCCGTATGAAGTTACGATTTCGTCTTTGACGCGTGTGCCAACGGCCAGCAACTGAAGTGTCTGACGGTCGTCGACGAGTACACGCGTGAATTTTTGGCCATCGATGTGTCTGGCTCGATCCGATCGGCCAGAGTCATTGAGGTGCTGAGCAAGCTAATCAGCGTTCACGGCGCGCCACGCTATATGCGAAGCGACAACGGCCCCGAATTCGTCAGCGCAGCGTTGCTCAAGTGGGTGGTATCGGAGAAGATCGAATCGGCGTTAATCGATCCCGGCAAGCCATGGCAGAACGGCACGAACGAAAGCTTCAACGGTAAATTCCGTGACGAATGTCTTGCTATGGAATGGTTTCGCAATCGGATTGAAGCCAAGATCGTGATTGACGACTGGCGACGGCATTACAACGAGGTTCGACCGCATTCGAGCTTGAACTACGACACGCCGCTGGCGTATCGCCAGCGCTTAGAAACCAATTCAACCCAAGCCGTTATTGCTAGAACGCAGTGGTCTTAGAAAAACGGGCAGGTCAACACCTTTCGGCCGAGGCTATCATCTTTGGCGGTATAAGTTTCGATAACGAACGCGGATGTTATTCGCAGTTCTCGGGCGTTAAATCGCGCTCCACACAGTCAATGCTGCAAGTCCTACGGGCGGCGGCTTCATGTACGACAGTCCATGCCCGAACGCGAAAGCGGCGAAGGCGCTGGTTAGTCTCGCGCAAATGAGCGTGGTCGAAATTCATTCATGGAATGGTGTCACGCCGGATCTTACGCATCCGGACCGCGTGATCTTCGACCTTGACCCAGACTTGGTGGTGCCTTGGTCCGCGATGCTGGAGGCGGCCATGTTGGTCAAGGTGGTGCTCGATAAGATAGGACTTCGCTCCTTCGTCAAGACGAGCGGCGGGAAGGGTTTCGTATCGTCGTGCCTCTGACCCGTCGACAGGGTTGGGATGAAGTCAAAGCGTTCTCGCAAGCTGTTGCGCAGCGCATGACTCGGGTTGTGCCGGACCGCTTCTCGGCCGTGCTCGGTCCCAAAAACCGCGTTGGAAAAATCTTTATCGATTATCTTCGCAACGGACGCAGTTCGAGCACCGTGGCAGCGTTCTCAGTTCGCGCCCGTCCGGGCTTAGCCGTGTCGATGCCCATCGCATGGGACGAACTCGAGGAAGTAAAGAGCGGCGATCAATGGAGCATGCTGGAGGCCGTCAAGAGGCAACGCTCTCTGGACCGCGACCCGTGGGACGGCTACTGGCGCACGCGGCAACGCATTACACTCGCAATGCGCCGGGCCGTCGGCATGAAGCAGCCTTGAAGGCTTAAGTCCGCGATTGCGAATCCGATTCTGTACCCGAGCCTTTACCCTTGAGTGCCTCATGCTGATGAGCGTGGGCCGCGCCATACTTCAGTTCGAAATGTGCGCCCCTGCCGCTTCGCGTCGGCGGAAAGTGTTCGCCTTTTACACAGGTGACCTCGAACGTGTCTTTCCCATCATCGTGAACGACCGAGTAGATACCCGACACCTTCACGATCTGTCCGGGTTTATAAGCTGTATCGCCTGCCATCATGTCCTCCTATTTAACGTGGATGATGAGCAAGTTGAGCAACTGCTGTGCCCCGCGTTCGTACGGCGCGCGCACACCGCGCAACGTACGTCATGGACCTGAAAGCTCGTCAG
Organism: Caballeronia sp. GACF4; assembly: GCF_023631025.1. Taxonomy (NCBI): domain Bacteria; kingdom Pseudomonadati; phylum Pseudomonadota; class Betaproteobacteria; order Burkholderiales; family Burkholderiaceae; genus Caballeronia; species Caballeronia sp. GACF4. The sequence goes on from NZ_JALQDW010000039.1 coordinate 6,409, forward strand.
ATTGTATTCGAGTCAATGTTCGGCTTGTTTGAGACTAGCCGATCACTTCAGCTTCGGGTTCATCGGGCCCATTGCGGTCATCGGGCTCACCTTTACGAGGCGGTGGTTTGAGTCCCGCGAGTACCCGCTGTCGCAGGGCCTGCTCGTTCAGCAGCAAGCGAATCTTTTCGAGGGCGACCAGTTGCCCCAAATTTTCTTCAACCCACACCTTGTGCAGGCAGTCGAAGTAATCGCCGATCTGCTGCATGACCTCCCGGGCCTGTGCGATCTCGAGCAACATGCGCTCGACGTCCGCGTTGCCTCGATACTTGCGCCAGAGCGTTCGGCCTTCTCTGATGCCGACAGGCTCGAAGCGAGGGAGCTTGCGAGCCATCTAGAGAGGTGCCCTGGAGCACTCCAGACCCACTGTGCAAGCATCGCCCGCGTGCAATTCGCAAATCACGCCTTCAGTGTGAGCGATGCTCGCGACTGCAAACTGCAAAGCCAGCAAGCGCTTCGATCGCGTTCTTTGGTGTTTCTCTAGTTTGTCCACGCGTCCTCCCAGGATGTCTATCGCGACATGTTAGTCAGGACCGGGACGATCAGCGTCTTTTTGAATAAATCGCTGCGTATTGGCGGCGTCGGCTTGGAGCTGCGCAGCGCACGCCCGCCTAAGCAGCGAGCCGGTGTTCGTAATAGGGTCGGTCGCGATCGTCGAGGATCGCATAGAGCGCGGCCAAATTGGAGGCGTCTGGATTCAACCATGCCTCGACGTTGTCGGGCTTGACTGGGACGATACAGCGGTCGTGGCCAGCGGCCTGCACTTCCGGCGGCGGTTCGTCTGTGATGGCCGCGAAGGAGAGCAGGTCCGGCTCCCCCGGTGCGCTCCATTTCGACCACAGGCAAGCGACATACATCAGCTGCCCGTTGTTCGGGCGAAACTCGAGGACCACATTTTCGTCCCGCTGGTGAGTCTCCAGCAGTGTCCCTTCCATCTTTGCCTTGCTGACGTTCTCGTAGAAAACATAAACCAGCATGAGGCCATGCGTGTGACCGAAGCACGGCTTCCAGAATCCTTCGAGATTGTCGAGCCGCGCATTGTAGGTGCCGGGGTACTTCACGTCGTAGTTGGCCGGTTTGCCTGCGATTCGGCACTGGTAGCGCATCGGCTTGATGACGTACTCGCCGTTCTCGATCACTAGGACCGGTGCGAACGTGCCCGGGAAAATCCGTGCGTCGCGCGGCCTAAACTCGGTTCGGTTCAGGTCCGCCAGGCGTCGCAACGAGGCTTCGATCTTGGCAGTCGCGATCCGCTTGCTTTCGGTAGCGGCTTTAGTGATTTTCGTTTGCAGCGTGCGTTCAGCATCTGCAAGACGCGTGCGCTGCCTGAAAAGCTCATGCTCGATCTTTGAGGTCTGCTCGACATTGAACCGATCGATGAATTCTTTGATCTGGCGTTCGTCGTCGCTTTGTGGTTCGCGAAATGCGTCCTCCATCGCCTTCGGAATCTTGGCCTTGCTGCCTTCGGCGCGCTCCCAGAACAAGCGCGCAAATTCACGAATGTCCATCTGCGCGCCGAACATCTTGACGTATTTCCGGTAGTCCGCCTGAATTTGGGCCGAGTAGCACACTGTTGTCTCCCTGGGTATTGACCTTCAGTCCGATCGTGAAAAGGGGTCGCTAGCTCGCCGTGCCGGTGGCGTCACGGCACAGCCGCATCATCTTCTGCACCACCGTGCTTGCGTGATTCAGGCCCATGTCATCCGTGAACAGTGTCTGCACGTCCGATTGGCGCACGGCAATGCCCGCCCCCTTCAGATCGCGTCGCGCAATTTTGAGGGCCAGTTGGCCGATGCGGATGCGCGCAAGCCAGTCCATCATGACGAGATTGCGCTTAAGCCAGATGCGGCAGCTCTCCACCACGTGATCGACGCGCCATTCGTGCGTCAAAGCGTAAGACGCGGCTACGGTCGCCACCAGAAAGCAGAGCAACTCTGCACGTGCGCCAGTCAGTTCGTCGATATCAGGTTTCATCATGTCGATCCTGCTTTTCCTCCGTATTTCCACCATGGTACCGATCGGCCGACCTCAGTTGCAGATGCGGACGCGCTGCGGGCTTTCAACGGCGGCCTACCGTCGTAGGCTGCAGCGCGATCCCGTGCCAATGCATGACTGGTCGCCCCCCGGAAGTAATGGCGAACACGCACGCTGCCGCCGATTCCGAGCGATTGAAATCATTAAGAGGCTTCGTTTGGAAGGCGCGCCGTTCTCCTGCGCAAAAAAGGTCGCGGCCGCTTTTTCCGCGCGAAACGCTTCATGCATGGTCGCGGCGTCGAATGCGCGACGTAGCCTGGGCACGACTTCGGCGATCCGCCGTGAAGTATCTGGGATAAGCATATTGATCAGCTTTTTTCGGTTCCAGCTAAAAGGGCGCAATTCACTGCTTCATTTTGCGCTAAGATCCTACTGTACATCCATACAGTGTTTTTGAACCTCCTTTGCCATGGCCGCTCTGCCCAAGCACATTGAAGCGATCCATCCCGCGATTTGGCGTGGGTCGCAACTTGCGCGGGCCTACGGCAAGACGATCGACACCGGCTACGCGGCCCTGTCGGCGGAATTACCCGGCGGGGGCTGGCCCATTGGCTCCTTAGTCGAGTTGCTCATCCAGCAGCCAGGAATCGGTGAAATGCGCTTGCTTAATCCCGCGCTGATTGCCGCGAGCCAACGACCGGTCGCGCTGCTGCAAGCCCCGCATGTGCCGAACAGCCTCGCCTTTGCCTACTTGGGTGTGCCGCTGAACAAGCTCACAATGCTGCGCGCGCCAAAGACTGCGGATGCGCTCTGGTGCGCCGAGCGCGTACTGAACGCACGAAGTTGTGGCGCCCTGCTCTTCTGGCAGCAGCACATTCGATCTGAGGCGTTGCGGCGATTGCATCTGGCGGCACAAGCAACCGAAACGCTCCTGATTCTGGTTCGACCGCTCGCCGCCGCCCAGGATTCGTCACCCGCGACGTTACGACTGGGGGTGCGGCCCGCCGACGGCGGCATCGTTGTCGACATCATCAAGCGACGAGGACCCACCCGAACCGAGTCACTCTCCATCCACCTTCAACCGTCTCCTATCTTGCTCAGCCCCCATGGCCGTATTCGTCGCCATCTTCCTGCCCCGGCTCTCGCTGGAGGTATTCCGTCCGAGGTGGTCGCCACCGACTGAACACGGATGTGTGGTGCTGGAACGCGACAAGGTCATTGTGCTGGACCAGGCAGCACGAGACGCGGGGGTGGGGGTGGGAATGAAACGAGGAGGTGTCACAACGCTCGCGGCCGATGCGCTGATGGTTGACCGCGACCCGATGCGTGAGCACGATGTACAGCGTGAAGTCGCCTTTGCCTTGCTTCGCTTCTCGCCGCAGGTCGCCATGCGCGAGGAAGAAACCCTCATTGTCGATGTCACCGCCAGTCTTCGGCTTTTCGGCGGCATTCGACAGGTGTGCCGGCAGATCAACGAGACGGTCAGGACGATCGGCGTCACCGCCCGCATGAGCGTAGCGCCGACCGGCCAGGGCGCGTGGCTGCTCGCCAAGCGCGGGCGCAGACGCGTACTCAAGATGAGTTCGCTCGAACGCCACCTTGGCGTGCTGCCTTTCGTGGTGGTGCCGGAGATTCGGTCGTTCAGCGACTGGTTCAATGGTCTCGGTTGCCGAGTGCTCGACGATATTCGACGCCTGCCGCGTGCAGGGCTTAAAAAGAGGTGTGGCGTGGACTTATTGGAGTCGCTTGACCGCGCCTATGGCCTGTCTCCTGAACTCTACGAGTGGCTTGAGTTGCCACCCGCTTTCAGCGCGCGCACCGAACTGCCCGATCGGGTCGAGCATGCCGAGGCCGTTCTCTTTTCCGCGCGCCGTCTGATCGTCCAACTGTGCGGCTGGCTGAGCGCGCAGCAACTCGCGCTCTCGCAGGCCACGATCACGCTGGAACACGAGCGCGGTCGCCAGGCCATTGAGCCCACGCAGCTCGACATTGCGCTTGCCGAACCCACCTGGCACGAGGAACACCTGGTCCGCCTGCTCAGAGAGCGACTTGGACGGATCGAGCTCGAAGCAGCCGTCATCGCCGTGCGGCTGACGGCATCCCGAGTCCAGCCGGCTGAGCCGCCGAGCGATTCGCTGTTTCCCGACCCGGGCGGTTCGACGGAAGATCACAACCGGCTGCTCGAATTGCTGGTGGCGCGCTTGGGGCCTGAGAATGTCCTGCGGCCTGCGCCCACCTCAGACCACCGGCCTGAACACGCCAATCAGTGGATACCGGTCCAGGACACCGCCCAAGCGTGTCCGCCCCCGGCCGAACTTCCGCGCCCCACCTGGCTACTCAACGAGCCGGTGCGGCTCATGATCAAAAACCACCGACCGTTCTACGGCTCGCCGCTCAAACTCGTTTCCGCTGGCGAGCGCATTGAAGCGGGCTGGCACGACGGCGAACTCGTGACGCGCGACTACTACGTCGCGGAAGCCACCGACAAGAGCTGTTACTGGATCTACCGCGAGAGACCGAGCGTGAAGACTGAGGAAGTCCGCTGGTTTCTTCACGGACTGTTCGGGTAAGTGGTGTTGTCGTGGATCTGTTTTTGTCGACCCTACCCGACTACGCGGAGCTGTTCGCGTTCACGAACTTTTCGTTTCTGCACGGCGCATCGCACGGCGAAGAGTTGGTGTTGCGCGCGTCGCAACTGGGATACTCAGGCCTTGCGATTACCGACGAATGTTCGCTCGCCGGCGTGGTGCGCGCGCATGTGCAGGCAAAGGAAGACAAGCTGCCGCTTGTCATCGGCTCGTATTTTCGGCTCCTGCATGCCGGCAAAACTCCCGCGTTTGGCCTCATCCTCCTTGCGCAAAATCGCAACGGCTACGGCAACCTGTCCGAGCTGATCACACTCGCCCGCATGCGGGCCGCGAAGGGAAGTTACCTGCTCACGCCGCACGATCTCTCCAGACCCGAAAAAGAACACGCTCATTTGCGTGGCATGCCCGATTGCCTGGCTATCCTCGTGCCGGATTTCCCTGCGAAGGAAGAAGCGCTCTCGGCACAAGTCGAATGGCTCAACGAGACCTTTCCCGCTCGCGCGTGGGTCGGGTTGATCCTGCACCAGCGCGCGATGGATGACATCCATCGCGGCAGTGTCGAGTACGTCGCCGACCGACATCGTGTCCCAGTTGTCGCGCTAGGTAATGTCGTGATGCATGTGCGCTCGCGCAAGCCCTTGCAAGACACGATGACCGCAATCCGTATCGGCAAGCCCGTGGCCGAATGCGGCTACGATCTCGCACCGAACGCGGAGCAGCACCTGCGTTCACGGCTACGTCTGTCGAATCTGTATCCGGCGCACGCGCTCGCTCAAACGCTCAACATCCTCGAGCGTTGCACGTTCTCGCTGGACGAATTGCGCTACGAGTATCCGGATGAACTTGTGCCGAAAGGCTTCACGCACGAAGCCTACCTACGGCAGGAAACTTACATCGGCGCGCACAAGCGCTTTGCGGCTGGCATTCCGCATGAGGTGCAGCAGCAGATCGAATACGAGTTGCAGTTGATCGGCGAGATGCGCTACGAAGCTTACTTTCTCACAGTCTATGACATCGTGCGTTTCGCACGCAGCCAGCACATCCTGTGTCAGGGACGCGGCTCGGCTGCGAACAGCGCGGTCTGTTACTGCCTGGGCGTGACCGAAGTGGATCCCTCGCGCGGCAACATGCTGTTCGAGAGGTTTATCAGCAAGGAACGCGGTGAGCCGCCCGATATTGATGTGGACTTTGAGCACCAGCGGCGCGAAGAGGTTATCCAGTACATCTATCGCAAGTACGGCCGAGATCGCGCGGCGATTGCCGCAGCGGTGTCCACGTATCGGCCGCGCGGAGCATTGCGCGAAACCGGCAAGGCGCTCGGCATCGATCCGCAGATCGTCGACAAGGTCGCGAAGAGCCATCAGTGGTTCGATCATTCGCAGGACCTGTTGCGCCGCTTCGAGGAGTCCGGGCTTGACCCACAGAACCCCATCATCACAATGTGGGCGAAACTGGCCGCGCAGATTCTTAACTTCCCACGACATCTATCGCAACACTCGGGAGGCTTTGTCATAAGCCGCAGCAAGCTTACGAGGCTCGTACCCGTCGAGAATGCGGCGATGGCCGATCGCAGCGCCATTCAATGGGACAAGGACGACCTTGAAGCGCTAGGGCTTCTGAAAATCGACGTGCTCGCGCTCGGTATGCTGTCGGCCATTCGACGCACGCTCGATATCGTCTCTGAACAACGCGGCGAACGCTTCGAGATGCAGGACATTCCGCCAGAAGACTCCGTGACCTACGAGATGATTTCACAGGCGGACACGGTCGGCGTGTTTCAAATCGAATCGCGTGCGCAGATGAGTATGCTGCCACGCATGCAGCCACGAACCTTCTACGATCTCGTGATCGAAGTCGCCATCGTGCGTCCAGGACCAATTCAGGGCGGCGCAGTGCACCCCTATCTGCGGCGGCGGCAGAAGATCGAACCTGTTTCTTATCCGAGTGCGGAGCTGGAGACGGCATTGGGTCGCACCCTCGGCGTGCCTATTTTCCAAGAGCAGGTGATGCAGGTTGCCATTCTGGCAGCGGGCTTCACACCAGGCGAAGCCGATCAGCTTCGCCGCGCGATGGCGGCGTGGAAACGCAAGGGTGGTCTGGAAAAGTATTATGACCGCATCGTCAACGGCATGAAGGAGCGTGGTTACGACAGGGCATTCGCTGAAGCCATATTCGAGCAAATCAAGGGCTTCGGTGAATACGGTTTCCCGGAAAGTCACGCCGCAAGCTTCGCGCTGCTGGTGTATGCGAGCAGCTGGCTCAAATGCCATGAGCCGGCGGCCTTTCTTGCGGCGATGCTCAACTCGCAACCCATGGGCTTCTATTCGCCCTCACAACTCGTACAGGACGCGCAGCGTCATGGCGTTAAAGTCGTGCCGATCGATGTGACGGTCAGTGGCTGGGACTCGGTGCTCGAACGTCAGCCAGGCGGCTCAAAAATGTTTGTT
>NZ_JALQDW010000040.1:0-8708 GCF_023631025.1 Caballeronia sp. GACF4
TGTGGTGGATCAAGCCGTGCCGCTGTACAACGTCGTTGTCAATGAGCTTCGGTTCTTTGCCACTACTGAGCAAATTACGGAGTTTGTTGCGCAATTTGAACTTTCGCCTGAGGCACTCCTAATGCAACCCAGTTGGAAATGGGTCTTCGATAGCGGATTTGAACACAGTTTAGATGGCGCTCTGGAGAAGCGATGGCGCTTGATCGGAGGCTGAGACGAGCCTCCGAATGGTCTTTTCTATGACGCCGCTTTGAGGTAATTGATTGACCAGCCATTCGACCGTTTTCGCCTTCCCATGATCGGCTACTGTAAAACGGCTCTCTTTTAGCCTCGATTAGTTGAATGATTACAGCATCGTACATCGCTAGTGTCGATGCGCCGATTCTGCGGCAATTGACACCTTAGTCGCAGCTACCGGACCACCAGTGCGAATGTTCAGCTACAGTCCCACACGCAGCGCGGCGCAGGCCGCCGTGCTCTATGCGGGCATCAAACCCGGAGCGGTATTGATGAGCGACGGCTACGAGCCGTACAACGAATTCGCCCGAACAAACCAACTGGTGCACCTCGGATGCCGGGCGCACGCTCGACGTTACCTGATTGAGGCCGAAGAGAACCTCCCGAAGAAACAGCGCGGTGGCAATCATCCGGTAAGCGAATTCATTCGGCTGATCGGCCAGCTGTTTGCCCTTGAGGCACGATCCGAACACATGACGCCTGAGCAGCGCCAGCAACTCAGACAGGCCAGAAGTCAGCCAGTTCTTGATAAGATCGAGGCGCTGCTATCGCGTCATCTGAACACGGTGTTGCCGCAAAGCGGGTTCGGCAAAGCGCTTCAATATCTGCGAGGCCAGTGGCCCAAGCTGATTCGCTACGTCGGCAACGGAGCATGGCCCATCTCGAACAACTGGGTTCATGCCGCTAGCGGCATGAACCCAGTTATGCCGACTGCCTCATTATGCCGCGCCATGGATCCACGGGCACAACGGTTGGCGGATTTCTGTTCCCGGTCGCTCCGGTTGTCGGCATTATCAGAGAGCCTCCAGGAAGGCGAGCAACGGATCTGGAGGTTTGTACCGTGTCGGTGCAACACCGCTCGCCGTCGCGTGCGCGAGCGCGCGTTCCTTGAGCTGCATGTCGGCGTGCAAATAGATCTGAATGGTCTCGGAGGACTCGTGCCCGAGCCAGAGCGCGATCACGGTCAGGTCGACGCCGTAATGCATCAGGCTCATTGCGGCCGTGTGCTGAAGCGTGTGAGGCGTTATTGATTTCTTCTTCAGCGAGGGGCATGAGAGGCGCGCGATTCCGGCGTTGCGCGACACGAGTCGCTGAAGAGCATCGGCACTGAGATGACCGCCGCGCGAACTGGGGAAGACCGAATCGCCTGGTTCGCCTGGTTGATACAGCAGCCACTGTTTCAGGACGGCAACTACATCCGGTCGCAGCGGAGTGCATCTCATCTTTCTGCCTTTGCCGAGGCAACGAACGTGGGCGCCTGTGCCGAGCGCCACATCCTGGCGCCGGAGTGCGGTCAATTCGCTATTGCGCAGACCCGTTTGAACCGCTCCAAGAAGCAGCGTTCGGTCGCGGTTGCCGATCCAGTTTCGTACGTCAGGCGCCCCTACCAAAGCGGCGGCCTCGCTCTCGGTCAGAAACTCAACCGGGCCGTGCTCGCAGCGTTTGGATGGAATTGCAAGAATGCGCTGACACTGCAGAAACAACGCAGGCTCGCTGATTGCGACGAAGCGGAAGAAGGCATGCACGGCGGCAAGCCGCGTGTTGCGTGTGCGCACCGAGTTGCCTCTGCCATGTTCGAGGTGCTGCAGGAATTCCGCGATCAACGACACATCGAAGTCCTCGATTCGCAGCTTTGACGGCGCGCGCTCTATATGCTTCGTGGCGAACGCCAGCAACAGCCGGAACGTGTCACGGTAACTTGCCACCGTATGCGAACTCAGACCTTGCTGCTCGAGCAAGCGCTGGGTGAAGAAGCGCTGAACGAGGGCCGGGAGACTGGCGGCGCTCACGTTCGTTCTCCCGAACAGTCCTTGTCGAGATAGGCTGCCGCGAGTTCAAGCAACTCCGGAACCGATTCGATATACCAGTACGTAAGGCCAATGTTGACATGCCCGAGGTACGCGGCAAGTTTCGGCAATTCCCGACTCACGTCCAGACCAGCGCGATACCATTCGACCAGCCTTCCAGTCGCGAAGCTATGCCGGAAGTCTTGGAGGCGCGGGCCGTAACCATCGCGCCCGTCCTCTGTGGCCGATCGCAGACTAACAGCGCGCGACATTCTGACGAACATGCTTCGTACAGTGCTTGCCTTGAGTCGCTTGCCGCGCTCACTAACCAAGAACGCCTCGCTCAAGCGTACAGGACAGAGTTGATCGCGATTCCGGACATAGAGTTCGAGTGCCACCCGTGAAGACTCTGCTACTGGAACAAAGCGGGATTTGCCGAACTTCGATTCCCGGATGGAGAGTATCCCACTGACGAGGTCAACGTCGCACCGGTCGAGCCGAAGCGCTTCGCCTGGCCTGAGGCCCGTCGCTACAAGAAGCCCTATGAGCGTCGAATAAGTCAGTGCTCGCATGCCGGTTCGGGATTGCAGTTGAGCGGCGCGGGTCATAAGCAGATCAATTTCCTGCTCAGTGTAAATATGCGGGGCGTTGCGCCGTCTGCGGGCACTGAGGAGTCCTGCTGGCGTAATCTGGTTTCGACTGTCAAGCACGTTCATCCATCTGGCAAATCCTCTCACTTGAGAGAGACGCCGCCCCCAGGTAGCGCGTTCGACGAGTTCGGGCGTCGTCGCCCAGCGCAGAGCCAGATCGGTTGTAATGAACTCGGCGCCTTCGCGTTCCAGCAGATCAACGAAATGACCAAGTGCCAACGCAGGCTCATAGAATGACGCCCCAAGAGCACGGCGGACTGCCACGTACTGGGCGAGAGACTCATGGATCGCAGTCATATTGCACCTCCCGCCGTGGGCCACGAACACGCGACACCGCGCAGGTCTTCAAACGCGACCTTTGCGTAGATCGCGGTACTGTCGGGAGAGCGGTGCCGCAAGACCTCGGCGATTTCTGCCATCGAGGCCCCGTGGCGAATCATCGTGGTCGCCAGACCGTGACGAAACAGATGTGCGGCGCCCCGGCACGCGGGGCGGAAACCTGCACGTGCGAAGGCCTGACAAACAATCTTGCCAATCGCCGCCGGTCTCGCCAGACCAACCCGGGGCGCTAATCTGCGAAGGAAGACGCGACGCGATGCGCTCGCTCCGCGACCATCGCGGAGATATGTTGCGATTGCTTCTCCGACCTCCAATGAGAGCGGCACGTGCTCGACCATGTTCCCCTTGCCATGAATGACCAGTTCCCCCGAACGCCAGTGAATGTCGTCGAGCTCGATTGCGATGATTTCTCCGGCACGTAATCCGAGCCGCGCCAACAGCAGCAGGATTGCATAGTCACGGAGCCCCGTCGGAGTCGACCGGTCGGCAGATGCAATGAGAGCTTCTTGCTGCTCAGGCGTGAGGAACGTCGGCACAGTCGACTGTCGCCACTTACGAACCGAGGGCACTGACCCAGCCAGGTCTCGGGCCGTATCGCCACGTAGAAAGAGGAAATGGCAGAACGAGCGAAGCGCAACTGCTATCAGCCGCGTGTATTCCGCCGATCGGCCTTTGCTGCGGGCAAGAAGATGATTCCGGATCGCTACCGCGTCAAACGCATCTGGCAACAAACTCCCGCTGCTGACCGAGTGGCTGTCGAGAAAGTCGTGAATGAACGGGGCGTAGACGAGCAGAGAGTTCTTCGCGAGTCCACGATCCTGCTTCAGATAGTCCAGGTATCGGCGATAAATGTGCGCGATCTCGGACTGTTCGCCTGACGTCGGCGAACACACAATGGCTTCCGCGCGCAGATAAGCGAGAAACTGCCGTAGTGTGGGACGCGCACGCTGGACGCGGTCTCGTGAAGCGTCGATCATGCGCTTCATATAGCGAGCAATGACAGCCTCATCGAGGTCAATCAGGTCGATGTTCCTGCGCTTCGTCCACCCAGAGAAAGCACACAGGACTCTTCGTTTCTTGCGAAGAGATACCTCGGAATAGTGTGCCGTGAGTAGACGATCAAGAAATGCATCGATGTGATGGGCCGGTATCGCGCCGGATTCGCTGGCTGTACGTGTCGCATTCATCTGATCTCTCCTGGCCAGCGCAATAGCCAGCCTGAGAAATCATAGGTTTATGCCGACACAGCGATCACGAAAGGCCACACCCACCGCCACGCATGTGCACGACGCGGCATATTCGGGGAGTCGGCATAACCCGTGTGAGAACGCGATCAGACCGTTCACGGTTGGACGCCGGAGCTGGCTCTTCAGTGACACCGTCGCCGGCGCAAACGCCGCCGCTAACCTGTATTCGCTCGTGCAAACCTGCAAAGCCAACAGCATTGAGCCGTACCAGTACCTCATCGCGTTGTTCAAAGGTCTGCCGCACGCGCACACCGCCAACGACTATGAGGCTTTGCTGCCTTGGCGACTGAATCCAAACGTGGCCTGACGCATGTCGCATGGCAATGCGCAAGGGACGTCGTCTAATGCGCGCTTACTTAGTAATTGCTACGGGCATCCCGATGCAAACGACGTGTCAATAAAATATCAGCGACCTGCTCGTCAATAGCTTGTTGCGATCGAGCATCCACCGAAAAGTGACTCCGCTCCATGATAACGTCGACTTCGCGCTCGTCTGGCGGCATCAGGGGCTCGAGCTCCGCTGCCGATTGCTTTGCGTCTTCAAGCATCTCGAATGCTTTGTCAAGGGTGCTTAACGTCACCTCATTATCATCGGGATCAAGAAGATCTTCGATGTTTGTGAGGTCATTAAGCAGTAGCTCTGTATAAATCAGTGCTTCTTCGTAGGGTAAGTCACCGAGTTGCAGTTCACGGCCATTTTCATCTGCCGCACGAACGAACTCCCCGTTAATGCGAGCGGCCTGCACTTGGTATGCGTGAACCGTTTCGACCAGCACAGTAACGTCTTCGCGAAGGAGGTCTACTTTTTCGACAGAAATAAGCGAGAATTTCATTGTTCTAAAATGAGTCTTGGGTTACTTGCCGCTAGATCGGCATTAAGACAGTCATATAATACTTGAAGTTTTCGTCCGCAAATCAATTCGTAGGAAAGCAACGATGCTGCGCGCAACGACCTAAGCTGAGTCCGCATGAACACCTTAAGATACAGTGAATGGTGATACGAGCTTGTGGGTAAGCGTTCCGCCATTTTAGGACGAGAGAAACGCTGCGTGCAACATGCCGAACGGAGCTTTGACCCCGAGCGTTGACAAGGCCTTGCACGGGCGAGCGACGAACAAGGAAACGACGTATAGGCATTATAGATGAACTGTTTGTAGCCAGGCAGTAATGCCTCTGCGCGTCCGACCAAGAGCTTGGCATAATGAGATCGACGCATACTACTATTCCCTTCCATGCTGTCATCGACCGGCAGTCGCACAAAGCGAAAACCGTCGCGCGGAACACCCGCCCTTTATCAGGATCGCATTGTCGAGATTTTGGGCGAAGCCCGCCGTCAGCGCGTGATGATTCGTTCCATTCACCCCGATGGACGCGAACGGCTGACGGCAGTGAAGATGGCAAATCTTTTACCGGCAAAGCCGTGGGCTGGACCAGCGCATCGTCGCCACGCTCGCCGGCTGCGACTGGGTGCGCAATGCGCAGAACCTGATTCTGACCGGCCCACGGGTGCGGGCAAGACGTGGCTCGCATGCGCGTTCGGCCAGCAGGCGTGTCGTCAGGGCTTCCCAGTGTTCTATGTGCGCGTCGCCCGGCTGTTCGAGGAACTGAAAATCGCGCACGGCGACGGCAGCTTCACACGCCGGCTCGCGCAACTCGCGAAGAACGATGTGCTGATCCTCGACGACTGGGGCTTGCAGGATCTCGACCAGGCCGCGCGCAACGATCTGCTCGAGGTCCTTGATGATCGTGTCGGTACGCGCCCGACTGTGATCACCAGCCAGTTGCCGCTCGAACACTGGCATGCGTGGCTGCAGGATCCCACGCTGGCCGATGCGATTCTCGATCGGCTCGTGCATCAGGCCCACAAGCTTCTGGTCAAGGGTGATTCGATGAGAAAGAAAGCGAAATCGGAAACCGCTGACGCCTGATCGTGGACACTGTCGCTATAATCCATTGACCGCGCAACACCACCATCCAGACCGATCACGTTCGCCGAAACGACTGGCCACGATCATCGAAATCCGCAGACATACAGTTTTAACGGCCCAAAGCAACATTTCAGTCGTAGATCCAGTTCAGAAAAACGGCGCGACGCACCTAAATTGAAATCAGTTTTATCAAGCCGCAGATTGCAAACGTTTGCCACTAAAAGTTTCAACGGAGCACGCAATTCAAATATCAAAAAGCAGCCTAGGCGAATAAAAGCCATTAAGATTCGTAAAAATAGTCCAGTGATGTAAGAATGAGAAAAGTAGATCGTGCACGAAGCAGCTCCTGTACACACTTCTCCGTGCTACGCAGTTCGCGTCACGCAGACGCAGAAGTTGCGCATTTGGAAATGATCGTAAAGTTGTCACGGCGGTTGACGGATGACTCTTTTCCCTTCGACCACGCGTACTGGGATGCTCAGATCGCTAGCATTACGACTTCATTTTTCTTGGTACCATCGCAAATCGATCGCCTTGCGCTCGTCAAAGACGCTTTTAATCGCTTGAAAGATCAGTTTTCCCGTCGGTGAGAAAATTACTTGGTATCAAGTCCGCGCATGGCTTGTGTTGCGTCGTTCGCAACTGTTCACTGACGAAGGTTTCTCCCGTTCGCGGTGTCGACCCGGCATCGCTCGGCGCTCGCCAACAACGCGGCTCGAATTGTCGCCGATGAAGCGCAAAAACGGTTCGTCTAATAATTCGATCAGCACCCCATCGCGATGCTGATTTATAACATCAAAACCGGTGCCATCCTGACCGCGAACTTGGCTGCGTATTGCCAGGTTAAGTCGACGTCACTTATTCGCGGAACTAGCGCCGCATATCCTCGGGGCGGCGCCTCGTTCAGGCACTATTATGCAGATAATCAAACGCGCGCTGATCACGGCGGGCGTAACCGACTCTGTCGCTGCTTTCGTCATGCGTGTTACACGCACTATGACGCCCGAGCTACATCTTGCATTGCCCTGCTTCATGCATATTGAATGCCCACTACAATGGTGTAGCTTGCCAATGCGTCGTTCATCGCCGAAGCCGCCAGAGTAACGAACGAGTCTGCAACAGACATTACCGTATGAGGCAACCATGAGAAGATTTGCACTTTTCTTGTTGGTGTCTTGTGTGCTCCGCTTGATTTGACATGCTTGGAGCAGTCTACCTGCCTCGTTCAGGGGGCAAACAGCAACCTTCAGACTACATCGATGTTGCAGTCCGCTAGCGAAGTCAGATTCTCTTCCCCGCTGCAGACGGGATCCTGCTCGACTACTTTCTTTTTGATGAGATCCTGAATGCAGGCCTTCAGCTTTCGATGAACCGGACCCTGGAAGATTGGACGGCACGACAGCTGTGCTGTTGCGAGGTAAGTCGGGTATGCGAACGAGCTCATACCTCGTAGCTTCATCTTCCGCATGTTCTAACGCTGCTCGACTTGTTTTGCGTCCGCTACATGACCATCGATTCACACAAGGACTGCCCGTTTGCTCGCGCCATTCATCATTTGAAGTTTCTGTGTCAAAGGAACATTTTCTTGTTTACCTTGACACGATCGTCTTTACAAGAAATTCAATCACCATAAGTCCCGCTAACTATTGGTAATCGACATTTGATGCCTCTTGAAAGACGTGGCTTTCGGGCTTGGCAAGTTTATTTCGTCGTCCCTACAGTCAGCGTTTGTTGACGCGAAAGAAGTGTCTTCCGATCATTTTTCAAAAAGGCGATTTAAGCTAAAACGTGGACCTTAGCGCTGAAAAGCACGTGCCAGTGGTTTGATAGATGCTGAAGTCGATCAAAAGTTCGCACGGGTGTAGCTTACTCGATGTAGCTCGCGCGGACGAACGATATTAAGTCGATGCTCAACCATCAGCACTTGCCGCCTTGCCTTCGGGGCTGGTTTTATGTAAATGCATAGTCCTCACTTCGCCGGAAGTCAATTCTGACCTGACTCAATAATCGTTGACTTCAGACGTTGCGTTTTATGCCGTTAGTGAGGCTAAGCCGCGATTGGGCGGATAACTTTGCATCGGAATTTTTAATGAAAATCTCTACTCGGCTAACGCTGCTGGCCGTTACAGCGCTTATTGCCTTGCTTGTAGTCGGTGGGTACAACGTCTATAGCGTGCGACGCGCGATGCTAGATGACAAGAAGGCCCAGATCATTAACCTGTTAAAAATGGCGGAGCACCTTGCTGAGTACTATCACGGACAGGAAGTTGCCGGTGCGATGACTACAGAACAAGCGCAATTGGCGACCAAGACCGCGTTGAACAGAATGAATTATTCCGACCAAAGCTACTTCTGGGCTCGCCTTCCGGACGGAACCTCGCTGGTGCATCGCAAGCAAGAAAATATTGGCAAAATCTTATTAGGCAAAGCGCCTGACGGCCGACCAGACACTGATCTTTACCGTGAGATGCTTGCCAAAGAGCACATCCCGGTGCTAATGGTGACAACAGCGCATCCGTC
>NZ_JALQDW010000041.1:0-123245 GCF_023631025.1 Caballeronia sp. GACF4
AACCAGGCCATCTCGCAGATGGACGAGGTCACGCAGCAGAACGCGGCACTCGTCGAAGAAGCGGCGGCAGCGGCTGGGTCGCTGGAAGATCAGGCCGAGCAATTGCGCACGACCGTCGCCGTGTTTCGCACGGGCCAGGCTGTCGTTGCCGCGAGCCGTGCGAACGCAGCGCCGGTGCACCGTCCTGCGCCCGCGTCGATCGTGAAGGCCGTTAAGCCTGCCGCGCCGAAGAAGCGCGCAGAACCCGCGGTCGCAGCCGGCGACGGCGACTGGGCCACGTTCTAAGCGATGAAACAGGGCGCTCGCGCTAAACGTTCGCGACGCCCTGCGTGTTCACGTACACCGAATAGATCGACTGCGACGCCGCCATGAAGAGACGGTTGCGCTTCGGTCCGCCGAAGCAAAGATTGGCGCATCGCTCGGGCAGGGCGATGCGTCCGATCGGCTTGCCCGCAGGCGAAAGAATCATCACGCCGTCGAGTTCGTCGCTGCCCATGCCCCAGCCGCACCACAAGTTGCCGTCGACATCGACGCGTATGCCGTCCACCGTTCCCACGCCCGCGTCGTAAAACACGCGTCCCCGGCCAATACCGCGCCCGTCCTCCGACACGTCGTACACGTGGATGAGCTTGTTCGGCACGCCGCGCGATTCGGTCACGTAAAGCAGTTTCTCGTCGGCCGAAAAACACAGACCGTTCGGTCCTTTCAGATCCGCCGTTACGAGGCTCGCTTCGAGCGTCTTTGCGTCGATGCGATAGATCGAATGCGGCAGTTCCGGCTCGGCCTTGTTGCCTTCATAGTGGCCCCAGATGCCCATGGGCGGATCGGTGAACCAGATCGAACCGTCGGACTTGACGACGACATCGTTAGGCGAATTGAGCGGCTTGCCATCGAACGATTCCATCAGCACGGTCATGCGGCCGTCGTATTCCGTGCGCGTGATGCGTCGCCCGTGTTCACACGTGATGAGCCGTCCTTGCCGGTCACGCGTGTTGCCATTCGCATGGTTCGATGCAGCGCGATACACGCTCACCGCACCCGTTTCCTCCTCCCAGCGCAGCATGCGGTTACTCGGGATATCGCTGAACAAGAGGAAGCGGCCATCGCCGAACCAGACCGGACCTTCCGTGAACCGAAAGCCCGTTGCAAGCCGCTCGACCGCGGAGAACGCCACACGATAGCGATCGAAGGATGGATCGAGCGAAATCACGCGCGGGTCGGGATAGCGTTCGGTCTGTTGCCACATGACATGTCTCCTTGTTATCAGCGTCGGCGCGGCGGCGGTTCCGGCGCTCCCGGTGTCTCAGCCCGCAGATTAGCGCGCCGGACTAAAAAATTTCTTGCTTCTCAAGCAAACCATAGCAAATCCCCGATCCGTATGATTGGCGCAGCGAGTGGTCCATCCAGTACTTCATGAAGCGGTCCATCAGGCGCGTACTCGCGGCGCATAACTTATACGAAACCCATGATCGAGCAGTCCGAAAAGCGCGTCGCCGGCCCGGTGATCCGTCTTCATTCCAATGACAACGTCGTGATTGCCCGCACGGATGTAGCGATGGGCACGCGCGTGGATGCCGAAGACTTCGTGAGCCGAAGCCAGGTCACGGCAGGCTACAAGATCGCCGCCCGCGCCATCCGGCAAGGCGAGCCGATCCGCAAATACAACGTGGTGATCGGTTTCGCCGCCGCCGATATCGCACCGGGCACGCTGGTTCACGGACACAACGTCGAGTTCCGCGACTTCGATCGCGACTACGCCTATGGCGAGGACTATCGCGCGGTCGAGCAGTTGCCCGTCGGGAAGCGCGCGACGTTTCAGGGCATCGTGCGCGCGGATGGCAGCGTGGCGACGCGCAATTACATCGGCATTCTCTCCACCGTGAATTGCTCGGCCACGGTCGTGCACAAGATCGCGGAATGGTTCACGCGCGAGCGACTGGCGGATTACCCGAACGTGGATGGCGTGGTGGCGTTCAGCCATTCGATCGGCTGCGGCATGGAGATGAGCGGCGAGCCCATGCAACTGCTGCGCCGCACGATGGCCGGCTACGCGCGCCACGCGAATCTCGCGGCGGCACTTATCGTCGGACTCGGTTGCGAACGCAATCAGTTGCAAGGCCTGCTCGATCAGGAGCATTTGAGCGCAAGTTCGCGACTGCATATCTTCACGATGCAGGAAACCGGCGGCACGCGCAAAACCATCGAGGCGGGCATTGAAGCTGTGAAGGCGTTGCTGCCCCGCGCCAACGACGTCACGCGCAGCACGGTCGATGCGAGCCATCTGAAGATCGGCCTGCAATGCGGCGGTTCGGACGGCTTTTCCTCGATCAGCGCGAATCCCGCGCTCGGCGCCGCAATGGACATTCTCGTGCGCCACGGCGGCACCGCCATCCTGTCGGAAACGCCCGAGGTCTATGGCGTCGAACATACGCTGACGCGCCGCGCCGTGAGCCGCGCGGTGGGCGAGAAACTCGTGGATCGCATCCGCTGGTGGAAGGAAGAATATTCGGTCGGTCGCGATGTGCAGATCAACGGCAAGGTGAGTCCGGGCAATCAGGTCGGCGGCCTCGCCAACATCTTCGAGAAATCGATCGGGTCGTCGATGAAAGGCGGCACCACGCCGCTCATGGAGGTGTATCGCTACGCCGAGCCCGTGACGCAAAACGGCCTCGTTTTCATGGATACGCCGGGCTTCGATCCGGTCTCCGCGACCGGACAGATCGCGGGTGGCGCGAACCTCATCGCGTTCACGACAGGGCGAGGTTCCATGTTCGGCGCGAAGCCCGTGCCATCGATCAAGCTCGCCACCAACACGCCGATGTATCGCCGTCTCACCGAGGACATGGACCTGAATTGCGGCGCCATTCTCGATGGCGAAGCGAGCATCGAAAGCATGGGGCAGGTCATCTTCGACGCGCTGCTCGCCACCGCTTCGGGCGAGCGCAGCAAGAGCGAACTGCTCGGCCTCGGCGATCACGAATTCGTGCCGTGGCAGATCGGCATCATGAGTTGAGAGTGAGGATTTAGACGCGACAGCATCGGCAAGGCAGGACCTTCGCGGCCGAGGGCTTCATGGCCGCTCCATAACTAAAGCAGTCAAGGAGACATATGAAGACCGGCAAATACCGCTATGTGGTCGCGGGCCTGCTATTCACGGCAGGCGCGATCAACTACATGGATCGCGCGGCGCTCGGCATCGTCGCGCCCATCGTTGGCAAGACGCTCGATCTTTCGCCCTCGCAACTCGGCATCATCTTCAGCAGCTTCTTCATCGGCTATTCCATCTTCTCCTTTCTCGGCGGCTATTTCTCCGACAAGTGGGGCACCGTGCGCGTGTTCACTTACGCCATGGGCATCTGGTCGCTGTTCTGCGGACTCACAGCGGCCGCGACGGGATTCGTCTCGCTGCTCGTATGCCGCGTGTTCTTCGGCATTGGCGAAGGGCCGATGAGCTCCAATACGAATCGCACGATCTCGAACTGGTTTCCGCGTCACGAGACCTCGACGATGATCGGTTTCACGTTCTCCGGACAGACACTCGGCAATGCCATTGCGGGACCGGTGGTCGGTCTGATCGCGTATGCGTTCGACTGGCGCACGTCGTTCATCGTGATCGCCGTGCTCGGCTTTCTGTGGCTCGTGGTGTGGCGCATCTTCGTGACCGACAAGCCCGCGCAAAACGCGCGCGTGCGCGATGACGAACGTCGCCTGATCGACGAGAGCCGTTCCATTGCCGAAGCCGCGAACGTGGAGGACGACGGCATGACGCTCGGCGCGTATCTGCGCCGCCCGAGCACGCTGGCGCTCGGCGCGGGTCTCTTCGCCGTGAACTACACACAGTACGTGTTCATCTCGTGGTTGCCGAGTTATCTGACCAACGTGATGCATCTCGACCTCAAGCAGATGAGCATCATCACGTCCATTCCGTGGATTTGCGGCGCCATTGGTTACTTTGGCGGCGGGCTGGTAGGCGACTGGATTTATCGTCGCATGGACGATCCCGTGAAGGCGCGCAAGCTCGTCGCGACGATTCCGCTCGCGCTGTCCGGTGTCGCCGTGCTGTGCATCACGTCGGCCACTTCGCTCGTGGCGGCGGTCGCGCTCATCGCGGCGGCGCTCCTGTTCCTCACCGGTTCGTGCCAGGCCATCTGGGCAATTCAGCACGAGATTCTGCCGCTGCATCGGCAGGGCGGCGTGGGTGGCTTCATCCACTTCTTGAGCAACCTGTCGGGCATCATCGGACCGGCGCTGACAGGGGTTCTCATCCAATACTTCGGCGGCTATCACAGCGCGTTCTTGTTCGGCGCGCTGATCGACTTCACCGGCGTCATCGCCATGGTGCTTTTCGTGCATAACCGTCGCGCATCCGAACTCGGCATCGCAAGCCAATCCTTGCGATAAACACGGAGAGACAACGCATGAAACGGGTTTTGATCACGGGCGCGGCCGGACTCATCGGCCGCGTGCTACGCGCCGGATTCGCGGGCCATTACGCGCTACGCCTTGCGGACATCGCGCCGCAAGCGAGCGCGGGGGAGCATGAGGAGATCGTCACTGCCGACATCACGCGTCCCGAGCGCTTGCGCGAGATCATGCAGGGCGTCGATGTGGTCGTGCATCTCGCGGGCATTCCCGACGAGGACACGTGGCAGAAGATCCGCGACATGAACATCGACGGCTGCTACAACGTCTTCGAGGCGGCGCGCGAGGCGGGCGTGAAACGCGTGGTGTTCGCGAGTTCGAATCATGCGGTGGGCTTTCATCGGCGCGACAGGATGATCGACGACACGGTCATGGTTCGTCCCGACAGCCGCTATGGTGTGTCGAAGGCGTTCGGCGAAGCGCTCGGGCGTTTGTATGCCGACAAGTACGGCATGTCGGTGGCGTGTTTGCGCATCGGTTCGTTTCGTCCCGACGACAAGCCTACCGAGCCGCGCCACCTTTATTCGTGGATCAGCCATCGCGACATGGTGCAATTGACGCGTTGTGCTATCGATGCGCCGGACTATCACTTCGTCATCGTTTATGGCGTGTCCGACAATGCGCGCAATCGCTGGAGCAATGCGAATGCGCGTGCGCTCGGCTATCGACCGGCGGACGACGCGCAGACGCATGCGCTGGAAATCTCCTCATCGCGCGAAGCGGAAGACGCGACCGAGGCGCAGTTTCATGGCGGCTTCGGTTGTCTTCGCGAGTTCGAGGGAGACACGCAGCGCATCGATTAATACGTGCAGGCACATTCGAATAAAACAGGAGACAGCCTTGTCGAAGTGGAATGGAAAGCGTCGCGAGACGCTGAAGGCGCTGAGTGCGCTCGTTGCATCCGCGGGTGGTTTGGCATTGAGCGGATGCGCAGAAACGCGAGTACAGAGTGACGCGCAGCAAGTGAAATGGTCCATCGGCACCGAGCGCACGAAGCTCGTGATGCCGCCCGATGCGACCGACTGCCATCATCACATCTACGATCATCGCTATCCGTGGGCACCCGAAGCGACGCTCAAGCCCGGCGATGCAACTGTCGACGATTATCGGCAACTGCAAAAGCGCATCGGCACGACGCGCAATGTCATCATCCAGCCGTCGAGTTATGGCGTCGATAACCGTCTGCTCGTCGAATCCATCGCGCGTTTCAACGGACGCGCACGCGGCATCGCGGTCGTCAATACGAGCGTGACTCAGACGGAACTCGAAGCCTTGAATCGCGCTGGCGTACGCGGTATCCGCTTCAATCTCGCGCCACCGGGAACGACCACGCTCGATATGGTGAAGCCGCTTGCGGCTCGTATTGCGCCAATGGGGTGGCATGTGCAGGTGAACGCACCCGCTGCGTTTTTGATGCAGGCGCGAAGCACGTGGTACGACTTGCCGTGTCCGGTCGTATTCGATCATCTTGCGCACGTGCCGGAACCCGATGCCGTGCATCAGGCTTCTTTTCAGATGGTCTCCGAGTTGCTGACGAGCGGGAAGGCGTACGTGAAGCTGATCGGCTTCTACAACGAGACGCAGGTCGGGCCGCCTTCGTATGCGGATAGCGTCGCGCTCGCGGCGGGCTTTGCTCGGGTCGCGCCGGAGCGCGTGCTGTGGGGAAGCGACTGGCCGCATCCGACGGAGCAGCCGTTGAACCGCATTCCCGATGATGCCTTGCTCGCGGACCTTTTCGCCAACGTCGTGCCGGATGAAGCGACGCGCAAGCGCATTCTCGTCGATACGCCCGCCACGCTGTATCAGTTCTAATCATTCGATATGGACAGGCGTCAATGCCCGTCCTGTCGTGAAGAACGAGACGACGTTGTCGGCGGTGAGTTTGGCCATTGCAAGCCGCGTCTCATGCGTCGCGCTGCCGATATGCGGGCTCAGCACGACATTGTCCAACTGTCGCAAAGGCGAATCGTTGAGCGGTTCGTGCTCGAAGACATCGAGCGCGGCGCCCGCGAGCGCCTGGCGTTCCAGCGCTGCAATCAGCGCCGCTTCATCCACGACGGAACCGCGCGCAATGTTCACGAGCATGCCCTTGGACCCAAGCGCGTCGAGCACGGTAGCATCGATCAGATGACGCGTCGCGCTGCCGCCCGGACAACTCGCGATCAGAATGTCCGACCAGCGCGCAAGCTGAACGGGCGTCTCGAACCATTCGAACGGCAGCGCCTGACGCGTGCGCCCGAAGTACGCGATCTCGACATGGAACGGCGCGAGTCTTCGCGCGATCTCCTTGCCGACGCGCCCCATGCCGACAATCCCGACGCGCTTGCCCGCCAGGTTCGAGCCGAGCGGCAGTACGCCGTTTGACCACGCGCCTTCGCGTACGAAGCGGTCGGCGCGCGGCAGTTGCCTTAGCATCGCGAGCACGAGTCCTATCGTCAGTTCGGCGACGGCCGCGTTGAGCAGATCGGGCGTGTTGGTCACGACGATGCCGCGTTCGCGCGCAAACTCGACCGGAATGCGGTCAAAGCCGACGCCGCTCGTCGCAATGATGCGCAGCGCGGGTAATCGTTCGATGAGCGCGATGTCGATGTCGTAGTTGGACCGTGTGACGATAGCGCCGATGCGCGCGCGGAGCGCGTCGTCAGCGCCGATCTCGGCGAGCGTGTGTAGAGCGAGGCGCTCTTTCAGCAAGGCCTCGGCAATGGCAGGAAACTCGCCTATCCGCAAAACGGGTGGCACATTCGTGTCGTTGGCGGTCATCGTCGAATCCTTACTTGTTGACGAGCTTCGCCGGCACGAAGACGAAAATCAGCAACGCCGACAACGCAAGCGAAGCCGCAACCACGAACAGTCCCGACGAAAGCGAATGCGTGATCGATTTGAGCCAGCCGATCACGGCCGGGCTTACGAATCCGGCAAGATTGCCCGTGCAGTTGATGAGCGCGATGCCCGCCGCCGCGCCCGTGCCGCCGAGAAACGCCGTGGGCAGCGCCCAGAACATCGGCAGCGCGGTGATGACGCCCGCAGTCGCGAGCGTGAGGCCGGCCACCGAGATCGCCGATGACGCGCCGAAGAGCGCGCACAGCACGAAGCCCGCTCCGGCAATGAGCGCGGGCAGCGCGACGTGCCAGCGCCGCTCGCGTGTGCGGTCGGCGTGCTTGCCGGTGAGGATCATCGCGATGAGGGCGACGGAGTAGGGAATCATCGTCAAAAGGCCGATGATGAACGCGTCTTCTATACCCGTCGAACGCAGGATGGTCGGCTGCCAGAAGCCGATTGCGTACGAACCCATGACAATGCCGAAGAGGATCAGACACATTAAATACACGCGCGCCGACGTGAACACCGCGCGCACCGAGCCGTGCGTTTGCGTGGCGGTATCGGCGGCGATTTCATCGAGGATCACGCGCTTTTCGGGTTCGGAGAGCCAGGTGGCGTCGGCGACGCGGTCATCGAGATGCTTCAGGATCACGAAGCCGAGTACGATGGACGGCACCGCTTCGATGATGAAGAGCCACTGCCAGCCTTCGAAGCCACCCACGCCGCTCATCGAATGCATGATCCAGCCGGACGCCGGTCCGCCGATAAGCCCCGACACCGGATTGCCCGCCATCAGGAGCGCAATCATCTTGCCGCGCCGATGCGACGGGAACCAGTACGTCAGATACAGCACCATGCCCGGAAAGAAGCCCGCTTCCGCGACACCGAGCAGAAACCGCACGGCGTAGAACTGCATGGGCGTGGAGACCCAGGCAGTGGCCATCGATAACGCGGCCCAGGTAATCATGATCCGCGCGATCCAGCGCCGCGCGCCGATGCGATGCAGCAGAAGGTTGCTCGGTACCTCGAAAAAAAAGTAACCAACGAAAAACAACCCCGCACCGAGGCCGTACACGGCTTCGCTCAGATGCAACGAGTTCAACATCTGCAGCTTGGCGAAGCCGACGTTGACGCGATCCAGATAAGCGACCACGTAGCCGACGAACAAGAGTGGCATGAAGCGCAGCGCAACGCGGCGAAAGATGGAATCGGCGTTGTCGGTTGCTATCGAGGCGGGAAGTGAAGGGCTGTCGTACAAGATTTGTCTCCGTTTTTATTCGTATGGTTGTACGGCGGTTCAGTGCGCGGGTTCGCGAACGCCGAGCTGATCGGCATGCGGAATGGAAAAGCCGATGGCGTCCAGCGCGTTTTCAAGCTGCACGCGTTGCTTGCCATCGAGTTCGACGAGCGGCGGGCGCAAATTCGCCCAGCCTTCATCGCCGGATTGCCATGCAATGGCCGCTTTCATCGCGGCGATCATCGGGAAGCGCTGGAACACCGCGCGCGTTTCGTCTAGGCGGCGTTGCTGTGCGGGCGCATCGACGGCGCGCCATTCGCGCGCGAGCTTGCCGATGGCTACCGCATTCACGTTGCCCGTCGCGGTGATGCAACCCGCGCCGCCCGCTTGCAACGTGCGCAACAGGAACGTCTCGCTGCCCGCGAAGACTTCGAAGCCCGTGGACGCGAAAGCATCGATCACGGCCGACGTGTTGTTCCAGTCGCCCGAGCTGTCCTTGATGCCCGCAATGGTGCCCGGATACGCCTTCAGCAAGCGTTCGATGAGTGCAAGGCTCAACGGCACCTGCGCGACCGGAGGAATGTGATAGAGATAAATCTTCAGACGCGCATCGGCGACAGCGTCTATCACGGTGGCGTATGCGCGGAACAGTCCTTCGTCGCTTACGCCCTTGTAGTAGAACGGCGGCAGCATCAGCACGCCGCCACAGCCGTTCGCTACCGCATGACGCGTGAGTTCGATGGTGTCCGGCAACGCACACGCGCCGGTGCCAGGCATCATGCGTGCAGCGGGCAGGCCTGCGCCGATGAGCGCATCGAGCAGTCCGCGCTTCTCCGCGACGGACATGGAGTTGGCCTCGGAATTCGTGCCGAACACGGCCAGCCCGACATCGTCGTCGAGCAACGCGCGGCAGTGGCGAATCAGACGCTCGGCCGATGGCGCGCCGTTATCGTCGAATGGCGTGAGAACGGGCGACAGCGCGCCCTGAAAGGTCTTTGATGTAGTCATGGCAAGCGTCTCCGGTGTCGTTCGAGGGTCGCGCCAGTATCGCCGTGGGTTGGATATCGAAGAACAAGGGTGCGCTTGCTTCAAAGACAAAAATTTCTTGTGTCTTATGCGGACGTTTCCCGTGAACGCAAAAAAGGCCGCTCGAAAGCGGCCCTGGCGTGCTTCAGCATGACGCGTCTAGCTTCTTGGCGTCGTGCCGCGCTTCTCCGTCGCGCGCAAGAAATCGAAGTCGACGCCTTTATCCGCTTGCGTCACCGTATCGAGAAACAGCTTGCGGTATCCACGCTCCGCTGTCGGTATCGTCACGGGATGTCGGGCCGCACGCGCAGCGAGTTCCTCGTCGCTGATGAGCAGGCTGATCTCGCGCTTAGACACGGACAGGCGAATGCGGTCGCCCGTCTGCACGTGCGCAAGCGGCCCGCCGATCGCCGATTCGGGCGTCACGTGCAGCACGATCGTGCCGAATGCGGTGCCGCTCATGCGGCCATCGGAGATGCGCACCATGTCCTTGACGCCCGCCGTCGCGAGCTTGCGCGGGATCGGAATGTACCCGGCTTCCGGCATGCCGGGCGCGCCCTTCGGACCGATGTTCTTGAGCACCAGAATGTCATCGGCGTTGACGTCGAGATCGGCGGAATCGATGCGCGTGGCCAAGTCCGCGCCGTTCTCGAACACCACCGCGCGGCCCTCGTGCTCCATGAGTTCGGCGTTCGCCGCCGATTGCTTGATGATCGCGCCGCCCGGCGCGAGATTGCCTTCTAGGACGGCAATACCGCCTTGCGGATAGATCGGGTTGTCGAACGAGCGCACGACATCCTGCACGAAGGCCGGACCCGCCGCTTCGATCTCCTCGCCGAGCGTGCGGCCCGTGACGGTCAGCGCGTTCAGATTGAGAAGCGGCTTGAGTTCGCGCAGCAGCGTGGCCATGCCGCCCGCCTTATGAAAATCCTCCATGTAATGCGAGCCGGACGGCTTCAGATCGAGCAGCACGGGCGTCTCTCGGCCCATGCGGTCGAGCGCTTTCAGATCGACGTCGTAGCCCATGCGTCCGGCAATGGCGGTCAGATGCACGATGCCATTGGTCGAACCGCCGATAGCCAGCAGCACGCGCATGGCGTTCTCGAAGGCATCGGCGGTGAGGATCTTGTCGATGGTGAGGTCGTCCTTCGCCATCCGCACGGCTTGCGTGCCTGTCATTTCGGCGACGCGCATGCGGTCCGATGTCACCGCGGGCGGCGCGGCGCCGCCCGGAACGGTCATGCCGAGCGCTTCGGCAATACACGCCATGGTGCTTGCCGTGCCCATCACCGAACACGTGCCCACGCTCGCGACGAGCTGGTTGTTGACCGCCGCGATTTCCGTCTCGTCGATCTCCTCCGCGCGAAAACGTCCCCAATAGCGCCGGCAATCGGTGCATGCGCCCACGCGCTCGCCGCGATGCGCGCCCGTCAGCATGGAACCGGTGATGAGCTGGATCGCCGGGATATTCGCCGATGCCGCACCCATCAGTTGCGCGGGCACGGTCTTGTCGCATCCGCCGATCAGCACGACGGCGTCCATGGGCTGCGCGCGAATCATCTCCTCGGTGTCGATCGACATGAGGTTGCGCAGATACATGCTGGTCGGCTGCGAGAACGATTCGGCAATGGAGATGGTCGGGAAGTCCATTGGCAGGCCACCCGCGAGCATGACGCCGCGCTTGACGGCCTCGATCAGCTGCGGCGCGTTGCCATGACACGGGTTATACGCGCTGCCCGTGTTGACGATGCCGATCACCGGCCGGTCGAGCGCGCTGTCCGTATAGCCCGCGCCCTTGATGAAAGCCTTGCGCAGAAAGAGCGAGAAGCCGCTGTCGCCATAGCTCGTCAGCGATTTGCGCAGGCCGCCGGGTTGCGGGTCTTGTTCAGCGCCGGACTTTTTCTTGAATGTGTCGCTCATGTTGCTGGCGTCTCCTGTAGGTGTGTCCGCATTATCGCGGCTGGCTTGCGTTGCCGCGACACGCTCGCGCTTGCTTCAAACCATAGAACTTCTTGCTTCCGGACGTGACTATTGCTTCGGTTTGCCCGACCCGTGCCGCGTCCGTTCGATAGAGTCCGCCGCGCCGAGAAACGCCTGCACGAGCCGGATGCGCGCGCATGAACGTCCCCATAACAAGCCGACGAGACGCTTGGGCGCCGCGTTGGGGAGCGCCCACTTGCGCACGGAAATGCCCGGATACTCGTGCGGCGCCCAGTCCGGCACGAGCGAGACGCCCAGCCCGCGATCGACCAGCGTGGCGATGGCCGCGAGGCCATCGAGTTCGCAGCGCTGATTCGGCTTGATGCCTTGCTGCCGTAAATACGCATCCGCGAGTTGGCCGCCGACCACGTTACGGTCGTATCGAATGAAGGGTTCTGAAAGCAAGGTCGCGTGGACGTCGTTGACGTTCATCGCGGCGGGCGTCAGAAGCACGAGCGGCTCCGTGCGAAACGTATGCCAGTCGCAGCTTTTCGGGAGATTGAAAAGCGGTTGCGCGATCACGGCGGCATCGAGATCGCCTGCCGTCACCTTGCGATAAAGATCGAGCGACGTGCCCGGCTCCAGATAGAAGTCCATCTGCGGATGATGACCGAGCAGCACCGCGAGCGCGTCGGGAATGAGGCTGCCCATCATCGTCGCCATGCCGCCAAGACGCAGTTGACCGCCTAATTGATCCGTGTCCTCGATGTCCGAACGCAAGTCGCGAATGTCGTGCAGCACCGCTCGCGCCCGCGCGAGAATGCGCTCGCCGGCTTCCGTCGCGCCCACCGTGCGGCCCGAGCGACGCACGAGCGTGGCGCCGAGTTCGGCTTCGAGCATCTTGACGCGTTGCGCGACGGCGGCGGGCGTCAGATCGAGCCTGCGCGCGGCTTCCGCGATCGAACCCAGTTCGACGACGAACACGAAGCTCTGCAGATAGCGCGAGTCCATCGATAAAAAATTTTGGGTTTGAAGAAGCCAAAGGATACTTCTTCTGCGGCGCGCATGTCATCAGACTCGTTCTTGCGGTTCTTGACGACAATACAGGGAGACAGCCATGCCTATCATCGAATCCATCGCCGTATGCGCGGCCGCGGTGCCGCTCGATCGCGTCACGTCCTTTTCGACGCGCACGGTGTCCACGCGTCATTACGGCCTCGTCAAGGTGCGCTCGACCGATGGCGTCGAAGGCATCGGCTTTTGCTATATCGGCAGCGCGGCGGGCGAATTGCTGACCGTGGCGGTGGAGCAGTTGCTCGCGCCGGTGCTGATCGGCCGCGACTCGTACGCTGTGGAAGGACTCTGGCAGACGATGTATAACGAAGCGCTGTTGCAAGGACGCGCGGGCACCGTGATGCGTGCGCTGTCCATTCTCGATGTCGCGCTGTGGGATCTCAACGCGCGCACGCATGGCGTGGCCTTGCACAAGTATCTCGGCGCGAACGAGCTCGAAAGCGTGCCGGCCTACGCGAGCGGTGGCTACTATCTCGACGGCAAGACACCTGAAAAGCTCGGCGAGGAAATGGCCGGCTACGTGGAGATGGGTTTTCGGGCGGTGAAGATGAAAGGCGGGCGTTTGTCGCCGCAGGAAGAGGAGCGGCGCGTGAAGGCGGCACGCGAAGCCGTCGGGCCCGACGTCGAACTGATGATCGACATGAACAACGGCTGGACCGATCTCACGCAGGCCTTGCAGCATGTGCGCCGCATCGAGCAATACGATCCGTACTTCATCGAAGAGCCCTTTTCGCCAGACGATGTCGACAATCACGCGAGGCTTGCGAAGGCCACGCGCATTCCGGTGGCGACGGGCGAGATCGGCTATGGCCGCTGGTATCACAAGGAATTGCTCGACCAGGGCGCGGCCGCGATTCTGCAATCAGATGCGGCCGTGTGCGGCGGCATTACTGAATGGCGCAAGATCGCGGCGACGGCGGCAAGTCATGGTGTCGTGATGTGTCCGCACTGGTTCCACGACCTGCATGCGCCGCTCGTTGCTGCCACGCCGAACGCGCGCTACGTCGAATACTTCTGGGACGATCAGGTGCTCAACTTCCGCCGTCTGGTGGACCGCCAGTTGTCGCATGAGAATGGGCGCGTCAAGCTGCACGACGCGCCGGGTCTCGGTTTCTCCTTCGATGAATCGCAGGTAGCGAAGTACGGGCAGTGGAAGCGGATTTGAAGGCTTTTATTCGGTCCTGGTTGCGATGGCGTGCGCCCGTTTTATCGACGACTCATGAGCTTTAAAGATCGAACCCGAGTTGCGCTTTGCCGAGCGGCGTCAGGTCTTGCATCGTGGCGCGTCCGACGAAGTCGACCTCGAAGTGATCGGCGGGAAAGTCGGGCGGGCTTCTGCCTTCGAGGAAAGCGGGCAACTGGCGTTTGAGATATTCGTCGTTCTTGGCGCACGCAGGCGCCGAAGCGATATACATCACGTTGCTGTAGCCCGCGCCGCGATGCGCGTCTTCCACAGCGTGGATCACGTCGCTGTGCCAGAAGACGGTGTCGCCCGCCCGCATGTGCGGGATCGAAGACAACGCTTCGAAAAGCGGTGCATGAAATTCGGGCTTGATGGAAAGCGCGCGGCCGGGCAAGGCGCCGCACAGGTCGTCGTCGGCGACATCGTCCTGAAGGGCGCGCAACAGGATATACGCCATCGAGTTCGCAATCGGCACGAGCTGCAACGTGCCGTCGCCCGGACCTTGCGGCGTGAGCGCGGTCCATCCTTGAAACGTGCGGAACATGGAGCACACCGCGGGCGACGCGATCTCCTCGACATCCGGCCGGAACGCGGCGTCGAATGGGTCATATTGACGCCAGTTGCCGTCGAACACATGCCGGTACACCTTGCGGAAATTTGCTTCGATCCACCGTTCGACCGAGCCGCCGTCGCAATGCGCGGACAGACCCAACGACTCGGAGCCGGGCGGACGTCGACGCATGCGGTCGGCATACACCGGCACGCGCTCGGGATCGAAATGAACGCGGCCTTCGCTCTCGACGCGCCACAAGCGGTTGAGGAACACGCGCGCCGCAGTCAAGGAAGGCGCCTGCCGTGCCAGCACCTGCGGCTTCGACCAGTACACGCCGTAAATCTGCGGCTTGCTCGAGGCGAGCTGGCCGAAGTATTTGTCCTCGGCGCGGTTCTGCAGTCGCGTATCGAGGTCGTTGCGCTCGACATACTCCGCGATATCGCGGTCCCATTGTTCGACGCGCGATGCTTCGAACACATTGCGGATCACGCACGCACCACGCGACTTGATGAGTGCGATCTGCTCCGCGCTCACACGCTGCTGCGCGATCTCGGAGAACTGGATTTCAGGGATGACGTTCTCGCCGCGATTACGTCGCTCGGCAATCTCGCTGGCCTCGGCGTGGATTGCTTCTTCCACTTCGGCGAAGACTTCGCGATAGTTCGGCAGCCGCTCGCGAAGCGCTCGTTTGGCCTGCCGGATGGTTGCCGGCAAATCGTCAATTTCAAGTGCCATGGTTGTCTCCGTATGGGTTTTGCCATACCGGCAGAATAGGCCGATCACGCCTGCAGAAGTGATACCATCCGGACAACTTCTTCGCGCTTTCTGCCATGAAACCCGCATACGAACACGTCGAATTCGGTGATGAATGTTCGGTGAGGGTTTACCACCGGCGTCTGCCGCGCATTCCTTTCGAATGGCACCATCATCCCGAATACGAGTTGACGCTCACGCTCAACAGCCACGGCAAGCGTTATATCGGCGATTCGATCGAGGGTTACGCCGACGCGGATCTGGTGCTCGTGCCGCCGAATCTCCCGCATACGTGGGCGTCGAACCGTTCGATCGATTCGAGCGTGCCTCAGGTCGCCATCGTGATCTGGTTCAGTGGCGAATGGGCGCGGCGGCTCGCGGATGTCTGCCCCGAATACACACCCTTGCGCGACCTCTTGCGCCGAGCCGCGTGCGGACTGGCGTTCGGTGAGGAAGTCGGCGACGCGATGCGCACGCAACTCGACAAGCTGCTTTGCGACGCGCCCCGCGAACGCCTGGGCGCCGCGCTGAACGTGCTTTGCTCGCTGGCGGAAGCGCCTGGTCGACCGCTTGCATCGCCTGCTGCGTTCAGTGAGCGTACGGAGGGTCCTTCGGGTCACGAACCGGAACGCATCAACCGCGTGCTCTCGATGATCGACTCGCGCTTTGCCGAACCGCTGCGCCTTTCCGAGCTTTGCGAGGCGGCCAACGTGTCGGAACGTTCGCTTGCGCGCTACTTCGAGCAGCACATGGGCGAGAGCGTGGGACGATACATCACGCGGGTCAGAATCGGACATGCCTGCCGCATGCTCGCGCATACGTCCGCGCCGGTGTCCGTCGTCGCGGCGCGCTCCGGGTTTCCGAATGTCGCCAACTTCAACCGGCAATTCAAGGCGATGAAGGACCTCACGCCCGTCGCTTATCGAAGACAATTCGCGGCCGGTGATGTTGCCGAGGCGCACGCCGGGCCGCGTATCACCGAGCGCTCGCCTTCGTTGCAGCGCAATCCGCGCATGCCGAAGTCGATTGCGTGACGGCGTCATGCGTCACGGTCACGCATGACGCCACTTAAGTTAGCATTGACCCTTCCGTTTTTGCAACCTTCCTTGGAGATGGCTCATGCAATGGCCTGAACCGCGCTCATTCGATGTGAACCTGAATACCGGGCTGATGGAAGGCACGGGCACGCGCTACCAGAAGCGCCTCGACGATCTCGCCGGCTTGTACGCCGATGCATCCGCCTTCGACGCGCTGGCTTCCGCTCGCGGCAAGGATGTCGTGTACGACGTGACCGATCATCGCCCAAGCGATCAGCCGGGCGACCTCATCACCGGCGTCACGCGCATGTCGCCAGGGAAGGTCGGCCGCGAATACTTCATGACGCGCGGGCATATTCACGCGAACATCGACCGGCCGGAGTTGTATTTCGGTCTGAAGGGCGACGGGCTCATGTCGATGGAGTCGCCGGACGGAGAGACACGCATCGTCGAAATACACGCGCATACCGTGTGCTACGTGCCGCCGCGCTGGATTCATCGTTCCGTCAACACGGGCGCGGAAGACTTCGTGATGCTGTTCTGCTATCCGGCGGATTCGGGGCAGGACTACGCGATCATCGAACAAGCGGGCGGCATGCGCTTGCGTATCGTCGATGACGGTCAGGGCGGCTGGCGCAGCGAAGCGAATACTGCGTATCGCGAGCGTTCGCAGGCCGACGTGGAAGCGCTGATCGCGCGCGGCGCGCGTGCCGAAGGAGCGGCGCGATGAGTTACCAAGCCGCGCAACGGCCGACGTTTTACTTCATCGGCGTGACGACCGCGCAAAGTTCGATCATGCGCGTGTTTCCCGCATGGGCAAGACATCTCGGGCTCGGCAATGTCGAGATGAAGGGTATCGATTTCGAGCCGCATTCGCCGGCGAATGCGTATCGCGAAGCCGTCGAGTTCTTGCGTGACGATCCCTTGTCGGTTGGCGCGCTCGTCACCACGCACAAGATCGACTTGTACGCTGCATGCCGCGATCTTTTCGATGAGATCGATCCTCACGCGCTCATGATGAGCGAAACGAGTTGCCTCTCCAAGCGCAATGGCAAGTTCGTCTGTCACGCCAAGGACCCGATCACTTCCGGCTTCGCGCTCGATGGCTTCCTGCCCGAACAGCATTTCGCAACGACGGGCGCGGAAGCGTTCTCTATGGGCGCGGGCGGCTCGACCATTGCGATGACATGGCATCTGATGCAACCAGGCCGTGGCGCGAATCGGCCGTCGAAGGTGATCGTATCGGACCGTTCCGCGGCGCGGCTCGAGGAGATCGAGCGGATTCATCGAGAGGTCGGCGCTGGCGTTGCATGCGAGTACGTGCTCGTGCAGGACGCAAAGGACAATGACGCGGTGCTCGCGCGATTGTCGCCGGGCGCGTTGGTGATCAATGCGACGGGACTGGGCAAGGACGCGCCAGGTTCGCCGCTCAGCGACGCAGCCGTGTTCCCGGAACGCGCCGTGGTTTGGGAGCTGAATTATCGCGGCGATCTGGTCTTTCTCGAACAGGCGCGTGCGCAGGCGCTTCAAAAGCAATTGCAGATAGAAGACGGGTGGACTTACTTCATCTACGGCTGGACCCGCGTGATGGCCGAAGTGTTCCATGTCGAGATTCCGTCGCGTGGACCCGCGTTCGATGAGCTATGCCGGATCGCGGCGGAAGCGGGCAAGCCGGCGCCTGCGCGCCCGGTTGCGTGATGAGCGTATCTACGCGGGACATCGAAAATTGCGCGCTGGATTTGCTTGGCGGACGTGCCGCGACTTCTTCCATTTGTCCATCGGATGTGGCACGCAATCTAGTGAGCGACGAAGATGGATGGCGCGCGCTGATGCCTTTGGTCAGGGACGTAGCCGCGCAAATGGCGCGTGAAGGCAAAGTGCTGATCACACAAGGGGACGTGACGCTGGACCCCGATGCAATGAGTCATGGGCCCATTCGCTTGCGGCGCGGGCCGGCTTTTCCGGCATCGGCATAAAGAGCGTAAGCGGTCCGCGTCATCGTCGAGCCGACGCGGACCGGTTCATGCACGTTAAGAAGCCATCCCCATGGCCGGATCGGAAACGAGGTCCTTGCCATTCTCCACACGTCCCGCGAAGCGTCGCTTGAACGCGTTCAGACCGCTGCACGTGACCATGAAGTCGTACCAGTTGCCGCTATCGGCAATTGGCCAGGTCACTTCGACGACCGAATTCGCAGCCACCGTCGTGACCCACGGACCATTCGTGAGATAGGCCAGCGCTGCCGTCGTGAACGTGCACGACTGATTGCCGCGGTTGTAGAGCTTCACGCTGACGAGCGACGTATCGCACGGCTGATAGCAAACCTGAATCTCGGCATTCGCGGATGCGCTCACTTCCTTCAGATTGCCCGCAAACTCGCGGTGGTAACCATTGGGTCCAAGCACCCACAGGTCGTATCGCCCCGCATCGCTGGCAGGCACGGTCCACGTTCCCGTCAGCGACTTGCCCGCCTCGACGACGAAGCGGCGCGGCACGAGTTCGAGATGGTTTCTGTCGTACACATGAAACACCGCGCCCGCGTTGTTCGTGCTGCCATTCGCGAATTCGAGCGCGACCGTGCTTGCGTTGGCGTTCACATGCGCGGTCGTGTGCAGCTCGTAAGGCAAGGCGCGCGACGGACGTGTACCGGTAGCCTGCGCGGGCAACGGCGAACTCGCCGTCACGGACTGCGCCTGGATCGCGGATGCCGCCGCCTGCGACTTGGCGAGCGCATCGGCCGAGTCCTTCGTCGTGCGCCCGGAGAGCGTCGGCAGCGCGGCATCGTTCGGATTGACGAAGTTGAAGCACGAGGTCAGGTCGCCGCAAATCGCACGCCGATAGCTGCTGATCTGCGGTTCGGTCACGCCGAAGCGCTTTTCGAGGAACATGAGCGTCGAGGTGTGATCGAAGACTTGCGAGTTCACAAAGCCGCCACGGCTCCACGGCGAGATCACCCACATCGGCACGCGCGGGCCGGGGCCGTATGGTCGTCCGTCGGTCTTCGGCTGATTGCTCGTTGCCGGCGCGAAGTTGTGATATTCCACCGCCATGTCGGTGTCGGACAAGGTGCTCGCACCCGCGAGCGTGCCATCGCTTGCGTGCGACGGCGCGCTCGGCGGCGGAAGGTGATCGAAGAAGCCATCGTTCTCGTCGTAATTGACGAGCAGCACGGTCTTGCTCCACACATCCGGGTTCGCGGTCAGCGCATCGAGCACTTCCTGCACGTACCAGCCGCCTTGCGTGGGACTCGACGGACCGGGATGCTCGCTATACACGGACGGCGGGATGATCCACGATACGGCAGGCAGCGTGCCCTTCTGGATGTCGTCGCGAAACGTTTCGAGAAAGCCCTGCGGCATGGTGTTGCCGAAGCCTTTCGCGAGCGGACTCAGGGCGTCGTCGATCGATGAATCGTAGAACGCGCCCGCCGCCGTCACGGGTTGCGTGATGTCCGTATTCGCCACGTACACCGGTCGCCGTGCGGCGGGCATCTGCTCGATTGCGGTGCGCCAGTGGCGAAAGCTCATCATCTCGTTGCAGCCGAAATTGTCGATGAGGCTTTGATACACCTTCCAGCTCACGCCCGCGTTTTGCAGACGGTCGGCATAGGTCGTCCAGGTCCAGCCGGTGGACGACGAGCCAATGTCATTGCCGCCATTGAACTCGTTGTTCAATGCGGCCACCTTGACCGGCGCGTTGGTCGACGGACTCAAACCGTTGGGACCGTTCGTGCCGGTCCAGTAGAAGAGACGGTTTGCAATCGTGCCGGTGTGCATGCCGCAGTGATACGAATCGCACAGCGTGAAGGCGTCCGCGAGCGCGCGATGAAAGGGCACTTCGACCGTTTCGTAATAGCCCATCGACAAGGGCTTCTTCGCGGTCGGCCATGCGGCCATGCGGCCGTTGTCCCATGCGGCCTGCGAGTCGGACCACGTATGCGGTGTGCTGCCCGCGCGCAGTGCGTTGCCTTTCGACTCGTCGAGATGATAGGGAATCAGCGTGCTCGTCGAGCCGGAACTCGTGTAGTTCTGATAGAAGACGTTTGCGCCGTTCGGCGAGGGAATGGCAAAGCGGTCGCCATAACCG
This sequence comes from Caballeronia sp. GACF4, assembly GCF_023631025.1. Lineage (NCBI taxonomy): Bacteria > Pseudomonadati > Pseudomonadota > Betaproteobacteria > Burkholderiales > Burkholderiaceae > Caballeronia > Caballeronia sp. GACF4. Next base: position 20,112 of record NZ_JALQDW010000041.1, read on the forward strand.
CGCACGCCCTTGAAAGTGCCGAAATAGCTGTCGAACGAACGGTTTTCCAGCATCAGCAACACGACGTGCTGAACGTCCCTGATCGTGCCCGTGACATTGTTCGCGTCGATGGCGAGCGCGCGCCGAATAGCAGGCGGGAACGTCGAAAGCACGGCGGCGGAAGCGGCGGTGCCAAGCGACGTCTTGATGAAGCTTCGTTTAGATGGACTGAATGTCATGCCATTGATGAGTTTTTGATGTGGGAATGCGACTCAGGGAGCCGGCGCGCAGTGGCTGATCTTGCAGGACGACGCGTTGGTCGAGGCGGGCGTTGCCGACTTGTCGTCGCCTCCGCAAGCGGCGAGCGTAAGCGCGATGCAAATCAGCGCGCTTGCCAGCGACGGTCTGCCGAGCGCAGTCAGGTGGGGCATGGTTGTCGTCATCAGAAAAAGAACGAGTGAGAAACTGGATGGAATTTTCCGGCCGGACATTCCATGTTCGTAAGCAGGCGCCTAATTTCTGACGGAAATGTAAAGGTAATTTTTGGCAGAAATATGAAGGTTCAAGAAAGTCGTTCGAAATTCGGTAGGCTTGATGCCTTTCGGACGGCGGGCGCCAGGCTCGCTGCTTGCGCTGCACGCCAGGTTCATCGCGCTTCGACTTCACTCGTACTCAAGGAAACTGACTCATGCTGAAAATCCATCACCTCGGGCACTCGCAATCCGAGCGTATCGTCTGGCTGTGCGAGGAACTCGATGTTCCATACGAGCTCGTCAAGTACACGCGCGATGCACGCACCATGTTGTCACCGCCCGAACTCGTCGCGTTGCATCCGCTGGGCGCGGCGCCGCTCATCGAAGTCGATGGCATGTTGCTCGCCGAGTCCGCGGCTATCGTCGAGTTCATTCTCGCGCGCCATGGCGACGGCAGATTGCAGCACGCGCCGGATCATCCCGACTTCGCGTCCTATCTCTACTGGTTTCACTTCGCGAACGGCAACCTGCAGCCGGTTATGGGACGCTCGATGATGATCGGCCGCGCCGGTTTGCCGGTGGATCATCCGGTGCAAACCGCCGTGCAGGGACGGCTCGATAAAGTGCTGGCGCTCATCGAAGATCGGCTGGGGCAGGCGGACTATCTTGCGGGCAGCGACTTCACGGCCGCCGACATCATGAGCGTATTTTCGTTGACTACCATGCGTATTTTTCAGCCGCTGGACCTTTCGCCGTATCCCAACATACGGGCTTATCTGCAGCGAATCGGCGAACGCCCGGCGTATCGGCGAGCGATGAAGAAGGGCGATCCCGACCTGACGCCGATGCTTACCTAGGGACATCGATGAAACGCCGGGCGCAGGCCGGTTCCGGCGTTGTCGTTCCTCGTTGCGCGGTCTCGCCCAAAGCCCGCTACGCCGAAAATTTGTAGTAGATCGCATTTTGGCGCAGTAACGTCGATGCACGGAGCGACCCTCTGTCGGACGCAGCTCAACGTTACCGAGGACAACGATATGGTTTCCAGAAACGACGGCCGCCTCGCCGGCAAGGTGGCGATCATCAGCGGCGGCGCGGGTGGATGCGGCGCGGCGGCATCGGAACTGTTCGCGCAACAGGGCGCGAAGGTCGCCATCATCGACCGGGACGTGGATGCCGCCATTGCGCTCGCCTCCCGGCTCAACGAAGCGGGATTCGAAGCGCTAGGTCTGGGTGCGGACGTCTCGCGTCAAGCCAATGTCCGGAAAGCCGTCGCAGCCGCGAAAGAGCAATATGGCAACGCGGACATCCTCTTCAATCACGCCGGCACGCTGATCGTCAAACCGTTCCTCGAAATAGAGGAATCGGAATGGGACTGGCTGATGGGCGTGAACGTCAAAAGCATGTTCCTCATGACGCAGGCGGTCCTGCCGCAGATGCTCGAAAAGGGCAAGGGCAGCATTGTGTGCACCTCGTCGATCTCGGCGGTCTACGCCACGCCCGGCGAAGTGCTCTACGACGCCACCAAGGGCGCATGCCACATGTTCGCCCGCGCGATAGCCGTCGAATACCGCGATCGGGGCATTCGCTGCAACGCCGTGGCGCCTGGATTCATTCGCACGCCGCACGGCATGCGCGAGCTTCGCGACCTGCAGGCAATGGGTGTCGATGCCACTGAGGCCGCCATCGCGCTTCAGCAGGGCAGGCTGTGCGAGCCGTCCGAAGTCGCTGCTGCGGCGCTGTTTCTGGCATCCGACGAAGCGAGCTTCGTCAACGGAACGCATCTCTTCGTGGATAACGGCTTCTCCGCCGTGTAAAGAATCAGGTAGCGCTTCGAAATTTGGCTACTTACCGTGCCTGTTGCGCGTCGCGCGTTAGCGTGACAGGCAATACGGACGTCGAATTCTGGTTCCTTCCCGGCAGGCATTCGTGACGGAGTGAATATGAACGCAAAGCACCAGTCTGAAGCAAGCAGCGACAGCGACGTGAGCCTGTTGCACAAGATGGGTTATGCGCAGGAGTTGTCCCGGCGCATGAACGGCTTCTCGAACTTCGCGGTCTCGTTCTCGATCATCTGCATCCTGTCGGGCGGCATCACCGCTTTCCAGCTGGCGCTTTCGGCGACGGGCGGCGCGTCCGTCGGGCTCGGGTGGCCGCTTGGCGCGTTGTTCGCGTTGATCGTCGCGGTGTCGATGGCGCAGATCGCGTCCGCGTTTCCCACAGCGGGCGGGCTGTATCACTGGGGCTCGATCCTCGGCGGCAAGCAGTTGGGATGGCTCACGGCATGGCTCAACCTGATTGGTCTGATCTTCGTCATCAGCGCGATCAACTTCGGCACCTACGATCCGTTCTTCAAGACGCTGATCGCGCCGATGTTCGGCGTTGCGCCCGAAAGCCTGACGTGGTGGCACCAGACCGCGTTCCTCGCGATCATCACGTTGTCGCAGGCGCTGCTCAATGCACGCGGGATCAAGATCGCCAGCAAGATCACCGATCTCTCGGGCTATCTCATCTTCGTCGTCACCATCGTTCTGGTCGTGGCGCTGCTCTATTACTCGTCCGTGCCGCTCGATCTGCATCGGCTCGTCACGTTCACCAACTTCACGGGCGTCGATGGCGGCGCGTGGCCGAAGCAATCGACGCCGCTCGCGTTTCTCGCGGGCCTGCTGCTCGTGACGTACACCATCACCGGCTTCGACGCTTCCGCGCACACGTCCGAGGAAACGCACGATGCCGCGCGCAACGTGCCGAAAGGGATCATCGGCTCGGTGTTCTGGTCGGCGGTCTTTGGCTACGTCATGGTCTGCACCTTCGTGCTCGTCATGCCGGATCTCACGGCGGGCATGAAACAGGGCACCGGTTTCTTCGAAGCCATTCTCGCGCCGATTCCGACGACGTTGCGCGTGTGTCTCGAACTCGCGATGTTCTTCATCAACTATGTCTGCGGGCTTGCGGCCATCATGTCCACCTCGCGCATGATGTACGCGTTCGCGCGCGATGGCGGGCTGCCCGGCTCGAAGTTTTTGCGTCACGTGAGCCCGAAGCATCGCACGCCGGGCGCGGCGATCTGGACTTGCGCCATACTCGCCATTCTCATCACGCTGTATGGCGATGCCTTCTCCGTGCTCAGCGCCGGCAGCGCGGTCTTCCTGTACATTTCCTACGCGATGCCGATTGCGCTCGGCATGTTCGCCGAAGGCCATGGCTGGACCGAGAAGGGACCGTTCCAGCTCGGCCTCTGGTCCAAGCCGCTCGCGTTGCTGGCGACGGTTGGCGCGTGCGTGCTCGCGTATGTCGGCATTCAGCCGCCGAACGAAAAAGTGCTGTACGTGCTCGTTGGATTCGTGATCGCGTTGCTCGTCATCTGGTACGGCTTCGGGGTGCGCAAGACCTTTGCCGGTCCGCCGTCGATGAAGTCGGATGCGGATATGGCGCGCATCGGCAAGCTCGAAGCCGAGGTCGATCAGGCAGTGCGATAGTGCTGCATGCCCGTCATGTCCCGCTTCATGCGCTGCCTCGCTCGACAATGGTAAAGCCCAGGTCGATACGCGGATTCGCGGGGCGCTTGCCTTCGAGATAATCGAGCAGCATGTCGCCCGCCAGTTTGCCGATTTCAAGCGATGGAACGCGGATCGTCGTGATGCCCGGATGCGTCGCCGCCGCGATGGGCAAGTCCACGAAGCCCATGATGCCGACGTCTTCCGGCACGCGTATGCCGCGCCGCTGACACTCGAACAGCACGCCAGCGGCGAGCATGTCGCTGGAACAGAACACGGCGTCGAGGTCCGAGCAGCGTTCGAGCAGCCTGTCGAAGATCTCGGGCGCGTCGTTGATGCCCATTGGCCGGTCGAGCGTGATGGCCTCGATCTTGTGAAGCCCCGACTGTTTCGCGCCCGCCCGAAAGCCTTGCAAGCGGCCGGTCGAACGGACATCCATGCTGCCGAGAAAACCGAGATTGCGTCGTCCCTTGCTTGCGAGATAGCGCGCCACCGCAGCACCGGCATCGCGATGCGAGAAACCGATACGCATGTCGATCTGATCGTTGGACGTGTCCCATGCCTCGATCACCGGAACGCCGCAACGGCGAATGCGCTTGTCCACTTCCGCCGGCGTCGATGTGCGTATGAGCATGATGCCGTCGACGCGGCGCCCGACGAAGGCATCGATGAGCCGCATTTCCTCGGCTGCGTCGTAACGGCATTGACCGAGCAGCAACTGATAGCCCTTGTCGGCCAGCGCTTGCGACAGCCCGCTGATGGTGTCCGAAAAGAACGCGTTCTCGATAGTCGGAATGACCGCGCCGATGATCTTCGACCGGTTCGACGCCAGGCTTCCTGCATTCAGGTTCTGCACGTAACCGAGTCTTTCGATGGCGGCCTGCACCGCCGCCAACGATTCGGGCGATACGAGCTCGGGCTGATTCAACGCGCGCGAAACGGTCATGCGCCCGACCTTCGCCTCGCGAGCGACGTCTTCCATGGTGGGCCGGGGCAAGGTGGGTTCGGACGCGGTGGCGCTTGTTTTCATAGTGCTTCGTTTCGTTTCGTTGGTGATCTGTGTTTCGTGCGCAAAGGGTCGATCAGGGAAGACCGCTGCTTGACACTCCGACGGTTCCACTTTACCTTGAATGGGAGCGCGCACATAGCTGGGTGCGAACCGAGCATGATGCAGTGCAATGACGTTGCCAAAGCGCCGCGTCGGCGCCAACGAATGGGAGCGCTCCCAAAAGGCAGGTCCGTTCTTTCAGGAGATGAAAGTGCTTACGAACGAGCAAGTAGAGCAGTACGCCAAGGAAGGATACGTAGTCGTCACCGACGTTTTCAGCGATGACCTCGTGGAGCGCATGCGCCGCGTCACGGATGAACTCGTCGAGCAGTCTCGCGCGCTCACGGCATCGAACGATGTATTCGATCTCGCACCCTCGCATACCGCGCAAAAGCCGCGCGTGCGGCGCATCAAGGACCCGATCAAGGTCGATCCGGTGTTCATGGAAGCGCTCAAGCATCCCAAGCTGATCGCCGCGCTAACGAGTCTTCTAGGGCCGAATCTGCGCGTGCGCAACACCAAGCTGAACCTGAAGGAAGCGCATGTCGGCGACCCGGTTGAATGGCATCAGGACTGGGCGTTTTACCCGCACACGAATCAGGACGTGCTCGCTGTCGGCGTGATGCTCGACGATTGCGAACTGGAAAACGGCCCGCTGCTGATCATTCCGGATAGCCACCAGAGCGAGATTCATAGTCATCACACGGACGGCTATTTTTGCGGCGCGATGGACCCGACGACATCCAATGTCGACTTCAGCAAGGCGGTGCCGTGCACGGGCAAGGCGGGATCGTTCTCGATTCATCATGCGCGCGCCATTCACGGTTCCGCGGAAAACACGTCGAACCGGCCGCGCCGCTTGTTGCTGTATGAGATTGCCGCCGTCGATGCCTGGCCGCTTATCGGTGGTCCCACGCAGGACAAGAGTCTCGCGGAGTTCAACGAGCGGATCATCGCTGGCGAGCCGACTATCGTGCCGCGCATGGAGAACGTTCCGGTCATCCTGCCGCTGCCGCCCGCGCCGAAGCAAGGCTCGATCTACGAGAACCAGACATCGCTCAAGAATCGCTTTTTCGCCACGACAGCAGAGGCGATGTAGCGCGGCGTCGGAAAGGAAACCCCATGCAGCAACTCAAGGTGTATCAGTCGCTATGGGCCATGGAACGACGCCGCCCGGACGGACATGAGTGGCCGCTCGACGAGCAGTTGCGCATGATCCGCGATGCCGGCTTCGACGGCGTGGGCGTGCGCTTCTTCGATTACGCGTATGCGAGCCGCGTCACGCACACGCTGAAGGAATACGGCATGACGTGGCAGGCGCAGTGTTATCCGCAAACCGTGGATGACCTGAAGCCGATCATCGAGCACGTGCAGGCGCTCGGTGCCGATCACATCAATCTTCAGCCGGACGTGCGGCCGTACTCGATCGAGGAGTGCATTCCGCTTATCGAAGGGTGGCGCCGGCTTGCGCACGATGCGGGCATCGCGGTTCATATCGAAACGCATCGCGACCGCATGACGACGGATTTGCTATTCACGCTGCGTCTGCTCGATTGCTTTCCTGACCTGCGTCTGACCGGCGACATCTCGCATTACCTCGTAGGCCGGGAGTTCGCGTGGCCGGTATCGGATGACAACCATCGGCTCATGCATCGCATTCTGGACAACTGCTGGGGCTTTCATGGACGCGTGGCAAGCCGCGAGCAGATACAGGTGCAGATCAGCTTTGCGCATCACAAGGAATGGCTCGATCTATTCCTCGGCTGGTGGGAATACGGTTTTCGCAGCTGGCGAAAGCGTGCTGGAAGCGATGCCGTGCTCACGTTTCTCTGCGAACTCGGCCCGAAGGAATACGCGATGACCGATAGAAATGGCTATGAGTTATCGGATCGTTGGGAAGAAGCGCAATTGCTCAAGGGCCTGGTCGCGGACATGTGGACACGGCTCGAAAGAGAGGAAGCAACGCCGGTATAAGCAAAAGTTTGAACGAAGGAAAGCGATGAAGTGCGTCATGCCCGAACGCATCGAGGACAGCAGAGAAGCCCGCCCCAATCACAAGCAGCCGAAGAAGTCTCGAAGACACGAGACGAAGGAGACAAGCGATGAAGGATGCAGCCCTCGAGAGAGCCGAGTCATCGGGTTCAGCTCGCTGGATCAGGATCACGCTCGTGATCTTTCTCATGTACACCATTTCTTATTTCGACCGGACCAACATCGGCCTCGCGCTGCCGTTGATCCGGCGCGATCTCGGCATGGATGCGACCCACGCCGGACTTGTCGGCGGCATCTTTTTCTGGGGCTACGTCATCACTTTTCTGGCGGGCGGATGGCTCGTATCGCGCTTCGGCGCACGCAAGGTCGTGCTCGTGTGTCTCATCTGCTGGGGCGCGGCGGCGATGGCCACCGGGCTCGTGCGCACGATGAACGAGTTGATGGCGGTGCGGCTCGTGCTCGGTGTGGCGGAAGGGCCGGTGTGGGCATCCGCTTCGAGTCTCACGGCGTCGTGGTTCACGCGCCGCGAACGGGGCAAGGCTTTCGGCTTCTGGACTGTCAGTTCGCCGCTCGGCGCGCTGCTTGCCGGACCGATCTCGGGCTTTCTGCTCGCGCATCACGACTGGCGCGCGATGATGATCATCGAAGGCTTGCCCGCGTGGATTTGGGCAGTGGTCTGGTGGTCGAGCATTCCGAAGAACATCACGGCCGCCAAGTGGCTCACCAACGAGCAAAAGGCCGGACTTTCGCGCGTGCTCGCCGACGAGCAGGCCGAATTTGTGGATGTCTCATCGCAATCGGGCATCCGTCGTGTCCTGGGGCTGAAGGCGACGTGGTTCCTCGGATTCGGCTTCGCGATGATCAACCTCGTGGTCTATGGCTTCATGCTGTGGCTGCCGAGTTCGATTGCCGCGGCGGCGCCGAACCTGGGGTCGGTGGAAGTCGGCTTGCTTTCGGCGTGCCCGTGGGCGGCGTGCATCGTCGGCATTCTGGTGGCGACGCGCAGTTCGGATGCGCGTCAGGAGCGGCGGCTGCATGCGGGCGTGCCGATCATCCTTGCGAGTGTGTTGTTGCTCGCGGCTGCCAACGTGCCGGCGACATCGCTCGTGTTGAGAATGTCGTTGTTCACCGCCATGGGCTTCTTCCTCGAAATGTTCCTTCCGCTCATCTTCACGTACGTGACCGAGCTTTTGTCGGCCGCCGATGCGATCGTCGCGACTGCCGTCATCGGTGCGTTCGGCAATCTCGTCGGGGGTTTCGTCGGGCCTACGCTCGTCGGAATGCTCGCGGGGAAGGGCAGTGACTTTCAGTATCCGTTCTCGGTCCTGGCGTGTTTCGGGGCGCTCGGCGGCGTGCTGATACTCTGCGCGCGGCCGCATCGAGAGGTTGCTGCGGAGGTGCTTGCTACAAGATAAAGAGTTGGGTGATGCACGTTCATGCACGTTTACATTCTTGTTCGTGCACGTTATGCTGCGCGCATGAACCCCGATCTCCCACTCGCCCGTCGCGACGAACTGGCCAGCCGTCTATCTTCCGGCCAGTCGCTCGTCGCCGCTAATCTCGCCGTCGAATTCGCCGTATCGGAAGACGCCATCCGCCGCGATCTTCGGGCGCTGGCGTCCGAAGGCAAATGCCGTCGCGTCTACGGCGGCGCGCTGCCGGTTTTGCCGGCTGCGCTTCCCATGGCGGCGCGCATCGACATGGACGCCGACCGCAAGCGCATCCTCGCGCAAACGGCCGCGTCCCTCATTCAGCCGGGCCAGTTCCTGTTCCTCGACAGCGGCAGCACCAACCTCGCGCTTGCGAACATCCTGCCTGCGGAATTCGAGCTCACGGTGGTCACGAACTCCGTCGATATCGCTGCTGCGGTGTTGCGACGAACGGACCTGCAACTCGTCATGACCGGCGGCTTGGTCGATCAACACGTAGGCGGCAGCGTCGATCCCACTTCGGTGGAGTTCGTCAGGCGCATGAGCTTCGATATGTGCTTCATCGGCGCGTGCGCGGTATCGACGTCACGCGGCATCGGCGCATTCGGCTTGAGCGACGCTGCGTTCAAACGCGCGGTCGTCGCTGCAAGCGCGCAGAAGGTCGTGCTCGCCACGACCGCGAAACTTCATGCGCGCGCGCCTTATAGCGTGGCGAACATGAAGGAAATCGACTTCCTTATCATTGAGGAAGATGCACCGGGTGATGTGCTCGCGGCGCTGTCGAAGTCCGGCCCAACGGTGATGACTGCGGTGGAAAAATCATGAGCGAGGCCAATCTGGGAGTATCGTCCAATCGCTCTGGAACGCGTCTTGCCACACGTCTTGCGTTTCTCGTGGCCGGCTTCAGCATTGCGTCGTGGGCGCCTCTCGTGCCGTTCACGAAGAGCAGGCTCGGTGTCGACGACACCACACTCGGCCTGCTGCTTTTGTGCATCGGCTTAGGCTCGGTCCTGGCGATGCTTCTCGCGGGCATGCTCACCGCGCGCTACGGCAGCAAGCCGGTGATCGTGGCGGGAGGCGTGGGTCTCGTCCTGACCTTGCCGTTTCTCACGGTCGTCAATACGCCGGCTGAATTAGGCATAGCGCTTTTTTTGTTCGGTGCATCGCTAGGCTCGCTCGAAGTGGCAATGAACGTTCATGCCGTCGAAGTCGAACGTGACGCGGGACGGCCGCTCATGTCGGGGTTCCATGCCCTGTTCAGCGTAGGTGGGTTCGCCGGATCGAGTCTCATGACGTTCCTGCTGTCGATGCATGTCGGCACGCTGGCGGGCACCCTCCTTTGCTCGGCACTCGTGCTCGGAACGTTGGTCCTCGCAACGCCCAGACTTCTGCCTTATGCAAAGAGCGAAGGCGGGCCTATCTTTGCCGTGCCGCGCGGCATCGTGCTGTTGCTCGCCATTCTCGCTGCCATCACGTTCCTCGCCGAGGGCGCGGTGCTCGACTGGAGCGCGCTGCTCGTCTCGGACACGGGTCTCGTCGGCAAGAACGAAGCGGGGCTCGGATACGTCCTCTTTTCGATTGCAATGACAGGCGGGCGTTTATGCGGCGATGCCGTCATCAAGCGGCTCGGCGAGCGCGCGGTCATGTTCTGGGGCGGCGTGCTGACCATCGTAGGCTTCGTGCTTCTGCTCACGGTTCCCATCGCCTTCGTTGCGCTGGGCGGCTTCGTGCTAGTGGGGCTTGGAGCATCGAACACGGTGCCGATTCTTTATCGTCGAAGCGGAACGCAGCGGCTCATGCCACCCGCGCTTGCGGTAGCCGCGGTGACGATAGTGGGTTACGCCGGGATTCTGTCAGGGCCTGCGGGAATCGGCTTCATAGCGGGACAAGTGGGCCTTCCCGGCGCCTTCTGGGTCGTCGTCGTTTTGCTGTGTCTCGTGCCGTTATGCGCGCGGACCGTGACGGCCAAGCAAAGCGACGCTCGATGAAGATGCAGCCAGCTATCGTGGCTGCATCCCGACGAGCGCTCGAACCAATCAGAACCGATGCCGCAGCCCAACCGTTCCGACCACCTGGTTGGCCGTGGACGAAGCGCCGCCCGAGGTATTGATGAAGGCCACGTATTGCGCGCCGATTGCGTGCTGATACATCGCTTCGGCGTACACGTCCGTGCGCTTGGAGAACGAGTAGATGGCTTGCAGATTGACCTGGTTGTATTTCGGATCGTCGCCGAAAGTGCGGCTGTTGGCGGCGTGGCCGTCGGTATAAGTATCGGCTATACCGAGACTGATCGCGGGCGTCAGCGCATACTTCGCGTTCACTTCGTAGTTATAGAAGCTCATCGCGCCGTTCACCGAGTTGAACGATGTCGTGCCTTGATAGACGCTGCGCGTGAACACGAAGCCGATGAGCGCCGGACCGTACGCATAGTTCGCGCCGGCGCCGAGCACCCATTCGCGCGATGCACCGACCACGAAGCCGCCGGTGCCATTGGCGGTCGATTCGGCGACATCGATGGCACCGGCCGTGTTCGCGCCGTTCGAGCCATTGATCTGCAGATAGCCGACCGCGACGTTGAACGGTCCGTAGCTGTAACTGCCGCCCGCGCTGTAGGCGCGGTTCATCGAAAAGTCGGTGCTGTTGGAGAACGCGTACAGCGCGCCGAATTTGAGTCCGGCGTACGAACTGCTCATGTACTTGACCGCGTTGCTCATGCGGACCGAGTGATTGAGGTTGTCGTTATCGAACGGATGCGCGAAGCCCGTGTCGCCGAACGAGCCTGCGGTTGCGGACAGCGGCGCGACGAAATCGACGAGCGAATCGTACTGACGTCCCAGCGTCAGCGCGCCATAGTCGCTCGATGCAAGGCCCGCATATGCCTGACGGCCGAACTCGCGTCCGTTCTGGCCCAGGCGGCCGGTCTGCAGGTTGAAGCCGTTCTCGAGCACGAAGATGGCCTTCAATCCACCGCCGAGATCTTCCGAGCCACGCAGTCCCCAGCGGCTGCCGTTGATATTGCCGCTCGTGGCCTGCCAAAGCGAGCCTTGCGAGCCCCCTTTGGCGACGTTATTCGTGTACATCAGGCCGGCATCAATCAAGCCGTACAGCGTGACCGAGCTCTGCGCCCGTGCGTTAGCGCCGATCAACAGCAATGGCAGCATCCATGCGATTCGCGATTTTTTCATGCCTGCACTCCGGACGAGTTGACGGGGACTCTGTCGAGAGGTTAGCGACCGAATCGTCAAATGCAAAATAGCCGCTTGAACACATGATGAAGATGTTGCGATATCGCCGATTCGGCTCGCTGTCGAGCGCGCTGTCGTAATGACGAAATATTGGCGGACTATCGTTTTCGCGCGTATTGGGCAAACGCGGGTTCAAGCGCATTTACCGCATTCATCAGATGTTCGGATTGGCGAAGCCGTAGCAGAGCGCTCCGAAAAGAAGGATTGTCACCGGCAAATCGACAAGCCTCATCAGCGCGATACGCTCGAGCATGTGCGCAGCTTCAATGCCCAATCATCTTGCCGAAGTCATTGTCGAGCCGCGCCAGCGAACTCGCGATATGCGCGCGATTGCTCTTGATCCACTTGTCCTGCTCGGCGATACGCGCATTCGCATCTTTCAGCATGCGCGTCATTTCCGAAGGCTGCGGGCCGCCCACGGTCGCGCGATCGTTCACGATCGCCACCGGGTCCAGCGTCGAGCGGAACTCGGCTTCGCTCATCGGAAAATCGCCGGCGTAGGGCGTGCCTTCGACCGTTTGCCTGTAGATGCGCTGCGCATCGGCGTAAGGAAAGTCGAGCGGCTTGATGTCCTTCTGCCGCGCATATTCCACCACGTTCGACGCAAAATGATGGCCGACCCGGAACGGCAGTTTGTACTTGCGCATGAGGACATCGGCCACTTCCTGCGATGCCGTCCAGTCGCTATTAAGCTCTTCGAGTGCGCGGTTCGGGTCGATGACGAGCGAGTTCAGCACCTCGTCGAAGCCCTTGAGCGCTGCAATGCCGCTTTCGACCATCTCGTTGTTGGCCTTCACGTCCTTCGGATCGCTCATGCCCGGCGGCAGGTTATGCGCTTGCATCACGACGCCTTCCGCCTGCGAGATTGCCGTCGATGCGTCCGAGCGCGTGCGAATCAAAAGCCCCGGGTTACGCTTTTGCGGCATGGCGCTCGATACGTACGTATTGGCGCCGCCTTCCTGCAAGAGAATCCAAGGGCGCGATTCGGCGTATTGCGTCATCACGTCCTGAATGAAGGCGCCGGTATGCAGCGCCACGCTCGTGACGACCGCACCAGCCTCCACGGGTTCATCGACGGAAGAAATCTGCGACGCGTCGTACGCGTTGTCGACGAGCGCATTGAAGCCGAGATACTGCGCCATGCGCTCGCGATCCAGCGGCCAACTCGTACCGTTCAGCACTGTCGTTCCCATCGACGAACGGTCCACGCGCTTGTATGTCTCGCGAATTCGCTGCGCGTCGCGGTCGAGGCCGGCGGCAAAGCCTAGCAAGTAATGGCCATAGCTGTTGGGCTGCGCGGCCACGCCGTTCGTGTAGTTCGGCACGACCACGCTCTTGTATTTGTCGGCGAGGCGCACGATGGTGGCGGTCGTGGTGTTGAGCTGATCGGCGAGATTGAGCAGGTCGTCGCGCAGGATCGCGGAACGGTAAGTCGCGTGCATGTCCTGACTGGAACGTCCGGCGTGCAGTAGCGTGATGTCTTCGCCCGCTGCCTTGATCAGAAGCGGCTCGAAGGTAATGACGGTTCGCGGTCGCTTCGCGCCAGGCTGGTCGCCGTCGGCGATCACCTTGGCGACGCCAGCGGCCAGGCGCGGCGCCATCGATTTGTCGAGCAAGCCTTCGCTCGTGTTGATGACGACGGTCGCCTTGTTGATCTCGCCGAGCCAGAAGAATTCATCGTGAGGTGGAACCTGCTGCGCAAACGCCGGCAACACGGCAAACATGGCAAACACGACAGCCGCAATCGATGCGCGTCCAAGCAATCTCATGGTAGGAATTCGCGGATTGAGAAGTCGCGATTATAGGAGCGCAACCGCTTTGTCTGCTGGGCGCCCGGCCTGGACGGATTTGTTCTGCCTTCCCCGAGCGCCCAATTCACGCGTCATGCCAATCCGTCAGTCAACTGCATCGACTTCGCCAGCGCGAGCGCCGTGTCGCCGTCGATAACGAGCCCCTTGACGATGCCACTGCGCAACAACGCAATCGTCGCGCGTACTTTTTCCAGACCGCCCGTCAGAAGCACGACATTGCGACCGCGTAATTCGTCCGTGGCGATGGCGACCGTCCGTTCGCTGAGCGGATGCTTGATCTCGCGGCCGTCGATATCGAACAGCTTGCCGAGCGAATCGCAGACGGCGCCGCTTTCCTGGATATTTCGCAGCTCGTCCGCCGTCATGATGTCCTGTGTCCGCAGCACCGACGTTTCCTCGAGTTCGCCCACGCTGATGAGATAAAGATCGGCATTCTGCGCGAGATGCATTGCGTCCTGCACGATGCGCTGCTCGAAAAAGACCTTCCGGTCCGCCACCGAATTGGCGATGAACGGAACGGGCAAAAAGTGCACCTCGCCGCCGGTCCGCGCCGCGAAGAACTGCACGACTTCGAACGGGTTCGATGTCGAGTTCCGCTTGAGCGACCCGAGCAGCGAGACGAATCGCGCCTGCGGATTGCGCACGCCCGCAAGCTGCGTCGCCACTTGTTCTATCGTGCGTCCCCAGCTCACGCCCACGGTAATGGGCCCGTCCAGCAGCTTGCCCTTCAGAAAGCTCGCGCCCGCCGCGCCGACCGCGCGCCGGCTGATGGCCGCGCGAATGCGATCCGCTTTGGGATCGGCGGGCCCGTCGGCGAATCCCAAGGCTGGCGTGGCAATGCAGAAGTCGAGGCCGAAGCAACGCGCAATGGCCTGTTCGACTTCGATATCGCGCGCGGATTCGTGGTTGATCGTCACGTTGATGAGCCCGCGATCGCGCGCCTCGGACAGCAGGCGATTCACGCGGCTGCGATGCAGACCGAGCCGCGAGGCCGTCTGCTCCTGATTCAAACCACCGACGTAATACAGCCACGCAGCGCGGACGATCAGCGCGTCGTCGGACTCGTGCGCAAGGTTCAGCTCCAGCATTTAGGTGTTTCCCCTCTGTTTATGCACACCATCTTGACAAAGCCCACCCCGAAAATCAAACTCATCACAAATGTCGCGCATGACGACAAATGTGCAAAACGATGGCTGGAGACACGGAGACAGCATGAGCCACGTAATCGGCGTCGATGGTGGAACGGAAAGCATTCGTGCACGCGTGTTCGATTTGACCGGCTCCTGTCTTGGATCGGCCGCGCAGCCGTACGCCACGCAGTTTTCGGCGGGCGCGCGCGCCGAGCAGAATCCGGAAGACTGGTGGAATGCCATGGGCACGGCGGTTCGGCAGGCCGTGAAGGAAGCGGGTATCGCGCCCGCCGACATCGATGCCATGGCGCTAGCCACCACGAGTTGCAGCGTCGTCGCACTCGACGCGCAAGGCGCGGCGCTGCGTCCGGCCATCATCTGGATGGATGTACGCGCCGAAGCCGAAGCCGCCGACGTGCTCGCCACCGGCGATCCGGCGCTCGTCGTCAACGGCGCGGGCGAAGGTCCGGTATCGGCGGAATGGATGATCCCGAAAGCATTGTGGATCGCGCGTCACGAGCCCGAGTTATACGAGCGTGCGGCGACCATCTGCGAGTATCAGGACTTCATGAACTTGCGGCTCACGGGCCGGCGTTGCGCGAGCCTCGATAACGCGTCGATCCGCTGGCATTACTCGACCGAGCGCGGAGGTTACGCGAAGAGTCTGCTCGCGGCGCTGAAGCTCGATTCGCTGCTCGACAAGTGGCCCGACGCCGTTATTGCGCCAGGCGAAGTGGTCGGCACGTTGAGCGCGCGTGCCGCCGAACATTTGCAGTTGCCGCAGGGCGTCAAGGTCGTGCAAGGCGGCGCGGATGCGCTCATCGGCATGATCGGAATCGGTGTTGCGAAGCCGGGACAAGTGGCGCTCATCACCGGGTCGTCGCATCTGATGTTCGGCGTCTCCGACCGCTCGGCCGCCGCCAAGGGCCTGTGGGGCACGTATGCCGATGCCGTCTATCCCGGCCGGCACATCATCGAAGGCGGACAGACATCGACGGGCTCCATCGTCAACTGGTTGCGGCGGCTCGCGGGCGGCAATCTCGATCTCAAGGCGCTCAACGACGAAGCCCGCGAGATCGCGCCGGGCTGCGACGGTCTGCTCGCGCTAGATCATTTTCAGGGCAACCGCACACCTCATGTCGATGCGCTCTCGCGCGGCGCCTTCGTCGGACTGACGCTCGCGCACGGCATGCCGCATCTGTTTCGCGCGACCATCGAAGGCATCTGCTTCGGCTCGCGCCTGATCTTCGAGCGCATGGCGCAGGCGGGCTTTCCCGCGAGTGAAATCACCATCGGCGGTGGCGTGGTCGCGTCCGACCTGTGGCTGCAACTCCATGCCGATATCGCGGGCTTGCCGGTGAGCGTGCCCAAGGCGAGCGAAGCGCCGTCGCTCGGCGCGGCCATTCTTGCCGCGACGGGCGTCGGCCATTTCGGCTCCATCGACGAAGGTATTTCGGCCATGGTGAAACCGGGCCGCCGCATAGAACCGAGAGCAGCCGAAGCCGCCCGCTACGACGAGATTTACGAACGGTATCAGAAGCTTTATCCGGCCCTGCGCGGCTTTAGCGAGCGACCTTCCGCGTAAGCGAGGCCGGTCGAAGCCCGCACGCCGAGATACCGGTCCGCGCATTCATCGAGAACCCTCCATCAGAGTCGAAACCATGCTTTCGCAATCCAAGCCTCCATTGCTAGACCTTTATCGCACGATGCGCCGCATCAGAACCTTCGAGGAACATGTCGCCGAGCTGTATGCGCGCGAGCTGTCGGCGGGGTCGATGCTGCATCTGTCCATCGGCGAAGAGGGCGCGGCGGCGGGTGTCGTCGGCGCGTTGCAGCCGCAGGACAGCTTCACGACGCACCATCGCGGCCACGGCATCTTTCTCGCGCGCGGCGCCGAGCCCAACCGGATGATGGCGGAAATCGGCGGCAAGGCTTCCGGGTACTGCCGTGGAAAGGGCGGCTCGATGCATATCGCCGACATGGCGTTGGGTCACCTCGGCGCGAATGCGATCGTCGGCGGCGGCATCTCGCATGTGGTCGGCGCGGGCCTGAGCTACAAGCTCCTGAAGAAAGACGCGATATCGGTGGCGTTTTTCGGCGATGGCGCCATGCAGCAAGGCATTCTCTACGAGAGCATGAACATGGCGGCGCTGTGGGATCTGCCGGTGCTTTTCGTGTGCATCAACAATCAATATGGCATGGGCACGCGGATCGACAAGGCGACACGCTCCACCGCCTTCGACAAGCGCGCCGAGGCGTTCGGCCTGCGCACCGGCATGGTGGATGGCGAGGATGTCGAAGCCGTGCTCGAGGTGGCGGAAGACCTGGTCTCGGGCGCGCGCGCTGGCAAGCCCGGCTTCATGGCGATCTCGTGCTTCCGCTTCTTCGGTCATGGCCGCATGGACAAGAGTCCGTACCGCACGCCCGATGAAGAAGAAGTGGGACGCAAGCGCGACCCGATCGTCCGTGCGCGCGGCACGCTGATCGAGCGCCACGCGGTGACCGCCGCCGAGATCGACGCACTCGATGCCGAGATCAGCCGCGAGATGAGCGACGCGATCGACTTCACCGCGAACTCCGCCGCGCCCGCGCTCGACACCATGTTCGAGGATGTCTACGGCGTCGGCGAGCCGCAACCGGAATCCGTTCGCTCGCGTCTGGAACGCGTGCTGGCAAGGAGCTGATATGTCCAGTCTGACCAGAATCACTTACCGCGACGCGCTGCGCCAGGCGCTGCGCGACGCCATGCAGGCCGATGACACCGTCGTCGTGATCGGCGAGGAAGTCGGCGTGTACGGCGGCGCGTATGGCGTCACGAAAGACCTCATCAAGGAATTCGGCGCCGCGCGTTTGATCGATACGCCGATCAGCGAGCCCGCCATCGTCGGTGCGGCCGTGGGCGCGGCGATGACCGGCCTGCGACCGGTCGCGGAACTGATGTACGTGGACTTTCTCGGCATGACGATGGATCAGGTCGGCAATCAGGCCGCGAAAATCCGCTATATGTTTGGCGGACAGATCGGCGTGCCGATGGTCTTGCGCACGCAAGGCGGCACGGGCCGGTCGGCAGGCGCGCAGCATTCGCAGAGTCTCGAAGCGCTCGCCATGCACACGCCCGGCTTGCGCCTTGCCATGCCCGCCACGGCTTCCGATGCCTACCATCTGTTGCGTCACAGCCTAACCTTGCCGGACCCCGTCGTGTTCATCGAGCACAAGGCGCTCTATGCACGCAAGGAAGACGCGGACCTGACCACGCCCATCGCGCCATGGGGCAAGGCAGCGGTGCGGCGCAACGGCAAGGACGTCACGCTCGTCACCTATTCGCGCATGGTGTATGTCGCGCTCGAAGCCGCCGAGGCGCTGGCGCGCAATGGCGTCGATGTCGAAGTGATCGACTTGCGCACGCTCAATCCGCTCGATATGGAAACCGTGGTGGCGTCGGTGAATCGCACGGGGCGCGCGGTCGTCGTCACCGAGTCGGCTTCGACGTGCGGCGTCGCCTCCGAGATCGCGGCGCGCATCTCGGAGGAGTGCTTCGACTTCCTCGAGGATCCGGTGCTCAGGCTCGCGGGCGAAGACGTGCCGATCTCGGTGTCGCCCGCGCTCGAAAGCGCGAGTATTCCGACGGCGCAACTCATCGTCGACATGATCTCGAACATGGTGCCGGCATGAGCAAGTCCCTGTTGCTGCCGCGCCTGGGCGAAACGATGGAGCAGGGGCGCGTGGTCGAGTGGTTCAAGAAGCCGGGCGAGTCTTTCACGCGCGGCGAGACGCTCGTCGAAATCGAAACGGACAAGACGGTCGTGGAGATGCCCGCGCTCGCCGATGGCGTGTTGCGCAAGATCGTCGCCGAAGTGGGCGAGGACGTCGATGTCGGCGGCATGCTCGGCGAATACGACGTGATCGGCGAAGAGAGCAGCGCCGTGCCCGAGGAGGCCGCCGCCGCCGCGCCTGCCGCTGCCCCTGCGCCTGAAATGCGTTCGCAGGCAGCGAGCACCCGCCAGGACGTCACGACCGGCTTGCGCGCCACGCCTGCCGCACGACGCGTGGCGCGGCAAGGCGGTATCGCGCTCGACGACATCGCCGGAACGGGACGACGCGGGCGCATAGAACGCCACGATGTCGAAGCGCGCGTGAACGGCACGGGCTACGTCGGCGACGCAAATCAGGCGCGCGAAGTCTCGGCAGAAGGCGTGCTCTATCGCAATCTGCCGCGCGGTCGCGTGGCGTATCGCGAATGGCGCGCGCCGAACGCGAGCGGCGCCCCGCTCGTGCTGCTGCACGGTTTCTCCGGCGACGCGCAAGTATGGTCCGCGCTCGCAAGCCAGTTGCAGCGGCGTGGCAAGCACGTCATCGCACCGGACTTGCCTTCTCACGGCGCCACCGATTTCGACAGCGCCGACGTGGATGGCATGGCTGCCGCGATCGTCGCGCTGATCGAGGACTTGGGGCTCGGCGGCATCGAACTCGCCGGGCATTCGCTGGGCGCGGCGGTCGCCACGAAAGTCGCAACGGCGCTCAAGTCGAAAGTGCGGCGCCTGACCTTGATCGCGCCCGCCGGATTCGGCACGGAGATCGACGACGACTTCATCGACGGCATGGCGCACGTGCAAAAAGGCGGCGGGCTCGTGCATCTGCTGCGCCGCTCCGCGCTCAATCCGCCGCTTCTGTCCGCGCAACAACTCGATCAGATGGCGGGCGCCATCAGCAAGCGCGGCGCGCTGGCGGCGCTCGCGGGCAATCTCGTCAGCAGCGGGCGTCAGCAGATCGATATCCGCTCCGAACTGTCCGCGCTCGCCGCGCCTTCCCGCGTGATCTGGGGGCTCGACGATCAGATCATCCCATGGCAGCACGCGAGCCGCGCAGGGCCGGACATTCCCGTGCACTTCATCCCCCAGGCGGGTCACATGCCGCATTGGGATCAACCGCAGAAGGTGGCGGCGCTCTTCATATAACACGCAGTCGAATAGAACAGGAGACAAACATGGAAGACAGCAACAGCCAGGAACCGGAGTTCTCGCGCCGCCGTCTGCTCGGCATGGCGGCCGCCGTCGGCGGTACGCAGTTCGCCCAGATGCTGTTCGGGGCGACGAGCGCCCACGCGCAAACGCCGGCATCGTCGCCGCAAGGCGGCAAGCCGCTGAAGATCGCGGTGGTGGCGCAGCAGATGTCCGCGCAATCCGACCAGCGCTCGTGGAACGGCCTGCAGCAGTGGCTCAAGAAGTCGGGTCTCGACAAGACCTGGCAGATCAAGCAGACCGATGCAAAGGGCGATCCGGGTCAGCTCGTGAGCCAGATCGAGGATGCGATCACCGCGAAGTCCGATGCCATTCTCGTGCTGTACGGCACGTTGACCGCGGCGAAGAGCGCGCTCGATCACCTCACGGCATCGAAGATTCCGTTCTTCAGTCTCGACTCGGGATGGCAGGCGCCCGCCATTGCGGACATCACCAGCAACAACTACGCAATGAGCGCGCAGACCTCGCAGTTCATGATCGATACGTTATTGGCCCAGGGCAAGACCAAGGCCAACATGTGCGCGATCATTGCCAACTTTCACCACGGCACGCGCAAGCGCGGCAAGGTGATGAAGACGGCCCTCACGGAAAACGAATGGATTTCGCTCAAGAACGAACGCGTGATCCAGTACTCCGGTTTCTACGAGGCGACGCAGAACACCGTCAACGACTGGCTCACGACCTACGGCAAGGATCTCGATGTGATCTGGTGCCCGTGGGACGAACCGGCCATGGCGGCGGCAGAAGTCGTCATGTCGCGCGGCATGCAGGACAAGATCATGGTGATCGGCCACGACGGGCATCCCACGGCACTCGACCGCATGCGCAAGCCGAACTATCCGTTGATCTGCACGACGGCGCAGGCCTTCGAAGTCTGGGGCGCCTACACCGGCTGGCTCATCAACGAGATCGTGGCGAAGGGTGGCGACGCGAAGAAGCTCGTGCCGGTTCCAACCGTTGAATTCCCCGCGCCTCTCTTGGTGCGCGGCGTGAATATCCCCGGGCCGAACGAGCCGACCTATAACGCGAAAGATCTGTACTACATCTATCGCGACCGCGCCGTGGCCGGCATGTGATGGGCGGCGGGACGGCCGCGCGTATCCACGCCGGCCCGCCGTGTCAGGAGACAGACACATGAATGACATTCTGGCGAAGGGAACCCCTCGCCTGAGCGCCCGTGGCGTGGAAAAGAGCTTCCACGGCAATCCGGCGCTGCGCGGCGTCGATCTCGACTTGTGGGGCGGCGAAATGCTCGCGCTCGTCGGCGCGAACGGCGCGGGCAAATCCACGCTGGTCAAGATCATTTGCGGCGCGCAGCAAGCCGATGCAGGCACGCTCTCTATCGACGGCAAGCCGGTCTCGATGAAGAGCGTCGGCGACGCGCTCGCCTCGGGCATCGCGGTGGCGCATCAGCAGATCGCGGTCATCTCGACGCTGACCGCCGCCGAGAACATCATGCTCGGACGCGAACCGTTGAGCGGCGGCCTGATCCGCTCGCGCGCCTTGCGAGTCGAAGCGAGCCGCTTCGCGCAGCGCTTTGGCATCGATATCGATCTCGACCGGGAATGCGGCGATCTCACGCTCGGCGAGAACAAGATTCTCGACATCCTGAAGGCGCTGGTGAGCGAGCCCGCCATTCTGATTCTCGATGAACCGACCGCCTCGCTCACGCTCAACGAAAGCCGCAAGCTCTTCAGCTTTCTGCGCGATCTCAAGTCGCACGGCTTGTCGATTCTTTTCATCTCGCATCACCTGAACGAGATTTTCGAGCAGTGCGATCGCGTGGCCGTGCTCAAGGACGGCGCAAAAGTGCACGATGGCGTCGTCGCCGAAACGACGCTGCAGGAAGTGGTGCATCTGATGGTCGGACGCAGGATCGAGGATCAGAACTGGTCGTCTTCCGCGTCTCGCGACACTGTCACGACGCGCATTCAAGACGCGCGCATCGGCAATCTCGATGTGCCCGATCTCGTCGTGCATGCGGGCGAGATCGTCGGCATTGCAGGCGTGATGGGCGGCGGGCAGACCGGCGTGCTGGAAGCGCTCGCGGGATCGATGAGCGCGAAGGTCACGGGCGAATGCATCGTCAATGGCAAACGCGGATTGCCGCGCGATGTCGCCGATGCGATCGGCCGTGGCGTGTATCTGGTCGCCGATGAGCGCTTGCGCAAGGCGCTCTTTCCGGGATTGACCGTCGAAGAGAATCTGATGACCGGCACGCTCGAACAAACGAGCCGCGGCGGCTTCATGCAGCACACGCTCATGCGCGGGCTCGCGCACGACACCGTGAAGCAACTGGGTATCAAGTGCAGCGGCATCGGGCAGGACGTGCTTCAGCTATCCGGCGGCAATCAGCAGAAAGTCGCGTTCGGCCGCTGGCTGATTCGCATGGGCCGAAGTCACGCGGCGAAGCAGCCGCTGCTGCTGCTCGACAATCCGACCGAGGGCGTGGATGTCGGCAGCAAGGCGGAAATCTATGCGCTGATTCACGAACTGGTCAAGGCGGGCGCGAGCGTGCTGATTGCGAGCGCCGAGTTCGAGGAAATGCTCAAGCTATGCGACCGCATTTACTGCATCGCCGATGGCGTGGTGGGCGAATGTCTCGACCGCACCGAATTTTCCGAAGCAAGACTCTTGCTCGAGGTGAACTGAAATGAAAGGACAGACCTTGGCCGCCAAAAGATCCGAAGACCCCGCCGCTCACGCGCCACGCAGCTTCGACTTCAGTCATCTCGCGAGCCGCTGGGGCACGGTCGCGGCGGCGGTGATCATTTTCATCGCGTTCGCGCTCGGCACCGACCGCTTCGTGTCGATCGACAACATCAGCAATGTGCTCGTGCAGATCTCCGTGCTGATGGTCATCTCGTCGGGGCTGACCGTGGCAGTGGCAAGCGGCGAATTCGACTTGTCTATCGGTCAGGCAGCGAGTCTCGCGGGCGTACTCGTCGCCGGCATGCTCGTGCTGGCGCACTTGCCAGTGCCGCTTGCCATTGCGGTGGCAATCGTTTCGGGCGTCGTGATCGGGCTCGTCAACGGCCTGCTCGTGACCATGCTGCGCATTCCCTCGCTGATCGCGACGCTCGCGATGGGACCCATCGCGCTCGGTGTCAATTACGCGTACACGGGCGGCGATTCGATCTATGCGCAGATGCCCGACAGCTTCTACGCCATTGCCAAGGGCACGGTGTTCGGCGTGATCCCGATGCCTATCGTCATTGCGCTCGTTACCGTGTTCGTCTTTTACGTGCTGCTCAATCGAACGCGGCTCGGGCGCAGCGTCATCGCGACGGGCGCGAACATTCAGGCGGCGCGTCTGTCGGGCATCAAGGTGAACCGCGCGCGTGTCACGGCGCTCGTGCTGTCGGCGGCGGGCGCGGCGCTCGGCGGCGTGATGCTGACCGCACGACTCGGCACGGGTCAATCCGGTGCGGGCGATGCTTACCTCATGGACAGCCTCACCGCCGTGTTCCTCGGCATGACCGCATTCAAGCCGGGACGCGCGACCATTCAGGGCACGTTGGTCGGCGTCGTCATCATCGGCATGCTGGATAACGGCCTGAATCTGATCGGCGCGCCGTTCTATTTGCAGAACATCGTGCGCGGCATCGTGATGATCGCGGCTGTCGGGCTGGCGGTCTTACGCGGCGAGATTCGCTTCTTCCGCTAATCGCCTCACGTGCACGAATACCTCACGAAACAAGGAGTCGGACATCATCATGAGCAAAGCATCGAATGGACGGGTGGCGCTGGTGACGGGCGCGAGCAGGGGCATTGGCCGGGCGCTGGCGTTGGGACTAGCCGACGATGGCTTCGATGTCGTCGTCAACGATATCGAACGGCAGCGCGATGCGCTCGAAGGCGTGGCAAAAGAGATTCGCGGCAAGTCGCGGCGCGCGTTCGCGCTCTATGCCGATGTCAGCGACAAACAGCAGGTAACGGACATGATCGCGGCGGCCATCGCTCAGGCGGGTCAGGTCGACGCCGTCGTCAATAACGCGGGCATTCTGATCGCACGGTCGGTGGATGAACTCGCCGAGCACGAATGGGACGCGGTGCTCGATGTCAACGCGAAAGGCACGTTCCTCGTGACGCAAGCCTTGTTGCCGCACATGAAGGCGCGCGGGTACGGACGCATCGTGAATATCGCGTCGATTGGCGGCAAGCATGGCGCGCCGCTGCAAGCGCATTACTCGGCATCGAAGGCGGCGGTCATGGGCTTCACACGCGTGCTCGCGCAGGAGATAGGCCCGTTCGGCATCACGGCCAACGCGGTGTGTCCGGGCATTATCGTGACGGACATGGGGCGCACGAATCTCGAGGACCCTGCAATCGCGAAGCAGTGGGTCGACAAGACCGCGCTCGCGCGGCTCGGACAACCCGAAGACGTGGCCGGGCCGGTGTGCTTCTTTGCCTCCGATGCCTCCGCTTTCGTGACCGGACAATCGCTCAACGTGTGCGGCGGGATCGTGCTGAGTTGACTCGTTTCTCAAGGCAGATTCCATGTATCTCGACAAATTCAGACTCGATGGCAAGCACGCGGTCGTAACGGGCGCGGCACGCGGCATCGGCCAGGCGACAGCCGAAGCGCTGGCCGAAGCAGGCGCCGAAGTCGTGCTCACCGATCTCGATCCCGGCGCGCTCGCTGCCGCCGTCGATGCTTTGAACACGAAGGGCTTCGCGGCTCACGGCGTGCCCTTCGACGTGACCGATCCGGCCGCGCCGCAGCGCATTCACGATGACATTGCCGCGCGTATCGGCGCGATCGACATTCTCGTCAACAACGCGGGCATCGCCATCTCAAACGAGCCGGCGGAGACGATGTCGGATGAGGTGTGGAACAAGGTCCTCGACGTGAATCTGAATGGCTTGTTTCGCTGTTGCCGCGCGTTCGGTAGATCGATGCTCGAACGCGGCAGCGGGGCAATCGTGAACGTCGGTTCGATGGCGGGGTTCATCGCGACGCGACCGCAGGAGCAGGCGAACTACAACGCGTCGAAGGCGGCGGTGCATCATCTGACGCGCTCGCTCGCGGTGGAATGGGCATCGCGCGGTGTGCGGGTCAACGCGGTTGCGCCGACGTATATCGATACCGATCTCGTCAGGAAGGTATCGATGGACCCGAACTTGCGACAGTATTGGGTAGGCGGCACACCGATGGGCCGCCTCGGACGCGTGGACGAAATCGCGTCCGTCATTCTGTTCCTTGCCAGCGACGCCGCGAGTTTGATGACTGGGTCCATCGTCGTGGCGGACGGCGGTTATCTTTGCTGGTGAGATGCGGTCGCTGTCTTCAGGTAACGCTCCGGCGCATCAAGCCTTGGCGGATGCGCGCGGCGTGGATTTTCAAGGTCAATCCTGCGCCGCGAACTGCATCATGCGCTGCCTCAAGTCTTCCGGCAGCGCGACCGAAGTCTGATCGTCGAACGAAAACAGCACGACGGTCTGCTCGATTTTCGCGCGCAACTCATCTTCGACCGCAGCTTCAAGACTGAGTTTGATCGAAGTTCTGCCCAGATCGCGGACCTTCAGGGAGCACCGAAGCGTCTGTCCATGCTTGCTCGGCGCGACGAAATCCGCCTGAATATGCACCGTGGGAATGCCGAGTCTTTGCGTGCCGATGAAATACGCGTAATCCACGCCCAGTCCGTCATTGAACCAGTCCTCGAGCACCTCATGGAACAGGACGAAGTATTGCGGATAGAACACGATGCCGGCAGGATCGCAGTGCTGAAACCGCACGAGCTTGTCGCAATGAAAGGTCCTGTCTGTCGTCATGTCGCGGCTCCGGTCGAAAGTAGATGTCGGCGACATCATCACATGAGAGAAAAACTGGAGCTATCCTTGGCAATGCGGATGGCTTCATCGAACGATGCAGCCGTCGCCACGTGCCGATGGTTCACACTCACGAGCCAGCCCTCCGAGGCAAGGCACCAGCGAATCTTTCCGCTGTCCATCAGCGCCGAAAACCAGCGCCACAGGGAAGCGTCGTCCGCATTGGCGCACGCGGCCGCCAGCGCGCGCGTTTCGCGAAGTTGCTGAACGTCGATCATCGACGTCGCTTTCTTGGTCATGGTCGTGCTAGCGGTTGGCATGAGACAGCACCTCGTCGATCACAAGCTGGTTGCCGAGCGAATTTTCGAGCGTGAATGCAAGCGGTTCGCCCGGCCGAAGCACCGCCGCGCCGAAGTTTTCGACCATCGACTGATATTGATCGACATCGCCGAACTCGACGGTCTCC
Organism: Caballeronia sp. GACF4; assembly: GCF_023631025.1. Lineage (NCBI taxonomy): Bacteria > Pseudomonadati > Pseudomonadota > Betaproteobacteria > Burkholderiales > Burkholderiaceae > Caballeronia > Caballeronia sp. GACF4. The sequence goes on from NZ_JALQDW010000041.1 coordinate 45,970, forward strand.
GCTTTGCCCGTTCCATCCAGACGGATATGAACCTTCGCATCGTCGTACACGCCAGGGTTGAACGGCGCATCGAGCGAGAGCCAGCCTTTCGATCCATGAAAGATCATATGCTGGCGGCGCGCGAGTTGAGTGCCGCAGTAAAAGTGTAGATCGAAGCCAGAAAACGTGAGGTCGCAGACCGCGAGCTTGTCGGTGCCATAACGCGGATCGATGGTGATGTCCGCGCCGATCGCAAGCGGCTCGAGACCAGTCGCCATGCGCGTGGTGACGACCGGATAGACGCCGATATCACGCACACCGCCGCCGCCCAATGCGAGATCGTTTTTGAGTGCATGGGGATCGTCGTTGAAATACGTGAAGGAGCCTTCCACGAGCCGCAGTTCGCCAAGCGTCCCGCGCGCGATGCACTCCTGCACGAACGCCCATTGCGGATGGTGCGCCACCATGAACGCCTCGCCACAGACGAGACCCGTCGAATCGCGCAGCGCGATCAACTCCCGAACTTGCGAAGCCGTCATGGCGATGGGCTTTTCGCACAGCACATGCTTGCCGGCGAGAAGCGCTTTTTTGCACCACTCGAAGTGACTCGCCGTTGGCAGCGGAATGTAGATGGCATCGACCTGATCGCTGGCGAGAACTTCGTCGTAACTTGCATATGCGTTTGCGATGTCGTGTCGTGCAGCGAAAGCGGCCGCGCGCTCGCGATCGCGTGCCGCCACGCACACCACGCGGCCATTGGACGACCGCTGAATGGCGGGCACCACGAACTTGTCGGCGATTTTCGCGGCGCCGAGCACGCCCCAACGAACTGTCTCTTGCATGATGATTGTCCCTCGCAGTCAGCACACTGTTTGCAGGCGATCCGCGCAGATGCGCAGCACTTCGTCCGGATCGCGCCGCCACCAGTTTTCTTTCGAGAAAATCTCGACTTCGACGAGTCCGTCATATCCGGCTTGCTCGACGTTACTGCGCACGGCCGCCAGGTCGATGCCGCCATCGCCCATCATGCCGCGATCGAGCAACAGATCGCGTGTCTCGCGCAACCAGTCGCATACATGAAACGCGAGCAGGCGATCGTCTTGTCCCGCCCGCCCGATCGATGCCTGAAGCGCCGGGTCCCACCAACAGTGATAGACATCGACGGCAACGCCGAGAAAGCCGCCATGTCCGGGATCGACCTGAGCGCAGATATCGAGCGCCTGCGCGAGCGTGTTGAGCACGGCGCGATCCGCCGCGTACATCGGATGAAGCGGTTCGAGCGCGAGCGGCACGCCGCACTCGCGCGCCGTATCCAGCAATTCGGCGATGCCTTCGATCACCTGCGCGCGTGCGCCATTCAGATCGCGACTGCCCTCGGGCAAACCACCGACGACCATCACGAAGCAGCGTGCGCCGAGTGTCGCGGCATCGCGCAGGGCTGCCTTGTTCGCTTCGATATTCGCCTTGAATTGCGCGTGATTCGCCGCCGGCACATATGTCGAACGGCAATAGCCCGTGACGCTCAACCCGAGCGCCCTGATCTGCCGCGCGATGTCGGCGACGTTCGCGTTCTCCACCTCGTGACGCCACGGCGCAATGCCGCCAAATCCCGCTGCGGCGATGCGGTCGATCGTGACGCTCAACGCCTCGCGATGGCCAAGCGTCGCCGTGTTGATCGAGCACAGATCGAGTCTTCCCTGCAGGTTTCTCATGTTGATCCCGTGTGATGTCGAAGGCGATCCGCCGCGATTACTCTGCGCAACCGAGCGCTGCCATGACCTTCCGCAGTCGGCCGATGGCGTCGTCGGGATTGCGCAGCAGGCCGGCCTGATCGGCGAGACGAAAGACCTCGGCGAGATAGGCGGGCGGACGCATGCCGTGGTGGCCGCCAAGCATGAAGAAGTGGTCCTGAAAGCCGTTCAGATACGCGAGGAATACGACGCCCGTCTTGTAATACTGCGTCGGCGCACGAAAGATATGGCGTGACAGCGGCACGGTCGGCGCGAGCAGCGTGTGGAATGTATGGAGGTCGTCGTTGGCGAGCGCGGCGAGCGCCTGCGAAGCGGCTGGGGCAATCGCATCGAAGATGCCGAGCAGCGCATGCGAGAAGCCTCGTTCATCGCCCGCAATCAGACTTGGATAATTGAAGTCGTCGCCGGTGTACATCTTCACCTTGGGCGGCAACTGGCGGCGGAAGGAAATTTCCTTGGCGTCGTCGAGCAGGGAAATCTTGATGCCATCGACATGATCGACGCTGTCGCCGATCACATCGAGGCACACTTGCGCCGCGCGCTCATACGACGATTCGCCCCAGTAGCCGGCGAGTTCCGGATCGAACATCTCGCCGAGCCAGTGCAGAATCACGGGCTCGTTACACATAGCGAGCACTTCGCGATAGACGCGCCGATAGTCGTCGGTCGAGCGCGCGACTCGCGCCAGCGCGCGGCTTGCCATGAGGATGACGCGTCCGCCGACGCGCTGCACGGCTTCGAGTTGCTCGGCGTAGGCGCGAATGACCTGATCGCAGTTGGTGATCGAACCGGGCGAGACGTGATCGGTGCCGCAGCCCGATGCGATCGACGCGCCGGGAATATCGCGCGTGCCTTCCACGGTACGCGTGATGAGTTCGAGGGCGCTGTTCCACGTCAGGCCCATGCCGCGTTGCGCGGTGTCCATTGCTTCGGCAATGCCAAGGCCTTGCTTGATGAGGTAGCGCCGATAGTCGAGCGTGCGTTCCCAGTCGATGGCGGGTGGCGCGTTCAGTTCACCCGCGCGCAGCGGATCGGCCACGACATGCGCCGCCGAATACGCGATGCGATTGAACGGCCGCGTGGGCGTACGCACATCGAGCGGTGTGCCTTGCAGACGGTAGCTTTCTATCGTGCCGAGCGAGGTCGGCAGCTTGAGCGTTGAGTTCATATGCGGTTCAGTATTTGTTGACGAGTAAGCCGCCATCGACACGGATGGCCTGTCCGACGCTGTACGGCAAGCCGCCGGTCGCGAGCGAGCGCACGGCCGTCGCCACTTCCCGCGGCGTGCCCCAGCGTTTGATGGCGGTGAGCCCTTGCTCCATTTGCGCGTCGTAGCGCGCGCGGGAAGGCGCTGTCATCTCGGTCTCGATCAGGCCGGGCTGCACTTCGTAGACGGCGATTCCGTGTTCGGCCAGGCGCAGGGAAAACAACGTCGTGGCCATCGACGATCCCGCCTTCGACACGCAATATTCGCCGCGCAAGGGAGACGCTGCGACGGCATTCGACGAGGTGATCGTGATGACGCTCGGATGCGCCGCCATGCTCTTGCGTATGCGAGACAGAAAGTGCCGCGCAAAAGCCTGCGTGAGAAAGAACGTGCCGCGTGTGTTGATGGCCATGCACCGGTCGAAGCTCTCGGGCGTTACATCGAGCAGATCGCCGCGCGACATGACCGACACGCCCGCGTTGTTCACGAGGCAATCTATAGGAGCGTCGAGCCGCGCTTCGATATCGTGCAGCGTGGCGTGATGCGAGGCGATATCCGCCAGATCGGATACGACGGCAATGGCACGCGCGCCGGTCTCTTCGACATCGGCGACGGCTCGATCGAGTTCGTCGGAAGCCACGGCGTCGGTCAGCGCGATATCGAAGCCCGCGCGGCCCAGTTCGACGGCAATCGCATGGCCGATGCCGCGCCGGCTGCCCGTGACGAGCGCAACAGGACGCGCGCTCATAACGATGCTCCGTTCGCAATCAGATCGCGCGCAATGATCGTGCGCTGAATCTGGTTCGTGCCTTCGTAGATCTGCGTGATCTTCGCGTCGCGATAAAGCCGCTCCACTTCGTAGCCGCGAATGTAGCCGCTGCCGCCGAATATCTGCACGGCGTTGGCGCTGTGCTTGACGGCCGTGTCGCCCGCGAAGCACTTGGCCATCGAGCAGGCGATGCTCGCGCGCTCGCCGGACTCGAGGCGCGCGGCGGCATCGTGCACGAGCAGGCGCGCGGCCTGAATGTCCTTCGCCATGTCGGCGAGCATCCACTGAATGCCCTGGAATTCGGCGATATGCGTGCCGAACTGCTTGCGCGTCTGCGCGTATTCGAGCGCCGCTTCGAGACCCGCCTGCGCAATGCCGACCGCGAGCGCGGCGATGCCCACGCGGCCCTTGTCGAGTGCGCTCATCATCATGTGAAAGCCGCGTCCTTCTTGTCCGAGGAGCGCGTCTTCGGCAAGCTTCACGCGGTCGAAATGAAGCTCGCCCACCTGCGATGCGCGCTGTCCCATCTTGTGTTCCTTCGGCCCCTTCGATACGCCCGCCAAGTGGCAATCGACGATAAAGATGCTCATGCCGCGCTTGCCCGCAGCCGGGTCGGTACGCGCGAGCACGAAGGCAAGGTCGGCGACGGGCGCGTTATGAATCCACAGTTTCGCGCCGCTGAGTTCCCAGCCGTCGGCGGTGCGCGTGGCCGTGGTGCGGATGCCGGAAACGTCCGTTCCCGCGTCGGATTCGGTAATGCAGTAGGCCGGACGCAACTCGGCGCGCAGCAAAGACTCCAGGTACTTCGCACGTTGCGCGTCGCTGCCATGCGCGCTCAACAACGTGCCGACGAGTTCGAGCAGGCCGCATTGATCCGCCACCGACGCATAGCCGCGCGACAACTCTTCCATCACGAGCGCGTAAGCCGTGACGTCCATTCCCGCGCCGCCGAACTGCTCCGGCACGGTGATGCCGAAGAGTCCCAGTTCGCCCATCTGCTTGTAGATCTCCGCTGGAAAACGCTCTTCGCGATCCAGTTCCTCGGCCAGCGGCCGGATGACTTCCTGCGCAAACCGCCGCGTCGTGTCGCGAATTTGCTCGTGCGTTTCCGAGAGTCTCATGTTGTCTCCATGCATATCGTCAGATCAGATATTTGCGGCAGGACTTGCGTTGAAGGTTTACCCGCAGCCAGTCGAAATACCGCTTGAATTCAGAGGTTTCGTGTGCCAACATTCGCAGCAAGTAACCATCTGGTGGGTTATTTAAGACCAACGAATGGCCGCTGTCAATGGCTTTTGCGGCTGCTTCCCAAAGGAGCTTTCAGTGAACAAGTGGACGGATGCTGCCGCTGCGGTCGGGCAGATTTTCGATGGCGCGACCATCGCACTCGCGGGTTCCGGCGGCGGGCTGCTCGAAGCCGACGCCGTGCTTGCCCAACTCGAAAAGCGCTTTCTCGAGACGGGACATCCGCGCGATCTGACCATCGTCCACGCGCTCGGCATCGGTGACGCAAAGGGCAGCGGCCTCGGCCGATTTGCGCATGAGGGCATGGTCAAACGCGTGATCGGCGGACACTGGAGCTGGGCGCCCGCCATGCAGAAGCTCGCTCGCGACAACGCCTTCGAGGCATACAGCTTTCCCGCCGGCGCCATCAGCACGTTGCTGCGCGAGATTGGCGCGGGGCGGCCCGGACTCGTCACGCATGTGGGACTGCGCACCTTCGTCGATCCGCGTATCGATGGCGGGAAGATCAACGAGCGCGCAAGCGAAGACCTCGTCGAGCTGATCGAACTCGATGGCCGCGAATTCCTGCGCTACAAGCCGTTCAAGGTGGACTTCGCCATCGTGCGCGGTTCATCGGCGGATGAGAGCGGCAATGTCACGCTGCGCCGCGAACCGGCCGACCTCGATGTCTACGCCGCCGCGCTCGCCGCGCATAACAGCGACGGCCGCGTGATCGTGCAGGTGAAGGAGCGCGCCCCGGAAGGCTACGTGCCGGCGCGGCTCGTGCGCATTCCGGGCATTCTCGTCGACACGCTCGTGGAGACACCGGAGCAAGTGCAATGCGTGGTTTCGGACTACGACTCGGCCTTGAGCGGTGAAGCGCTGTGTACCATCGGCGAAGGCTTCTACGAAGTGCCGACGGGCATTCGCCGCATCATCGCGGCACGCGCGGCGCTCGAACTGCACGAAGGACAATCGGCCAACTTCGGCTTCGGCATTCCGGGCGGCATTCCCGCGCTGCTCGCGGAGCAAGGGCGTCTCGGCACGTTCTGGGGATCGGTCGAGCAGGGCATTCACAACGGCGCGATGCTCGACGGCCCCATGTTCGGCACCGCGCGCAATGCGCACGCCATTCTGTCGAGTGTCGATCAATTCGATTTCTACAGCGGCGGCGGCGTCGATGTCTCCTTTCTCGGCATGGGCGAAATGGATGGCGCAGGCAACATCAACGTGTCGAAGCTCGGGTCGACGGTCGTCGGACCGGGTGGCTTCATCGACATCACGCAAGGCGCACGCAAAATCGTGTTTTGCGGGAGTTTCGAGGCGAAAGGGCTGGATGTCGAGCAGGCGGGAACGCGCTTGAAGATCGTGTCGCCGGGCAGCGTGCCGAAGCTCGTCGAACGCGTGCAGCACATCACGTTCAGCGGCGAGCAGGCATTGCGCAGCGCGCAGGAAGTGCTTTACGTGACCGAGCGGGCGGTGTTCCGGCTGGAAGCCGAAGGCGTGCGGCTGATCGAGGTTGCGGACGGCGTGGATATAGAGCGCGACGTGCTGGCGCGCATGGCGTTTCGTCCGCTCGTCGATGCAGCGTTGCTCGCGCGTATGTCGGCGGCGCAAGAGAAGGTGGCGTGACATGGCAACGCCGCTGCCCAAGATGCTCGCCGTGCCGTTTTCAAGGCCGCACGAGCCTCAGGATGGTGTCGATATTGAAGTCGAGACGGCTCTTGAGTGCCGCCTTGTCCATGAAGTCGATGTCGAAGATCACGCCGCTCGTGAAGCGATTCGTGAGGTAGTAATAGCCGATGGCGGCCATGGTGATATGCAGTTGCCGCGCATCGACGCCACTACGAAACACGCCCGCTTCGACGCCGCGATCGAGGATACGTTGCAGCATCGAAATGAAGCCCTGGTGCAATTCCTTGAAGCGCTGCGACTTCTTGACGTGCCGCGCGCGATGCAGGTTCTCGCTGTTCACGAGCGTCATGAACTCCGGGTTTTTCAGGTAGTAGTTCCAGGTATGCGTGGTGAGCGCGACGATAGCTTCCTCGGGCGAGAGATGGTCGAGGTCGAGCTTGAGTTCGGCGAAGCGGATGTCGGCATACACGTCTTCGAGCACCGCGACGAACAACTCCTCCTTGCTGCCGAAGTAGTGATAGATCATCCGCTTGTTGGCCTTGGCGCGCGTGGCGATGGCTTCCACTCGTGCGCCCGCCATGCCGAGCTTGGCGAACTCTTTTTTCGCGGCATCGAGAATCCGGGCCTTCGTTACTTCGGGGTCCCGCTGTCTGGGTTGACGGGTGGCGACGGCTTCGGCGGACTTGGATGCGCTTCTCGGCGTAGCGGGGGTGAGGGTCATGTGCGTGGTCGAAGGATGAGCGGTCGGGATGCCGGAAGGCACTCGGTATGTCAGCGACTATAAACCAAAAATCGGCTTGTACGGAAGTAACCGGATGGTGCAGAACGGGTTCCGTTGACGTGAGGCAGTGACCTTGTTCTCACGCTTGCAGCGAATGCCGGGCGCACCGCGGAAATGTTGAATGGAGACGGATATGAGTGATTTGAGCGAACTCGCAGCCTCGCTGCATCTTCCCGACGAGCCGCTGCGCACGCCGATGTACATCGACGGAAAAAGTCTTGCGGGCTCATCCGCCGAATGGGTGACGCGCAAGAGTCCGGGGCACGGCGTGGGCGTCACCGCGACGCTGCGTGCGTCATCCGGCGATCTCGATACAGCGGTTGCCGCTGCCCGCCGCGCTTTCGACGATGGCCGCTGGTCGCGCTTATCCGGCGAGCAACGCGCAACGGTCCTTTTGAAAGCCGCGCGCCTGATTCGCGACAACGTCGAGACGCTGGCGTATCTCGAAACGCTCGAAAGCGGCAAGCCTGTCGGCCAGTCGCGCGGCGAAGTCACGGCGGCCGCGGGCATCTGGGAATATGCGGCGGGCCTTGCACGCGTGGTCCATGGCGACTCGCACGACACGCTCGGGGCCGACATGTTCGGGCTGGTCATGCGTCAGCCGGTGGGAGTCGTCGGCATCGTCACGCCGTGGAATTTTCCGTTCTTCATTCTTTCGGAGCGTCTGCCCTTCGCGCTGGCTGCGGGATGCACGGTGGTCGTCAAGCCGTCCGAACTGACATCGACCACGACGCTCAAGCTCGCCGCGTTGCTCACCGAAGCGGGTCTGCCGGACGGCGTGGTCAACGTCGTGACCGGTCTCGGTCCGGTGGTCGGGCAGGCGCTTGCCGAACACATGGAAGTCGACATGATCTCGTTCACCGGTTCGACGCAAGTGGGCCGTTCGGTGCTCGCGGCGGCGGGCGGCAACATGAAGAAGGTCGGGCTTGAGCTCGGCGGCAAGAATCCGCAGATCGTGTTCGCCGATGCCGATCTCGACGACTCCGCCGACGCCATCGCCTTCGGCATCGCGTTCAACGCAGGACAGTGCTGCGTGTCGGGCAGCCGGCTCGTGGTGCATCGCTCGGTCGAAGCGGAGCTCGTCGAACGTATCGGCGCGGTGCTTGCCAAGGTGCGCATGGGCGATCCGCTCGACGCGTCGAATCATGTCGGTGCAATCGTCGAGGCGCGGCAGTTCGACAAGATTCGCGGCTTTATCGATGCAGGCACGCACGACGGCGCGCAACTCGTTTGCGGCGGTAACGCCAGCAGCGATGGCGAGCGCTTCTTCATCCAGCCGACGGTGTTTCGCAACGTACAGCCGGGCAGTTCGCTCGCGCAGGACGAAATCTTCGGGCCGGTTCTTTCAGTGACGCCGTTCGACGGTTTCGAGGAGGCTATCCAACTCGCGAACGGCGTGCCGTACGGTCTCGCGGCGAGCATCTGGACGCGCGACCTGCAAGGCGCGTTCAAGAGTCTGCGCGATGTGCAAGCCGGACGCATCTGGGTCAATTGCACGATTACCGGCGGACCGGAAATGCCCATCGGCGGATTCAAGCAGTCGGGTATCGGCCGCGAGACGGGACGCTACGGCGTCGAGGAATACACGGAGATCAAGTCCGTGCATGTGCAGCTTGGCAATCGGCCGCGCTGGATCGCATAGCGCGAGTGGTTCACGAGAGCGGCCTTCGAGAGCCGCGCGGACGGCCACGCGCGACTCGTGGCGAACAAAGAATCGGAGACAGCAATGTATGACTTTGTGATCGTTGGCGGAGGCGCGGCGGGTTGTGCGCTCGCGGCGCGTCTGAGCGAAGACGCGAGCAGCCGTGTGCTGCTGCTCGAAGCCGGTCCCGCCGATACCGACCCGTACATCCATATGCCGGTCGGCTTCTTCAAGATGACGAGCGGCCCGCTGACCTGGGGCTATCGCACGGTCGCGGCGGCGGAAACGCAACGGCGGCAAATTCCGTTCGCGCAAGGCCGCGTGCTCGGCGGCGGCGGTTCCATCAACGCGATGGTCTACACGCGCGGCCAACCCGCCGACTACGACGCATGGGAACGCGAAGGCTGCACGGGCTGGGGTTTCCGCGATGGCGTCCTGCCTTACCTTCGGCGCATGGAAGACAACGAGCGCTTGTGCAACGAGTATCACGGCGTGGGCGGGCCGCTCGGCGTGTCCGATCTCATCAGCGTCAACGAACTGACCAAGGCCTTCGTGCTGGCGGGTCAGGAAGCGGGCCTGCCGTACAACAGCGACTTCAACGGCGCGCAGCAGGAAGGCGTCGGCGTGTATCAGGTCACGCAGCGCGGCGGCAGGCGTTGCAGCGCGGCGGTCGGCTATCTGCAACAGGCGCGCTCGCGCGGCAACCTCACCGTGAAGACGAACTGTCTCGTGTCGCGCATCGTGATCGAAAACGGTCGCGCGGTGGGCGTCGAATATGCCGATCAAAACGCGCGCTCGAATGTGATCGTGGCGCGCGCCGAGCGCGAGGTGATCGTGACGGCGGGTGCAATCGGTTCGCCCAAGATCCTGATGCTCTCGGGCATCGGCCGCGCGGCGGATCTCGAACGCGTCGGCATCGAACCGCTGCATGCGCTCGACGGCGTCGGCGCCAATCTGCAGGATCACTTCGACATCGACATCGTCTATGAGCTGAACGGTCCGTACAGTCTCGACAAGTATGCGAAGAAGCACATGATGCTGCTCGCCGGTCTCGAATACAAAATCTTCAACAAGGGACCGGTGACATCGAATATCGCGGAAGGCGGCGCCTTCTGGTATTCGGCCAGCGACGTGCCGACGCCCGACCTGCAGTTCCATTTTCTGCCGGGCGCGGGCGTGGAAGCGGGCGTGCCGCCGGTGCCGTCCGGTTCGGGCTGCACGCTGAACTCGTATTTCCTGCGTCCGAGGAGCCGTGGAAACGTCACGCTTCACAGCGCCGATCCCGCCGATGCACCGGTCATCGATCCTGCCTACATTCGCGACCCCCACGATCTCAAGGTGGCCGTGGAGGGCATTCGCCAAAGCCGCGAAATCATGAGTCAGAACGCGCTCGCCAAGTACATCAAGAGCGAGCACTTTCCGGGCGGCTCGGTACGCACGCAGGCCCAATACGAGGCATACGCGAAGCAATACGGACGCACGGGCTATCACCCGGTCGGCACCTGCAAGATGGGTATCGACGAAATGTCCGTGGTCGATCCGCAGTTGCGCGTGCATGGCATCGAAGGGCTGCGCGTGGCGGATTCATCGGTGATGCCGCGTATCGTCAGTTCGAACACGAATGCGCCGACGCTGATGATCGCGGAGAAAGCCTCGGACCTGATTCGCGGACTCGTTGCGGCGAAGGCGCCCGCGACGGGCCAACTGGCGGCGCACGCGGGCCGCTCGCTGCACGACGCCACCGTGAGCGTGGCGTAGGCGCCTGAAGGGTTCGGCAGCATCGGATTCTTCGAGCCATAAATAACTATCCGTCTATTTATTACATTCGTGGGAGACATCATGTCTGAACAACATCAACGCACGGCTTTCTCGCGCCGGGACTTCATGAGGCTGGGCGCCGGAGCCGCATTCGCGGTGGCGGGCGGCGGCTTTTCGAGCCTGTCGCTCGGCGCGGACAAGACGACGCTCGCCTGTTCGTTCCGCTCGCTCACCAATCCCTATCACGCGGCATTCAACAAGGGCGCGCAGGGCTTTGCCGCGAGCGCCGGCCTGCCTTATGTACCGCTGACGACCGAAGGCAGCTCCGAGAAAGGCATTGCCGACATTCGCGCGCTCCTGCAACGTACCAACGGCAACCTCGTCCTCAACGTCGATCCCAACGACTCCGCCGATGCCCGCGTGATCGTCGAAGCCTGCTCGAAGGCGGGCGCGTTCGTGACGACGATCTGGAACAAGCCGAAGGACTTGCATCCGTGGGACAACAACCCGAACTACGTGGCGCATCTTTCTTACGATGGCGTCGCGTACGGCGAGGAAGCGGCGACGCAACTTTTCAAGGCGATGGGCGGCAAGGGCGGCGTCGTCGCGCTCGGCGGCATCTTCAGCAATGTGCCGGCAATCGAGCGCAAGGCCGGTCTCGAAGCGGCGCTAAAGAAGTTCCCCGACATCCAGTTGCTCGACTTCCAGGTGGCCGACTGGAACTCGCAAAAGGCGTTTCCGATCATGCAGGCGTGGATGACGCGCTTCAACTCGAAGATCAAGGGCGTATGGGCCGCGAACGACGACATGGCGCTCGGCGCCATCGAAGCGTTGCGCGCCGAAGGGCTCGCGGGCCAGATGCCGGTGACGGGCATGGACGGCACGCCGCCCGGACTCGCCGCGATCAAGGCGGGCGAACTGATCGCGTCGGTGGACTGGGACCCTTACTGGCTCGGCGGCATCGGCTTGTCGATGGGCTTGCAGGCGAAGGACAAGAAGATCGACGTGGCCGCCTTGCCGAAGGACCGGCGAGAATCGTATTGCAAGGCCACGTTCGTGACGAAGGCGAACGTGCAGGAAGTCATCAAGCGGGCGGCCGCGCCTGGCGGTGACTGGAACAACCTCTATGCCCGCGTGTCGGGTCCGGTGGTGTATCGATGAACAAGTTGACCGTGGCGCCCACCCGGCAGGCCGTCCGCATAACAACAACCGGGACTCCATTGGTATCGAAGCAGGCTTTGCTGCGACGATTCGCACCCGTTCTGGTGCTGGTGGCGCTCGGTCTTTGCATCGGCGCGCTAAACCACGATTTCTTCGATCCGATGAACCTGTCGCGAATCGCGGTGGGCGCGGCGATTCCGTTGACCATCGCCTTGGGCGCCGCGTTCGTGATTCAGCTCGGCAGCATCGACCTGTCGGCGGAAGGCATCGTCGCGGTCGCGGCGATTGCCGTATCGATGCTGGTCGAGAACTCGTACAACGATAACCACTACGGGCTGTGGGTGCTCGCCGTGGCGATCGCGGCGGGCGCGCTGCTCGGCCTCGCCAATGGCGTGCTGCACGTGTTCCTGCGCATCCCTTCGTTCATCACGACGCTTGCCGTCGGCTTCGTGGCGACGGGAATCGGCACTGCGTGGCTGTCGGGAAACACCGTCCGCGTGAGCGACCCGATGCTGCGCGCCATCTCCATCACGCGTTATTTCGGCTTGCCTTTGTCGGTGTGGATCGCGGTGCTGGTGCTGGGAATCGCGTGGTTCGTCTACAAGCACACGCTGCTCGGCCGGCATACGCTTGCCATCGGCGGAGGCGAGGACCTCGCTCGTCTGAGCGGCGTGCGAGTATCGCGCGTGCGCATTGCGGTCTTCGCGCTGGCCGGTGCGTTCTATGGCGTCGCGGGCATTCTGGCCGTCGCGCAATACGGTCAGGGTCACGCGCGTATCGCCGATGGTCAGTTGTTCGTGGCGATCACCGCAATCGTGGTCGGCGGCACGTCGCTCGCGGGCGGCAACGGCAGCCCGATGAACACGCTCGTCGGCACGCTCATCGTCATCGTGCTCGGCAATGGCATGGTGCTGCTCGGCGTTCCGCCTTACGTGCAGCAGGGCATTCAAGGCGTGCTGATCATCGCGGCGGTAACGCTCGCGCTGAATCGTTCGCGCCGGCGCATCGTCAAATGAGCGTGAGGAGATGAACATGCTGTCACTCAAGAATGTCACCAAGCGCTTTCCGGGCGTACTTGCGCTCGACGATGTGTCCATCGACGTGCGTCCCAACGAGATCGTCGGTCTGATCGGCGAGAACGGCGCGGGCAAGTCCACGTTGATGAAGCTCCTGACCGGTGCATATCGTCAGGATGCGGGCGAGATCACGCTGAACGGCAAGCCGCTCGTGATTCGTAATCCGCGCGATGCGACCTCCAAGGGCATCGCCATGGTGTATCAGGAGCAGTCGATCCTGCCGAACCTGACGGTCGCGGAGAACCTGTTTCTCGGGCGCGAAGAACAGTTCGTGACCTTCGGCCGCATCAACTGGTCGAAGCTCAAGCGCGCGGCGCAGAAGGAACTGGCGACCGTGCGTCTGAATATCGATCCATTGACGCTCTGCGAAGACATGTCCTTCGGTCAGCGGCAGATGGTGGAACTCGCGCGCGCCTTGTCGCTGGCGAGTCGCACGGGCGGCACGCCGATCATCTTGCTCGATGAGCCGACCTCCGTGCTCGAAGCAGGCGAGATCGAGATTCTCTTCGGCCTCGTGCGCGAACTGAAGTCGCGCGCCTCGTTCGTGTTCGTCTCGCATAGGCTCGACGAGCTGTTGTCACTTTCCGATCGCGTGTATGTCATGAAAGACGGCAAGGTCGTGTCCGAGATGGCGTCGGGAACGGCGTCGGTGACGAAGCTGCATGAACTGATGGTGGGCCGTACGCTGCATGGCGAGTATTACCGCGAGAATCTGCAGAAGCCTTGCCGCGACGATGTAGCGCTTTCGGTGCGTCACGCGTCGCTCGGACATGTGCTCGATGACGTGTCCTTCGATGTCCGCTGCGGCGAAGTCTTCGGAGTCGCAGGCGTGGTCGGCTCGGGGCGCGAGGAACTGTGCCGCGTCATCGCGGGACTCGAAAAGCTCGATCGCGGCGAAGTGCTGGTGGGCAGCACGCATCTGAAGCCGCATGCGAATCATGCCGTTGCATTGGGCATTGGCTACGTGCCGCGCGAGCGCAAGGTCGAAGGTCTCGTCACGCAAATGAGCGTCGCGCAAAACCTGACCTTGCCGCGTCTCAATGCGGTGAGCCGTGGCGGCATCGTGAAGAAGGCGCGCGAGCGTGCGTTTGCCAACGAATGGATCGAACGTCTGCACATCAAGACGCCCGGCGCCGATGCGTCGTGCCGCAATCTCTCTGGCGGCAATCAGCAGAAAGTGGTGCTCGCGAAATGGCGCTTCGCGGGCAGCCGAATCCTCGTGCTCGATCATCCGACACGCGGTCTCGATGTCGGCGCGAAGGAAGAGGTTTATCAGCTGATCCGCGAACTGACGGCGGACGGCGTGGCGGTGGTGCTGACCGGCGACACGCTCGAAGAGATCCTCGGCCTCAGTCACCGCGTGATGGTGATGCGCGACGGCCGCGCCGAAAAAATCATGCCGTGCGAAGTCGGGCGCAAGCCTTCGCAGGTCGAAATCGTCGAACACATGGTCTGAGGTCGATATGCCACAACTAAACGCTTCCCTCGCGGCGAAGCTGCGCGACAATGCGCCGTTTCTCGCACTCGTCGTGCTCTACGTGTTGATCGAGATTGCACAGCCGAGCTTTCTCGCGCCATCGACACAACTCGGTTTGCTTGCCGATAGCTCGACGCTTTTCATCATGGCGGCCGGCACGACATTCGTGGTTTTGCTCGGCAGCATCGACCTTTCGTTGCAGGCGGTGGCGTCGTTGTCGAGCGTGATCGTCGCGATGCTGCTGCCGCGTCACGGCGCGATGGCGGCGGTGATCGCGCTTGCGGCTTCGTTCGGCATCGGGCTTTTGAGCGGCGTCATTCAGACCGTGCTGCGCATTCCCTCGTTCATCGCGACGCTCGCGGTCGGCGGCATTGCATCGGCGGCGGCGTTGACGTTGTCGGGTACGCGTTCCATCGGCATCAGCGACGAGATGCGCAATGCATCGCTTGGATGGACCACGGGTACGTCGTTCGGCGTGCCGCATGAAATCCTGCTTGGCGTGGCCGTGTTTTTGTTCTGCCTGTTCCTGCATCGCTCGACGGTGTTCGGCCGTCGCACCGATGCCATCGGCGCGGGCGAACCCGCCGCCATTGCCTCGGGCGTGCGCGTGTCGGTCACGAAGTGCCTCGTGTTCGGCACCTCGTCGTTCTTCGCGGGACTGGCGGGCGTCGTGATGGCAGGGCGTCTTGGAAGCGGTTCGCCCACGCTTGCCGATCAATTCCTTTTGCCGGCCATCGCGGCCGTGATCGTCGGCGGCACGGCGCTGACGGGCGGCGCGGGCGGCATTGGACGGACGCTCGTCGGTGCACTGCTGGTGTCGGTGGCGCGCGTGGGCATGACCTTCGTCGGCATCAGCGTATTCGCGCAGCAGATCGTGTTCGGTCTGATCCTGATCGTCGCCGTCACCGTGGCTTTCGATCGGTCGAAGGTGTTGATCATCAAGTGAGACTTGCATTCGTTGAAGGACGGTTAGCTCATGAAAATCCTCGTGGCAGTGAAGAGAGTGGTGGATTACAACGTGAAGGTGCGCGTCAAGTCCGACGGCAGCGGCGTCGAACTCGCCAACGTGAAGATGTCGATGAATCCCTTCGACGAGATCGCGATGGAAGAAGCCGTGCGCCTGCGCGAAGCAGGTGTGGCGACGGAAGTCGTCGCGGTATCGTGCGGCGTCGCGCAGTGCCAGGAGACTTTGCGTACCGCGCTGGCGATTGGCGCGGATCGCGGCATTCTCGTCGAATCCGGCGATGAACTGCAACCGCTCGCCGTGGCGAAGATACTGAAGGCGCTCATCGACAGGGAACAGCCGCAGCTCGTGATTCTGGGCAAGCAGGCTATCGACGACGATTGCAATCAGACCGGCCAGATGCTCGCCGCGCTGGCTGCGTTGCCGCAAGCGACGTTTGCATCGAAGGTGGTGGTGACGGACGGCAAGGCGACGGTATCGCGCGAGATCGACGGCGGCGCCGAAACGTTGTCGTTGAAGCTGCCTGCGGTGGTGACGGCCGACTTGCGCCTGAACGAGCCGCGCTATGTCACGCTGCCCAATATCATGAAGGCAAAGAAAAAGCCTTTGGAGACTTTGAAGCCCGCTGATCTTGACGTTGACGTGACGCCGCGACTGAAGACGCTGAAAGTCGCGGAACCGCCGAAGCGTTCGGCGGGCGTGGTGGTGCCGGACGTGAAGACGCTGGTCGAGAAGTTGAAAAACGAAGCGAAGGTGATCTGATGACGATTCTGGTGATGGCGGAACACGACAACGCGTCCATCAAGGCCGCGACGTTGAACACGGTAGCGGCGGCGGCGAAAATCGGCGGCGCTATTCATGTGCTGGTTGCTGGTGCGAACGCGCAAGGCGCGGCCGATGCGGCAGCGAAGATCGCGGGCGTAGCTAAAGTGCTGCTTGCGGATGCGCCTCAACTCGCCGAAGGTCTGGCTGAGAATGTCGAGGGCACGGTACTGAATATCGCGAAGGACTATTCGCACATCCTCGCGCCCGCGACGGCCTATGGCAAGAACATCGCGCCGCGTATCGCGGCGCATCTGGATGTCGCGCAGATCAGCGACATTACCGCCGTCGACAGTGCCGATACCTTCGAGCGTTCAATCTATGCGGGCAACGCTATCGCGACGGTGCAATCGAGCGATCCGATCAAGGTCATCACGGTGCGTGCAACGGGCTTCGATCCGGTGGCGGCAGAAGGCGGCAGTGCATCGGTCGAGAATATCGAAGCGGCAGCCGACGCTGGCATCTCGTCATTCGTCAGCCGTGAAGTCACGAAGCTGGATCGGCCGGAACTGACTTCGGCTTCGATCATCGTATCGGGTGGACGCGGCCTCGGCAATGGCGAGAACTACACGACGGTGCTCGAACCGCTCGCTGATAAACTCGGTGCTGCGCTGGGCGCATCGCGCGCGGCGGTGGATGCGGGTTACGTGCCGAACGACTATCAAGTGGGTCAGACGGGCAAGATCGTCGCGCCGCAGTTGTACGTGGCCGTTGGTATTTCGGGCGCGATTCAGCATCTGGCGGGCATGAAGGACAGCAAGGTCATTGTCGCCATCAACAAGGACCCGGAAGCGCCTATTTTCAGCGTCGCGGATTATGGTCTGGCTCAGGATCTTTTCGAAGCCGTTCCGGAGCTGACGACAATCGTGTGACACATCAACGCCCAAGGAAGGCTCGATGCGCAAAATTCGAATCGCGATGGTCGGCGCTGGATTGGCTGCAACGCCTCACGCGCTCGCATTGAATGAATTGCGTGAGGAAGTGGAGGTCGTGGCGGTCGTCGGCCGTTCGCCTGAACGAGTAGAACGGTTCGCCAGCGCGCATGGGTTTCCTGTCGGCGCGTCTGTCGATGCGATATTGAACGACGCGACCATCGACGCCATGCTCGTCCTCACGCCGCCGAATACGCATCTCGAACTGGTCGAACAGGCCGCCGCAATGCGCAAGCACGTGATGCTGGAGAAACCGCTCGATGTGTCGATGTCGCGCGCCACGCGCATCGTCGATATCTGCCGTACTGCGGGATGCAAACTCGGCGTGGTGTTTCAAAATCGCTTTCGTCCCGCCGTGCAGCGGCTGGCGGAAGTGAAGGCGAGTGGCGCGCTTGGTTCGATTGCATGCGCGGGACTCGATCTGCGCTGGTGGCGGCCGCAATCCTATTACGACGAACCGGGCCGTGGCACTTATGCGCGCGATGGCGGTGGCGTGTTGTTGACGCAGGCAATTCATTCGCTCGACATTCTTCTGTGGCTGGCGGGCGATGTGTCCTCGGTCGCGGCGGCTACCGCGACCACCGCGTTGCACACGATGGAGTCCGAGGACTTTGCAAGCGCTTCGCTTACGTTCGCGAGCGGCGCCGTGGGTCATCTTCTTGCAACCACGGCGGCGTTTCCGGGCTTTCCGGAGCGCATCGAGTTAATCGGCGATAAAGGCACGGCAACGCTCGAAGGCGGGCACTTGCGCGTGTTTTTCCGTGACGGAAGCATCGACGAGTTTCGCGATCCTTCGTCGTCGGGCTTCGGTGCGAAGCCGATGGACTTCTCGCACGCCGCGCATCGTGCATTGTTGAAGGACTTTTTCGATGCCGTGCGGGATGATCGCGCGCCGAGCGTCAGCGGCGATGATGCGCTTCGTGTGCAGCGGTTGATCGAGCGCGTCACGGCGGATGCGGGGAAACGGTTATAAAGCGTATGAACGCACCGCTTGCCGGAACAATATGAGCACGGGACAATGGCGCTTTTCCAGATGAGCGGTTCGCGCCATCGAACACCCCGATCATGCCTACCATCAGCGCGCTATTCGTCTATCCAGTCAAGTCATGCG
This sequence comes from Caballeronia sp. GACF4, assembly GCF_023631025.1. Lineage (NCBI taxonomy): Bacteria > Pseudomonadati > Pseudomonadota > Betaproteobacteria > Burkholderiales > Burkholderiaceae > Caballeronia > Caballeronia sp. GACF4. The sequence continues at coordinate 64,259 of NZ_JALQDW010000041.1, forward strand.
GCGCAATCGCACTCGATTGCGTGCAGCTCGCCGTTCACGGGTTTCCGTGGGATCGCCACTGGATGGTCATCGACGAAAACGGGCGCTTCGTCTCGCAACGCGAATTCCCGGCGATGGCGCGCATCGTTCCAACGCTCACGGCAGATGCGCTCGTGCTGAATTCCCCCGATGCTGCCGAACCGCTCGAAGTGCCGCTTGCGCACGAGAAAGACCCGGCGCGCGTCGCCGTGAATGTCTGGCGCGATCACTTCGAGGCGTTAGACGAAGGCGTGAGCGCCGCGCGCTGGTTCTCCGCACGCCTCGGCGTTCCCGTGCGGCTCGTGCGCTTTGCCGACGACGTCACGCGCCTCGCGAGCAAGACGTGGACGCGCGATGCCGACGCACCCACGCAATTCGCCGATGGCTTTCCGCTGCTCGTCACCAACCACGCCTCGCTCGACGATCTCAACGCGCGTCTCGAAGCGAAGGGCGCGCCGCGCGTGCCGATGAATCGCTTCAGGCCCAATGTCGTCTTGAGCGGTCTCGACGCCTTCGAGGAAGACTTCATCGATACGATCTCGGTCGATGGCATCGTGTTGCGCATGGTGAAGCCGTGCGCGCGCTGTCCGATCACGACGGTCGATCAGACGCACGGCGTGCGCGACGCGCAATGGCCCAACGAACCGCTCGACGTGATGATGGGCTGGCGCGCTAATGCTCGTGTAGATGGCGGCCTCACGTTCGGGCAGAACGCGATTGCTCTTGACGGCGCGGGCCGTGAGTTGCGCGTTGGCGCGAGCGTCGACTATGAACTGAGTTTCTCCGAGGACTTTTAAGGCGCGTCCCTCTTCCTCTTCAGCGCGGCATTGCGCGTGCTAGTTTTTGGCGGCGCGAAGGTGCGCGATGCATCGAGCAATGCGAGGGCCGTTTTCGCGCTCGCACTTGAGCGGCCTCCGAGCGAAATCGTTGTCCTGCGCTTGTCGTCGAGCAGTTACACCTAAAGTGATGCACGCGTCGCAATCGTCGAACACGCTGCTTCGCGCGTGTCGTTAGAACGCGGTGGCCGTTGCATTGTCGCAGCGCGAGCCACCGTCGATCGACCCCCGGATGTCCCGCTGAACCCGTCTTCCGGGCGACGTGCATGGTTTGTCCGACGACGCGCTGACTGGCTGCGCCAGTTGCGGATTTGCGTTCATCTGCGAATTGCCGACGACACTCGAAAGGTACATGGCCGAGTCTTGTGGCGAAGCCGGATTTTCTGCGCGTGCCGTACAGGTCAGACAGGTCGTGAGTGCAGCCAGCAGGATGGAAAGTCGCATGACGGACCTCGAAGATGAACGTTGAGCGGCGTGACGTGTATTCCTGGCTTCTGCTAGGATTCAGCCAGATTGGTGCATTGCACAACGTCAGGTTTCTCTGGCCAAAAAGCGTTGTCAACGGGATAAATTTGCTGGCGGATTATCTTCGACGCGGTAGACGATTCATCGCTCGTGGTTTTCGAGGGAGCATGTTGTACCGTCGCTTTGATCGGACGCAAAAAAAGCCCGCTAACAAGCGGGCTAGAACTCTTCACCCAGAAAGCCGCAAGGAGATACGGTCCTCTCGTTGAGGCTCGGACGTTATCGGCAAGAATCAACGAGAGAAGAAGGCACGTGGTCCTTCCCTCTCTGAGCCTGCGAGCCCCTAGGCCTTCATACCGACGAACATGCTGCCGAGCGCATCGACCGACTTGGTGATGCTCTTGACGTCCACGTTCGTGTGTTGCGAGGCATCGACTTGCGTGACCGGTGCGACGTTGATTTGCGGGCTCGCGAAAGACACGCCGCCTGCCTGATAGTTCGAGTTGACGCCGGTGTTCGAGAAGATCGAGAAGCCGCCCGCGATGGAGCCCATTGCAGCGCGATCGAGTTCTTTCTCAGCAGCAAGGTTCTTGATGGTCAACATGATAAATCTCCTAAGAAATGTGTTTGGATGGTGAGAATTAAAGTGCCAAGCCGCCGAGCAGGCTGCCCACAGCGGTAATCGACTTGTTGACGGTCTTGAGATCGACGGTGGTGGTGGTCGACGCATCGACTTGCGAAACAGGTGCAATGTTCGCTTGCGGCGAAGCGAACGACACGCCGCCAGCTTGCACGTTGCTGTTGATACCGGCGTTCGAGAAGAGCGAATTACCGCCCGTGATGGCGCTCATTTCAGCGCGGTCGAGTTCCTTGGAAGCAACGAGGTTCTTGATGGTCAGCATGATGAATCTCCTAAACAATGTGATTGGATGGTGTGAATTAAAGCGCCATGCCGCCGAGCAGGCTGCCCACGGCGGTAATCGACTTGTTGACGGTCTTGAGATCGACGTTGGTGGTGGTCGATGCATCGACTTGCGTGACAGGCGCGATGTTCGCTTGCGGCGAAGCGAAGGACACGCCGCCTGCTTGAACGTTGCTGTTGAAACCGGCGTTCGAGAAGAACGAGCTACCGCCCGTGATGGCGCCCATTTCAGCACGGCCGAGTTCTTTGGAAGCGGCGAGGTCTTTGATCGTCAGCATGGTGAATCTCCTAAGTGGTTGGTTGGTCGAGCGTTGATTTGTTGCGCTCGCAGCTACATATGCGAGAGGCATGCCAACGACGCAAATAAATTTGGTTTTGCTGTCTAAATGCTTGATTTAAAAGAATAAAAATTGAATTGACCGCACGCTTCGATCAGGTTGATAAAGATCAGTAGAAACATTTGTGTTTTGATGGAGCCGACATAAATTTCGAAGATGACTGTCCTGAACAGACACAGTGGAAGGTCCTCTTGGTCCGCAAGACAGAGACGTGAATTAAATCTAGTCTCAGCCAAGTCTCACGAGTCCTTGGCAAGCCGCCGTCCACACTTCCGATTGAAGCAACTCAACTTTGCTAACGCGCAGAGTGCTATTTGGAGTCATCCCGGCCCTGATCGAGTCGTCCCGACGTCGAACGCTCAACCACCCATCGTCTCTGCAAGCTTCTCAAATCCATGGAAAAATGTGCATATGCACTAACCATGGAGAGAATGTCATGTTCAAAGACGAAATCGTTCTATGCGCGCCGGTGCGCACGCCAATCGGAGCCTTTGGCGGCAGCTTGAAAGAAGTAGCGGCAACGGAGCTGGGCGCCACCGCTATCCGCGAGAGCGTGCGCCGCGCGGGTCTGGCGCCGCGAAAGGTCGATGCAGTCATCATGGGCAACGTCATCCAGGCAGGCAGCGGCATGAATCCCGCGCGCCAGGCGTCGATCAACGGCGGCATTCCGGTGGCATCGCCTGCTGTCACGGTGAATCGCGTATGCGGATCGGGCGCGCAGGCAATTGCATCGGCGGCTCAGGAAATAGCACTCGATATCTCGAACGTGGTTATCGCCGGTGGCATGGAGAACATGGATCGCGCGCCGTATCTGCTGCCTGCGGCGCGATGGGGTCAACGCATGGGCGCGGCACAGGTCATCGACAGCATGTTGCGCGATGGACTCGACGACGCGTTCTCGGGCCAGCACTCCGGCTGGCACACGGAAGACCTCGTCAGCAAGTACGGCATCGGCCGCGAGGCGCAGGACCGCTGGGCAGAACGTTCGCAACGGCGCTTCAGCGATGCGCGAGATGCAGGTCACTTCGCGAACGAGCTCGTGACCGTCAACGTTCCTGGCAAAAAAGGCGTGTCCCCATTCGATACAGACGAGCAACCGCGTCCCGATACCAACCTCGAAACGCTTGCTCGGCTCAAGCCCGCATTTCGCAAGGACGGCACCATCACCGCAGGCAATGCGCCGGGCCTGAATAGCGGCGCATCGGCGATGATCGTCACGCGTCGTGCCACGGCTGAATCGTTAGATGTAGTCGCTTCGGCGCGGCTCGTTGCTTTCGCGGTATCGGCGGTCGAGCCGGGGCTGTTTGGCATCGCACCGGCCCCGGCCGTGACAAAGGTATTGGAGCGCGCGGGCTGGAAGCTGGGCGACGTGGAGCGCTTCGAGATCAACGAGGCCTTCGCTGCAGTGCCGCTCGCCGTCATAGCTGAACTCGGGATTCCCGAGGACATCGTGAACGTGGATGGCGGCGCTATCGCGCATGGTCATGCCATCGGCGCCACGGGCGCGGTGCTCACCACGCGTCTAATCCACTCGATGCGTCGCGATGGCGTGCGGCGAGGCATCGTGACGCTTTGCATCGGCGGAGGGCAGGGCATCGCGCTCGCGCTCGAAAGTGTTTAAGTCATAGCGCAAAAAGTCCGGCAGGAATGCCGGGCCGAAATCCGTCGAGCAGCATGGCAATTTTGACGAGACGCGCGGGCCGTGCGTTACAGCATGCGATTCCCGCCGTCATACGCGTGACGAAGGCATCGCGTTCGGGCGATGCCGTCGGCGCTGCGCACAGGCTTGCCCCGTCGAAAGGCGCCGCACCGGATCAACCGAAAACGCATAAAACCTCACGTTTTAAGGGAGAAAGCTAAAGATCGCGCGCGCCGTGTCGTTACCTCAGAAGCGATCACACGAGGCGGACAGAGGTACGGATGTTTTCCATCATATGCAAGGAATGCGGCGCGGAAGCACGCACGGAAGTAGCGAACTGCCCGAGATGCGGGTTCGTGATGGAGAAACCGGCACCCGAGATCGTCGAGGCCAGCAAGCCTGCTTTGCGGATGCCAAGGCGTCTGCGCGATCACTTGAGCACCGTAGCCGCATGGACGACGGTCTGCCTCGTTGCACTGGCAGGCATTACGCTCTGGTCCACTCGCACGTCGGGTGATTCGGAGAGTGGCGCTGTCGCCGTCGGCAAGATCGAAACGGACGAGAATCGCATGACAGCCGATACTGCGGCGGTCGCTGCAAGCACGAGTCGGCCTTAGTCCGTAACGCATGCACCTAAAGACTCACCCCATCACGAACTCCGCCGCAGTCTCCTTCAATTGAAGGACGAATTGATTGACGATGACCGACCGCGGTCTGCCAGGCGCAAAGAGAAAGCGCGGTTCGACCGGTACGGCCGGCGAGAATCGTCGTGCAATCAAGTCCGGAAACGAACGGCTCATCAGCGAGAAAGGGTCCACCAGCGCCACCGCATTGGCTTCCCGCACGAGCGCGCACAGCACCGGCGTGCTGTTGGACACGAACGCGCTCGTAAAGACCCGTCCCTGCGCGCGGAAGGCTTCGCGCAGGCGCCATCCCGTCAACGTATCTTCCCCGAAGGTCGCGAGCGTCTCGTGATCCAGAAGGCGAGGCGTGACCGTCTTGCGCGCAGCAAGCGGATGCTCCGCACGCATCACGCAGCATAGTTCGGCGCGACAGAACTCCTCCACCTCGAGCGTGCCTGAAGGCGCGGCTACATCCAGAATGCCGAAATCCGCCTGATTGTTGTTCACGTATTCGACGACGTGACGCGTAGGCAACGCCCTGATATCGAACTCGACTTGCGGATGCGTCTCGCGGAACTTGCCGACCGCGCGCGCGACGATAGTGGTTGCGAGCATGGAGACTGTCGATACGCGAATCGACCCGCGCTGGCCCTCCTGAATCTCGCGTGCGGTCTGCGCAATCGATTGCACGCTGCCAAACAACCGCTCTATCTCCGGCAGGATTGCCTCCGCCTCGGGCGTGCATACGAGCCGCCCCTTCACACGCAGAAAAAGCGTAAGCCCGATGTCTTCTTCCAGCATGCGCAGAGTCTTGGTCACGGCAGGCTGGGACACGTAGAGCAGACGTGCCGCAGCGGACACGCTGCCCGCCTTGACCACCGCGCGGAAGATTTCCAGATGACGCACTTTGAGCATGGCGGACTCGTCGAAGGTATAACTTTCTGGCAGGAACAAGGTTATCAGAATGTATTGGTTTTCATACTTTTGAAACCCTACACTTGATTTCAACGCTGGATGTTGAAAGGCACGCAGGCAATCGACCCAACTCAAGGAGCTTTGCAGTGAGCATTCCCGACGCATCGGTGTGGCGCGCCCGCGCGCAAGAAATCCGGCCCGAGGGCCGCGCGTTCATCGACGGGCGCTATGTGAACGCGCTCTCCGGCAAGCTCTTTGCGACCATCGACCCGGCCACGGGCCGCACCATCGCCGCAGTCGCCGAATGCGGAACGGAAGACGTGGACGTCGCGGTCAGAAGCGCGCGACGCGCCTTCGAATCCGGCGTCTGGTCGCGCGCCGCACCTGCCGAACGCAAAGCCGTCATGCTCAAATTCGCGGGCTTGATCATGGCGCATCGCGAAGAGCTGGCGCTGCTCGAATCGCTCGATGTCGGCAAGCCGATCACCAATGCCTACAACGGCGACATCGTGAGTTCGGCCACCTGCATCCAGTGGTATGGCGAGGCCATCGACAAGCTCTATGGCGAAACCGCGCCCGCTGCACCCGACGTGACTACCATGATCGTGCGCGAGCCGCTCGGCGTGGTCGCGGCCGTGGTGCCGTGGAACTATCCGCTCTCTATGGCAAGCTGGAAGCTCGGCCCCGCACTCGCCGCAGGCAACTCGGTGATCCTCAAGCCCGCGGAGCAATCGCCGTTGAGCGCGATTCGCATCGCCGCGCTCGCGGCCGAAGCGGGTTTGCCGCCAGGCGTGCTCAACGTCGTGCCGGGCTACGGTGAAACGGCGGGGCGCGCGCTCGGTCTGCACATGGATGTCGATGCCGTCGGCTTCACCGGGTCGACCGCTGTCGGCAAGTTGTTCATGCAGTACTCGGGTCAGTCGAATATCAAGCGCATCGGGCTCGAATGCGGCGGCAAGAGCCCGCATATCGTGCTCGACGATTGCCCCGATCTCGACGCCGCCGCGCGCGCCGTGGCGGCCGGTATCTTCGCCAATAGCGGACAGGTGTGCAACGCGGGTTCGCGGCTGATCGTACACGCGGCGGTACGCGACGAACTGCTGGAGAAAGTCGCGACCATCGCGCGGGATCTCGTGCCCGGCGACCCGCTCGATCCCGCCACGAAGATGGGTGCGATCGTGAGCCAGGCACAGCACGAGTCGGTCATGTCGTATATCGATGCGGGTCGTGCCGATGGCGCGCGCGTCATCGCTGGCGGACGTACCGCGCGGCCGGAATCGGGCGGCTACTTCATCGAGCCGACCGTATTCGATCGCGTGAGCAACGACATGCGTATCGCGCGTGAGGAGATTTTCGGGCCGGTGCTGTCGGCGATCACGGTCGAGTCGCCGGAGGAAGCGGTGCGCGTCGCCAACGACACGATCTACGGCCTCGCCGCCGCGGTGTGGACTTCGAACATCGCACGGGCGCAGCAGGTCTCGCGTCAATTGAAGGCGGGCGTGGTGTGGGTCAATTGCTTCGATCGCGGCACCATGTCCTCGCCCTTCGGCGGCTTCAAGCAATCGGGATTCGGCCGCGACAAGTCGATGCACGCCTTCGACAAATACATGGACTGGAAGGCGATCTGGATCGCCGGATGAAGCAGTGCCCCGACCTCGCATGGAGACCGACATGAACGCGCCACTATCTCAAGCCGATACCGTATCGACCAGTCCGTCGCCTTCACGACGCACCTTCCTGCTGCAAGCCGGCGCGCTCGCCGGCACCGCGCTGCTCGGCGCACCGGCCATTGTGCGTGCGCAGGCAAAGAGCATCAGCGTGACATGCTGGGGCGGCGCCTATGAAGCGGCGGTGCGTGCCTCGTTCGCCGAACCCTTTGCGAAAGAGACGGGCATCGCGGTGAATCTCGTCAACAGCGCGGATCTCGCGCGCATGAAGGTGCAGATCGAATCGAAGAATGTGTCGTGGGATGTGTTCGACAGCATTGGACCGCAGATCGTCGCGGGTTCGCGTCAGGGCATGTGGGAGAAACTGGACCCGGCTATCGTCAAGACCGATGGCCTCATCACGAAGACGGGCGCGGACTTCGTCGGCACGTATTCGTATGCGGGCGGGATCGGCTTCGACCCGAAGCGCGGCAGCAAGCATCCGACGACCTACGCGGAGTTCTGGGATGTAAAAGCGTTTCCGGGTCGTCGGGGTTTGCGCCCACGGGTGAGCGAGAACCTGGAGATGGCGTTGCTCGCGGATGGCGTCGCGCCCGACAAGCTCTACCCGCTCGATGTCGAACGCGCCTTTGCGGCGATGGACCGCATCAAGCCGGGTGTGCGCAAGTGGATCGAGACGACGCCGGAGACGGTGACGCTTATCGCGAGTAACGAACTCGATTTCACGTACACGTATCTGAGTCGCGTTTTGCCCGCGCAAAGAGCGGGTACGTCGGTGCAGATGTCGATGAAGCAGACGCTCAACAGCCTCGAATATCTCGCGGTGCCGAAGTACGGCAAGAACACGCAGGCTGCCATGCAATACGTGGCGTTCTGTCTGCGCCCCGACCGCCAGGCCGCATTCTGCGAGATGGTCGAGTTCGCGCCGAACGCGGTGCAGGCCATGCCGCTCGTATCCGCCGCCGCCAAGGCGCGCATGCCGGACATGCACGATCCGAACAGCGTGATCATCAACGACACGTGGTGGGGCGATCACTACGACGCGTTGCAAAACCGCTTCACGACCTGGATGCTGACATAAAGTAGCGTAAAACAAGGGGCGCGCGATGAGTTACACGCTGAACCTGAAGGCCGTCGTCGTGATGCTGCTGCCGCTCTACGGCCTGCTCGCGGTGTTCTTCTTGTGGCCGCTCGGCATAGTCGGCTGGTCGAGCATCTACGAACACGCGTTCACGCTGCGCGGCTACGAACAGGTGCTGACGAGCGCGCTCATTCATCGCGTGCTCGGCAACACGATGATCATCAGCGCGCTCGCCACGGCGACGAGTCTCGTGCTTGGGTATATCGTCGCGCTGCATCTCGCCCGCATGCCCATGTCGAAGCGCGCGCCGTATCTCGTAATGGTAATGTTGCCGTTCTGGACCAGCGTGCTCGTGAAGAGTTATGCCTTCACCGTCGTGCTGGGCAGCGCGGGGATCGTCGCGAAACTCGCGGGATGGCTGAGTGGCGATACATGGCATCCCGACCTCATGTTCAACCGCACTGGCGTCGTGATAGGAATGACCAACTATCTTCTGCCGTTCATGGTGCTGCCCATTCTCACGAGCCTCACCACGCAGAACCGCAACCTCAAGTTCGCCGCCGAACTCATGGGCGCAGGTCCCGCGATGATCTTCGCGCGCATCACGTTGCCTTTGTCGATGCCCGGCGTGTTCGCAGGCGTTCTCATGTGCCTCACGCTCTCCATGGGCATGTACATCACGCCCGCGTTGCTCGGCGGACCGCGCGACATGATGCTCGCCAACCTCATCGACTTCTACACGCGGCAGACGCTCGACTGGACGCTGGCCGCTTCCATCGCGATGATGTTGCTCGTGCTGTCCGGGGCGCTGATCGCGGTGCTCGGACGCGTTCAGCGCGGCACGGAGGCGCTCGCATGATGGATACCGCAACGCGTGTCAGCAACGAATTCGTCAAGCCCGAACCGAAGCGCCGCGACTCGCGTGTATTCATGCGCGTGCTCGGTTCCATCGGCGGATGGTGCGGCTATTTGTTCCTGCTGCTGCCAAGCCTCGTGATCGTGCCGATTTCGTTCGGCGGCGGCAGCGAACTGACGTTTCCGCCGAAGACCCTCTCGCTTGTGCTATTCCGGCAGTTCTTCGCCGATCCGGCATGGTGGGGCGCGTGTGTGACGAGCGTGATGGTCGCGCTGCTGGCATCGGTAATCTCGATAGCGGCCGGTGTGCCAGGCGCTTATGCGCTTGCACGCGGCCGGTTTCCGGGCAAGCGCGTACTCGAAACCTTCGCCATCACGCCCATGCTCGTGCCCGTCGTCGTGCTCGGTCTTGGCGTGTATAAGCAGTTCTCGATGCTCTCGCTCGTCAACACGGTATGGGGACTTGCGCTCGCTCATGCCGTGCTCGTCGTTCCGTTCGTGATCATTGCGGTGGGCTCGGGCTTGCGTCACGCGGATGCATCGCTCGAAGCCGTCGCGCTTCTGATGGGCGCAAGCCGCGTGCGCATCTTCTTTCAAGTGGTGTTGCCGCAGATACGCGCGTCGGTGGCCGTGAGCGTGCTGTTCGCGTTCCTTCTGTCATTCGACGAAGTGGTGGTCGCGTACTTCATCTCGGGACCGCAGACCACGACATTGCCGGTCAAGATGTACAGCGCGATCCGCTGGGAAGTATCGCCGGTGCTCGCCGCCGTCTCGACGCTGCTCACGCTGATATCGCTTCTGGTGTGCATCGGCATCATGGCTTTGCAACGGCGCGACGCGTTCGCCGACTAATCTTGAACTAGAGACCAACATGGCGAACAGGTACGACGCGGTGATCATCGGCGCGGGACACAACGGCCTCGTGTGCGGTGCTTATCTCGCGCGCAAAGGCTTCAAGGTATGTCTGCTTGAACGGCGCGAACTCGCAGGCGGCGCGGCCGTCAGCGAAGCGGTGTGGCCGGGGTATCGCGTATCGACCGCGTCCTACACGATGGCGTTGTTGCAGCCGCGTATCATCCGCGAACTCGAGCTTGCAAAGTACAGTTACGAGATCGTCGTGCCGCCGCCCATGCTGCATCTCTATGGCGATGGCAAGAGCCTTGTGTTTCGCGGGGAAGGCGAACGGCTTCATGCGGATATCGCGCGCTTTAGCCGCGCCGATGCCGATGCATACGGTAAGTATCGCGCGCATATGGCTCGGCTCGGCAAGGTCGTCGCCGAGATGCTCTGGGAGATTCCGCCCAATCCCGCCGATGCCGCGCTCGGCGCGCGCGGGCGTTTGCTTGGATTCGCCTGGCGTTTCCGCGATATGGGCGAGCAGTTCTACGACTTGTACGACGTACTCACGTTGAGCGCGCGCGATTACCTGTCGCGCTGGTTCGAGTCCGATCAGATGATCGCGGCGCTGGGCTTCTACGCGTCGTGCGGCGGAGCGGCCACGAGCATCTGCTCGCCCGGCTCGGCGTATGTGTTGCTGCGCGGCTTCATTCGCGATCACACCACGAGCGAGGGGCCGGCGGGCTTCGTGCGTGGCGGCATGGGTTCCATCTCCGAAGCCATCGCGGCATCGGGGCGGGCGCATGGCATGGAGGTGCGTTGCAATGCGCCGGTGGCGTCGGTGGAGATAAGCGGCGGACGAGCGACGGGCGTGCGGCTCGCATCGGGCGAATCGATCGAAGCGGGTTGCGTCATATCGAACGTGGCGACCAAGATCCTGTTTCAGCAACTCGTCGATGCGGATTACGTGCCGCCCGAATTTCTCGCGCGTGTCGCGCAGATACGCGACCGTTCCACCGCGTTCAAAGTGAATCTCGCGTTGCGACGCCTGCCCACTTTCACGGATTTCGATTCCAATGCAGCAGGTTTTGCTTATCCGGCGCAAGTTCGTATCGGACCTTCGGTGGAGTATCTCGAACGCGCGTGGGATGCATCCAAGTACGGCAAGATATCGCCGCGACCGCCGCTCGTCGTGCTGACGCCAAGCGTGATGGACCCAAGCGTCGCGCCTGCGGGCAAGCATCTGATGAGCATCTTCGGCCAGCATGCGCCTTATACGTTACGCGAAGGAACATGGGACACGCAGCGCGAACGTCTCTTTCATATCGTGCTCGATACGCTTGCGTTGCATGCGCCCGATATTCGCGACTGCATCGACGATGCGCAAGTGCTTTCGCCCGCCGATCTGGAGCGCATCTTCGCGCTGCCGGGCGGTCATGTGCATCACGGTGAACTGAGCGCGGATCAGATCTTCTTCAGGCGGCCGGTGCAGGGGGCCGCGGACTATCGCACACCGGTGAAGGGACTCTATCAATGCGGGGCATCCGTGCATCCGGGCGGCGGCGTGACGGGCGTGCCTGGCCACAACGCGGCGCAAGTCGTGATGCGCAGCGAGCGTCACTGAGCGGCATCATCCACGGAATCCGACGATGAACATGATCGAACTGAAGCAGGTCTCGCGGCGCTACGGCGAAGTGCAGGCGCTCGCGCCGCTCGACTTCAGCGTGAAGCAAGGCGAGTTCGTCACGCTGCTCGGCCCTAGCGGCTCGGGCAAGACTACGCTGCTCAACGTGATAGCGGGCATGGTCACGCCATCGTCCGGGCAGATTTTCGTGCGCGGCGTCGACATCACGAATGCGCCGCCGAGTGCCCGCGGACTCGGCATGGTGTTCCAGAACTATGCGCTGATGCCGCACATGACCGTGTTCGACAACATTGCGTTCCCGCTGCGCGTGCGCAAGATGCCGAAGGACGAAATTCGCCGCAAGGTAAGGGACGTGCTCGACATGGTGCGCTTGCCCGACATCGCGATGCGCAAGCCGAAGGAACTGTCGGGTGGCCAGCAGCAACGTGTGTCGCTTGCGCGTTGCATCGTCTATAACCCGGCGTTGATCTTGCTCGATGAACCGCTCGGCGCACTCGACAAGAAGCTGCGCGAACAGATGCAACTCGAGATTCGCCGGCTGCATGCGGAACTCGGCATCACGATGCTCAACGTCACGCACGATCAGGACGAGGCGCTTTCGATGTCGGACCGCATCGTGCTCATGAATCAGGGGCGCGTCGAACAGATCGCGACGCCCGACGAACTGTATCGTTCGCCGCGCACTGCGTTCGCGGCGAGCTTTATCGGCACGGCCAATCTGATCTCGGGCACAGTGCAGGACGACATCGGGACGCATGTGGTCGTGTCGACTCCGCTTGGCATGCTGCGCGCCGCGACGGCATCGCAGACGATGTCGCGCGGTGCGGCCGTGAAGCTACTGGTGCGACCGGAAAGCGTGCGAATGACGTCCGCGCATCGGCCGCCTGACGATCATGCTGTCGATGGCATCTGTCATTCCGGCACCCTCGAAGACTCGATCACGCTCGGCAGCGTCGTGCGTCATCACGTGCGTCTTGCCGACGATACGCAGATCGTCGTCCAGCAACAGGGCACACGGCGGCGCGCCGAACATGAGCGCGGCGCGCCGGTGCTCGTCGACTGGGCGCCGGAGGATTGCCAGATCATTCTTCAAGACTAAATACGCGCGACAGGCGCGCCTCGCCGTGCGAGGTTTCGAATTTCGTGGAGAGCATGTATGAAGACACAGTCGCCGACCGTGGCGGACGAACTCGTCCGTCGAAAGCGTCAGGAGCAACTCGCATTGCCTGAATCGCTCGGAGATTTCGTGCGCGAACAGGCCGCGCTATATGGCGACAAGACCGCTGCGGTGTGGTTCGATCGCGGTATCGAGATGACGTATGCGCAAATCGATCGCGCGGCTTCGCAGCTTGCCGATTCATTTGTTAGGCGCGGTATTCGCAAGGGCTGTCACGTTGGACTGATGTTGAAGAACACGCCCGAGTTTCCCATCTCGTGGATCGCGCTGGGCCGTATCGGCGCGGTCATGGTGCCCGTGAACACCGCCTACACGCAGGACGAAATGATGTTCGTCCTTACCGATGCCGACGTGCAGTACCTCGTGATCGACGCCGAATTCCTACCGCGTCTCGCCGATGCGCCCACGCTGCCCGCACTGCTTGCATGGGAACGTGTGATCGTGTGCGGCGAGAGCGAGCATCCGCTGCAATGGCAGGCTTTGCTCGATGCGGGCAGCGCCATGTTCAATGCGCCCGGAACGGTGTCGCGCAACGACCTGTTGAATCTGCAATACACCTCAGGCACGACGGGCTTTCCGAAGGGCTGCATGCTGACTCACGATTACTGGATGATTCATTGCCACGGTGCGGCGCGTAATAGGCGCGGGCCGGAAGCGGGCATCGAGAACGTGTTGATCTGGGCGCCGTTCTTCTACATGGACCCGATGTGGCAGTTCCTGATGACGCTTAAGCTCGGCGGCACCGCGTACATTGCCGAGCGCATGAGCCTCACGCGCTTCATGTCGTGGCTCATCGATTATCGGATTCACTACTGCATCTTTCCCGAGCCTGCCTTGAGCGCGCATCCACAGAGCGAACGCGACGCCGATGTATGCCTGAAGTATGTGAGCATCTACGGATGGACCAGAAGCGCGCGCGAAGAAGTGCAGGCGCGCTTCAACGTGATTGCCCGCGAAGGCTTCGGCATGACCGAAGTAGGAACGGGCGCACTCGTGCCCGCGTGGGCCCATGAAGAGGCGCTCGAACGCACTTGCGGTCTGCCTGCCCCGTTTCGTGAACTGCAGGTTCGTCGCGATGACGGCAGTATCGCCGATATAGATGAAGTCGGTGAACTCTGGATTCGCGGGCGCGGCATTTTATGGGGGTACTACAAGCGTCCAGAGGCCAACGCCGAGAGTTTCGATGGCGACTGGTTTCGCACGGGCGATCTGTTTCGACGCGATGCAAAGGGCTTTTATTTCATCGTGGGACGCATCAAGGAGATGATCAAGCGCTCGGGCGAGAATGTCTCGGCAACCGAAGTGGAGACCGTTCTACGCAGCATGGAGGCGATCGATGAAGCCGCAGTCGTTCCGGTGCCCGATCCGCTGCGTCGCGAGGAAGTGAAGGCGTACCTCAAGTTGCGCGAAGGACTCACGCATAGCGACGTTCCGCCCGCGGCGGTGTTCGAGCATTGCGCGCTGCATCTCGCGTCGTTCAAGGTGCCGCGTTATCTGCAATATATCGTCGGCGATTTTCCGCGTACGCCTTCGCGCAAGATCGCGAAAAAACGCCTGATTGCCGAGGCAACCGATCCGTTCGTCGATACCTTCGATCGTCAGGAGTCGCGTTGGCGGTAACGCCAGACGCTTGCCGGAGCTGCCCATGTTCGTGGACTTTTCGAGCCGTCCTCCGTCGTTGCAGTTCGACGGTCCTGTCAGTCATCTGGCGAATTATCGGCGCGTGTACGAGGGTACGGAGCGTCAGGTCGCGAGTGCGAATGGTGTCGATCCACTCGACGACTATCTCGCGACTTACGAGCGACTGAAAGCGCGACATGTCGTGTTGAAGGCGCGCGATCTCACCAGCACGTTCGGCGTGAAGATAGCGAACGACCACGTGGCTGCGTTTTGTCACACGCATGGCGAGCGCTACATCGGCTTTGCAGGCGTCGATCCGCATAAAGGCGACGCGGCGGTCGCGGAGTTCGAGACGGCGGTGCGCGAACTCGGTCTGCGTGGGCTGAATGTGCAGGGCTTCGAGCATAAGTTGGCTATCGACGATCCCTTGCTGTTTCCGCTTTATCGCAAATGTGTCGAATTGGACGTGCCGGTGAATATTCATTGCGGCACGAACTTCTCGACGCATACCTCGATGATGCATGGCCATCCTGCCGCGCTCGATCGCGTGATGATGACGTTGCCCGCGTTGCGGGTATGCGCTTCGCCGCCGGGATGGCCGTGGGTGCATGAACTGCTTGCGGTGGCGTGGCGGCATCCGAATGTATGGATAGGCACCGTGGCTGTGCGGCCGAAGCTGCTTGCCACCGCGCACTCGGGTTACGAGCCGCTTTTGCAATACGGCAAGACAGTGCTTAAGAAGCGCATGATCTTCGGGTCCGCGTTTCCGATGATGCCGGTCGACAAGGCTTTGCACGAGTTCGATGCGCTTGGGATGGCGGATCAGGTTCGCGAGGATTGGCTCTGCAACAACGCGGTGCAGTTCCTCGGGGGCTAAAGCGCCCGCGTCGTGAATCAGAATGAAAGGCGGTACGCGTGTTGCTGACAGTGAACGTCGTCTGACCTTCGAACCAGCGCTCAACCCACGAGGAATACGATGGAACCGATGAAGCCCATGAAACCCATGACGCCGATGCAACCGATGGAGCCCATGAAGCCGATGGAACATTGGTGGCCGGACAATCTCGGCGAGCCGCAAACGAGTGGTGCACAGAACGGTCTGCGCTACGCCTTCTTTGCGGATGCGAAGCGACTTTTAATCGAAGACAACGGCACGTTAAAGACTTATGACAGCGCGGACCATCGCATCAGCGGGGTGTCGCAAGGAAGTAGCGCAGGGCATGGCCCTGCGTTTACCAGTCAGAATGGCGTGGTAGACCTTACAACATTGAAGGAGATTAAGTAGCTGGCTTGTCAGAAATGTCTTCCAACAAGGACCGGAAATTTTTTTTCGATGCGTGTCAACACACAGCGTGGCGAGGCGTTAAGCAAGTACTCGCGGTACTTAAGCCGCGACACTGTTAAACAACCACGAAGGGCCTGACCGCCATGAAAAAGCAACTCGTTGCCGCATCGATCGCCGCTTTGTTTTCCGTTGGTTTATTCGCACAGGCTTCGGCGCCTGCCGTAGCCCCTGCAGCTCCGGCTGCCACGACGGCCGACGCCGCGCAGCCCGCAAGTGGAACCAAGACTAAAAAGCATCACCGCAAGCATCACAAGAACACGACGAAGGCTGCCCCGATCCCGTCGTCGGCACCGAAGCCCTAAGCTTTAGGGTGTCGAATTCGCTTCGTTCGGCAGTGGTTCAGGGTTGAAACGATCGAACGAGGTGACGGAGTATTCAAAGTGCGGCTTAAAGGCGCGATACCTGCGCCTTTAGGCCGTTTTCGTTTGCGCTTCCTGGTTGAGTTCTTAAAGCATCGTTGGTGCGGTTTCGTCGACAACGCGCGAACATTGCCTCAGGCTGCTACTAGCGCTATTCTTGAACCGCTTGCAGTAATCGAATGCTGGTCAATCCGGGGACAACAACTTCGTGAAGCGAACTCTGGCTTTCTGCTGCATTTTTACCTTGAGCGCAATCCTCTGCGCATGCAACAAAGACGGATCGCGAAGCGCGACTCCAGATGCGGGCGCATCAGCGAGTCAGGCGCCAGTCCAACCAGGACAGGTCGCGAGCGGTACGCAAGCCGCATCGGCCACGCAGGAACACAGCGCGCCAGCCGCCGTCACCGCTATCACCAAAGCGCAATTGCCAGGCGAGGCGACTGAGACACTGCGTCTGATCAAGGCCGGTGGTCCGTTCCCCTTCGCCGAGGACGGTGTCATGTTCCGCAATAGCGCCGCAATGCTGCCGCAACATCCGCGTGGCTACTACCGCGCCTATACCGTGCGCACGCCGGGCGCGACGGATCGCGGGCAACGACGCATCGTGTGCGGTGGACAGCGCAAACAGACTAATGACTGCTATTACACTGAAGATTACTACGTCAGTTTTAAGCGTATTGCAGATTGATTTGGAATAAGCGGGAATGCCTTGGGGCGCCTTCTTAAGGACCTCGATTGCTTCTTAGCGATTCTTAAGCGCGCTGCTCGACGTTGGTAATGGCGGTGGGGAATGCTATCGTCATACGTTTAGGTCGATCGAAGTTTTAGATAGCATCCCCGTCCGTATCGACAAGCGTAAGTGATTCTTGAGGCAAGTCGCAGGCAATAACTTCGTGTGACCCGCCAACATAATCGAAGAGCGTGAGTCGACAATCAGTCCGGTTTGCCCGCAAGCCCTAGCAAATAGGCGCGATCTGCCTCAGGTAGCCCGTCAAGCCACTGTTGTTCAGTTCCAGGCTGAGGCAAGACTTGTCCATATTCGATCATGTTCGCAGGCGGCAACTCGGAGAGATAAACCCATAAAAAACGCTTTTCCAACTTCGAGATTCGATGAAGGGATTCCACGATATCGGCAAGCAACCTGGCCTTTTGCTCAGGCGTTCTTCCTGCGCGAATGTGTCCATGCACGAAGATCTGATTCGTATCGATCCGCTTACCGCCCATGAAATGAGCCCCTCGTGGAATCGCGCTGAACATGACCTGCGCGAAGAAAGTTTGCGCACCCGTGGCTTGACTATGCGCTCGGGTGATTTCGCGCGCGATGTTTGCTTTCGCGTCATCGGAAAGCAGTCCGTCCGTGACAGATACGAGGTAAGTCGGCATAGGGCGTCTCCCTGGTTAGCGTTTATCCGCTAGCGTTGCATGTCCTTTTCGAAGCGTTCCGCAAATTCATCCGATAAGAGCTTGTCCAGCACGCCGCGCAATACTTCGGCTTCGGCGCGGCCCAATGATGAATCGAAGATAGCTTGCGCCTTACGCCACAGAACGTCGGATTCAGCGAGCTTCTCGCGTCCTTCGGGCGTGAGACCAATCGATTTATGCCGCCTGTCGTCAGGGTTCACCTCGAGTGAGATGAAGCCATCACGCTCAAGCGGCTTAAGCGTATGCGCGAGCGCGCCCGAATCCATTACCAGCGCTGCAGCGAGCTTGCCTACGTTGGTCGGCTCCGATCGCCCGATCTGAGCGAGCACCGCGCGCTGCGTGATTTTCAGGCCGCTTGGCGATATTGCCGCGTCATAGAGTTGTGAAATACGTCGCGTGGCCTTGCGCAGTGCGGTGCAACTGCAACCGGGTCGCCCGCGATTCACATTCTTTGCCGCCATTTTCGTTGCCATCACTCATTCCTCTGCGAAGTTTCCTGCAGAGTCATTATTCCATTATCAGCATATGCAGGCAATTGACAGATTGCAAGCATATGCTGATAATTTGCCGCACCGGTCCTCATCAATGGAGCTCCATCATGCCGTTTGTTCGTATCGACTTGAAGAAGGGAAAGGATGCCGACTATCGCCAGCAGATCGGCCTCGTCGTTTATGAAGCGATGCTCAGTGTCGGTGTGCCGCAGAACGACCGCTTCCAGGTCATCAACGAGCATGAAGACGCCAACTTCATGTTCGATCCGACGTATCTTGGCATTGCGCGCGACGACGACCTTGTCATCATCCAGATCACGTGGAACGAAGGACGTAATACCGATCAAAAGAAAGCGCTATACCGCGCAATTGCCGAGGGACTCTCGACATCGCCGGGCATACGGCCTGAGAACGTCTTCATCAATCTGGTCGAAGTGAAGAAAGAGAACTGGTCGTTCGGCAACGGTTTAGCGCAATACGCGGTTTGAGGAGCGCGCCGCATGGATCGTTCACTCGCAAGCAGACCGGACGCCGCGACGAAGCGGCATGAGTGGCTCGTGCTCATCTGCACCTCGGCGCCGTCCTTCATGCTGCAACTCGATGCGAACATCGTGTCGGTGTCGCTGCCCTCCATTGCGCGCTCGCTTCATGCGGATTTCGCGGGCATCGAGTGGGTGATCACGGCGTACATGTTGAGCTTCGCGTCGCTGTTGATGCCAGCAGGCGCGCTCGCCGACCGCTTCGGACGCAAGCGCTTGCTCGTTACAGGGCTGATGTTGTTCACCTTCGCATCGCTGCTATGCGGGTCCGCGTGGAACTTGCCGATGTTGATAGCCGCGCGCGCGGTGCAAGGCGCGGGCGCGGCCATGCAATTGAGCGCCGCACTCGCCACCTTGTCGCACGCATTCCACGGCGAAGCACGGGCGCGAGCGTTCGCGTTTTGGGGCACCGTAGTGGGCATCGGGATCGCGAGCGGTCCGGTGGTCGGTGGACTCATCACGCAGGCGTTCGGCTGGCAATGGGCGTTCAATGTCAACGTGCCGATAGGCGTCGTATTGCTTGCGTTGATCTTGCGCGTGATCGAATCGTCGCGCGATCCGCACTCGATGCGACTCGACCTGCCAGGCGTCGCATGCTTCGGAACGGCGCTCTTTCTAACGACGCTTGCGCTTATCGAAGGCAATCGGCGCGGCTGGAATGATCGCTGGATCATCGCTGAATTCGTAGGCGCTGGCGTGCTGTTCGTGTTGTTCGTCATTGTCGAGCGACGTCAGACGCGGCCGATGCTCGACCTAACGTACTTCCGCAATCGGACGTTTCTCGGTGCGACGCTCGCGCAGTTTGCGTTTTCCATCGGCATGCTCACGATGCTGACGTTCGTGCCGATCTTTCTTCAAAGCGGTCTCGGCGCGACATCGGCGAGCGCGGGTCTCATGATGCTGCCGATGGTCGGGCCACTCTTTATCGTGCCGCGTCTCGTGTCGCGTCATCTCGCGCATCGCCTGACAGGGCGCGCGTTGCTTACGCTCGGGTTGCTTACGGTGTGCATCGGGCTCGTCTGTTTCGCGGCGGTCGTGACCATGCTTGCTTATGCGCCTCTCATCGTAGGCATGGTCGTGACGGGCATCGGCGCGGGCATGCTCAACGGCGAGACGACCAAGGTTTCGATGACCGTGATCCCAAAGGAGCGATCCGGCATGGCGTCGGGTGTGTCGGGCACGACCCGTTTTACCGGACTCGTCATTGGAATCGCGATGCTCGGCGCGGTGATGTTTGCGCGTGTCCAAAATGTCATTACGAATTCGATGCCTTCCGTCGATTCGCAGCAGCGCCTTCATCTCGTAGTGGATATCACTGCAGGGCATCTTCAGCGCGCAACCTTGCCAGGTTGGAGCGATGCCGCGTTGCATACACTCGGTGCGATTAGCTTCGCCAAAGGATATCAAGCGCTGTTCGTCGTGGCTGCATTGTTCATGTTGTCGTCGGCAGCGTTGACTTGGCGCCTCGTGAATCCGGCTGAGACACCGCCGACTTTAGCACGCTGAATCAAGGCTTGAAATCAGCCAGTATCACGCCGTTGCGAATATTTTCAAGCGCATGGGCTATGTAGTCGACGGTCGGCTCAGGCGGATGGTCCAGCGGCGCCCAAACAAACGCAGAACACTTGTGCGGTTCCATGTTCACAAGGACGCCCTCCCAAGAACGACATGTCAAAAAGAAGCTTATTCGGTTCTGTTCCGAATCGCGTCGCATCACCAACTTGAAGTCGAAAGAACCTGGCGCGATGCTCACGCCGGCTTCTTCCTTCGACTCGCGGATCGCGCATTCCTCGATGGATTCCCCAGGTTCGAGATGACCGGCGACCAGCGAATACTGACCGTCTCTATGGCCGGTATTTGCGCGCTGGATGAAGAGATATTCGTTATTGTCGTTCTTGAACAGGACATGTACGTCGACAACGCTTTGCATTCGGCTCATCTTTGCGCACCGTGGAAGAAGCTGATGTTCGGTTCGCGATCCTACGTCGCGAAGCGGCGAGCGCAAGTTTAAACCGCGAGGCGGCTTATTAATATTGGCGGCGATGAATCAGGCTGATTGCGTCGAGCCTCGACGGCGACTTCGGTTGAATCCTGATCCGGCGTGCACTATGTTGGAACTCATCCTCTCAGTATTTCCCGAAGCGAGCGCACAAAGCAGCCCTGCCAATGAAGCGGAATTGAATAGTTTGGAGTCCTCGAACGGCCCTTTAATGCGGGTCATCCATTCAGCATGCATAGCGCATGCGATTCCACTTTGCCTTTTGCCATCACGACGTTTCGCGATGTTATCGAGAGGTCGCTAAGAAGTATCGCTTAGTCAACTTTGTTACCCAGCTTTCGAGCATCGGGATGACAGGGGGCATTGCGCTTTGCTTCTAGAGTAACGCTCTAGCCGTTGCGGGCGGTTGAGAGCCTGAGATTACCGGCTTTCGCAAATGGCCCGGCCGAATTTCTTCCCCTAAGAAGTGCGATAGGGGTCGCTGTCTTTAGCGATCCTCTAAGCAGCTTGCGCTAGCAAAACTCGTCGGCCTGTCGCGTCGATTCCATCACACATGGCAACGTCTCGCGACTCGACGCTAGCGCCTACGCCCTGTGCGCTCTCTACCGTTCTAACGGGCTACGCGTCGATCCAACGATTGCGCAATGTCGCACAACGCCTTTAAGACCAACTGTGTCCAACTTTTGTACCCCTGAAACCGCCGC
This sequence comes from Caballeronia sp. GACF4, assembly GCF_023631025.1. Lineage (NCBI taxonomy): Bacteria > Pseudomonadati > Pseudomonadota > Betaproteobacteria > Burkholderiales > Burkholderiaceae > Caballeronia > Caballeronia sp. GACF4. The sequence continues at coordinate 85,756 of NZ_JALQDW010000041.1, forward strand.
CATCCTTTCGAAATGAAAACTTCATATCAATCGGTATATGTTTCACTGTCAGGAAAACTTAACGCATTTTTTTCTTAATTTCACATTTACAGTCATCTCATAAGACGATAACCTTGCTTCCGTTCTCACCGATTCGGCACATCTTGCTTTAAGCAAGAACTCGTACATCCGAATACGGTAATAGTTGCTACATCTGACGCGGTCTCTTGTGTCTTACGTTCGGTAGCTTCGATCGGCAGTTCCTGCAGTATCGAAAGCAATCGTTTGCTTACGTGCTGAGTACAAAGCAAGCCGCGGAAAGCCGTGACTCGTCGCGAAGTCGACGTGGTGCTACGGCGAACCTCGCAACTAGCGAACTGTGTGCTAGCTGTCGGCGGAAAGTGCCGGCAACCTTTAAACATGTGCGGGCGCTAGCCCGGCAATTAGTTATGCAAACTAACATGAATGAAAATCAGTCTTCCCATTTCCTGAAAGTTCTGTCGAAAACTAAAGCCGCAGCGCTTGCCACTGCTCTGGTCGCTTCCACGTTGCTCGCAGCTTGCGGTGGCGGCGGCGAAAGCGCAGTCGATGCCGCAGTCGACAAGTCCGCCGCCACGCCGCAATCGACCGAAAAGGCCGCAACCACCAGTTCCATCTTCTACGGCGCAAACGGCCACATCACGAACGGCGGCGCGTATGACACCACGTCGTACGCAACGCAGCTTTCGCAACTCCAAAATCTCGGCGTGAAGATTTACCGTAACGACGTGTACAGCCAGGCATCGGCGAAGGTTCTCGCCACGGTCGCAAAGCAGTTTGCGGCAGGCGGCGTACAGGTTTATCCGGTGATGCTGCTGGGCCTGAACTACAACAGCGAGCAGGCCGCCTATAACGCGGGCTACACGATGGGCCAGCAGACGGCGCAGACGTACAACTACACGTACTACGAAGTCGGCAATGAGCTCGAAGCAAACACGCTCTCTGGCAACTACGACGGCAACGTCTGGAACCATTACAGCAATCAGCCGTTCACGGTCGCACGCGGGTTGATTCGCGGCATGATCGCGGGCGTGAAGTCGGTTAATAGCTCGGCGAAGATCATCGTCGACGGCACGTGGAAGCACACCGCGTTCTTTCAGATGCTTGCGGACGGCTCGCAGCCGGACGGCACGCATGGTCACCCGACTGTCAGCTGGGACATCACGGCATGGCACTGGTACTCGGACCAGGGCGACATGACCCACGCTTGCGGCAACACAGGTTGCCATGACATCCTCGGCGTGCTGAACTCGTTTGGCAAACCGGTCTGGATCAACGAGTACGGTGTGCGTCCGACCTACGGTACGTACTCGGCAATCGCGTCGTACTTCACCGGCAGCTTGATGATGCAGCAGTTTTACAACAACGCGGCCAAGTACAACATTCAGTCGATTCAGGCTTTCGAAATGTACGACGACAGCGAAGGCGCATACGGTCTCATGACGAGCGATGGCAAGACGCAAAAGCCTGCCTTCACCGCAGTCAAAAGTTTCATTGCAAGTCACCCGAAGTAAAGCGAGTCAGAAAGGGCCTTCGGGCTCTTTCTTTTCTTGTTTCGGTAAGCGTTGAGGCCCGTTCCCATTCAACCGTTGGTCAACGTTCACCAGGGCGCACGTTACGTCACGATGCTCGCTAGCCGCATCAATTCCGACTGACGCGAGCAGGACGTTTTCTTGAGCGTTGCGGCAAGGTGCTTGCGTACGGTTGCAATCGACACGTCAAGAATCGCTGCGCATTCATTGACGCTGTGACCGCAGATCAACTCGCAAAGCATCCGCGCTTCAGCCTGCGATAAGCCCAACACACTTTGTAGTGTCGCTACCTCCGGCCGGCGAAAAATATGACGGCGCTCAATGCGCAATACCGCTCGCGGCCGTGAGGAAAGTACAAGGTCGTCCGCGCGCGTGATTACGATATGCCACGCATGTCCCCAAGCTCCAGTCACGACGATCGTGCTGCACTGACCGCGAGCCAGCGTCTTCGCCACGCTCGACTTGAGTCCTTCGTAGGCCTTCGGGTTCAGATGCATGAGCTGTCCATCGCGGATAGCAAGACCACCCTGGTCGCCAAGTAGGGCCAACGCGTTCGACATCTTGCACATGACGTTCAGATCGGCATCGACGGCGACGACCGTGGTCTCTTCGTTGAACAGATAATCGACCAGCGCTGCGGCATCGCTGCTTTCGAGCGCGACGGCCTTGACCGTCCGAGCGTCCGACATCGCTTCCTGCGCGTTGATCGAAACCGCGACGTTCATCTCCGATGCCACGATACATTCCAGCATTTCATCCCCTTCGGTGTTTTTTTAGGCCGGCTTTGGAGCCATCACGTTGGCACTTTTGCATCGACCAGGCAGAGGCAATTTGTATGCCAAATCCTGCGAAGCCTTGTTGGACAAGAGGTCTCCAAAAGCCGCTCACTGCTAGTTGAAATCCGCACGAATTTGAACCAGGCGGACCAAAATTGTTTCAGTCACGAACGTCCAGTTTTCGGTCGCTAACGTTTGCGCAGCGGCTTTTAAGGGCGATCGCCTCAACCGAACGAGCGTCTCAAACGCCCGCCGCACGTGCGTTCTCGTAACACCGTAACGTGTTCCCCGCGACACGAGTCGCGGAAGTTTCATGGCAGCGAAAGGTGTTCATTTGACCCATCGACATCCGCCATCGCCATCCGCCAGAATGCGTTCCATACCACTGCATCGCTTCGGCAAACGAAGTCTGCAGGAATGACGACGAGAGGCTTGTATGCGACACGATGGCGATGCAAACAGGATCTCGACGAAGGGCGCGTGGCGCATGCCGCAGTTCTGGGTCGCGTCGATGACGTTCGTGACCACGGCCGCGCTACTCGGCAACATGGTCGATAACGCGGCATATGCTCAAGGCGCGCAGGACGCCGATTCGCCGTCGAGCGCTCATGGCTCCGCTTCGGGTAATGAAGCACGTGCGCTCGTCACGCTGCCGAACCCGCCGACGCCGAGTCCGCTTACGAGGGTCCGGCCGCAAGCGGCGTCGCCTGCACTCACCGACAGTGCGACGGTCAGCCGCCAGTCGACGATCACGGGCAGCAACACATTGCCCGCCAAGCCGGATGCCAGATCTCCACTCGTGGATACGCTTGGCGGGATCGTTACCAACGACGCGGTGACGCTGGTAGGCGAAGACTTCTATAACTTTTTTGCTCAGGCATGGACGCAGATGCCGATGAGCGAACGCTATAACGTGTCGGTCCATGAGCGTCCCTCTGCAAGATACGGCAGTCTGGTCTGGATCGAATACGATCAGCGTCGTGTGTTTCAGGCGTTCTTGCCTATTGCCCGGGCGAACGTGCGGCCTATTGCCGAAAGCGCGGCGGCGAGCGCGTTGCAGACAGTGCTGCAGGCGGATATATCGCGCCTGCTGTTTCATGAAGCCGATCTCGCATCGGATGAAATGTAAGTCGCGGCATACGGTAGCAGAAAGACAAAGACAGCATTCAAACGATAAAAGAGAGTTCGAGGAAATCGGGATGACTAACCAAAAGACCTTCACGCGGATACTGCTTACCGCCATTGCCAACGCGGGACTGATCGGCGGAGCGTATGCCTCGCCGCTGGTGTACGAGCCCATCAATCCGACCTTCGGCGGGAATCCCGCGAATGGTCCTGTTCTCATGGATCAGGCGACCGCACAGAACAAGCATCAGGACCCGAGTCTGGCGAGCCTGACCAGTTCGCAGTCCACGCTCGATCAATTCAACAGTCAGTTGCAGCAGGCCATTCTGTCACGCGTGGCGAGTTCGGTCACGAGTTCGATCGTGGGCACGGATGGATCGCTCAAGCCAGGCACCATCAACACGGGCAACTTCTCGATCAACATCGCGCAGATAGCGAACGGCAATCTGCAAGTGACGACGACCGACAAGACCTCGGGTGCTTCAACGACTTTCGTGGTGAGCGGCGGCCAGTAACGCAGCCTACGCCAATTGCTGGAGCGAGGGCTGCGACCAGCCGTCATCCAGATCGATACCAACAAGAAACAGCAAGACACGGGGAATATCATGAACCGATTCGCACTCCGGGCAACGCTCGCGCTCGTCAGCGCCGCCGTGCTCACGCTCTCAGGCTGCGCGGTATCGCCGCAGAATGTGGCGGGCAACGCGACGCTCACGCCGCCCACGCGCGTGACCCGCGACCTCGTGCATCTGCCGCCGCCCAAGGGCCGCGTGCTCGCTGCCGTCTATGGCTTTCGTGATCTGACCGGTCAGTACAAGCCGTCGCCCGACAGTTCGTTTTCATCGCAGGTTACGCAAGGGGGAGCGTCGTTCCTCGTTGCCGCCATGCGCGATTCCGGCTGGTTCACGCCGGTCGAGCGCGAGAATCTTCAGGACCTGCTGACCGAACGCAAGATCATGCGCGCGCTCGAAACACCGGACGACAAGAACCGCGTCATTCCGCAGATCGGCGCGTTGGCGCCGGCCAGCATCATCCTCGAAGGCGGGATCGTGGCGTACGACTCGAATGTGAAGACCGGCGGCGCCGGCGTGGCGTATCTCGGGATCAGCGGCTCGCAGCAATATCGCGTGGATCAGGTGACCGTGAATCTACGCACCGTCGATATACGCAACGGGCAAATCCTGAATAGCGTCTCGACCACCAAAACCATCTATTCGTATCAAGTGGATGTCGGCGTCTACAAGTTCGTTGGCTTCAAGGATCTGCTCCAGGCTGAAGCAGGCTTGACGCGCAATGAGCCGGCGCAGTTATGCGTCAAGGAGGCGATCGAATCCGCAGTGGTTCATCTGATCGTGCAGGGACTGAAGAACCAGACGTGGGCGCTCAAGGACGACAAGGACTGGTACGACCAGACGGTTCAGCGTTATCTGCAGGAAAACCAGAACTACGTCGCGGAGATGGACAAGGTCAATACCTCGTATGACCCGACGAAGGTCGAACCGGAAAAGGCATCGTCGGGCGGTTGATTCCGGCGCACGCGATTAGTAGCTCGCATCAGGAGCCGTAAATGAAGAACCAAAGAATCAAGAAGTCGCTCGCTCATAAAATATACGGAATGCTTATGATTGTTGCGTCTACCGCGAGTGCCGCTGACCTGTCCTTCATCTCGGACTTCGGTGCAGGGGAGCCGGCTTTCACGGTAAGCCGCCAAAGTGCGACGGTGAATCAGACGGGTTCAGCGAACACGGTGCAGGCCCGGCAAACCGGCGTCAACGCGATCACCATCAATCAGATTGGCGTGGCGAACGTGGCGGCGTCGCAGCAAACCGGGACGCAGAACTGGCAGTCGCTCGTGCAGTCAGGTAACGGCAATCAGTATGTCGGCGTGCAATCGGGGTCATACAACACGGCCAGCGTGACGCAACGAGGCAATAGCGACTACGCGTCGGTTACGCAATACGGGTCTCGCAACGACGCATCGGTGGCGCAACGCGGCAACGGTAATCAGGCAACCATCATTCAAGGAGGCGCCGGCAGCGGCATTCAGGTCCAGCAAACGGGTAACGGAGCAAAAGCGTTGGTGATCGCCCGATAAGCATACAACGACGAGCAACGAATCAAGGAGCAGCCATTCGATGAAACGACGAGTGAAGTAGCGGCAGCAGCAGGGGAAAGGCGGCAAGTGCACACCATGAAAAATGCCAAGCAGGCCGGACCGCTGAAATGAAAGCAAAAGCACAAACACGAAACCATCGTTTACTGGTTCATATAAGGGGTTGACCAATCATGAAGATCAAAGCATCCGTCGTTGCAATGGGGTTTCTGGCACTGGCCTCGTCGAGCGTGTTCGCCGAAGCCATCAACAACACCGTCACCGTGACCACGACCGGTACATACAACAATGCATTGGTTGACCAGAAGGACACGAACGGCGATAACGTCGCAATATCGCAGCAGGGCGGCCTTATCGCGGCCGGCAACCGCGCGAGTGTCACCGAATCGAGCTCACGCGACAACAAAGTCGTAATCAACCAGTCGAGTGTGCTGAACAATGCATCGGTCAATACGAGCGGCGGTGCGGGCAATGCGACGAACATCGATCAGAGCGGTGTGCTTACCGCCGCCAAGGCGTCGGTCGTGCAGACGGGCGAAGTGCAGAACAAGGTCAACATCACGCAGACCGGCTTCGTGAGTGGTTCGACCGCCAACGTGAACTCGAACAATGGCACCGGCAACACGACTTCGATCTATCAGACCGGCGTGAATTCGGCGAGCGTTGCGCAGAATGTCGGTTCGGATAACACGACGATCATCAGCCAGACCGGCGCGCTTGGCGTGGCATCGGTGGGCCAGGCTTCGTCGTCGGGTAACAACACGAATGTGCAGCAAGATGGCGCCAGCGGCAACGCAACGGTCTCTCAGACGCTCGGCTACGACAACACCACGAACATCGCGCAGCATGGCTCGCTGGAGACGGCAACGGTCTCGCAACTCGGCGCGCTCGGCAACACGACGCAGATTCTGCAAACCGGTCCGAGCAACACGGCAAACGTCGCACAGACTTTGTCGGCCGCCAACCTGACTTCCATCTCGCAGACCGGCTCGAATAACGACGCGGCGGTCTCGACGATGCTTGCGCTAGGCGGCAACGTCACGGTGTCGCAGATGGGGTCGAAGAGTCAGGCCTCGGTTTCGCAGGTGAGCGAAGCAGGTTCGAGCGCGACCGTGTCGCAAAGTGGCTCAGGCGTGAACAATGTCAGCGCGTTGCAGCAAAACGGCAGCGGCAACGAGATCACGTCGACCCAGGTTTCGACTGGCACGGCCGTCAACACGGCGGGCCTTTCGCAAGTCGGCGCATTCGGCTCGAAGCTCGATCTGCTCCAGCATGGCAGCGGCAACAATGCGGTGGCGTATCAGGCCGGGATGGAAGAAACGCTGCTGGCATCGCAAGATGGCGTGAGCAACGAGTTGTACTCGTCGCAATCGGGCAGCGGCAACCGCATTGCATCGACGCAAGTTGGTGGAAGCAACTACGCATCGGTCACGCAAGCCGGTTCAGGCAACATCGCCACCGTGACGCAAACAGGCATCCACAACTCGACGACGATCGCTCAGCACTAAGGGGCGTAGTAAAGATCGTTGTGTGTGTTCGACTCGAACGGCCGAGCCCCCGGCCGTTTGATCGATGCTCTCCTTCACCCCGCGTGGTGCCGGTCGATATTTATAGCCACCGCGCCGGGTGCTTTTCCATTCAGACGCGCTTTGCCTTGAAGGAGCCGATCATGATCGCGTTGTCCGATGTCGCCGTGTCCTTCGATGTCACTTCCGCCAACGGTTCGATCCGCGTCGTTCCGTACGTCGTCAGCGTGTACGACACCGGCCTCGACTACGACTTGCACGTGCTCAAGTCGGGCGCGTCGGGCACGTCGAACGTGTCGCAGTCGGGCAGTTTGCACTTGCGCGGTGGCGAGAGCCGAGCGGTCTCGACGCTTGCCGTGTCATCGGCGAAAGGGGAGGCTTGCAAGGTCAGCATCACGTTGATGCAGGCCGGGCGTGTGATCCGTACGGTCAGCACGGATTGCGGAACTGGCAGCGCTTACCAGGCGACTCGTTGACAGCCCGAGCGGCCGTTTGAACCATCAACTTTGCCACTGAGTCTTCAATCGTTCGATGAACCATTTGCCTGCCGGTCCAGGCGGCTGCGAAGGCTGCTGAAAAATGGACATCGTCAAAAGCCAGCCGCTGGGCGGCATCTCGTCCGTATCGAGAACAACCAGCGTCCCTGCGGCGATGTCTTTTTCGACCATATGCAAAGGCATGCCTCCCCAGCCCACGCAGTCCTTTAAAAACGCGTATTTGGTGGACAAGTCCGCCAAGCGCCAGGTCGAAGCGGAGGCCACACCGAAGTCGCGACCTGCCGTGAGATCGGATCTGTCGGTCAGCACCAGTTGAACGTGGCGGCCAAGCTCACGCCGTGTTATTCGGCGACCGATGGCTGCAAGCGGATGCTGCGCCGAAGCCACCGCGACCACGGGCACGTCGCCGAGCCGCTCGCTCGTCAGCGATGAAAATGCCTGCGGCAGCGGCGGGAGTATGCCGAGACTGCATCGGCCGTCGAGAACGGGTAGATAAGCCGCTCCCAGTCCTTCGACGAAGAGACGTAGCGGCGTCAGTGGAAACTGCTCGGCGAAGGCCTTTGCGACTGCACTGATCACGTCAGTCGGGAAGAAAACGTCGACCACTACCGAGAGTTCGGCTTCCACGCCCGATGTCATGAGCCTCGCACGCGCCTTCAACGCATCCACCCCGGCGACGATATTGCGAGCGTCCGCGAGCAACAACGCGCCCTCTGGCGTGAGCTTCGGGAATCGTCCAGAGCGCTCGAAAAGAATGACGCCCGTTTGATCTTCCAATCCTCCGACCCAACCACTCACCGCCGACTGAACGCGATTGAGTTTTCGCGCCGCCGCCGAGAAGCTGCCCTCATCCACGGCGGCGATAAAGGTTCTGAGTTGGTCCAGCGATATTCCATCGAGCATGGCGGCCATCCATCTCCGAGCGTGATGGATTGTATCTCGATATGCCGTCTTCCCAGATCGTTCACGCGCTGCCACGATCTACTCAAGCAACGACGTACTCGTGACCAACCAAAAAAGGAATTCTCATGACTTATTCGATCATCGGGAGCGGCAGCGTAGGCGCCGCGATTGCCCGTCAATTCGCTCGCAGCGGCATCACGGCAGGCATCGCGAACACGCGCGGGCCGGAATCCATCGCACCTATCGCGCAAGAGCTAGGCGACAAGATCGTACCTATGACGTTGCAGGACGCGCTCAAGGCCGACGTGATCATTCTCGCGGTTCCGTTCTGGGCGCATCGCGATGTCGCCAAGGCTATGGCTAGCTGGCAAGGCAAAGTCGTCATCGACGCCACCAATGCCTATGGCGTGCCGCTGAACGAACTGGACGATCTGCCTTCCTCGGCGGTCGTGGCGAAGGCGCTGCCTGGCGCACATTTGGTCAAGGCGTTCAACCATCTGCCTGCGCGCGTGCTCGCGCAGGAACCCGCGACATCGGCGGGACGCCGAGTGCTCTTTTTATCGAGCGATGATGAGGGCGCCAATGCAACCGTCGCGGTGCTCGTCGAACGGCTCGGTTATGCGCCGGTCAGTCTCGGCAAGCTCGCCGAAGGCGGTCAACTCGTACAGGCCCGTGACAAGCATTGGGCGGCGTTGATCTTTCAGGACCTGTTCAAGAAGGAGCAATGAGCCATGTACGATCTTGTCATCGGACCCAAGCCGTATGACCGGGGAAGGTCGCCTATCCGTGCGCTCGATGACATATAAAGGCGCCGCTTGAAGTCGTGTGAAAGTTGCTCGTCGATGCAAAGCAGGGGTCGAGCGACTACTGCGTGCCTCTATAAAAACGCATTCAGCGCACCCGCCGTGACGAATACAGCGATAGTCCGCTTGACATGCGAGCGGATCTCGTTGCGAAGATCATCGAGGTTTTCATCCATCAATGCTCTCATGAGCATGGGCGGAACGATTGCATCGAGCATCTGAGTGGCGATGATCAACGCATTGCGCTTGATGGCAGCGCGCGCACTGGCGTCGCGCGCAATTTGCGAATGTTCCGCCATCAAGCTCGCGACCGCATCGATGCCGCGTAGGCGCCCCGCCTCGCGTGTCATTTTCGCCAGCGACGGAAATCGCGGCGCGTCGGCTACCACCACTCTGATTAACCCGATCACCTCGTCGTCGAGCAAGCGTGTGACGAGCGCGCGCGTCACCCCTTCGAGTTGCTCGACGAGAGCAGAGGATTGCGGCGCCTCGAACACGGGACGCAAGCACCGCTCGCAATTTCGTTTGACCACTTCGGCGAAGAGCGCTTCCTTGCTCGGATACCGACTGTACAACGTTGCCTTGCCTGCGCCCGCCGCCTCGGCGATGCGCTCCAGCGACGCTCCAGCGAAACCCTGCTGCAGAAAGACGGTACTCGCCGCGTCCAGAATGCGCTCTTCCACATCGCCTGCCATCGCGTTGGACGGACGGCCTTTCTTCCGCGAGAACATGGCTCCTATGGGGCATAGGGAGGCATGTCCGTTGCCATCTTTCATCGTGCGTTTCACGGCTGATCCTTGCATAAATCTCCAGCGCGAGATTAACACAGACGCCATTTCTTAAAAAAGAACGATACCGTTCCGTTCTATTGTAGAATGCATCTCAATATTGGTTGGGAGACTGCAATGGCCGGAAGTGAAAGCGAAGATAGCAAGCCCTCCGGCGATGCCGGAGAAGGCGACCGCGAGCAAGCCGACAAGAAGCCGGGCGAGGAAACGTCCAAGCCGATGAGCCCGAAGCGCAAGCGCATGAATGCCATCATCGGCGGAACGGTATTACTGATTTGTGTGGCTGGAGGCGTTGCGTACTGGCTCCATAGCCGGCACTACGAGAGTACCGACGACGCGTTCATCGACAGCAATCAAAGCCAGATTGCATCGCAGGTGAACGGTCGCGTGATCGAATTGCTGGTGGCGGATAACCAGCACGTCGAAAAGAATCAGCCGCTCTTGCGCATAGATCCACGCGACTTCGAAGTGAAGCTCGAACAAGCCGAGGCACAGGAAGCCAATGCCGTTGCGCAAGTTGCGCAGGCGCATGCCGACCTGCTGTATCAGCAAGCCAATCTCGCGCAGCAGACCGCGCAGGTGCGCGTCGCGCAGGCCGATCTACTGCAGGCGCAGCAGGATCTCGCGCGCTATACGGGCACGGACCCGGCCGCCATCACGCGTCAGCAACTCGAACAAAGTCAGGCGACCACCAAGAGCGCGCTCGCGAGGCTCGATAGCGCGAAGCAGGCCGTTCAGGCGGGCGAAGCGCAGGTCGCGTCGCAACGAACCAAGATCGACGCTGCTCAGGCATCGGTGCGTCAGACGCATGCGGATGTCGATAACGCGAAGCTGCAATTGAGCTACACGGAAGTCGTCGCACCGCAGGCAGGGAAGGTGACGCGCCGCACCGTGAACCTTGGCAACTACGTGACGCCCGGACAGGCGCTCGTTGCAGTGGTGCCCGACGAGATGTGGGTCACCGCGAATTTCAAGGAAACGCAGCTCGTTCACATGAACGTGGGACAACCCGTGGATGTCACCGTGGATGCTTATCCGGACAAGGTTCTCCACGCGCATGTCGAGAGTCTGCAACGCGGTACGGGCTCGGTGTTTAGCAGCCTGCCTGCGGAAAACGCCACGGGCAATTACGTGAAAGTGGTGCAGCGTCTGCCCGTGAAGATCGTCTTCGATGGCGATGACTGGCGCAACATGCCGCTCGCGCCGGGTCTATCCGTCAGTCCGCGCGTGACGGTACGTTGACATGGCCGCTACGCACGCAGCATTGCCGAGGTCGGCGGCGGGGCCCTTCAATCCATGGCTCATCGCGGTCATCGTGTCGATTGCCACCTTCATGGAAGTGCTCGACACGACCATCGCGAACGTGGCGCTCAGGCATATTGCCGGCGGACTCGGTGCGAGTCTCGACCAGAGCACGTACATCACGACGAGCTACCTGGTGAGCAACGCAATCGTCTTGCCTATCAGCGGATGGCTTGCGAACGTGATCGGGCGCAAGCGCTTCTACATGATCTGCGTGTTCCTGTTCACGGTCAGTTCGGTGGCGTGCGGCTTCGCCACCTCGCTGCCGATGATGATCGTCTTTCGCGTGCTGCAAGGACTGGGCGGCGGCGGTCTCGCGCCGGTCGAGCAGAGCATTTTCGCGGACACGTTCACACCGGACAAGCGCGCGATGGCGTTTGCGCTGTATGGCTTTACGGTCGTCACGGCACCCGCCATCGGACCGATGCTTGGCGGCTGGATCACCGAGAACTATTCGTGGCACTGGGTGTTCCTCATCAACCTGCCGGTGGGGATGGTGTCGCTCGTCCTGACGTGGATGTTCGTAAGCGACAGCAAGCTCGTTCAGCAAGAGCGTCGCACGCTGCTCGACCGAGGCTTGCGCATCGACTATCTCGGCTTCTTTCTGGTGGCGGTCGGCTTCGGCTGCCTGCAGATCGTGCTGGATAAATTCGAGCGCGAGGACGGGTTCTCGTCGAACTTCATCTGCTCGTTCGCGGCGGTTGCATGCGTCGCATTGGTGGCGCTGGTCATTCGCGAACTGACGACCGCGCAACCAATCGTGAACTTGCGGCTTTTCAAGTCGCGCGCATTCGCCATCAGTTGCGGCGTCATGTTCGCGTTCGGGTTCATCATCAACAGCACGACGCAGATCCTGCCGCAATTCACGCAGGAACTGCTTGGCTACGATGCCACCAACGCCGGCCTCACACTTGGCCTGGGTGGTCTCGTCACGTTGTTCTTCATGCCCGTGGCGGGCATCGTGACCGGGCGCGTGTTCCAGCCCAAATGGCTCGTGATGATGTCGCTTGCGGGCACGGGCGTCGCGTTACTGCATTCGGCGGGTCTCGATCTGAACATCGGCTTCTGGGATGTCTCGTTGTCGCGGCTTTATCAGGTCATCTGGCTGCCGTTCCTCTTTATTCCGCTTTCGACCGTGCAGTTCATCGGTATTCCGCCGGAAGAGAACAACAACGCATCCGCGCTCATCAACATGATGCGCAATCTCGGCGGCAGCTTCGGCGTGTCGCTCGTGACGACGCAACTGGCGTGGCGCGATCAGTTTCATCATGCACGGCTCGCCGAGCACATCACGCCGTATAACGGCTTCGTGAATGCGCTCGGCTCCATCGCCGGACGGGTCGAGCAACAGGCGTCCGTCATGAGTTATCTCGACGTGTTCATCATGCTCGGCGTCATATCACTCGTGCTGTGTCCCGTCTGTATCTTGTTGCCGAAGCTGCCGAAGGGGGCACAAGTCAATGCGCATTGATTATCGATGGATTCCGTTTGTCGCTTTTCTGTCCGCCTGCACGGTCGGCCCGAACTTTCAGCGTCCTGCATTGCAGACACCGGCGCCGTGGCCCGAAACGCAGTCCACGAGCGAGGCTAACCGGTCGGTCGCGGTGCCCGAACCTGTCGATCCGCGATGGTGGAACAGCTTCGGCGATCCCGTGCTGACCGAGCTCGTCACGCGCGCGATGGACAGCAATCTCGACATCAAGGTCGCGGCGGCGCGGCTCCTGGAGTCGCGTGCGCAGCTTGGCCAGACGAAGGCCGACGAGCTTCCGACGCTAAACGGCAACGCTTCCTACACGCGCGAGCTGCAGAGCGCCGATGGCGTCATCGGCTTGCTGGGCGGCGGCGGGTCATCGGCCACGGATACGAACGGACTCGGCGGACGGCAAGGCGGTGTCCCGACGTCGAGCGCGGCGCAAAACGCACTGCCGCCGTTCAATCTGTATCAGTATGGCTTCGATGCATCGTGGGAACTCGACCTCTGGGGCCGCGTGCGACGCACGACGGAAAGCGCGAGCGCCACGGTCGAAGCGCAGAACGAGGCGCGGCACGATGCGATCGTCTCGACCGCCGCCGAAGTCGCGCGCGATTATCTGAATCTGCGTGGGACGCAGGAAAAGCTGCGTATCACGCGAGAGAATCTGGCGTTTGCAGAGCGTACCGTGCAACTCACGGAGGAGCGCGCGAAGCATGGACTCGCTACCGATCTCGATGTCGCCAATGCGCAGAGCCAGGCCGAATCGAATGCCGCGGATATTCCGCAGGAAGAGCAGCAGGAAGCGAAGCTGATCAATGCCATCGGCGTGCTGCTTGGCGAGTACCCGCAAGCGCTTGCGGCGAAGCTGTCGCCGCCATCCACCGTGCCGATGGCGCCGCCGCGCGTGCCGGTCGGGCTTTCATCGGAACTGGCGCATCGGCGGCCGGATATCCGCGAGGCGGAGGCGCAGCTTCATGCGGCAACGGCGAGCATCGGCGCGGCGAAGGCGGACTTCTTCCCCAAGATCACGCTGTCGGGAAGCGTCGCCATTCAGGCTACGCAATTCACGAATCTCGGTAGTTGGGGCGCGCGCAGCTACAGTGCGGGGCCGAGTCTTTCGCTTCCCATCTTCGAGGGTGGCCGCTTGCGTGCGACGCTCGCGTTGCGGGAAGCCCAGCAACAGGAAGCGGCGATCACGTACCGCAAGACCGTGCTGTCGGCATTCCAGGAAGTCGATGACGCGCTGACGGGATTCGCCGCCGAGCAGCGCCGCCGCGATCGCCTGGACGCAAGCGTGCAGGCTTCCAAACGCGCGCTCGACATTGCAAACAAGCGCTACATTCGTGGCCTGTCGAGCTACCTCGACGTGTTGACGGCACAAAAGGCGTTGCTCACCGCCGAGCAGCAATGGGTCGACAGCACCGCGACGGTATCGACGAATCTCGTCGCGTTGTACAAGGCGCTCGGCGGCGGCTGGGATACGCAAGACGGCGCGTATGCGGCGCTTTCCGCCAAGCAGGAATAAGGCGCACAAGCGCGCGTTCGCGATGCCTCGATGACGGCTGGCGCGAGAACGAGGCTACACTCAGGCTTTTCCAAGCCGGAACGCGCTGTGCCCAAAGTGTCCACGATTCGCGAAGTGGCGGAACATGCCAAGGTCTCGAAGGCGACCGTATCGCGCTACCTGAACGGCAGCCTCGCGTTGCCGCCGGACACAGCCGAACGCATCGACGCCGCCATCGCGGCGTTGAAGTACCGGCAAAACAGCCTTGCTCGGCGCCTGAGCCTCGGCAGCAGCGAGACTATCGGCTTGGCCATGCCGGACGTGGCGAATCCTTTCTTCGCGGAGATCGCCGACGAAGTCGAGCTGGCCGCTTCCGAGCATGGCTACGGTCTGTCCTTGTGCATCACGCGCAACCAGTTCGCTCGCGAATCGCTGTATGTCGGCTGGCTCGACATTCAGCATCTCGATGGCCTGATCCTCGTCTCCAACCGTCCCGACGACGGCACGCTGCGCACGCTCATCGGCACGCGCGGCAATATCGTCGTGATCGATGAGGACGTGCCCGGCGCGGACGTGCCCAAAGTGCTCGTCGATAACGTGCAGGGCGGCTATCTCGCCACGCAGCATCTGATCGAGGCGGGGCATCGGCGCATTGCTCATATCAGCGGCCCGCTCGGTCTTTTCACCGTGCAGGAGCGTTGCGAAGGGTATCGGCGGGCGTTGGCGCAGGCGAATATCGAATTCGATGAAACGCTCGTCTGTTTCGGCTCGTACGAGCGCGAGTTCGGCGCGACGGCGCTCGGCCGTCTGCTTGCGCTGCCGTCGCCGCCCACGGCGATTTTCGCGGCGAGCGATTACCTCGCGGTCGGCCTGCTCGAAGCGCTGCGCGATCGACGTATCGACGTGCCGCGCGATATGTCGATCGTCGGCTTTGACGACATGGAGTTTGCGAGCCTGCTGATGCCGCCCATCACGACGCTTCGGCAGTCCGCGCGCGATCTCGGCCGCACGGGCGTCGAGTTGCTGCTTGCGCGTCTTTCGGGCGGCGGACCGTCCGCCGTGCGGCGGCTGCCCGTGAGTCTGATCCAACGCGCGTCCGTCGCGCCGCCACGTTCGCGCTGAACTCAGCGTCAACGCCACTCCACGCAAATTCTAATTTTGACCGGTTGACACGAAAGGGGCGTCGGCCGTAGCCTAAGTAAACCGGTTTACAAAGCGGCGCGTTTTCATCCGCGCCCTCTGAAGTTTCAACCATGCCAGGACCAGCCGACGAGTCGCTCGTTCTGCGCCTTTGCGATGGAGGAGCTGTGATGAACGCCATGCTTTCACGCCGGATCATGTCCGCGGTCGCCGTGATGTCCGCCGGATCGCTGATTACACTATCGGGCGGCGCGCACGCCGCCGACAAGAAGAAAATCGCGCTGGTCCAGATCAATCAGGAAGCGCTCTTCTTCACCCAGATGGATGACGGCGCGCAAAAGGCCGCGAAGGCCGCGGGTGCGGACCTCGCCATCTTCAATTCGAACAATGACCCGAACGCGCAGAACAACGCCATCGAGACATACATCCAGCAGAAGGTGGATGCGCTTCTCGTGGTCGCCATCGACGTGAACGGGATCAAGCCGGCGATTGCCGAAGCAAAGAAGGCCGGCATTCCGGTCGTCACCATCGACGCTATCGTGAACGGCGATAACGACGTGCAAGTCGGTGTCGACAATCTCAAGGTCGGCAAGGACATCGGCACTTACACGGCCGATTACGTCAAGAAGTCGCTTGGTGGCAAGGCAAGCGTGGGCGTGGTTGGCGCGCTGAATTCGTACATTCAGAACGTGCGTCTGGACGGCTTCAAGGCCGGTCTCGCGGGCGCGCCCAATGCGAAGATCGTGTCCACGGTCGATGGCCAGAACGTGCAGGATCAGGCGCAGACGGCCGCCGAAAATCTCATCTCCGGCAACCCGAACATGCAGGTCGTTTATGCAACCGGCGAACCGGCCTTGATCGGTCTCGTGGCCGCCGTGTCGGCGCAAAGCGCGACGGATCGCGTCAAGATTTTCGGCTGGGACTTGAGCGCGCAGGCCATCAAGGGCATCGATCAGGGCTTTGTCGTGGCCGTGGTGCAGCAGGACCCGGAAGGCGAAGGCAAGGCGGCCGTCAACGCCGCGCTCAAGCTGATCGCGAAGCAACCGGTCGAGAAGAACATCTCCGTTCCGGTGACCATCGTCACCAAGGCGAACGTGGCGAAGTATCGCAGCGTGTTCAAGTAGGCCGCGTCCAAACCGGGAGAGCCTCATGTCGAGTGTGGACACAGGCGCGCCGCTGCGTGTGCGGATGCGCGGCATCACCAAGCAATACGGCGCGATACAGTCGTTGCGCGGCGTGAATCTCGATGTCGCGCCGGGCGAAGTGCTGGGCCTCGTCGGTGACAACGGCGCGGGCAAATCGACGCTGTCGAAAGTGCTGTCGGGTGCGGTCGTGCCCGACCGCGGATCGATCGAGATCGACGGCAAGACGGTCCATTTCGACAATCCGGGCGATGCCCGCACGCATCGCATCGAGATGGTCTATCAGGACCTGTCCTTGTGCGATACGGTCGATGTCGCGGGCAATCTGTTTCTCGGCCGCGAGCCCATGCGCCGCGTGCTCGGCATGCCGATTCTCGATCACGCGAAGATGCATCGCGATGCACGTTCCATGCTGGACGGGCTCGGCATCCGCATTCCGGACACGAAACTCGACGTGGAAAATCTGTCGGGCGGACAGCGTCAAGCCATCGCCATTTCGCGCGCGGTTTCGTTCGATCCGAAAGTGCTCATCATGGACGAGCCGACTGCCGCGCTCGCCGTCGCGGAGGTCGAAGCGGTGCTCGATGTCGTGCGAACCGTAAGCGCGCGCGGCGTCAGCGTGATTCTCATCAGTCATCGGCTGCAGGACCTGTTTCTGGTCTGCGACCGCATCACGGTGATGTACGAAGGCACCGCCATCGCGGACCGGCCTATCGGCGAGACGAATCTGCAGGAGATCGTCGATCTGATCGTCGGGCACAAATTCAACGCGCGCTCCGCGCGTCCACACGCCGAACATTGATCATGGGTACCACCGTGTCCTCCGAATCTTCCGCACGGCGCGCGCTTTCGCTGTCGCACCGGCTGGGCCATCGTGCAGGCGTCGCGAGCATCGCGGCCTTCTTCGCGATCTGCGTCGTGGCGTTCAGCATCGCCACCGACACTTTTCTCACCACCGGCAATCTCCTGAACGTGCTGCGTCAGAGTGCGCCGTTGCTGATCGTCGCCACGACGATGACGCTTGTCATCACCACCGCGGGCATCGACCTTTCGGTGGGCTCGACGCTCGCGTTCGTCGGCGCGCTCGCGGCCATCGCTTTGCACGCGGGCATGCCGGATACGCTCGTTCTGATCGGCGGCCTCGTGCTCGGCGGGGTCATCGGGCTCGCGAACGGCTACTTCATCGCGATCGCGGGCATGCCCGCGTTCATCGTCACGCTTGGCACGTTGTCGATCGTGCGCGGTGCGGCGCTTCTCATCACGCAAGGCTATTCCGTGCCCGTGGATGGCAACGGCTGGTTCGTCGCGCTCGGCCGCGAGTGGTTCCTGGGACTTCCGCTGCCCGCCGTGATCGCGGTGGCCGTGATGCTCGCCGGATGGGTCGTGCTGCGTCATACGCGCTTCGGGCGCTACATCATCGGGATCGGCACGAACGCGGAAGGCGTGCGGCGCGCGGGCGTCGATACACGCGGCGTCATCATCAAGGTGTATGTGCTGAGCGGCATCGCGGCGGGGCTCGCCGGGCTCATTACGACCGCGCGGCTCGGGAGCGGTTCGTCGAATCAGGGCGTCGGCTTCGAGCTCGCGGTGATCGCGGCGGTCGTGCTCGGCAGCACCAATCTGTTCGGCGGCCGCGGCACCATTCTGGGCACGCTCCTCGGCGCGCTGACCATTGCCGTGCTCGGCAACGGGCTGATTCTGGTTCACGTGTCGCCGTTCTATACGCAGATCATCCAGGGGGCCATCATGCTGTTCGCGATCTGGCTGAACACGCGCATCTTTTCCGCCCGGCGTGGAAAGAAGGGCTGAACATGATGTCGACGAAACCCGTATTCGGTCATCCGGCGACGCTGCCCATAGGTGTCGGCAGCGGCCACGTGATGACGGTGCTCGGTCCGCTACCGGTCGAGCAAATGGGCATCACGCTGATGCACGAGCATATTCTGGTCGATGCCTCCGGCAAATGGGTCGCGCCGGCTTGTTGCGGCGAACGGCATATCGGCGAGCAGAAGGTGCATGTCGGCATTTTGGGCGCGCTGCGCATGAATCCGCTCATGAACCGCGACAACTGCCAGCTATTCGATGTCGATGCCGCCACCGAGGAACTGATGAAGTTCCGCGAATTGGGTGGCCAGACGGTGGTCGATCCGACCAACCTCGGCATTGGCCGCGATCCGCTCGCGCTGCAGCGCATTTCGCGGCGCACGGGGCTCAACATCGTCATGTCGACGGGCTTTTATCTTGAGCCTTCGCATCCGGCGTACGTGCGCGAGCGTTCCATCGACGAACTCGCCGCGCAGATGATCTTCGACGTGGGCGGCGCCGAGCGCAAGCCAGATGTGATCGCGGGGCTCATCGGCGAAATCGGCGTGTCGGCGGCGTTCACGGCGGAAGAAGAGAAGTCGCTGCGCGCGGCGGCTCGCGCGAGCGCCGCCACGCGCGTGCCGCTTTCGGTGCATCTGCCGGGATGGGTGCGGCATGGACATCGCGTGCTCGATATCGTCGAGCGCGAGGGCGCCGATCTCGCGCATACGGTGCTTTGTCACATGAACCCGAGCCACGCGGATATCGAGTATCAGCATTCCATCGCGCGGCGCGGTGCGTGGCTCGAATACGACATGATCGGCATGGACTACTACTACGCCGACGAAGACGCGCAATCGCCGTCCGATGAAGAGAACGCGCGCGCTATCCGCGCGCTCATCGATGCGGGGTTCATCGGCAATCTGCTGCTCTCGCAGGACGTGTTCCTCAAGATGATGCTCACGCGTTACGGCGGCTTCGGCTACGGCTATATCCTCGAACACTTCGTGCCGAGACTCAGACGCCACGGCGTGAGCGACGCGCAGATCGAAACCATGCTCGTGACCAATCCCGCTCGCGTGTTCTCGGCGGCGGCATCTGGCGTGACGAGCCGTCGCGTTCAAGGAGATTGAGAATGACGAAGAAAGTCCTGCTCGCCGGAGAGTCGTGGACCAGCACGGCAACCCATGTGAAGGGTTTCGATCTGTTCGCGTCGGTGACGTATCACACCGGCTCCGAGCAGTTTCTCGCGCTCTTCAAGGACAGCGCCGGGTA
The DNA here is from genome assembly GCF_023631025.1 of Caballeronia sp. GACF4. Taxonomy (NCBI): domain Bacteria; kingdom Pseudomonadati; phylum Pseudomonadota; class Betaproteobacteria; order Burkholderiales; family Burkholderiaceae; genus Caballeronia; species Caballeronia sp. GACF4. The sequence goes on from NZ_JALQDW010000041.1 coordinate 105,477, forward strand.
CGCGGTCACGCACATGCCGAGTCACGACGCGCAGACGCGATTTCCCACGACGCTCGAAGGGCTCGAGGAGTATGACGCGATCATTCTTTCCGACATCGGCGCGAATACGCTCTTGCTGCATCCGGATACGTGGGTGCATAGCAAGCGCACGCCGAACCGCCTGAAGTTGTTGCGCGAGTATGTGGAGGCAGGCGGCGGTCTCATGATGATCGGTGGCTATCTGAGCTTTCAGGGCATCAACGGCAGTGCGCGCTTTCGCAATACGCCCGTCGAGGACGTGCTGCCCGTGAAGTGCCTCGCGTGGGACGACCGCGTGGAAGTGCCCGAGGGGTTCACGCCGAGTATCGTCGCGCGGCATCCGGTGATAGAGGGCCTCGGCATGCAATGGCCGCATCTGCTCGGCTACAACGAAGTCGAGTTGAAGCCAGGTGCGACGCTCATCGCAACCGTGCCGGACACGGGCCATCCGTTGCTCGTGGCGGGGCAGTATGGCGAGGGCCGCACGCTTGCCTGGACAAGCGACATGTCCGTGCACTGGCTGCCGCCCGAGTTCTCCGCGTGGGACGGTTATGGGCGGCTTTGGCGGCAGTGTCTCGACTGGCTGACCGAGGCGCGCGCGGCATGATGTATTTCAGTATCGCCGACCTCGACCTCGACCTCGACCTCGACCTCGACCTCGACCTCGACCTCGACCTCGACCTCGACCTCGACCTCGCGCGCGCGGCATGCGCGGCTTGCCGCGACGCTTGCCCGCGTGAGGCGCTCGGTTCGTATCGAGCGATGTCCGGCTACCGGATGGCACCATCGTGAGCAGCGCGCGCGTCTGCGTGATCGGCAACGCGGCGATGGACATGACGCTGCGCGTGGCTTCGTTGCCGAAGCCCGGCGAGACGTCGATTGCGCTTGGTAGCACGCTGGACTTCGGCGGCAAGGGCGCGAATCAGGCGGTGATCGCTGCACGCGCGGGCGCGCAGGTGACGTTGCTTGCGGCTGTCGGACGCGACGCCGACGGCGCGCGCATCGTCGCCATGCTCGGTGAGGAAGGCATCGATACGCGGCACGTTGACCATCTCGATTGCACGACGGACCTTTCCATTGTCACCGTCGATGCTGCCGGTGAAAACACCATCGTCACGCGCAACGAAGCCGCCAGCGGCTACGCACCGGATGCCGCGTTGCTGGACGCCGTGAGCGCGCCGGGCGACTGGATCGTGCTGCAAGGCAATCTGGCGCGCACGGTGACGGCGACGTGGTTGCGCGCGGCGCGTCGCGGCGGGCGCTATACGCTTCTGAATCCGGGACCGGTGCAATTCGAGGTCAACGCGCTGCTGCCCGATGTCGATGTGCTCGTCGTCAACAGCGTCGAGGCCGAAATGCTGTCGGGCGACGCCGATGCACGCCGCGCGGCGCTCGCACTGCACGCGGCAGGCGCGACCGACGTGCTGGTCACGCTCGGCGCGGGCGGCGTCGTCTGGTGCGGCGCGCACGGCGGCATCGAGCAGATGCCCGCATCTGAAGTCATTGCCGTGGACACGGTCGGCGCAGGCGATGCACTCTGCGGCATGCTCGCGGCTGGGCTCGCGCACGGCCATCGTCTGCGCAACATCCTGCCTCGCGCAATGGCCGTTGCCGCCTATGTGGTCGGCCGGCACGGCACGCAGGCGAGTTTTCCGGATCGTGCGGCATGCTCGAACTCGCGCGCTTCATCTGACCGATACTTCGACAGGATTCTCATGGACACCGGACACGAGGTTGGACGCGGACGCACCGACAGCATCGCGCATATTTTCGGCCGCCCGCGCGGCGTGGTCATAGGCGTGATTCACTGCCCGGCGTTTCCCGGCGCGCCGCGCTACGACGGAGGCACGAGCGAGGCGCTATACGAAACCGCTCTTGCCGATGCCCGCGCGTATGCAGCAGGCGGCGTCGATGGTCTCATCGTCGAAAATCATGGCGACGTGCCGTTCGCAAAACCGGATGACATCGGACCGGAAACATCGGCGTTCATGGCCGTGAGCGCGGACCGGATTGCGCGCGAGACGGGCCTGCCTATCGGCATCAACGTGCTTGCCAACGCTTCGGTGCCGGCGCTTGCCATCGCGGCCGCGAGCAATGCCGCGTTCGTGCGCGTCAATCAGTGGGCGAATGCTTATGTGGCCAACGAAGGCATCATCGAAGGCGAGGCGGCGCGGGCCTTGCGATATCGTGCGCGGTTGCGCGCGGAAGGCATCCGCGTGTTTGCGGACGCGCACGTGAAGCACGGCGCGCATGCAATCGTCGCGGATCGTGCGCTCGAGGAACTCGTGCGCGATGTCGAATTCTTCGATGCCGATGCGATCATCGCCACCGGCCAGCGCACGGGCGATGTCGCGAGCCTTGATTATCTTCGGCAGATTCGCGCCGCGACCAGGCTTCCGCTTTTGGTGGGCAGCGGCTGCACGGAAACCAACGTCGCGGAGATTTTGTCGGTCGTGGATGCGGTGATCGTCGCGAGTTCGCTGAAGGTGGGCGGCGTGTGGTGGAATCCCGTCGATGAAGACAAGGTGCGGCGGTTCGTGCACGCGGCGCGAGGAGGTTAGGACGAGCGGTAGACTTCTCCTCGTGTGCAACCGTCTTCCGGGAGAGTGAATTTGAACCAAGACAAAGAGGTCGAGCCGCTCTCGAGGCGCTTCGGGTTTCTCATCGAACTGGACAAGCTGAAATCGGTTATGCGGCAGTCGCCGCTCATCGACCGCAGCCGCAGGGAGAATTCGGCGGAGCACTCGTGGCATCTGGCCATGTTCGCGCTGGTGTTTTCGGATTGCGCGAAGGATGTCGACAGTTTTCATGTCATCAAACTGCTGCTCGTGCATGACATCGTCGAGATCGATGCTGGCGATCATCCGCTGCACGCGCCAGGCGCGGATTCCGCGTCGATCGAGCAATCGGAGCAACGGGCCGCGGAGCGAATCTTCGGGTTATTGCCCGACGATCAAGGGCGCGAACTGCGCAAACTATGGATGGAATTCGAGGCGGCTGAGACACCGGAGGCGATCTTCGCCAAATCGCTCGATCGGCTGCAGCCGTTGCTGATCAATACCTTGACTGGCGGAGGCACGTGGACGGAGAACGGCGTGAACGAGCAACAGGTCGTGGAGCGGTACGGGCCTGTGATTGCACGCGGGTCGTCGCAGTTGTGGGAAGCGGCGCGTGAGCTTGTCGGCGCGCACTTTTCCGGTGACGTCGCTCGCCGGAAAGACGACTGATGCCGTGGCGAATGGCGTTGAATGACGGCGAGATGCATTCGCAGTGTCGTAGTTGGCGATGATCGCCACCTTGGTTGAGGCGACGCGTTTTGCTAGGGTCGCTCATCGCCAAGGTCAACGCGTGCCCGATACATGTCCCTGACGAGCCGAAGTTAACCGTGCCATCGGCAAGCGGATGAACAAGCCCGCTCGCCGATTCCGCATCCCGGAAAGCCATCAATCGTTCAAGCCGCGTTCGTCGCCCGTCGATCCGCATCGCTCGTCTTGCGTGTTTCATGGCCGTGCCGCAACCGCACACTGCATATTGCCGCGACAATCAGCGCGACAGCAAGACACACCAGCCCGTTCATCGCCTTGCCGGTCGATTGCTCGATGATCCCCATGACCGTGGGCCCGACGAAGCCGCCGAGCAACCCGCACGTGTTGACGAGCCCGAGTCCGCCCGCAAGCGCGCTGCCTGAAAGCCGCGAAGACGGGAACGTGAAGATGATCGACTGAACCACGAAGAACATCGAAGCGGACACGCACACGCCGAGAAAGCCGATGACGGGCGTCGAATAGGCGGCGACCAGCATGCCCGCGGCCATGATCAGCAGGCCGCCCACGAGCATGCGGCGGCTGCGCGATGAATTGCTCGCGAAGCGCGGCAAAAGGGCCGCGCCGAGTGCGGCGGCGACCCACGGGGTGGACGTCAGCACGCCGACGACGAATGGCGAGAAGTGCCCCGAAGATCCGATAATGCCCGGCAAAAAGAAGATGACCGTATAGATGGTCAACTGATGGCAAAAGTAGACGAAGATCGAGAGCCAAATCTGTCTGTCCGCCAGCGCCGCGCGAAACGTATGACCGCCGTGACCCGTACCGATGGCTTCCTGTTCGGCGGCAAGACGACGCTCCAGCGCCAGCGCTTCCTCGCGCGGTAACCACGAAGCGCGTGTCGGCCGGTCGGGCAACATCTTCCACACGACGATCGCGAGCAGCACGGCAGGCGCGCCTTCGACCATGAACAGCCATTGCCAGCCGTGAAAACCGAGCACGCCATCCATTTCCAGCAGCGCACCGCCAAGCGGGCCGCCGACGATGTTGGCCACGCACACGCCGAGCAGGAAGTAGCCGGTGGCGCGCGCGCGATCCTCGCGTCCGAACCAGTAAGTCAGATACAGCATCACGCCGGGAAAGAGTCCCGCTTCGGCCACGCCGAGCAGAAGACGCATCACATAGAACGAGGTCTCGCCGCGCACGAAGGCCATCGCCACCGAGAGCACGCCCCATGTCACCATGATGCGCGTGATCCAAAAGCGCGCGCCGACACGATGCATCACGAGATTGCTCGGAATCTCGAAAGCGGCATACGTCAGAAAGAACAGCCCCGCGCCTAGCCCGTAGGCGGCGGATGACAGGCCAAGATCGATGCTCATCGTATGCTTGGCAAGCGCGATGTTGGTGCGATCCAGAAAGCTGATCACATACGAAATCACGAGCAGCGGCATGAGCTTGCGAAACAGCAGCGCGTTCAGCGACGCATGGGGTGACGCATGTGTTGAGTTACGCGAAGAACTGGGCGTGGACATGATGACTCCCGGCGTCAGGACGGATTGGAAGAGCAGGGCGCGCATGGACGACGAGGTGAAGCGTCGCGGCGAGATAGGTAGGCTTTCATGACTTGTCTCCGTGTATCTTTTCGTTGTCATGGCGCGGACGTCGCTTGGCGCGCGTCCGCTTGCTTCGGTGCGGTCTTCAGAAGTTCACGTTGTCGTGGCCCTTGAGCGCGAGCATCTGACGCGCTTCGGCGGGCGTCGCGATGTCGAGCGACAAGCCTTCGATCACCTGGCGAATCTGGCGCACTTGCTGCGCGCTCGATTCGGCGAGCTGGCCAGGACCGATCCACAGCGAATCCTCAAGGCCGACGCGCACGTTCGCACCTTGCGCCGCGCCGATGGACGCGAGCGGAATCTGATTGCGCCCCGCGCCGAGAATGGACCACACATAATCCGAACCGAAAAGGCGATCGGCGGTTCGCTTCATATGCGCCAGATCTTCCGGGTGCGCGCCTATGCCGCCCAGCAGTCCGAACACGGTCTGCACGAAGAACGGCCCTTTCACAAGCCCGCGATCGACGAAATGCGCGAGGTTGTAGAGATGCGAGGTGTCATAGCACTCGAACTCGAAGCGCGTGCCGTTCGCGGTGCACGAGCTCAGGATGTACTCGATATCCGCGAAGGTGTTCTTGAACACGAGATCGCGACTCTTTTCCAGATGCTGACGTTCCCAGTCGTGCTTCAGGTCCTTGAAACGGTCGAGCATCGGATACAGCCCGAAGTTCATCGATCCCATGTTGAGCGATGCCACTTCCGGCTGAAAATGATGCGCTGGCTTGAGGCGCTCGGCGACCGTCATATGCGGACTGCCGCCCGTCGTGAGATTGATGACCGCGTTCGTTTCCGCCTTGATGCGCGGTAAAAAGCGTTCGAAAACCGCGGGGTCTTGCGTCGGCCGGCCGTCTTCGGGATCGCGCGCGTGCAAATGAAGAATCGATGCGCCTTCGCGTGCGGCGGCGAGCGCGGCATCGGCGATCTGATCCGGCGTGACCGGCAGATACGGCGACATGGAAGGCGTGTGGATGGCGCCCGTCGGCGCACAGGTGATGATGACTTTGCGTTTGCTTGCCATGGTGTTCGATCTCCTCTCGTACTCGTATTAAGCGATATTCAGAGCGTTTCGACGTTGCCGCAGACGGACAGCGCCTGACCGGAAATCGCGCTGCCAGCTGGCGAGCTCAAGAACAGCACGCTGGCGGCGATCTCCTCTTGCGTCACCATGCGGCGCAGCGAAATTTTCTCCAGATAACGCGCTTCCATTTCCTGATAGCTGATGTTCAGTTGCTTCGCGCGCGCGGCGATCACGCCTTCCATGCGCGGCCCCTTGACGATGCCCGGCTGCACCGCATTCACGCGAATGTTGTCCGCGCCGAGTTCGATGGCGAGACTCTTCGCGAGGCCCACGATCGCCCATTTGGTCGCGGAATAGGGCGTGCGGAATCCATAGCCGAGACGTCCTGCGACCGACGACATGAAAACGATCACGCCGCCGCCATTTGCTTCGCGCAGCATCGGCACGGCCTGGCTCGAAAAGTAGTAATGGCTATTCAGATTGATGTCGATGGTGCGTTCCCAGTCGTCCGACTCGATCTCGTCGATGCCGCCCGTCGGTCCCGCGATGCCCGCGTTGTTGATCAACACATCGAGGCCGCCGAGTTCGCGCTTCACGTCGTCGAACACGCGCGTGACGTCGGCTTTGTTCGATACGTCGGCGCGAGTACCGGTGATCGACGGCGATCCGGTCGCATGAGTCGATAGGGCATCGATGGCTTTGGCGTCGACATCGCATACATGCACGCGCGCGCCCGTGGACACGAACGCCTGCGCGATCGTCAAACCGATGCCCGACGCGCCGCCGGTGATCAGTACGCGCAAGCCGGCGGGCGGGGCGAGCAGTTTGAGGTAATCCATGTGGTTGGCTCCTGTAGGACGGTTGTTATTTGGTCAGCTTTTCGAAGCGCGGGCGATGGTGATAGGCGTGTGCTGTTCTTGCTCGCATGGCCCATTTCGCGCTTTTGCATCTCGCGCATGTTGATGCGTTGGTCCGCGCCACGGGCACAGCAAGAGAGCCGGCTTGACCTCGTGATCTGTGATCACAGTGTGTGTTTGTTGCTGATCTGTGTCAATCCGGTTTGCCTAGGGGATAACCCTTCTGCGAAGTAATCGCGTAGGCGAATTTATGAAATAGGCGTTTAATAAAGCAGCGAGCTCCGCTATTCTCACGGCATCGACAGTTGCGGCGCGCGCGAGACGAGCGGGTTGAATCGCTCGTTTCGAGGACGTGCCCTGCTGAAGAACCGCTTCTGCTTACAACAATCAACCCCGAACCGCAGTCATGACGCAGGGATCGCCGTCTCCCGCAGCACCCGTCCCGCATCCGCCGTTGCAGGGCGGCCAGCTCGTGATTGCCACCATCGTGGTGGCGCTTGCGACCTTCATGACCGTTCTCGATACGTCGATTGCGAACGTCGCCGTGCCGAATCTGTCGGGAAACCTCGGCGTATCGGTCGATGAGGGAACGTGGGTCATCACGATCTTCGCGGCCGCGAATGCCGTATCCATTCCATTGACGGGCTGGCTTACGCAGCAGATCGGCCAGATCCGCCTGTTCGTCGGCGCGATTCTGATGTTCGTGTTCGCTTCGTGGCTTTGCGGCATCGCGCCTGACCTGCCTTTCCTGCTGGGCGCGCGGATCTTGCAGGGCCTCGTGGCCGGGCCGCTCATTCCCTTGTCCCAGGCCGTGCTGCTGAGTTCTTATCCGAAGGCGCGCGCCAATATGGCGCTGGCGCTTTGGGCGATGACCGCCACGGTCGGTCCGATCGCAGGACCGGTGCTAGGCGGCTGGATCACCGACAACTACAGCTGGTCGTGGATCTTCTACGTGAACATTCCGGTCGGCTTCATTGCGGCGGGCGCCACGTGGATCATCTATCGCAAGCGCGAGACGCCGACGAAGAAACTGCCCATCGATACGGTCGGCCTTGCGTTGCTCGTGGTGTGGGTGGGCTCGCTTCAGGTGATGCTCGACAAGGGCAGGGACCTCGACTGGTTCGCATCGCCCTTCATCGTTGCGCTGGGGCTCATCGCCCTCGTCAGCTTCGCGTTCTTTCTCGTGTGGGAGTTGACGGAGGCGCATCCGGTCGTCGACCTGAGGCTCTTCGCATTGCGCAACTTCAGCAGCGGCACCATAGCCATTTCCGTTTCCTACGCGCTCTACTTCGGCAACCTCGTTCTGCTGCCGCAATGGATGCAGGAGTATCTCGGCTATCGCGCTTACGACGCCGGCCTCGTCACCGCGCCGGTGGGCATTTTCACGGTATTGCTTTCGCCTTTTATCGGGCGACTTTTACAGTTATTCGATGCCCGCGTTCTCGTGACGGTCGCGTTCATGGGACTGTCCGGTGTGTTCTTCATGCGCACGCAGTATTTGAGTACGGTCGATGCTTGGCATCTCGTCATCCCGACCTTGCTTCAAGGTATTCCAACCGTGCTCTGGTTCGTGCCCCTCGTGTCGATCATTCTTTCCGGCTTGCCGCCCGAACGAATTCCCGCAGCGGCGGGGTTGTCGAATTTCGCGCGCATTTTCTGCGGGGCGGTGGGCACGTCGATCGCGGGCACCGTATGGAATCATCGGACGGTCGTGCATCACGTGCGGCTGACCGAACAGGCGAGCGTCCATAATCCGGTTTTCAATCAGACCATCGCGGCATTGCAGTCGCAGCTTCATATCGATGTGGGTGCGGCTTACGCATCGTTCGAGTTGATGGTGGCGAATCAGGCTGCCGTCATGGGGCTCGACGATTTCTTCTATGCGTCCACGTTCATTTTCATTTTGATCATTCCGCTTATCTGGATTACGCGGCCGGTGAAGGGTGGGGATTCGGCGGAGGCGGCTGGGGCGCATTGAGGCCAGGGAACAGGCATGCCTGCGGCGCGCGGTCGGGGTTCTAGTACGTCACGAACGCTTCCTGCAACGCGTGCGTGGTTCTCGTTCCCGTGAGCGCCACCATCATCAGGATTCGCGCCTTATGCGGGACCTGATCGTCCGCTGCGATCCATCCATAGCGATCGTCCGGCTGTGCGGCATTGCGGATGACGATGCCGCTGCCCGTGCGCGACGCACGCACGATATGAATGTGTCTCGCGCGCGCTTTCACGAGCGAATCGATCAACTCGTGCGCCACGTTGCCGTTGCCCGTCCCGGCGTACACGATCGCATCCACGTCGGAGCACGCCATGTGTTCGACCACCGTTCGGTTGATGCCGCCATGCGCGTAGACGATAGCGACCTCGGGCAAGGTCTGGATGGTGTCGATGCTCCATTCGCTTTCCACCGTATGCCGCCGCGCCACCAGCCGATAAAAACGCGCGCGTCCCTCGACCACGTAGCCTAGCGGACCGAAGGTCGAACGAAACGCTTCCTGCTTGAAAGTGCTGGTCTTGACGACGTCGCGCGCCGAGTGAATCTCGTCGTTCGAAACGACGAGCGTACCCTTGCCGCGCGATGCCGCGCTCGACGCCACCACGATCGCGTTGTACAGGTTGAGCGGTCCGTCGGCACTGAGCGCAGACGCCGGGCGCATTGCGCCGACCACGACGACGGGCTTCGCGCTCGGCACCACCAGGTGCAGAAAGTATGCCGTCTCGTCGATGGTATCGGTGCCGTGCGTCACCACGACGCCGTCGATGTCGTCCTGCTTGAGAAGCGCGCGAACATGCCGCGCGAGCCCGAGCAACTCCTCATTGCCGAAGTTTTCAGAGCCGGTCTGGAAAAGCTGGGCCGTTTGGATATCGGCGAGATCGCGCGCGCCGGGCAACGCGTCGAGCAAATCATCCACCGTTTCGACAGAGCAGTCGTAGGTCGCGGTATGCGCGGCCGACGCACCGCGTCCCGCGATGGTGCCGCCCGTGCCGACAATGACGACGCGCGCATTCATGATGCAGCACGCGGCGAGAAGGGGGTGTCGTCGAGCGAAGGTTCGCGCCCGGCCATCCGTTGCGCGAGCACGTGCGCCGAGCCCATGGCGAGCGTGAAGCCAAGCGCGCCATGACCGACGTTGAGCCAGAGATTCCGGTATTTGGACTCTCCGATGATCGGCGTCCCGCGCGGGGTGGCCGGCCGCAAGCCCGCCCACGCGGCTGCCGCGTCATAATCGCCCGCGTGCGGAAAGACGGCCTGCGCTTCGCGCCGCAGCGTCGCGAGCCGGGTCACATCGATCGCACTCGAATGCCCCACGATGTCCGCCATGCCCGCCACGCGCAGACGGTCGCCCAATCGGGCGTACACCACCTTGCGGTCGAAGTCCGTCACGCTCGTCGCGGGCGCAGCCTTTCCCGCGACTGCATCGAGCGTCAGGCTGTAGCCCTTGAGCGGATAGACCGGCACCCGCACGCCAATCGTGCGCAGTAAGGCCGCGCTGTCGCAACCCGACGCCACGACAACATGTTCCGCGTCCAACCTGCGGCTTCCGGCAATTGCCCGGACCTCGCCTTTGTTCGACACGGACAGCGAACGCACGGCCGTACCCAGCTCGAACGCCACGCCTCGTTCGCGCAACAAGCTTTCGAGTCCCACGCAGAAGCGGTGACAGTCGCCTGCCTCTTCGCCCGGCGTATGGATGCCGCCGACGAATCGATCTGCCACCTGGGCCAGCGCGGGTTCGAGCGCGACGCAATCGCTCACGCCGAGCGCTTGCTGCTCGCTGCCGAGCGTACGCTGGTACGACAGCAAGGACGCGGCCCGCGACATCGCCATTGCGCTTCGATGCATGACGAGCTTGCCAGCGCGGACGTAGTCGAAGGCAAGCGTGGGATGGGCGGCGGTAAATTCGTGCATCAGCGAGCGGCTCAGAAAGGACAGCGCAAGGAGTTGCGCCGTGGTCGATTCGCTCATCGCCTGAGTACAGGCCCGTGCGAATTGCCAGCACCAGCGCCACTGATTCATGTCGATGGCGGGCGAGACGCGCACCGGGGCGTCGCGACGCATAAGCCAACCGGGAAGCTTCGCAAGCACGCCAGGACCGGCGAGCGGCGCCACGTAGCTGTAAGAAAGCTGCGCGCCGTTGGCGCGGCTCGCTTCCGCCGCGACCTCCGTGCGCCGGTCGATCACGCTCACTTCGTGGCCGTCCTCGCGCAAGCGGTATGCGGTCGTGAGACCGATCACGCCCGCGCCGATCACCAGAATGTTCATGGCTTGCGTCGTCCTTGTGAATGTGCGGCCATTACATCTTGACGACGTCGAGCAACGTTTGATTTCCGCCCACGTAGTGATAGAGCGAGATCATTCCCTGCCTGAGGTCGCCGTGCGCGTCGAATTGCGTCTCGCCGAGTACGCCCTTGAAGTCGGTGTTGGGCATCGCCGCGAGAATCTTGTCCGGCGAGGTGGAATTCGCGCGCTTCATCGCGTCGACGATGATGTACACCGCGTCATACGCGAACGGGGCGTTGAGCTGCACCTTCTGCCCGAAGCGCGCTTCGTAGCGTTGCTCGAACGCGGGGCCATCGGGCATTTTAGCGAGCGGCATGCCGGCGATGGAACACACGACGTTGTCCGCCGCCTCGCCCGCCAGTTGCGACAGCGACGCTGCGCACAGGCCGTCGCCGGCCAGTACCTTCGAGGAGATTGCGAGCTGGCGGGCCTGCTTCGCGAACGGGCCGCCTGTCGCATCCATGCCGCCGTACATGATCACGTCGGGATGCTCGCTCTTCACCTTGGTCAGGATCGCGCGGAAGTCCACGGCCTTGTCGGTGGTTGCGTCGTGCGACAGGACGTTCATCCCGTTCGCCTTGGCGCGCTTTTCAAATTCGTTCGCGAGACCCTGACCGTAAGCGGTGGCGTCGTCGACGATGGCGACCGACTTCGCCTTCAGCACTCGGGCTGCATAGTCGGCAAGCGCCGGACCCTGCTGCGCGTCGGTGGCGACCACGCGATACGTCGTGCGAAACCCCTGCTGCGTATAGACCGGATTAGTGGCCGAGGGCGAAATCTGCAGCACGTTGGCATCGCTATAAATTTTCGAGGCCGGAATGGAGGTGCCGGAATTCATGTGCCCGACCACGGCCGCCACCTTGTCGTCCACGAGCTTTTGCGCGACCTGTGTGCCTTGGCGCGGATCGGAGGCGTCGTCCTGCGCATCCAGCGCAAGCGTGATCTTCTGTCCGCCGATCACGAGGCCCTTCTTGTTGATCTCCTCGACGGCAAGCCGTGCGCCGTTCTCGGTGTCCTTGCCGAGGTGCGCATTGGCCCCCGTCAGAGGCGCGACGTGGCCGATCTTCACTACTTCATCGGCGCACGCCTCGACCGGATGCAGGACGACGAACGCACTTCCAAATGCGGCGCAAACCGCCAGATGCAACGCTGCTGACATGACGCACTCCCTGTTTTGAATCGGTTCTTTCCGGCCGTCTTCACCCCGGAACTGACTTCAATGTAACGGCGACGAAATAGGCGGCATTGCACGCGCTCGCGGAAAAATAGAACGAATGCGACAAGTCGCACCGATCGCTTTTCGGCGCTCCTATACTGGCGCCGACGACCTCACGGCATTCAAGGAGTGCATGGATGGCAATGGCGAACGCAAAAAAGTCCGATACCGCGGCGCTCGGGCGCGGACTTGTCGAGCGGCTCGATCGCATGGACGGCGTGGATCGCAAGGTATCTGCGCGACGCGCGGGCGCCGAGCTCAGCGTCGGCCTTCTACTTTGGCCGAGCTTTCCGCTGCTTTCGCTCGCCAGTTTTTGCGACTGCCTGCGGCACGCCGCGGATCTCGGCGACCAGAGCCGCCAGTTACGGTGTACGTGGACCTTGCTCGGGCCGACGGACGACACCGTGGAAGCGAGTTGCGGCGTGAGCGTGCCAGTCCGGGCGTATTCCGGGAAGGCGTCGCGATTCGACTACTTCGTGGTGATCGGCGGCTTGCTGCCCAGGCTCGAACATGTCGACCCGCGCTACTGGGACGCGCTGCGCGACGCCGACGCAGCCGGCGTGCCGCTCATCGGCCTGTGCACCGGCAGCTTCGTGCTGGCGAAAGCGGGCTACATGCACGACCGCGTCGCGTGCGTGCACTCCTTTCACTACGACGATTATCAGTCCATGTTCCCCGGCCTGCGCGTGGTCACGAACGCCGACTACGTGATCGACGGCAACCGCATTACGTGCGCGGGCGGCGTGTCGGCCATCGAACTCGCCACGCGGTTGATTTCCGTGCATTGCGGCGCCGACCGCGCGTCGAAGGTCATTCACCAGATGACGGTGAGTCGCAAGAGCGGCACGTCCTTCGTCGAACGCCGCCGTGCGCTCGGCTACCTCGCCGTCGATAGTCTCTCGCTGCGTCACGCGATCGTGCTGATGGAGGAGAATCTCGAAGCCCCGCTGACGATCGCCGCGATTGCCAGGATGACCGGTTCAAATGCGCGGCAACTGGAGCGCGTGTTCATGTCTGAAATGGGCGTGACGCCAAAGGAGTTCTACCGGACGATGCGCTTGCGATACGCCCGCTGGCTACTCTTGAACTCGGCGAAGCGCGTCACCGCGATCGCCTACGAATGTGGCTTCGCGGATTCGGCGCACTTCATTCGCGGCTTTCGCGAAGCGTACGGTGTGACGCCGGGTAAGCTGCGCGCTTCGCTTAGCCGGACGTGAAGTGCGGAGGTCTTTGGACTTCGCTTACTTTGGCGTGCGCTTAGTTGCTGGCCGTGTCTGCAATGAATCGTGCAAAGTTCGGTGTAAGTCATCGTGCGAGATGAACATTTCGATCCAGTTGCCTGTCGGCGTTGCCCGGCCGAAGTGCGTGACTTCTAATCGACGACGCAGCCTTGGGAAACGATGAGCCCGGACTTCGGCAGAAGAATGATTCCGGTTGAGGTAGCGAAGTAAGTGCTTGAGTCGAGTCTCTGGAACGCGCCTCGATTCTGGAGGGTATTGAGCTGCGGCAGCGCTGCCGTTTCCGCACAGTCGAGCCGCAGCATTGTAAAGCGCGCGCTAGTCGGGCAGTTCGATGGTTCCTTCCATATATTGAACCGCGTGACCGGATATCAAAACACGCTCCGGTTCGATCTCGCAATGTAGAACGCCGCTTCGTTGGGAAGCCTGTAACGCGACGAGCTTCGGCTTGCCAAGAATGTCGGACCAGAGCGGAGCAAGCGCCGCGTGAATGGACCCCGTCACCGGGTCTTCGGCGCCGCCGTTCGCTGGCCAAAAGTATCGGGAGACGAAGTCGTATTGGTTGCCAGGAGCGGTGACCGCGACATCCAGTGGTCCAAGTTGCGCGAGCAGTTCCAGATTTGGCACGACGGCGCGTACCTCGGCTTCGGTGTCGTAGAGGGCGATGTATGACTGCTGGTTTATGAAGACTGCCGTTGGCTTGATCGACAAACCATACGCGAGCTGGTCCGGAACATCTTTAATCCGTTCACTTTGTCGTCGAGGAAAGTTCATTTCAATCAGCCCCCGCTCGCGCCGATGAACAGAGAACGCGCCCGTTGCTTCTGCATAAAAGACGAGGTGATCGTCTTGAGGGAGGTGTCTGAACAGAACGAAAGCGCTCGCCAGCGTCGCGTGTCCGCAGAAGGCGATCTCCTTGATCGGTGAGAACCACCGGATGTCGAAAACGCCATCGTCTCGACGCACGATGAACGCTGTTTCCGACAGGTTGTTTTCGCTGGCGATGGCTTGCATTAGCGAAGCGGGAAGCCACGCGTCGAGCGGAATTACCGCCGCATAGTTTCCCTTGAATACTTCGCTGGTGAAAGCGTCTATCTGATAAAGCTTCAGTTGCATGGGCGGTAGAGTCGAAGAGATGAGCTAGTTCGTTCCTATCCTATCGGCTTGAATGATTCGCGAACATGCACAGTTTCCATCTGACACGCTGAAAAGTGACAGCCTCGAAGCCATCGCGTAGCCGCGCCCGACTTGCCAAAACCCGTGCCCCGGATAGTTGTTCCGTCCACGAAAAATCTTCTCTTTTTTCTGCTCAGTGCAGAGGGCGCATGTTTGCCATCACCGCATCAGCGGACGCCGTTAAGCATGGGGGAGGGTGCTGCCACTTACGACCGGATGGCTTTCACCGATAGCCATGCAAATGTATTGCTCCACGTAATGGCCGCCGATGCACTTACTGTGAATTACGCGAGAAGCTCGATGTCGACCGCCAACGGTGACGACCGTCTTGCTGTCGCGGAGTTTTCCGAAAAGGTCGCATTCGGGTTTGCTGACGGTTTCGCCTTGCAAACGAAGCTTTGGATCGCAATTGAAGCGGTACCGCTGCACTTACTCGACCTTCGCTTTTCGCGGCGGATGCGCGGCTATCTTGCACGCGAGTTCGACAAAAGCGCCTAGCGCAGCAGACGAATTGGGCTCCTTCCACGCAAGGTAGAGTTCGCTCTTCGTGTGCTCTTCGCGCAGAGGACGAAAGACGACGTTTTCCATGTGCGTTCGTTGAACCGACGCCGGTACGAGCGTCACACCAAAGCCGGCGCTTACAAGGCCAAGGGAAGCGTAGATCTGGCCCATTTCAAAGCTCGTGGAGGGAGAAAATCCGGCAAGCGCGCACAACTGGTTGATGGCGGCGTGATAATCCGGCGCGACATCCTTCCGATAATTAATGACGCGCAACTGCTTACAGTCCTTGATGGAAATGCGTCGTTTGGCTGCTAGAGGATTGTCTTTAGCGATGGCAACGTAAAACGGCTCCTGGAGCAACAAGACGCTGTTCAGTTGAGTATTTGGCGGCAACGAACGGACGAATGCCAGATCGACGTCTCCTCGGTTCAAGGCATTGATCTGTTCCGCAGAGGAAAACCATTGAAGCTCGACGGTCACCGCAGGGTAGCGCTGTTGAAAATCGCGCAAGAGCGGTGGCAGCAGTGTGTACGCAATGTGTTCGAAGAACCCAACCGCCACCCGGCCGGTTTCGCCTCTTGCTGCACGTTGCGAATCCACGATTGCGGAGTTCGTGTCCTTAAGAATCTGCTGGGCCCGTTCCTCGAAGACCTGGCCCGCCAATGAGAGAAACACGCGTTTGCCTCGGCGCTCGAAAAGCGCTACGCCGATTTCTTCTTCCAGTTCCCGTATCTGCCGGCTCAACGGCGGCTGCGCCATGTGCAGTTCGTCCGCCGCCTTCGTGAAGTTGAGTGTGCGTGCCACCGTCAGGAAATAGCGAAGATGACGCAGTTCCATTTGGAACCTTTTGAGTATCGATACGCGACCTATTATATCTTTTACATTGGATGCGAACGCTCTTAGGATCATGAGACCACACTAACAAGTCAGGAGATTCCCTCATGAAACTTACGACGTCGCAGTTGGAAGCGTACGAGCGCGATGGCTTCGTGGTTCTGCCAGAGCTTTTCTCGAAAGAAGAAGTCGAGCATATGAAGAGCGAGTTGCGCCGAATCCAAAAAATCGACACCGACCATCTCGTTCGTGAAAAAACGGGCGGCATTGCAAAAACGATTTATAAAGTTCATGAGACCGCCAGTCCAACGGCATCGCCGATTTTTCACTCCGCAGTGCGCTCGCCCAGATTGCTCGAACCCGCACAACAATTGATCAACGATCCCCAACTTTACGTCTATCACACGAAGTGCAATTTGAAGACGGCAATCGACGGTTCGGTCTGGCAGTGGCACCAGGATTTCGGCACCTGGCATATGGACGGCGTGAAAGAACCGCATATGACAACCGCGTTGGTCATGCTCGATGAGCCGACCGAAATGGGCGGATGTCTCTACTTTATTCCGGGAAGCCACAAACTAGGCTCACTCGATCCAACGTTCGATGAGACGACCGGTTATCGCTTTTACGTGGTACCCAAGCCGACCATGCTCGATATCTTGTCCAGCCATCCCAAGGCCGTGCCTATCATCGGCCGACCGGGAACAGTGGTGTTCTTCGACGCAAACATCGTGCATTCATCCGGTCACAACCTTTCAGGTGACGATCGATGGCAAGCCTATGTTGTCTACAACCAGGTGGAGAACAAGCCAGAACAGGTGAAGCAGCCGCGACCGGATTATGTGCGCTCGACCAATTTCGCTCCTCTCGAGGTAGGTTCGGACGAGATTCTCGACAGAGTTCAGATCGACTGAAATCTATCGATTTACTTTACCGAGTCGGCTGCAGGTGGCAGCGTGTCTATCGACGCGCCAGCATGCTCGCATGGTCTATCGTTGGATCGCATCAACTGGACTGGACGCCGCCGCGTGCGGCACGTGCACAACGCTTCGCATGAAGGCATCGTTGATCCATCAACGCACAGGGAATGTGCGCCCGGTCCAATTACTTTTGACTCATACGCAGACCTGCGTGGGCTGCTTCGGGCCTCCGGAATTTCATACGTGATGGAAGCCAAGAGTGAAAGTGAACATATCCTTCGCGACATCGCTCAGTCCTGAAAGTGTGAGCGCGGCCTCAAGCGCTTGCCGCGAATACGCTCATTCGTTGAAGAATCCAACTCAGCAGTTGTTCCGCGGCGCCGGAAAGCGGCCGTCGCGCCTTCACGAGAATGCGTGCCTTCGCCGCCTCGAATAGCGGGTGCTGTATGTGTGCGGGCGGGAAGCCGTTTGAGGGCCGAGGGGAAGGTATGCGATTGACTGAAAGCGCGGCTTGCCACCGTTTAGTGGCTCTGGATTAACCGAGAGTCCGTCGGGCTGTGTTCAACGAACATTGGTCATTTGGTAATTTACATAATCTTAATTAGCGCAGTTTCGCGTTGTAGCGGCTAGATTGTAATGTCCGCTTTTAGCCAGATTCAAATGTCCGCTTCGAGCCGCCTAAGCTTACCCCCGCGCCGATGCTTCGGCGCAGGAGACCGCGATGGCTGCAACGGACACGATTACCATGTCGATGCGCGAGTTGGACCGATTCAAAGTGATTCAGTCAGTGGTCGACGGACTGCTCAAACCGTGGCGGGCCGCCGAGCGACTCG
>NZ_JALQDW010000042.1:0-113294 GCF_023631025.1 Caballeronia sp. GACF4
GGGTCGATCAGCTCGACCGCCCGGACCTGATCGATGAAGCCGCGCATCAACGCATCGCGGCCGCGTGATGGCGATGCGGTTCTGAAAGGCGTGCGGCGGACGCATCGCCGCATGGCGCTCGCGTGAGATCGGCTCAACGCCGCCTTCCATCGAATGCGCCGAATCGAACGCGTTCTTAGCGTATTCAGAGGGCACGGAGCCGCGCACAAGTTTGTCCAACTCGCGCGCCAGAGCAAGCAGATGACTCAGCGCCTCGCTTCCCTCGAATCCGCCGAATCCGCCGACTCTGCTGAATCGCACGCAGTCTTGAGCGTGTTCAAAAGGCGCAACGCCGCGCGAAAATCGTCCCACTCGCGCCATTGCGAAAAGCGCGCGCACGCCGTTTCCAGCACCGTCATCGCCTGCGCGTTGCGGCCGCTCGCATGCAAGTGACGCGCGTAGCTCGTGGCCGCGGTCAGATAGAACGAATCGCTACCCTGCATCGACGCCGTTTCCAGCGCGGACGCAAAGCAGACTTCCGCATCGAGCGACACGGCCTCGCCCGGCGGCCCCATCAGCAGAAGTTCGCCCTGCGTGCGCAAGAGTTCGCTCGCATACCACGCGTCGCCATTGTCGTTGCAACGCTTGAGCGCGCGCACGGTCGTGTCGATGGCTTCGCCGTGCCGTCCCACCTGCCCGAGCGCACGCGCATATTGCGCGGCAAGCATGGAGCGCGGCGCGTTGAAGCCGAGCGTATCGAGTTCCTTCAACGCCGCGTCGAACGCTTGAAGGACGTCGGGCGTGATGTCATCGAGCGAAATCAGGTACGCGTCGAATGCCGCGCCGCACGCCTGCGCAACGTTCAAACCCGTGCGCATCGAAATCCCAAGCAGCATGTCGATAGCCTGCCGCGCCGCCTCCCGTTCGCGCGAGAGCAACGCCAGCGGGATGCGCGCTTCGATCAGCACATAAGCGGTCACGATAGCCTGCTCGGCGGCGCATGCATCCACGACGCACGCTTCGGCCAACCGCCGCGCCTCGTCGCGCGCGCCTTGCAGCCAGAGCACGCGCGCAAGCGTGGCCTCCCCGACGATCCGCTGATCGACCGATCTCCCAAGCGGCATACGCGTCTGCAAGCGCGCCGCATGCTGCAGAAAGTGTTCGAGCGATGCCCGCGCCTTCGCCTGTTCGCCCGCATAGTGGGAAGCAATGCCGAGCAGCCGATAGCCGAGCAGCACATCGGTCGATTCCGGCTCGGCGTCGGTGGTCTGCGAATCGGCGGCGAGTGCCGCAAAGCGCCGGGCGAACGACAACGCGCTGCGCACTTCGCCCGCGCTTTGGCTCGCGTTCCACATGCCCCAGAGCGCGCGCGCCTCGAAGACGCGATCCGCCAGCGCCAGCGACAACGCCAGCACTTCCGACCACAACGCGCGAGTCTCCTTGTCCGGACCATGCACATAGACGAGCGCGGCAGCAAGCGCCGCCTGCAGACGCATCCGCACGCGCATGCAGCGATGCGAGAAAGCTTCCGCCTCGCGTCCGGTTTGCAGCGCGGCAAGCGAGCGCCGCGCCCACACGCAGCATTCCTCGACGAGCGAGAGTTCGAACAGCAGCGAGACGAATTTCACGCACAGCGTTTCCGCCAAAATGGCATCGCCTTTGGGCGAAAGCGTCCATGTCAGCGCGGCGCGCAGGTCGCCGAGCATGTCGCGCATGCGCCGTTGCCAACCTTCGGAGTGATGTCCGCCGCCATGCTGCGCGTCGTCGTTCAAAAGGCTCGCGAAATGATTGGCGTGACCGAGCGATACGCGTTGCCGCTCGCCGTTGTCATCGAGTTTTTGCAAAGCATAGGCGCGTGTCGATTCCAGCAGACGATACGCCGCTCGGCCGTTCCCCGTCTGCCGTGCGACGAGCGATTTCTCCACGAGTCCCGTTACCGCCGCGATCACATCGAACTCGCGCAATGCATCGTCGCCGACGATGGCGACCGCCGCTTCCATCGAAAAGTCCGCCACGAAAATGCCGAGGCGGCGCAGGGTCGTGCGTTCGGCGTCATCGAGTAAGGCGTGGCTCCAGTCGAGCGTCGCGCGCAAGGTCTGATGCCGTGGCAGCGCCGTGCGATTGCCGCCCGTGAGCATGCGAAAGCGGTCATCGAGATGCGCCGCAAGGGTTTCGACACCGAGTATCGTGGCGCGCGATGCAGCCAGTTCGATGGCGAGCGGTATGCCGTCCAGCCGCCGGCAAACGGTGCCGATGAGTTCCATACTGCGTTCATCGCACGAAAAGCGCAGGTCGATGGCGCGCGCGCGAGCCAGAAACAGTTGCACGGCGCTGCATCGCTTTATGTCGACGCCCGAGGCGCTTGGCGCGGGCACGCTGAGTGGCGCGACCCAGTAAAGATGCTCGCTCACCACCTTGAGCGGTTCGCGGCTCGTGGCCAGCACGCGAATGGAATCGCTCACCGTGCAAAGCGCATCGGCGAGACTCGCCGCAGGCGTGAGAACGTGTTCGCAGTTATCGAGCAGGACGAGCATGCGGCGCTCGCGCAATTCCTGCGCGATGACGGCAAGCGAGCGCGACCCCGCCGCCGGATTGATGCCGAGCGTGCCGGTGAACGCCGCCAGCACGCTTGGCAAATCTTGCGCGGGCGAAAGCGAAACGAGGTACACGCCGTCGGGGAAGCGGTCGAGCGAGCGCCGTCCGGCTTCGATGGCGAGCCGCGTCTTGCCGATCCCGCCCGCGCCGATCAGCGTCACATGCCGCGCCGCTTCGAGCGCGAGCAGGATATCGGCGATGGCGGTATCGCGTCCGACGAGCGGAGACGTATTCGAAGGCAGGTTGTGTGCAACGCCGGCGTTGGCGACGCTCGTGGGCGCATCGGCCGGTTGCCTCGTCCTGACGAGCCGGTAACCGCGTCCCGAGACGGTCTGGATCAGCACGCGGTTCGCGCCCAGCACCTTGCGCAGCGCCGACATGTGCACCTGCAGATTGTTCTCTTCGACGAGCGTATCCGGCCATACCGCCGCGAGCAGGTCGTTCTTCGAGACGAGCGCGCCGTCGGCGGCCACGAGCACGGCGAGAATATCGAACGCACGGCTTCCGAGTCGAACAGGTTCGTCATCGAGCAGCAATTGCCGACGCTCGAGATCCACCTGAAGCGGTCCGATGCGAATCATGCGCAATGGTCCAGCATATGAAGGTTTGAACGTAGCCCCGGCGCCGCACCCAAAATTCTGGCGCCCGGAAAGTGCCCCCGAAGCATAGAGCACCCGCCTTCTCCCATGTTTGGAAAAAACCGGGCTTATCGTTCAATAATTTTGCACATGCGTTTTGCACATGCGGCGCAGCGTCGAACCTAGTCGGGCAACGCGGAAGCCAAGATCATGGCGCGTGCATTGCCCAACGAAGCGTTGCGCCGTTGCGGCTTGTAGACGATATCGCCACGCACGATCCCCGCGCCCGTGAGCGCGCAACGGCCAATCTTGCGCGCCTGGCAACGCACCCAGACCTGATCCGCATAGCGGCAACGCGTCGCGTCCTGCCAGAGAATCGCGATGGTTCTCGACGACAGCCGCTCCAGCACCTCGATGCGCGCATGGTCCGCAAACGGCTGCGTCTCGCGTCCGCGCATGCGCTTCAAAGCTTCCAGCGCCGCACGATGCGCCATGTCGTTGCCGCCTTGCAGCGCATCGATCACATGCGTCCAGACCGCGCCGCGCGTGAGATTCGCGATCACCTCCGCCCCTCTTGCGGCACGTGGCGGCAGGGTTCTACGTTCTGCTACGAGGGCTTCTGGCATCGCGCATCTCCGCGTGGTCAGGCGCCGGGCGCGTCAATGGCCCGGATCGCCTTCGTAGTTGACGGGCACCCACTCGTAGCGGGCGCCCTCCTTTTTCACATGTCCCAAACCCGGAAACGCGATGTGCGCCGCCGCCACGAGATCGCCCTCGCGCGCCATGAGATCGAGCGCGGCGCGACGCGAACGGCGCGCGGCCGGTGCATCGGTGTCGTACTCGACGGACGCCTGCGGATTGCGCAACTGAATGCTCGCCACGTGGATCACGTCGCCCCACGCGAGCATCGTCTTGCCGCCGCTTTCGATGCGATACGTCGTGTGTCCCGGCGTATGACCCGGCGTCGCGATGGCGCGAATGCCGGGTTCGAGTTCGACATCGCCCGAGAACGGCACGAAACGGCCCGCCGCCACGTAAGGCGCGACGGATGCGCTCGCGGCATCGAAGAAAGTCGAGAGGAACGCAGGCGCCTTCGGCTTGTTCGCGGCATCGAGCCAGTAGTCCGCCTCAGTCCGGTTCACGCGCAGCACGGCGTTTGGAAACGCCATCGCGCCATCGACGATGACGCCGCCCACGTGATCCTTATGCAGATGCGTGAGCAGAATCTCATCTACGTCTTCCGGCCGATACCCCGCCGCCCGCAGGTTCGCCATCATCCGGCCGCAGCACGCGCCGTACAACACGCCCGCGCCGGAGTCGATCAGAATCAGCTTCGCGCCCGTGTTGACGAGGAACGCGTTGATCGAGCCTTGAACCGGCGCATCGAGGAAATCGCGCCGCAAGTCCTCGGCGATTTCCTTCTTCGATACACCCTCCACCACCGTATCGATGGGAAACGGATGCGTGCCGTCGGACAGCGCCGTGACTTCGAATCGCCCGAGCATCAGGCGATAAAAGCCCGGCCCTTGCGTGCCGACCATCGGCGCGCGGGCGAATGCCGCGTCCGTCGTCATGAAGGCGCTGACGCAAAGCACGAGGCATCCGAGACTTCTCCACTTCGACATGAGCGTTTCCCTTGCACGCACCGGTTCTCACGAAGCATAGCCACGCATAAATCGGCAGACGCGCTAATCGTCCTTAAATGTTATTAATCGGCGGTGACCGACAAGCTCAGATACGCATGAATCTGACTGACCACCGCCGCGCCGTCGCCGACCGCGGAAGCCACGCGCTTGGCCGATTCCGAGCGCACGTCGCCAACCGCGAAGATGCCCGGCACGCTCGTCTCCAGCGCGAAGCGCAGCCGCGTGCCGTGTTCCGTGCGCCCCGATCCCGTCATCACGAAGCCGCGGTTGTCGAGCGCGACGCCGCTCGCCGCGAGCCAGCGCGTCTCCGGGTCCGCGCCGATGAAGAGGAACAGATGCCGCGTCGCGATGGCCTCGTCACGCGCCTCGTCCGCATGATGGACGCGAACGTGCGTGAGGCCCGCCTCGTCGCCTTCGAGGCCGCTCAACGTGCAGCGCGTGCAGAGCATCACGTTCGGCAGGGAAGCAATACGGTCGATCAGATACCGCGACATGCTCGCGCTCAGGCTTTCGCCGCGCACGAGCACCCGCACGCTGCGCGC
Source organism: Caballeronia sp. GACF4 (assembly GCF_023631025.1). NCBI lineage: Bacteria > Pseudomonadati > Pseudomonadota > Betaproteobacteria > Burkholderiales > Burkholderiaceae > Caballeronia > Caballeronia sp. GACF4. Next base: position 5,341 of record NZ_JALQDW010000042.1, read on the forward strand.
GAAGTTGGCAAGAAAGACGATCGCCTGACCGGCCGAATTGCCGCCGCCGATCAACACGATGTCCTGCCCCTTGACGAGCCGCGCCTCGATGGTCGACGCCCAGTAGTACGTGCCGCGCCCTTCGAAGCGGTCGAAGTCCTCGACGTCCGGCTTGCGATACGCCGCGCCGCTCGCCGCCACGATCGTGCGTGCGCTCACGCGCTGGCCATCGGTGAGCGTGACGACGAAGACGTCGTTCTCGGGCGTGACGCACGTCACCTTGCCCGGAATGGCGAGGTGCGCGCCGAACTTGAGCGCCTGCTGAAACGCGCGGGCCGCCAACGCCTGGCCCGAGATGCCGGTGGGAAAGCCGAGATAGTTTTCGATCCGCGCGCTCGCGCCCGCCTGACCGCCCGGCGCGCGCTGATCGAACACGGCCACCGAAAGCCCTTCGGTGGCCGCATACACCGACGCCGCGAGCCCGGCCGGTCCCGCGCCGACGATAGCGACATCGTAGATATGCGAAGGCTCGAACGCCGGCACGAGTCCCAGGCACGACGCGAGTTGCGCCTCGTCCGGCGCGCGCAACACGTAGCCGTTCGGGCAGAAGACGAGCGGGAAGTCGTCCGGACCGGTCGTCATGCCGGAGAGCAGCGTCACCGCTTCGGGATCGGTGCGGGCATCGACCACGGTTGCCGGGTGCGCGTTGCGGCGCAGGAAGCCTTGCAGACGGATCAGCCGCGCATCGTCTCCATTGCCGACGATGATCGGCCCGAGCCCCTGCTCGATCAATCCGAGCCGCCGCAGGATCAGCGCACGCATAATGTGCTCGCCGAGTTGCGCGTCGGCGACGATCAGCGCGCGCAGCTTGTCGGGTTCGATGACGAGCGTTTCGGCGTCGGTGAGCGCGACGCCGTCGATCAGCGCGGGCTTGCCCGAGAGTTGCGCCATCTCGGCCATGAAATGCCCGTCGTCGTGTTCGGTGACGAGCGTGGAGCGCCCGAAGCTGTCGCGCGAAGAGATGCGCACGCGCCCCTTCAGCAACACGAAAAGACCGAGCGCCACCTTGCCCGTTTCGAAGATCATGTCGCCTTTTTTGAACGACATGGGTCGCGCGAAACGCCGCACGCTTTCGATCTCGGTATCCGAGAGACGCGGAAACATCTGGTGCTGACGAAATTCAAGCGAGGAAAAAGGCACTTCGAGTTCGGATGGCGTCGCGGCACGCCCGAACGGCCTCGGTAGATCGGAATCGCTCATGACTCAGGCTCCATCGAATGCTTTACCAGCCGAACTTGAGTTCGGCGCCCACGTAGTCGGCATTGCTCGCGCCGAGATCGCGCAAAGACGAGCCGACTTGAAAATGCACGGCCTCGACCGAGGCCACGAGATTCGCCGCGACGTTATAGTCCGCGCGCACTTGCGTATAGAAGCCGGTCCAGCGCGAGCCGCGCCCGGCTGTTCCCGGCACGACCGCCGAGCCTTGTCCGTAGACGGCGTCCGCGGTGGTCTCACGCCATTGCAAGCCGACGCCCGCGAGCAGCGAGAGCTTGCTGTTGGGCTTGAGCGTGAGCGACGGCTTGATATGAATCAGGTTGGTGTATCCCGTGTAGCCCGCGAGCGTGAAGTAATAGCCGTTCGGAAAGAGCGGATTGAACGTGCCGACGCGCCCATCGCCCGGATGACGGTCGCCCGAGGCGGCATCGATCTGAATGCCCAGACGCGGGGTCCAGGGCGCCGCCGCCAACGTGTAACCGGCGAGCGAACCCACGGCCCATGCGCTGATCGTCTTCTCGCCGACATGACCGCTTTGATACATGCCTTCCACGTCCCAGTCGATATGCGAGACATTGCCCGCGTATCGCATGTCGAAGACATCGCGATGCTCGTCGCCGCTGGCATCGAGAAAGCGCGCATTGCTGCGGTTATAGCGCGAGTAATATGCGGACAGATCACCCGGCCCCACGCCCTGACGTTCGACGCGCGCGCCGCTGAAGGTGAGATGACGATTGGAGACATCGTCGAAATCCGTGTTGAAGCGATACTGCACCGGCTGCGTTGCATAGGCGATCCAGCGCCACGGACCGGTCTCGTAGTCGCCCCAGAAACCGTCGAAAGCCTGCCGCACGTTCGGGCCGTCGCGCACCGATACGAAGCGCTGCAAGTCGAACGCCATCTCCTGCCGCCCCGCGCGAAATTTGACGAGCCCGCCCGCGAGCGGATGCGTGAACGCAATGAACGCCTGACGCAGATCGAGCGGATTCTTGTCGACGGAGGTCACGTTGTCCTTGCCATACGGACGCGCGTCTTCCAGTTGCGTGAACACTTGCACATAGGGGCCGAGATGCACATCGGCGTGGACTTCGAGACGTTGCAGCACGTAGGTATCGTCGCGGCCGGAGCCTAAGCCGAAGAGCGGCGCGTCGTTCATCTCGACGCGTTCTCGCAGCACCGCGCCGAGCGACACATACGCATCCGGATTGCCGAACAGCGGAATGTACTTGAGCGCGTCGAGCGGGCGTTTCGGCACGCAAGGCAGACCGAGCACGGACCAGTCTTCCTGCCAGCGATTGAACTTGATCGCCGGCCGCGCGCACGATGCCCCCGGCGCGGCGCTGGCGTTGGTATCGTCGCCTGCGCTGCCGAGCGCCGTATCCGCCGCGGATACGGGCAGCGCCGCCGCGATCCCCGTGCCGATCAAGAACATACGCAGCGAACGCAGCGCACGGCAGCGTCTGGAACGATCAGCGGCCATCGTGGATTTCGGCGATATATCCGCCCGGGAACTCGACCATCGCCGTCTTGTAGCTTGCGCTCGCATAAGGCGGGACCAGCACCTTCGCGCCTGCCGCTTGCGCACGTTGCAGGGTCGCGGCGAGGTCATCGACACCATAGCCGGTCGTTTCCTTGCCGAACGGAAACGGCAGCTTGCCATCGGTTACGAAGACGACCATGCGCCCAAAGTTCGAGTCGATGCGAATCTGCCGGAACGTCTCGCCCGGTTTGCCGATCACGCCCGCATCGGCACGCGCATTGTCCGAGACCACCTTGCCGTGAGAAAAGCGCAGCCAGCGGCGCACGAAGTTATTCGCTTCGTAACGCGAGACATAAACGCGGTTGTCGGGCACGCTTTGCAGCGGCGCGTAGTTCGGCGCCTTGGTATGCCAATAGAGCTGCATGACGAGGCCGCCCGGCCACTGGATGATCGCGTCCTTGCCGATGGGGTCGTCGAACGGTTCGACGATCACGTCCGCGCCCGCCGCGCGCGCGGCCTTCACGGCGTCGTCGATATCGGTCACGAGATAGCCCGTGCGCTCGTTGCCGAACGGATAAGGCACGGGCGTTTCGAAGCCGAACACGGACAGCATGCCCACGGGCGTCTGCACGTATTGCGAAGCCGTCTTGCTCGGCGTGGGCGTCACGGTGAAAACCGCCTTCTGCGATGCCTTGCCGCCGAAGGTCGCGAGAAAGCTCTGCACGAAGGTATCGACATCGGCGGATGCGACGTAGACGTGGGTCGTATCGTATTGCGGACCGACCGCGACTCGACCCTTGATGGCGGACGCGGCGGTAGCGTCATGCGGACCGGCATCCGCGAACGATGCGAGAGGCGCAATGCCGATGAGAAATGCCGCCGCGATGGCGCTTGAGCGAACGAGCTTGATCATGTCGATACTCATTGATGTTTGAAGTGAGCGAACCGTAAGTCACGCCGCCCGGGCAACGCGCGGCGGCCATGCGAGCAACAGAAGCAGCGCGATGGGCAAGATCAGGCCGTAGAACGAGAGATGCACGAAGGCGAGCGCGCCGCCCACCGCGCCGATGGCAAAGGCAAGCATGGCCGTGAGCGTGGCGCGCAAACGCCCAAGCACTTGCGGCCCTTCTGCATGATGCGAACCGCGATGCGCGAGATCGACCAGATCGAGCACGATCTGCGTCACATTGCCGGTCATCACTGTGTTGGGCAGGCCGGGCTTCTGCAAGACTTTCGGGCGCGCGTTCTGCACGCCCATTGCGGTGGCGCCCAACACGCCGCAGAGCAGCACCATGCCCGATGAAGCGTCATCGATAGGCAACGCGAGCAGTCCTGTGCCGAAGAACGCGAACAACAGCAACGCTTGCCACAGATGCAATGCTGCGGCGATGTAGGCGTCGCCACGTGCCTTCATGATCTTTGCCGCCACGCTCGCCGATCCCACGCCGACGATGAACGCCGGAAACGCCAGCAGCTTGAGCAGCACGCCTTGCCCCACGCCCGCGACCTCCGCGCCGATCAGCACGAAGTTGCCCGTCACATGTGCCGTGAAGAGGCCGAACAACGCGACGAATCCCAGCGTATCCACGTATCCCGCTATGAACGCGAGCACCGTCTCTTCATGATCTTTCAAGGGATTTCTCCGGTGAAACCTCAGCCGCCTTCACGCGACGTGCCTGCCTTGTCCTTCGATACGACGTTCACGCTTTCGGTTTGCGCGAAGAACTGCGACTTCACGACCGGTATTGCGTGTTCGCCGAGTACCATGCCGAGCAGTCCCGCTAGCGCGATCAAAGGCGGCGCGGGTGACTGCACGCGCAAGAGCCAATAGAGCAGGCCGACCGCGAAGCCCACACCGAGTGAAATGACATAGCCCATGTTCTCTGTTCCATCCTTTCCTAAAGAAGAAACGCTGTCTCTCCCTTAAGGGAAAGCCTAGCAAGCCGATTGATAATTGGCCTTGGATAAAGCTTAAAAAACCTTAAGACCTCAAAAGGTCAATTGATGAAAACGCTTCACGCCCTCGCGAATCCATCCGAAAAGACTGCTATGTTCCGATGCCTGCCCGGCAGGCACCGCGCGCAACATCTGGTCGCTCGCACGATGCTCGGAAAGCAGCCTGCACATCTCGCTCGTGACCTCGGGACGTCGCGCGAGGATGGGCGTGAGCGCCTCCTTGTCGAGCCGGTACACGACGACGCGCGTCGTCGCACGCACGGTCACATCGCTTTGCACGCCCGCGAGAATGCCGGATTGACCGATGGAATCGCCGGGTGCAAGTCTTCGCACTTCGAGATCGTGCGATGCTTTCGGCACCGTCACGCTTGCCACGCCACGCGCAATGATGTGCAACGCCTGACCTTCGTCGCTGCCCGCTGCAAACACCGTTTCGCCCACTTCGAAAACATGACGTGTGAGGCGTTTGGAGAGCTCGTTCAGTTCGTCCGCATCGAGCGTATGAAAGATGGTCACGTCGCGCAACAACACGAGCTTCTCGTCGATGGCTTGCGTCGTCTGCCGTGGCGCCGACAACGGACGCAACACGACCGCACGCGAACCTAGATGCCGATGCGCCAGATCGAAGAGATCGCTGCGCACCGAAACTTTCTTGTCGAGCGAATCGACGTAACAAAGAATCTCGTATTCGATGGCGTCTTCGGTCGCGCGCCGCACACTTACGACCGGCGCGGGACGGCCGATAACGTCGATGCAACTCGCTGCGGCATCGCCGAGCGCATCGAGCACGACAGCGGGACGCACCGATGGATCCACCGAGAGCACGACGCTGATGCCGTTCGTATCGAACGGCTGATTCGAATTAACGATGTTCGTGCGCGCCGCGACGCTGTTCGGGATCACGACGATATTGCCCTGCCCGTTGAGCAGGCTTGTCGCGCGCCAGTTGCTCTCGACGACCTTGCCTTCGGCATCGCCGATAGTGATCCAGTCGCCCAGACGAAACGGCTGCGTGGCGTTGAGCACGATGCCCGAGAACACATCGTTGAGCGTGCTCTGAATTGCAAGGCCGATGACAATGGCCACCGCGCCCGAGGTCGCCAGCAACCCGCGCACGGGCAACTGCAACACGAACGCAACGGCCGCGACCGCGGCAGCCAGATAGACGAGCGCACCGAGCACGTCCTGAAAGAGCCGCTCCTTGTGCCACGCCTCGGGCAGCACGATGCGGTCGAGCATGATCGTGACGAGCCGCGCGCCTTGCAGCCACCACATCAACTCCAGCACTTGCGCAAGCAGATGCCGCAGCGGTTCGTTGGGCCAGGGCGCCGCAAAGAGCGGATTCATGCCGTGCGCGAACAACACCCACGTCGATAACGCGAACATGGACGCACGAAACGCAAGCCGCATAGGCTCGCTTCTTCGGTCCATGAAGCGCCACGCGAGGAAGTCTACGACGAGTATCGCGATGCCGAAGAGCAGGCCGTCGGTCAGGGTCGGCATCGCGTCAGTCGCCCTTGTTCAAAACGCGAAACAACTGCATCCCAGCGCGCCCCAGAAGCCGTTCGAGTCGCTGACAGGTACGTTCTTGCGCCACGCGAAACCGTGCGCATGCGCATGCACGTTGCAAAGATTCACGCAACCGTCCACGCAGGCAACCGCGGTCGGCTTGTAACGGCTATAACCGCCGAACTCCGCAACCGGCGACCATGACGGACTCACCGGCAAGTCCGGGGGACCGTATGGGGTGAACTCGTCGCTCGCATAGACGACCTTGCCGCCCACCACGGTCATGACCGAATCGAGAAACTTGATGCGGCTTTCATCGACGGTGAAGAAGTCTTCCGATAGCACCGCGAAGTCCGCGAACTGCCCCGCGACGAGCGCGCCCTTGCGATCGTCCTCGCTTGAAAACCACGCGCTGCCAACGGTATAACGGCGCAACGCTTCCATGCGGTCGAGTTTGTTCGCGCCGTTGTACATGGCCGTGCCGCCGACCGTCTTGCCCGACACCATCCAATAAAGCGAGACGAACGGGTTGAAGCTCGCCACGCGCGTGGCATCGGTGCCCGCGCCCACGGGCAGACCGGCATCGAGCATGTGGCGGATAGGCGGCGTGCGCTTCACGGCTTCCTCGCCGTATCGTGCGATGAAGTACTCGCCTTGATACGCCATGCGATGCTGGATTGCGATACCGCCGCCAAGCGCCTTTACACGGTCGATATTTTTCTGCGTGATGGTCTCGCAATGATCGAAAAACCAGCGCAAGCCATCGAAGGGAATGTCGGCATTCACACGTTCGAACACATTGAGGAAGCGTTCGATCGATTCGTTATAGGTGGCATGCAGACGGAACGGCCAGCGGTTTGCAACGAGCAGACGCACTACCGCTTCGAGTTCGGTTTCGAGCGTGTCGGGCAGGTCGGGGCGCGGTTCCAGAAAGTCTTCGAAATCAGCCGCCGAGAACACCAGCATTTCGCCTGCGCCGTTCACGCGCAGGAAGTCGTCGCCTTCGCCGGGCTTCGTCATCTTCACCCACTTCGCGAAGTCTTCAATCTCCTTCTTTGCGTTCTGCGTGAAGAGGTTGTACGCGATACGCACGGTCAATTCGTTGTGCTTCGCCAAGTCCATGATGACAGCGTAATCGTCGGGATAAGCCTGATATCCGCCGCCTGCATCGATCGCGCTCGTCACGCCAAGACGATTCAACTCGCGCATGAAGTGGCGCGTGGAATTGCGCTGCTCGTCGGGCGGCAGCTTCGGACCCTTGGCGAGCGTCGCGTAAAGAAGGCCCGCGTTGGGCCGCGCGATCAGCATGCCGGTCGGATTGCCGCGCTTGTCGCGCTGAATTTCGCCGCCGGGCGGATCGGCTGTTTCCTTCGTATAGCCGACCGCGCGCAAGGCCGCCGCGTTGAGCAATGCGCTGTCATACAGATGCAGGATGAACACCGGCGTGTCCGGGGCAATCGCGTTGATCTCTTCGAGCGTCGGACCACGGCGCTCCGCAAACTGAAATTCGTTCCAGCCGCCGACCACGCGCACCCATTGCGGGGCGGGCGTGCGTGCAACCTGCTTCCTCAGCATGTCGAGCGCGTCCGCAAGCGACGGAACGCCATCCCAACGCAACTCCATGTTGAAGTTGAGGCCGCCGCGTATGACATGCAGATGCGAATCGTTGAGGCCGGGAATCACGGTGCGCCCGTTGAGATCGATGAGGCGCGTCGCGTCGTTCGCATGACGCATCACGACTTCACGCGATCCTGCTTCGATGACCTTTCCATCGGCAACGGCGAGTGCATCCGCGAACGAACGCTTGTCGTCCTGCGTGGCAATCTTGCCGTTGAAGAATACGGTATCGGCGCGCGCGGGCGTGCCTGAACCCGTGCCTGAGCTCGTGCTTGAATTCATGGGCGTTCTCGTGTGAGGCGTGCCGCGACGCGGCGCTTGCTGGAAGCCGGCGCGATGAACTTCGCGCCAGCCTTTTCGATACGACTGCGAGCTGAATCAACCCGCTTCGCTTGCGTGTTCCCCGAGAATCGATTTCGCATAACGCACGCCGATACCATACGCGCTATGCGACTTGAGAATGTCCATGCAACCTTCGTAAGTCTCGGTGCGGCCCCAGTCGCGTTGCAGTTCGAACATGAACTGAAGCGACGTCATCGGCACCGCGCCGGCCTGGATGATTCGCTGCACGGCGCGTTCGTGCGCTTCGTGCGTGATGTCGCCACAAGCATCGGTCGGGACGTAGATTTGATAGCCTTCCGCGATCATCTGCACGGTCGGAAACGTCACGCATACTTCCGTCCAAAGACCCGCGAGCACGATCTTCTTGCGGCCCGTCGCTTCGATTGCTCGGCGAAAGCCCGCGTCTTCCCACGAGTTCATCGAGGTACGGTCAACCGGCTGCTGCTCCGGAAACACGCCTTGCACTTCGGGCACCATGTCGCCGCTAAAGGTTTTGGCGGCAACGGTAGTGAGAATGGTCGGCACCTTGAACAACTTCGCCGCCTTGGCGATAGCCTGCACGTTATGCAGGATGGTGGTGCGTTCATGCGAGGTCGTGCCAAAAAACATCTGCGGCTGATAGTCGATCAGCGCAACCGCGCAGGTATCCGGGGTCAATAGTTCTTGCGGCATTTGCAGGCTCCGTTGGAAAAGATGCGGCAGTCAGGACGAACATGCCGTGCTCGGGTGAGCGGCTGGAAGGATTGAGATGGATGATAGCCACGCGTCTTCGCCGAGTCCTTGAAAAATCCCTTAATTGTTCTTAACGAATATTCGCTAAGAAAATGCACTTCGATTTTTAGCGCGTGGGATTTTCAGGAAATGAATTTCAGGACTTCGCCTTTCGCTGGCGGGAGCATGCACCGCGATTAAACCGCCTTAAGAACAATTAATCTTTTCTCAAGTTCAAGCGTCTTCCACGCGGCTAAGATTCGGTCCACGCGTCGCGCTCAAGGAATGATTCTTAGCGCACGCGCTCGACCAACATCGCTAAAGGACACGCCATGAGCACCGTAAAGACCAAGGACGGCACGAATATTTTTTATAAGGACTGGGGCAGCGGCAAGCCGGTGGTCTTCTCGCATGGCTGGCCGCTTTGCGCGGATGCATGGGACCCGCAAATGCTGTTTCTGGCGCAGAAGGGATACCGCGTCATTGCGCATGACCGTCGCGGTCATGGCCGCTCCGACCAGACTGCGGAAGGAAACGACATGGACACATATGCGGACGATCTCGCCGCCGTGCTCGACGCGCTCGATCTCAAGGACGCCATGCTCGTCGGCCATTCGACGGGCGGCGGCGAGGTCGCGCATTACATCGGACGTCATGGCAGCGCGCGCGTCTCGAAGGCCGTGCTGATCGGAGCCGTGCCGCCGATGATGCTCAAGTCCGAGAGTAATCCGCTCGGCTTGCCGATGTCGGTGTTCGACGGCATCCGCGACAATACGGCTTCGAATCGCTCGCAATTCTTCAAGGATCTGGCCGTACCGTTTCTGGGCTACAACCGTGACGGCGCGAAGGTCATACAAGGCAACATCGACGAGTTCTGGCGGCAGGGCATGATGGGTTCGATCAAAGGCCAGTACGAGTGCATCAAGCAATTCTCGGAAGTGAACTACACCGATGATCTGAAGAAAATCGACATTCCCACGCTCGTTTTGCATGGCGACGACGATCAAATCGTGCCGATGGAAGCGTCGGGGCGACGTACGGCGGAGATCGTGAAGAACGCGACGCTAAAGGTTTATGCTGGCGCGCCGCACGGCATGTGCACGACGGAAGCCGATCGCGTGAATGCGGATCTGCTGGCGTTCTTGCAAAGCTGATGCTGCACGTGACATGCTCGCTACGAAGCGAGCATGTCAGCCGACCGAATAGTCAGTACCGCGCTTAATCCCGGATGCTTATCGGCGAATTCGATTTTGCCGTGATGCAACGTCGCCACCGCCTTGACGAGCGCGAGCCCAAGTCCCACACCGGGCGTCCCACGGCTCGCGTCGCCGCGATAGAACCGCTCGGTGACCTTGTGCTTTTCCGCGTCGGGAATACCGGGGCCATCGTCGGATACGGATAACTCTATGCCGTCATCGCGCGCCAGGAGCGACACTTCGACCTCGCCATTTTCACGCGCGAACTTGATAGCGTTATCGATCAGATTGCCGATAGCCTGCGCCAGCAGCAAGGGATCGACCACAGCGTACAGTTCGTCCGCCTGCGTCATGGAAAGCGTCACGCCACGCAGTTCCGCCACGGGCTGATAGAACTCGACTGCATCCGAGACAATGGCGAGCAAGTCGCTGGACTCGAAACCCGAGCGACGCACGCCCGCATCGATTTCGGCGAGCCGCAAGAGCGCATTGAAGATGCCGATCACGCGATCGACATCCGCAAGCGCGGGCTCCAGTTGCGCGAGCGTGGCTTCATTCCCTTCCTTGCGCAAGCCGATCATCAGCACTTCGAGACGCGAACGCAGTTCGGCAAGCGGCGTACGCAAATCATGGGCGATTGCATTCGACACGTTGCGCACGCCGTTGATGACTTCGATCAGCGCTTCCTGCGCCTGCTTGCGCGTGTTGACCTCTTCCTGAAGCAGCAAATTCTGCTCGCGCTGCAACTTCTGCAAGGCCCGCAACTTGAGATGCGTATGCACTCTCGCGGCGACTTCCTCCATGTGCAGTGGCTTGGTGACGAAGTCCACGGCGCCAGCGCTGAAGCCCGTGATCTTGTCCTCGGTCTGCGTGAGCGAGGTCATGAAGATGACCGGAATGTCGCGCGTGTTCGGGTTGGCCTTGAGCTGACGGCAGGTCTCGAAACCGTCGAGACCGGGCATCATCACGTCGAGCAGAATCAGATCGGGCTGCACGAGTTCGGCGCGGCCCAGCGCCTCGCGGCCATCGCGCGCAACGGTCACGCGCAGGTTGTTTCCTTCGAGCGCATCGACCACGAGGCCGAGATTCGTTGCGGTATCGTCGACAACGAGAACGACTGGCGTGGCGGTATCGGGTAAGTCTTGCGTACTCACGTGCTTGGGTCCAGATGTTCTTCGATCAGGGACAACAGCGCTTGCGATTCGTACCCGGCGGCAAGACATCGCAGACGCGTTGCGAAAATTTCATAGCGCTTGTCGAGTACCGTCAGATGCTCGGCCCGCTCGATGATGTCGCGCATCGAACCGAGCAGCGCAAAGCGATGCAGCAGCGCCATTTCCTCGGGCGGTGGCACGACGAGCGCTTCGTCGGCCCGAGCATGTCTTCCCGTGCGCGGCGCCCATTGCAACGCCAGAAGGCCGGTGATTTCCTTGAGCAGCACATGCAGGTTCAGCGGCTTTTCGATGAACACATTGGCGCCCGCCGCGAGATTGGCCTGCGCATTGCCGCGCGATGCATCGGCCGATACGGCGATCACCGGCACGTCGCGTAACGCTTCCAGCGCGCGCAGACGCTCCAGCATCTCGATGCCACCCATCACCGGCATGAGCGTATCGACGACGATCAGATCGGGCCGGTCCTCGCTCGCCATCGCGAGTCCTTCGCGGCCATTCTCTCCTTGCGATACGCGAAAGCCGCTACGTTGCAAGGTATCGACGAGCAGGATGCGATTGGCCGCGACATCGTCGAGCACGAGTATGTGACGCTCGCGGCCTTCATAGCGCGTGACACCCACCGGCAGAATCGCGGGCACGGGTTGCGCCGTGGCGCCGGGCGCGTCGAGTTCGAACCAGAACGCGCTGCCTCGGCCAAGCGAACTCGCGACGTGGATATCGCTTCCCATCATGCGCACGAGTTGCCGGCTGATGGCAAGACCGAGTCCCGCGCCGCCGCTCCGACGCGTGAGTTCGCCCGCCTGCTCGAAGGGCTGAAAGATCACATCGAGCCGGTCGGGGCTGATACCTATTCCCGTGTCCTTCACTTCGAAGCGCAGACGTCCGGGCCATATTTCCGAAACCGCGAGACTGACTTCGCCCTGATCCGTGAACTTCACTGCATTGACGAGCAGATTGAGCAACACCTGACGCAAGCGCTTTTCATCGACGCTGATCGCGCGCGGCAGATTCGGCGCCGCATGATAGTGGAGTTGCAGGCCCTTTTGCTGGGCGCGCACGCCGACGATCTCCGCGATGACATCGAGAAACGGACCGAGTGGCACATCGCGCACCTGCATTTCGAGCTTGCCCGCACCGATGCGCGCGAAGTCCAGCAAATCGTTGATGAGCATGAGAAGATGCTCGCCACTCTGTTCGATCACGCCAAGACTAGACAACTGTCTGCGGCTCAACGTTTCATCGCGTCGCAAGATTTGCGCATAGCCGAGGATGCCGTTGAGCGGCGTGCGCAATTCGTGGCTGATATTCGCGAGAAACTGATCCTTCGCCTTGTTGGCCGCTTCGGCGGCGTCGCGCGCCACGCGCACCGCATCTTCCAGTGCCTTGCGCGCCGAGATGTCCTGAATGATGGCGATGGTGTGACTCGTGTGCCCAGCAGAGTCGTATTGCAGCGCCACCGATAAATTGACCCACACGCGCTGACCGTCGCGTCTCACGAGCGGTTTCTCTTCCGAGTAATGCGAAACGCCGCCCTCGGTCAACATGAAATAGCGTTGCAGGCTTCCGGTCACGAAGTCGTCGTCGGTGACATCGCGCAGGCGCTTGCCGAGCAACGCATCGCGTTCGTATCCGACGATCTCGCAAGCACGCTGATTCACGCGCAAAAAGCGGCCTTCGAGGTCGCAATGCGCAATACCCACGGCCGCGTTCTCGAAGGTGCCGCGAAAGCGTTCCTCGCTCGCGCGTAGTTCGTTCTCGGCGTGCTTGAGCTCGGTGATGTCCACCAGACTCCCGACGAAGCGCACGGGCTTGCCGCTCGCATCGCGCCTTGCCATGCCGCGTACCAGCACCTTGCGATCGCTGCCATCGCTATGCAAGAGGCGGTTCTCCATCTCGAACACGCCATTCGCATGTTCGAGATAACGCTCGACGGCCGCTTCGGTCGCGGCCCGTTCCTGCGGGTGCACCACGCTCATGTACGACTCGTAGTCGAGCAATGGCTCCTTGCCGCCATAGCCGAGCCATTCCCAGATGTTCGAGAAGCGTGCCTTGCCGTGGCGAAAATCGCCGTCGGGCATGTCGATTTCCCATACGCCGACATTCGATCCGCACATCGCCGCTTCGAATCGTGCATTGGTCTCACGCAAAATCTCCGCTTCTTCCGCGCGCCGCCGTTGCGTGACATCGCGGAACACGAACACGATGCCGAGCCCTTCGCCGCGTTCATCGACGATAGGCGAACCGCTCGCTTCCACCGGCACTTCCTGGCCGTGACGCGCGATCAGCAGATTGCGGCTCGGCAAGCCGATGTCTTCATCCGCGCGCAAGAACGACGACACCGGCTCGCGCGTGATTTCATCGACGACGCAAAAGACCTCGCCCAGCAAGCGGCCGCGTGCTTCATTGCGTGGCCAGCCCGTCAACCGTTCGGCCACCGCGTTCATGAAGTCGATGCGCCCTTCCGGGTCCGTTGCGATCACGCCATCGCCGATACTCGACAGCGTCACCGCATAGCGCTCGTCGCTTTCGCGCATGCGCCGCTCGGCCGCGTATTTGTAGAGCGCCATTTCGACCACGGTGCGCAATTGCGTGTCGTCGAATGGCTTGAGCACATAACCGAACGGCTCGGCCGTGGTGGCGCGCTGCACGGTTTCCTCGTCGGCATAAGCGGTCAGGAACACGACTGGCAGCCTGAATTGCTCGCGCAGAAGCCGCGCCGCGTCGATACCGTCGAGCTCGCCTTCGAGCCGCACATCCATGAGCACGAGATCGGGACGCACTTCCTTCGCCAGCAGGAGCGCATCTTCGCCGCGCGCGGTCGAGCCGACCACCGTATGACCGTTGCGGATCATTTGCTGGGCGATATCGCGGGCGACCACTCGGTCGTCTTCCACAATCAGGATGCGTGCAGGTGCCATCGTTCGTTGAGGTCAGCTTGCTTCGGCTTCGAAGGCTATGGTGAAGACCGTGCCGCCTGCGCGGTTCACATCGACATTGCCGTGCAATTGATGCGCGAGATCATGCACGAGTTGCAGCCCGAGCGTGTCGGCCTGATTGAGCGAAAACGCGGGCGACAGTCCCACGCCATCGTCGGCGATCACGAGGCGGCAACGGTCCTTGTCCGTGATACGAAGCTCTATACGCAACAGTCCGCCGCGTCCCTCCGGAAACGCATGTTTGAGCGCATTGGACACGAGCTCGTTGATGATGAGCCCGCACGACACCGCGCGATTCATGTCGAGCTGGATATCGTCGACGACCACGTCCATGTCCACGCCGAGACGCCGCATGTCGTAAGCCTGCGCGAGATGCTTGCACAGGTTCCTCACGTGCGGCGCCATCATGATGCGAGCGAAATTGCCAGCACGATAAAGGTTTTCGTGCACCATCGCCATCGATCGCACACGGTTGCGGCTTTCGGCGAAGAGTTCGGCTACCGCCTTGTCTTCTACACGCGATGCCTGCAGATTGAGCAGGCTGCTGATGAGTTGCAGATTGTTCTTCACGCGATGATGCACTTCGTGAAGCAACGCTTCCTTCTCTTCGAGCATGGCCTCCTTCTGTTCGAGCGATGCGTTCTCGAGCGAAATAGCCGCCTGCGACGCAAGCAGTGTCAGCACCGTGATTCGCGCTGCCGTGAACACGCCGGGCGCGAGATCGTTCTCGAGATACAGCACGCCCTTGAGCTTGGCCTGCTTGATGATGGGCACGACGAGCACCGAGCGCGCGCCGCTCGAACGCAGATACTCGTCGGCGGAGAATTCATTGGGCAACGTGGCGTCGTCGATATGCACGCGCTCTCGCATGCGCATGGCGAAGTGCACGATGGATACCGGCAATTCACGCGGCGTCATCGGAGCGCTTTCCATGCGGACCTGCACACCGTCCCTGCCAGATACGGCCTGCGCCTCGATCCACAGTTTCTCTTCGCGCGGCAAGACGAGCACCGCGCGACGCGCGCCCGCATGTTCGAGCACGATGGTCATGAGCGTGCGCAAGAGCCGTTCGAGCACGATCTCGCCTGAGATTGCCTGCGACGCCTGCACGACGGTTTCCACATCGAAGCGTTCCGCCACGACATTTCTTGCCGTCAGGCTTTCCGCAGGGCTTTCGACGAGTTCCGGATAAAGCCGCTCCAGCGCGTGAACCTTCGCCATCGCGCCCCAGCGCAGATACGCGCGCCGTGCATGGCCCAGATAGACATGAGCGATAGTCGTGAATTCGCGTTCGATGTAAAAGCGCGCGGCCGTTTCATGGGCCAGCGCTTCGATCTGCACAAAGCGATGTTCGCGTGCGAGCGCGATAGCGTCTTCGTAATGACGCATCGCGTCGAACGGCCGGTTCTCGATGCGCGCGACTTCGCCTTCCACGAGCGCCGCCCGGCAGCCGAAATTCGCCGGACCGTGATAGGCCCAGACCTGCAACTTGCCGTGATACTCCGCAAGTGTTGACGACACATCGTGTTTGCGCGGATCGTGCATGCGTGCAAGCACCAGCGCCGCATGAAAATAGTATTCGGCCATTTCGAAGTGGCCGGCGGAGGTCCACAAGAGCGGCCTGGCTTTATCGCCCGCAGCGGCGGCGCCCGCTATGTCATCGGCGAAATGGAGCCATTGCTGCTTGCGAATCCAGTACCAGCATGCGGCAATCGCGAGACTGGCATCGGCTTCGAGGCGGCGCTCGAACTCGGCTTCGTCGAACCCCGCGAGAAGCACGCTGTCGCCACGCAAGTGACCGATCAGCCGCAACTGCGAAGTAATGATATCGACGATAAGCCCGAACTTCGCGCTCTTCACGACCGACAGCCGCTCTTGTGCCTCGCGCTCCACGTCTGCAAGCGGTTCGCCCGCAGCCAGCAGACTCGTGATCAACGTGCAACTGCTGAAGCCCGTATAAGTCAGATCGCCGCTCTCCGTCGCGGCATCGAACGCGCGGCGCAACAAGGGCAGATTCGTGCGAATGTGCCGCGTCCACGGCGTGACGTGATACGCGAAGCACATGTAGACGCGCGCCTTGAAGCGGTCGAGCGCGCGTTCGTCGACGAGCGCAAGTCCCAGGCGCCCAAAGCCGAACCCCGCCTGATAGTCGCCGAAGATAGGGCCGGTCACCATGCCGAGATAGGCATAGCCGAGCGACGATGCATCGCTATTGCCGTGCGCCACGCTCAGATTCGCCATGCGGCACAGCACCAGGCAGACGAGGTCTTCATCGCTGAAGAACGCGGGCGGCAGCACGGCCGTGAGCACATCGAGCGTGGCGGCGAGATCGGACGCTTCGAGCAAGGGCAGGTCGATCAGGCGTTCTATCGGCTTCGAGCCGATCTGCCGAAGCAGCGCGTCGTATTCAAGGCGCGCGGCGGCTCGTCCCGGATGCGGCTCCCACTCGATACCGACGTGCCGCAAATACTCCAGACACGTTTGCACGGCAAGCTGCATCTGATCGAGCGCGGTGTAGAGCGTGACGCGCAGGAACGTGACAATGGCGCGATCCGGCAGCGTGCTTGCCCGCTCGGCGAGTTCGGTCAATCGCTTGCACGCGGCTTGGGTATCGCCTGTCAGGAACTCGCACTCGGCGCGGTTGCTTTCCAGCGCGAACTTGCGCGCATAGTCGTCGTGCCATCGAGCGGTATCGAGAAGATCGCTTCCCGTCGAGAAGTACGTCAAGGCGGAACCGAACGCCGACGAAGCCTTCGCGCGCTTGCCCGCCTGCAAATTGAGCTCGACGATTCGCTCGCGCTCCGCCGCGTTATCGACCAATGCGATCGCGCGATCGTACTGATTGACGATCTCGAAGATGTCGGCCTCGGCGTCATGCGCTTCGGTCGCATCGAACATTCGCGCGATTCGCAAGTGCGCGAGCGCGCGCTCGCCCGGCGGAATCATCGCGTAGGCTGCTTCCTGCACGCGGTCGTGAACGAATGCATAACCGTTCTCGCGCCTATACACGAGACCTGCTTCGACCGCATTGCCGAGCGCGGCGTCGATGTCGCCTACGGCATCGGCACACACTTGCGCGAGCGTCGCATCCGTTGCCGCGTTGCCGAGACACGCGAACCACTTCAGCATGTCTTGCGTCGCTTGCGGCGCGCGCGCAATGCGCTCCACCATCAGATCGACGACGCTTTCCGCAAAACGCGCCGCACGAATGCGGTCGATGTCCCAGCGCCAGACGCGTGTATCGCGGTCGAAATGCAACAGCCGTTCCTCTTCGAGAATGCGCAGGAACTGCACCACGAAAAAGGGATTGCCACCGGTCTTGTCGAATAGCAGGCTGGCGAGCGGTTCTGCTTCAGCGGCGTCGGCATGCAGCGTGTCGGTCAGCAGATTCGATACATCGCCGGGCGCAAGAGGCGCCAGCAGAATGAGATGCAGCGGCGTGCTGGTTTCGCGCACCGTCGCGAGCACGCGTGAGAGCGTGTGCGTGGGGCCCACTTCGTTGTCCCGATACGCGCCGATGAAGAGCACGTGACGCGTATCCGCGGACGCCGCCATATATTCGATCCAGCTGCTCGTGCCGGAATCGAGCCATTGGAGATCGTCGAGAAAGAGCACGAGCGTCTCGCCTGGACCACAGAACGTGCCGATGAAACGCGCGAGCACCGCTTGCAGACGCACATGTGCCTCGCGTGGCCCGAGCGCCGGCACAGCGGGTTGCGGACCGATCACACGTTCCAGTTCCGGCACGAGATCGACGATGAGTTGCGCATGCGCGCCAAGCGCATCGGCAAGACGCGCCTGCCATGACGGCAGGTCGAAGGCTTTATCGTCGAGCAGTTGGCGGATCAATTGCTGAAAAGATTGCGCGAGGGTGGCGTAGGGAATGTCGCGCTTGTATTGATCGAACTTGCCTGATGCGAAGCGCCCGTTACCGGCCACGAGCCTCTTTTGCAGGTCGCCAACGAGCGCCGATTTGCCGATACCCGAGTAGCCCGACACCAGCACGAATTCCGAGCGACCTTGCTGCGCCACGCGCTGAAATGCGTTCGCGAGCGCCGCGCTTTCGACTTCGCGTCCGTAAAGGCGTTCGGGAATGAGCAAATGTTCGGGCGCGTCGTGCTCGCCCGGCGTGAACGCTTCGATACGCTCGCTGCGTTGCCATGAATCGAGACAGCGCCGCAAATCGTGTTCGAGCCCGAGCGCGGTCTGATAGCGTTCCTCGGCGGCTTTCGCGAGAAGCCGCGCGACGATGGCGGCCAACTGTCGCGGGACGTGAGGCGCTTGTTCGGCAAGTGGAATCGGCTGACGCGCGATATGACAATGCAGCCATTCGGCGGGCGACGCGGCGCGATACGGCAGCTTGCCCGCGAGCATCTCGTAGAAAACGACGCCGAGCGAATACAAGTCACAGCGCGAGTCCACACCGCGATTCGTGAGCCCCGTTTGCTCGGGCGAAAGGTAAGCGAGCGCGTCCATGGTCACGGGCGCGAGTTCCGTTGCGGGACGTTCGCGCGTTGCTCTCGATGCGCGTCCGAAACCCGTGAGCGCCACTTCGCCGCTCGCTACATCGACGAGTATGTTGGCCGGTCGCAAGTCCTTGTGCATGACGCCACGCGCATGCAGCACCTTGAGCGCCGCTGCAAGACTCACCGCGATGCGCAAGCTCTCATGCACGCCGAGTGTTCCCGCAGATATCGATGCAAGCGAAACACCGCCGCGATCTTCGAGCAGAAGCGTGGCCGCGCCACGCAACTCCACCAGCGCATGCGGCCGCGTGAGAACCGGGCTGTCGAGTAGCGCGCGCAGCTCGAACGCACGCGTGAGCCGCGCCTGACTCTCCACGACTTGCGCCACGTGCGCCACAGGCAGCGCCACGGCAAGCCAAGTCTGCGCGTCTTCGCGACGCCACAGCCGCGACAGGACGAACTCGCCGTCATCGCACAGGGTTCGCCGCTCGAAGTTCCGCAGTTCCAGCATGCTCGCGCCCTCCCGCTACGCTTCTGCGGTCAGCATATAGCCGGCATTGCGGACGGTCAGGAGCAGCGACTTGTCGAAGCCGGTATCGATCTTCTGACGCAGTTTGCTCACGTGCACGTCGATCACGTTGGTCTGCGGATCGAAGTGATATTCCCAGATATTTTCCAGCAGCATGGTGCGCGTCACAACTTGTTCCGCGTGGCGCATGAGATATTCGAGCAGCTTGAATTCGCGCGGCTTGAGCACGATAGCCTTGCCCGCGCGCACGACCTTGCGCGAAAGCAGGTCTATGCTCAGATCGCCTACCTTCAACGCCGTGTCCACGAGGTTTTCTTGCGAGCGTCGCGTCAATGCGTCGAGCCTCGCCGCGACTTCGCCCAGCGCAAAGGGTTTGACGACGTAATCGTCACCGCCGGCCTTGAGGCCGCGAATGCGTTCATCCACTTCGCCAAGCGCGCTCAGAATGAGGATAGGCACCTTGTTGCCGGTCGCGCGCAACGCCGAGATGATGCCGAGGCCGTCGATACCGCCCGGCAGCATGCGGTCCAAGATGATCGAATCGTAGGTCTCGCCGGCCGCGAGAAACATGCCGTCGCGGCCATTGTCCGCACAATCGATGACATGGCCCATTTCGGCCAAACCCTTGCGCAAGAATCCGGCGACTTGCTCGTTGTCTTCGATGACCAGGATTTTCATTTTATGGCTCGTAACAGGCTCGAAGCGCACTCTGATTTTCGAGTACAGGGCTTCCCGCCGTGCATTATGCGCCCGCATGGTCCGCGCATAAATCCGGTCATTATTAAATTAAGTTAACGTGCGCGCGGATAATGGCAAGGCATTCACGAATTACAAATGAAGGCGCGGAGTTAACTAAGCTTAATGATTTTCTCATCGGGCGCAAAGGCTGGGAAGCATAGGATCGGTTATGTGATCGGACATCCATCGCAAACGGAACGACACCATGAACGCCATTGCCGAGTTGCCCTTACCCGGATCGCACAGCGGCATTATCGATCTGGGCGGCATACGGATCGACCTCGAAGCACGTACCTTGCACCGTCAAGGCGAGATCATGTCCGTGGGCTCGCGCGCATTCGATATTCTCGTCGTGCTGGCTAAAGCGGAAGGGCGCCTCGTCACCAAGGACGAATTGATGAGCGCAGTCTGGCCGCGCACCGTCGTCGAAGAAAACAATATCCAGGTTCACTTATCCAGCCTGCGTAAAAACCTGGGCAGCGATCGCGACATTATCGTGACCGTGCCGGGCCGTGGGTACAGACTGACAAGGCGAACTGTCAGACCTTCGTGTCCGCATGCCGAGGCGCGTTTCGCTCGACCGGAACTCATCGGGCGAGAAGACGCGCTTGCCCGTATTTCCACGATGCTCGCCGCGACGCAAGTGCTCACGCTCGTGGGCGCGGGCGGCATCGGCAAATCGGCGCTCGCGCTCGAAGCGGCGCGTCAATGGACAGCGGCGCGCGCAGAGCCGATCTTCTTCGCCGATCTCGCGCGACTCGACCACCCGCGCTCGGTGCAAGAAGCCATCGCGCGCGCATGCGGTTTGGCGGAACACGAGCCGCTCGACTTCTCGTCGCTGCCCGAGCGTGGACTCGTGTTCATCGACAATGCCGAGCATGTGATCGCGCATGCCGCGCAAATAGTCGATGCGCTCGCCGCCGCCAATGACGGCATCCGCGTTCTGGTTACGAGCCGCGAGCCATTGCGCATCATGTCCGAGACGCTCTATCGCGTCGATCCGCTCGACGTGCCGCGCGCCGGATCGACGGATGCGCAAACGCTCGAACATGCTTCCGTGCGGCTCTTTCTCCGCCGTGGCCGCGCCGTGCAGCGTAATCTCGGCGACGACAGCGCGCAGATCGGCCGCATAGGGACGATATGCCGGCGGCTCGACGGCAATCCGCTTGCCATCGAACTGGCGACGGCGCGTCTTGCCGCGCTCGGCCTCGAAGATATTCATCGGCGGCTGGACGACCGCCTGTCCATGCTTGCTGGCGGATACCGCACCGCGCTGCCGCGTCATCAGACGTTGCGTGCGAATTTCGACTGGAGCTACGGGCCGCTCGCCGCGCAGGAGAAGACCTTGCTGCGCAGGATGGCCGTTTTCGAAGACTCGTTTTCGTTCGAAGCCCTGTGCGCTGTCGCATGCGATGACGGACTTGCGCTCGCAACCGTGATCGACGCCGCGAGCGAACTCGCCGCGAAATCGCTGTTGATCGTCGAATATGACGGCCCCGTTGTGCGCTACCGGTTATCGGAATCGATGCGTGCGTATGCGCTGGAAAGGCTCGCGGCGGAGGGCGACAGCACGGCAATCGCCGGGCGTCTCGCGCATTATGTGGAACATTGCGCCGACTTTTCCGGTGCCGACGAAGCGAATGAGCCCTACACCCCGCGAGGTCTCGTTGTCGAGTAAGGTTAGACGTTAAGCGAAGCGTGAGAAGATCACGCGGCACCAGGTCAATCCCGCCACGAAAGCCGAGGAACGCATGGACCGCCTGACCGGCATCGAAGTATTCGTCGCGACCGTCGATGGCGGCAGTTTCGCCGCTGCCGCGCGACGTTTCGGGTTATCGCCCGCGATGGCCGGCAAGTACGTGAGCGCAATCGAAGCCGAACTGAACGCGCGGCTTCTGCATCGCACGACGCGCAAGCTGAGTCTGACCGAGGTCGGCCAACACTATTACGAGCGATGCAAACGCATCCTCGAAGCCTACGAAGAGGCCAATCGCGAGGCGAGCGACGCACAGGACACGCCGCGTGGCGTGTTGCGAATCGCGGCGCCCGTCACGTTCGGAGCGATGCATCTCGGCGACGTCCTCGCTGCATATCTTGAGCAGCATCCGCATGTCACGATAGAAGTGTCGTTGAACGACCGCTATGTCGATCTGCTCGAAGCCGGCGTGGACGTGGCGATACGTATCGGTCGCCTCAACGACTCCGGCCTCGTCGCGCGCAGGCTCGCGCCGTGTCGAATGGTCATCTGCGCATCGCCCGGCTATGTCGAACGACACGGCACGCCGCGCAACCCCGACGACTTGCGGCAAGCGCCGCGACTCGCGTTCAGCGAAGCGGTGTCGGTGGGAGACTGGACGCTCGCCGATACGAAAGGCCGCGCACATGTCATCGACGGGCCATGCCGCATGGCCGCGAACAACACGCAGATGCTGTTGGCTGCGGCGCTTGCGGGCGCGGGTATCGCGTATGGGCCGACCTTCGTGTTCGGCGAACACATCGCGCGGGGGAATCTTGTCGCGCTGTTGCCGGACTATCGGACGCCGGAGTTGGCGATTCAGGCGGTTTATCCGAGCGCACGACATATGCCGCTGAAAGTGCGGCTTCTGCTCGATAGTTTGGTCGCCGCGTTCGGCGACGAGCCGCCTTGGGACCGCACGTCACGCTGATTCCGTTCAACGCGCTTGCAGTTCGTCGATGAACTTTTCGATAAGCGCAGCCACGGCTGCTGGCGCTTCGAGTGGCGATAAGTGCCCGATGCCGGGCAAGACATGAAGGCGCGCGTCCGCTATGCGAGGCAACAGTTCCTTCCGCAAGGTCTCGACGCGGTCCACCTGGTCGAGTTCGCCTGAGATCACCGTGACGGGAACACTGATCGACCCGACTTCATTCGTGATGTCTTCGAGCATGGCGGCGTTCGGCCACGCCGCCTTGGCTTGCGGCGCGCCACGCAAGCTGTCGGCAATCACTTGCTCGCGCAACTCGGGTGCAAGCGGACTTGCGGTGAGCACGTTATCCATGACCCATTCGACCGATTCGCGCGAGTCGTAGGCTGCGGCCATCGCGGCTCGCTGGGCATCGGGAAGCTGCATCGGCGAGGGCGGCGAGGGCGCGATAAGCACGACGCCCTGCAATCCGCGAGGCCTGCGCGATGCGAGCAATTGCGCGACCTTGCCGCCCATCGAATGGCCGATCAGGATGTAGCGATGCAAGTGCAGTGCTTCGACGACGTCTGCTGCGTCGTTTGCAAGATCGGCTATTGCGTAGGCTTGCTCGGTCGCGCTGGATTCGCCCCATCCACGATGATCGAGCGCGATGGTGTGTCGAGCGTTCGACAATGCGCCGATAACGCCGTCCCATGTCCGTGACGATCCGCCCCAGTAGTGGAGAAACACGAGTGCCGGCTCGCTGCTTCCTTGTTCCTTGACGTGAATCCTCGCTCCGCGTGTTTCGATGTTCATGGCGATGCTCCTCGGGCTTAGTGACGAAAGAGCATCTTAGGTGCGATCGTCTGGATTGATAATTCGCTCAACATGATCGGCACTCGATCACGCCGGGATCGAATTCGATGCCTTGGCAAAGCGCCGGACAGCGCGAATCGTGGACGTAAGGGAGGAAAGCAGAGCACCGCGGATGCCGCTCGACACCATGCATCTCACTTAGAATCACCATCTGGTCTTGTCGACTTGGAGCGTTTTCATGATCAAGAGAGTGCTGACGACCGGTGCAATGCTCGCGAGTATTGTCGTGACGACGCCTGCTCACGCCGATGCAAACGCCGACAAGGCCGCGATCGCGCAAAGGCTGCAAGCATGGTCAAAGGCTTTCAACGCGCGCGATGCCGAAGGCGTCTGCGATATCTTCGCGCCCGACCTGGTCTCGACCGTCCCGGAAGCGCTCGATGGCAATCGCGACACGATCTGCAAGAAGCTCGCGGTGCTGTTTGCAAAGCCCGGACTAAGCTTGCAATACGACAGCCCCGACATTCGCGAGATCATCGTTTCCGGCGATATCGCCATCGTGCGATTGTTCTGGACGCTCACCGCCCGCATGGGTGACAAAGAGAGCGTGACCGAAGAAGCAGGCATGGACATTTTCCAGCGGCAACCGGACGGTCAATGGTCCATCGCCCGCTTCATGTCGTTCAGCGCGACGCCTAACACCGTACTCGAATAAACGAGAGCAGAACCAAGGGAATATTCCGCGCGCCCGGTTCGTTTAGATGGAGGATGCCGTGTCTTGCGGCCGCCTCGTAGCTATTCGACCTGGAGTGACCCATGAAACTCATTCGTGCGTTTTCGCTATTGCTTGCCGTGCTTGCCCTATCCCTCGCTGGCTGCCAGACCGACGGCGCCGGTGCAAGCTCGTCGGGCACGTCATCGAGCAGCGGCAGCAGCGGCGGCTATTGACCCACGCGGTGGCGACGCCGCCTCCGCGCGACTTTAAAAGCGCGCTGACTGCGTTCATCGACATAGTTGGCCGCGCCTCCGTGCTTTCGTCGAATGAGGCGCAGCCTGCTTATCTCGATCCTTTCGCTCCCGGCGATGCCCGCACGTGGCAAGCGTCAGCGGTCGTCATGCCATCGAGCGTGGAGCAGATCCGCGCGGTCCTGCAAGTGGCGAACCGATTCAAAGTGCCGCTGTGGAGCGTATCGACGGGACGCAACTTCGCTTACGGCGGCGCGGCGCCAAGGCTTGCGGGCAGCGTCGTGCTCGATCTGCAACGCATGAACCGCATACTCGAGATCGACGAAAAGCTGGCTTATGCGCTCGTCGAACCCGGCGTGAGTTACTACGACCTGTATCGTGAATTGAAGGCGCGTGGCACGCGTTTATGGCTCGATCCGCCAGCGGCGGGCTGGGGCAGCGTCATCGGCAATACGCTCGAGCGCGGTTACGGCACGACGCCGTATGGCGACCACGCCGCGATGCAATGCGGCATGGAAGTGGTGCTTGCAAACGGCGATGTCGTGCGCACCGGCATGGGCGCCATGAACGCGAGCCGCGACTGGCAAGTGTTCAAGCCCGGTTTCGGTCCTTCTTATGACACCATGTTCGCGCAGTCGAATCTGGGCATCGTGACCAAGCTCGGCGTGTGGCTCATGCCCGAGCCCGAGGGCTACATGATCGCGCGCTATGCCTTCAAACGCGATACCGACCTCGAACGGATCGTCGAAACGCTGCGGCCATTGAAGCTGGACGACACGATACAGAGCAGCGCTGTCATCGAAAGCGCGGTGCGCTGGGCGGCGGGCGTATCGACACGCAAGCGGTGGTACGACGGCCCCGGTGCGATGCCCGAAGCGACCATCGACGCAATGGCGCGCGACATCGACATCGGCCGCTGGAACCTGCGCTTCTGTCTTTATGGACCGCGCGAACTGGTCAACGTGCGGCGCGACATCATCCATCGGCGCTTTGCATCGATTGCCGATGCACGCCTCTTCGACATGCCCTATCGCGACGCATCCGATGAACCGACAGGCGGCGGCGATCGCAGTCAGGTCGGCATTCCCGGACTCGATGCGTTCAACATGCTGAACTGGCGTGGCGGTTCGGGCGCGCATGTCGACTTCTCGCCGATATGCCCGCCAACCGGCGCCGATGCAACCAAGCAATACATGATGGTGCGTGACCGCGCCGCACAGTTCGGCTTCGATTACTACGGCGGCTTCACGGCGGAACGGCGACACATGCATCACATCTTCGCGGCCATTTTCGACCGCGACGACAGCGCTCGAACAAATGCTGCGGGCACGCTGGTGCGCACGCTGATCGAGGATGCGGGCCAGGCCGGCTATGGCCAATATCGCACGCATCTCGCGTATATGGACCTTGCGGCTTCGCAATACGACTTCAACGACCACGCGTTGATGCGGCTCACGAACACGCTGAAAACCGCGCTCGATCCGAATGGCATTCTGTCGCCCGGCAAGCAGGGTATCTGGCCTGCCGCTCGGTCGAAGGACGCTCGATGAGACGCGCCCGCCGCGAATTCTTGACTGGCGTATCCCTGGCGGCGGCGTATGCGTGGGCCATCGGAAGCATCGGCGATACGAAGGCGGCACGCATGCGTCTCCTCGTCGTATGCGATGAACGTTGCTCGGATAGCCGCGCGTTTGCGCATCGCGCGAGCTTGAACGGTGCGCGCGTCGTTGCATGGCGAAACGATGCCGGCTTGCTATGGCACGAACGCCTGCTTCCGGATGCATCGCTCGGCGTACCCCTTGCCGGTCTGACGACATACGCGGATGCCTTCGTTCTCTCGCGTCTCGCATGGACGTGCGGCCTGCGCATGACGAAGCTTGCATGCAATGCCGAGGCGCTCGTCGCATGGCGCATGGAGCAACTGAATCAATCCTCTGTTGATTGAAACACCGTCTATCTGCCGATCGATCGACGCAAACGCTTTCGGTTGTCGACCTGCAACACCGCTCGACGCGTTTGAAAAAACGTATATGCGAATCGTTCGCATTTCACTAAAATCGCAGCACGCATGCATCCGTCCTCTCGCGACGACCGCATTGCATCTTCTCAGCACCACACGTGGCAACGCATAGCACCTCTAACAGCGGTTCTCCTTCGGATATTCTTCGCTATGTCAGCAACTGCTCTGTCGCGCCCGCGCGTTCGCAAAGTTTATGCGGCGGTTCTTCGACTTTTTGTCTGCGCCGTGTTGCCCGCCTCTTTGAGTATCACCGCACGAGCGCAAACGGAGCCGCAGGCATCGCCGGCCAATGCAGACACCGCGCTGCCCGCCGTAAACGTGCGCGGCGTCGCCGAAACGCTTCCCGGCGATTTCGAACCCGCATACGCGGGCGGACAGGTTGCGCGCGGCGCCCAGTTCGGCGTGCTGGGCAGTCAGAAGCTCATCGATGTTCCGTTCAGCATGACGAGTTATACGGCGAAAGCGATCGAGGATTCGCAAGCGCGCACCATCGGCGATCTGCTGGCGCACGATCCCGCCGTTCGTCCCGCATATGGCTTCGGCAACTTCTCTGAAGTATTCGTGATTCGCGGCTTCCAGCTCAATGGCGACGACATCTCGCTCAACGGCCTGTACGGCATCACGCCGCGTCAGCTCGTCTCGCCTGATGTATTGGAACGCGTCGACGTATTCAAAGGCGCCAACGCGTTTCTGAACGGCGCGTCGCCGACTGGCTCGGCAATCGGCGGCGGCATCAATCTCGAACTCAAGCGCGCCGACGATAAACCGCTCACGCGCGTCACCGTCGATGGCAGCGCGTCCGGTCAGATCGGCACGCACGTCGACGTGGGCCGGCGCTTCGGCAGCGAAGGACAATTCGGCGTTCGCGTGAATGGCTCGATAGACGGCGGCGAAACCAGCATCGACGACGAGTTCCGCCATAACCAGACCACCGCCGTTTCGCTCGACTGGCGCGGCGACAAGCTGAGGCTGTATGGCGATTTCCTTTACCAGCGCAAGAACATCGACCAGGGCCGCTCGACGGTTTCCGTCACGGGCGACGTGGTGCCCGAGCCGCTGTCCGCCACGCACAACTTCGCGCAGCCGTGGACGCATAGCACGCTGGAAGACACGGTAGGCATCGCGCGCGCGGAATACGACTTCTTGCCTGGATGGACCGCATACGCCAGTGGCGGCATCCGGCGCACACACGAGGACGGCACGTATTCGTCACCGACCTTCAACGCGCTCACGGGCACCACGAGCACGCGCGGCGACGTATTGCGCACCACCGACGCGCTGTCCGGCGAAGCCGGCGTGCGCGGCCGCTTCGTGACGGGTCCGGTCTCGCATCTCGTCTCGGCGGGTTTTGCCATCACGAGCGTCGAAGACCGCGAGGCATTCGCCTTCAGCGGGCCCTTCCCGACGACGCTCTATGGCGGCGGCGTCGTGCCGGAACCGGCGGCGACGAGCTTCGTCGCGGGCAGTTTCTCCGATCCGGGTCTCGCGGACCGCATCCTCACGCGCAGTTTCGCAGTATCGGATACGCTCGGCTTTCTCAACGACCGCGTGCTCTTCACCATCGGCGCGCGTCATCAGCAACTGCATCAGAACAACTATACGGTCGGCACGGACGCGATCTCGAACACCTATGATCAGTCGATCAACACGCCGATCTTCGGTCTCGTCGTGAAGCCGACCAACACGATCTCCCTGTTCGCGAATCGCGCCGAGTCGCTCGCGGCAGGACAGACGGCGCCGTTCGGTGCCGCCAATGTCGGGCAGACGCTCTCGCCGAACCGCACGAAGCAATACGAAGTGGGCACGAAGTACGACACGAATCGGTTTGGCGCGGAGCTCGCGCTGTTCCAGATCGAGCAGCCCACGGCGTACACGGACAGCACGAACAACATCTTCGCCACGAACGGAACGCAACGGCATCGCGGAATCGAAATGTCGGTGTATGGCGAACCGCTCAAGGGCGTGCGCGTGCTCGCCGGCGCGACGTTGCTGAACGCGAAGCAACTCGATACGAACGGCGGCGCAACCGATGGTTATCGGCCCATTGGTGTGCCGAGTTATCTCTTCAATTTGGGCGGCGAATACGATCTGCCTTGGGTGCCCGGCCTGACCTTCAACGCGGCGTGGATCCACACGAGCAATCAGTATCTGGACGCGACCAACCATTTATCGATACCCGCGTGGGACCGCTTCGATCTCGGCGCGCGCTATACGACGACCGTGTTCAAGCACGTAACGACGCTGCGCGCCACGGTTGAAAACGTGACGAACAAATCGTACTGGTCGTCGACGACGGGCGCCTATCTGACAATGGGAAAACCGCGTACGTTGCTGATGTCGGTGACTGCGGACTTTTGATGCCGCGCGCGCGATCTTCGTTACGCCGATAATCGCGCGCCGGTTCAGTTAGAGGAAGTCGCGCCTGCGCCCGGCTTCACCGTACCATCGGCCTGTGGAACTTCCACGGGTTTGACTTCGACGGGCGCGGTGCCGTTTTCCTTCAAGCCGAGCTTATCGGCGGTTTTCGGCGATACATCCACGATCCGGTCTTTCACGTAAGGACCGCGATCCCTGATCTCGACTACGTCGCTATTGCCGTTCTCCAGATTCGTCACGCGCGCTTTCGTACCGAGCGGAAGCGTCTTGCTTGCCGCCGAATTGGATTGCGGATTCATCGGCGTACCGTCGGCCATTTTCTTCTTGTAGAAGTTTCGGCCGTAATACGAAGCCTTGCCCTTGCGTTCCTTGCCGGAGCGGTCGAGATTCACGGGTTCCGCGGCTGCCGCTTTTGCTGTCGCATTCACGTTTGCCTGGCTATGACGCGCATGCTTCTGCGCGCGCTTATGCGCGTGTGTGTGCGTTTGCGTTTGCGTTTTTTCCTGCGCCGCCGGGAATGCGGCATTGAGCCAACACGTCAGCGTGACGAAGACAAGCGCTCGAATCTTCGTTCCGCTTCGCGCTCGTTCCTTCAGATGTATCGTGCTGAGGGTGTCATTCCCCATCGTACGAAGTCGCATTCGTCTCTTCTCCTTGGGCTTTGTGCAGCCATTGACGCCTCGTATGTTTGATTTTGATTATTCGTACGACGAGCATGCGATGCTCTACGTGCTTTCCATCCATTCGCTACGCGTGCCGTGGATGCACGAATCGCTCCCGAACGACAAGTTGACGCTCGATGGGACCACGCTCTAACGTAAGATCTTTGGTGCGCGATACGCGCGACCTTGATAACGATGACGGAGTCCACGCAATGACCCATGATCTCGACAACAAAATCGCCCTCGTCACGGGAACATCGGGAATAGGTGCGTCTGTCGTCTTGCGAATGGCTGCGGGAGGCGCGCACGTCGCGGCGTTGGGCATCGATGAAACGTTGAACGCCGCCTTGCGTCGACGCGCCGAGGATGCGGGGCTGAAAGTGACCGTGCTCAAGGCGGATGTGTCGGACCCGGCGCAAGTCGAAGCGGCGATGCGCGAGACGGTCGAACTATTTGGCGGGCTCGATATCATCGTCAATTCGGCGGCCATTCATCCTTATGGCGATCTCGTCGAGACATCGCACGAGACGTTTGCGCGCTGCATGAACGTGAACGTAGGCTCGATTCATCTGACCGCACACTTCGGCGTGCCCGAAATGCGCAAGCGCGGCGGTGGCGCAATCGTCAATATATCGAGCGTTCAGGGCTTTAGTTGTCAGGCAGGCGTCGCGGCCTACGTGGCATCTAAAGGCGCGATCCATGCAATGACGCGAGCGATGGCAATCGACTTCGCACCCGACAAGATTCGCGTCACGTCGGTGAGCCCCGCATCGGTACGCACGCCGATTCTCGAACTCGCCGCGCGAACCTTCGACGGACCGGACGCGAACGTCGAGGAAGCCTTCGCGCGATTCGGCGCAGCGCATCCGCTCGGGCGGATCGGCGAACCCGAAGAAGTGGCCGAACTGGTCGCGTTCCTCGCGTCGGATCGCGCGCTTTTCATCAGCGGCTCGGATCACAAGATAGATGGCGCGTTGCTCGCGGGGCTTGGAGTTCGGTAAATGAATGGCACGTTCGCGGCTTCATGGAATCGTTGTATCAAGCGGTGGAGTTGTATAGCAGATCGCGTTGCGATGAAGTTTTCGCGGAGCTTCCTCACCGCCTGACAGAGAGGCCGGCAATACGCCGGCTTCCGATGGTCGATCATCATGGCAACCGTCTACCAACTCGACGACAAGTCGCCCGGACGCGCTTTCAGGGCTCCATCGAAAGTACAGGCGTTGCGTCCAGCGCGCTGGCCCATGCAAGCAACTCGTTCGCTGGCAATGCTTGCGAGAAGAGAAAGCCTTGCAGTTCATCGCAACCGATGCCGCGCAGCGTATCCGCCTGATGTTCGCTCTCCACACCTTCCGCAACCACACGCAAGCCCAATTCGTGCCCGAGATCGATGATCGCCTTCACGATAGCGAGATCGGCTGGCGCATCGAGCATGTCGTGCACGAACGCTCGATCTATCTTGAGACGGTCAAGCGGAAAGCGATTGAGGTAACTGAGGCTCGAATAACCGGTGCCAAAGTCATCGAGCGAGAGCTTCACGCCGAGCGCACGAATCGCGCGGATGGCCGCGACGTAGCTCTCGGCGTTATCCATGAGCACCGTTTCGGTGATCTCGAGTTCGAGGAACTGCGGCAACACGCGATACTTCGTGAGACTGCGCGCGAGCACGCCCACGAGTTCGGGATCGCGCAATTGAATCGCCGATACATTCACGGAAGCGCTTATTTCCAGACCATCGCGCTCGCGCCACGTTGCAATTTGACGACATGCTTCGTCGATGACCCACGCACCCATCGGAATGATGAGCCGCGTCTCTTCGGCCACGGGAATGAACTGCGAAGGCATGACGGAGCCAAGCGTCGGACTATCCCAGCGTAACAGGCCTTCGACGCTCGTCAGCATGCCGGTGCGCGCATCGAGACAAGGCTGCCACGCAATGCGCAATTCGTTGCGTTCTATCGCGGTACGCAGACATGCTTCGAGCGAGAGCCGATAGCGCACGTGCTCTGCCATGTCGGCCGAAAAGAACTTCACGAGATTGCGCCCCGCCGCTTTGGCCTGATACATCGCGGAGTCGGCGTTTTGCATGAGCGTGTCGATGTCCGCGCCATCTTCCGGATACAGCGCGACGCCCACGCTGCACGACACCTGCAACGTCACGCCGCTCACTTCATGCGGCTCACGCAAGAGCGCGAAGAAACGCTCTTCGACGGTACGCAGCACATCGGCTGCGTTGGTCACGCCGTTGAGAATGACGGTGAACTCGTCGCCGCCAAGACGGCTGACCGTATCGTTGCTGCGCACGGCCTTGAGGAGACGCCGCGACACCGAACGCAACAGACCATCGCCGATATGATGACCCAGCGAATCGTTGATATTCTTGAAGCGGTCGAGATCGATGAACAGCACCGCTACGCGTTGCCGCGTGCGTTGCGCTTGCGCGATCGCCACTTCGAGACGCGTGCCGAACAACGCGCGATTCGGCAGTTCCGTGAGCACGTCATGCTCCGCCAGAAACTGGATACGCGCCTCGCTCTTCTTGCGGTCCGTGATGTCGATCAACGTGCAGATATAGTGCGACACGCTGCTATGCTTGTCGCGCACGGTGCTGACCATGAGCCACGCTGGATAATCGCCGCCTTGCCTGCGTCGCACCTGCGCTTCGCCGTTCCACGTACCGCTGCGTTCAATTCGATTCGCAAGCCGCGCGATGATGCCGCGCTCATCGCTTGCGTCGTGTGCCGCGATAAACGCGGGCGGCTTGCCGACCACGTCATCGCTGCGATATCCGGTTGCACGATAGAACGAGGGATTCGCGGTGACGAGCCGCGCGTCGGCATCGAGAATGACGATCGCCTCCGACGATGCCTCGAACACCCTGCCCCAAAGCTCAAGACGTTGCTCCATCAGCTTGATCTGGTTGATCGGCGTAAAGGCCGTGAGAATGGCGTCGCGGCCCTGGAAATTGAGGCGGCGCGCGGAGAGCATCGCCCACGTGGGTTGCGCCGTGGCTTTCCAGTGAACCTCGAATTCGTCGATAGCCTCGCGGTCGGACAGTTGCTGGAAAAAGCGTGCACGCGTCGATGAATCGAGACCGAAGGCCCACGGGTCTGTTGCGCAACCGTTGAGCCAGAAGAGGCCGGGCGTATTCGCGTGCAGCACTTCGTGGCCGGGAACGGCGGTGACGACCATCGGCACGGGCGTGGCTTCGACGAGTGCGTATTGCGCGGCGGATGCGCGCGTCGTGGCCGCGAGTTCCTTCTGCACGTCGCGTTCGTGGTCGAGTTGCGCAAGCATCTCGTTGAAGCCACGCACCAGTTGACCGATTTCGTCCTGACTATGCCAGCTTGCACGTTGCGAATGGTCGCCCGTTCGCCGCACGATATCCATCACGCGCGCGAGCTTGCGCAAGGGCGACGAAATCTGCTGCGCGACGCAATACACCATCGCCAGAATGCCGCATAAGAGAAAGAGCGCGGTGCCCAGATGCAGCCACATGCGTGAGAACAGCATATGTACACGCACATGCAGCAGCTCGTCGAGTTGCGTGCCTGTCACGCGCCAGCTCGTGCTTGCGCTTGCGACGAGCGCTTGCTGCGCGGTATCGACGATGGATACGACAGCGGGATCGGGCGCGGCGTTGCCATCCACGACGATGCGCGCCGCGTGACGAAACGCTTCGACCGAGGTACGCATGCGTGCAAACGAAGGCGTGAGCGTTGCATCGAGTTCGTGATTCGCGGCGCCTGCTTCAGCGAAGTCGGAGCGCAGACCTTGCATGACGCCATCGAGTTGTCCTTCGAGCACGAGATAGCGCGTGCGTACTTCCTCGCGCGAGCGTGCCGGATCGAGCCCTTCGTGCAGATGTTTGCCGATGCCATCGACTGCATCGATCAGCGCCGGATAGCGCAGAATCGATTGCGACATTGCGTAGTAGCTGTCGAGGTCGGGATCGAGAATAAGGTTCGATTGATTGCCGATGCGTGTGATGAGTTCGCGGCAGGCATCGAGCGCGGCGCTGGTCGTCGCGGGCTTCGGCGGCGTTTCGTGAGAGAGCGCGTCGAGCGCTTCGCGCAAGGTCCCGTTGAGCTCGGCGCTCTTCATGTGCTCGCCGTATTGCGCTTCCGCGTTCGCGAGATCGTCGATGGACTTGCGCCATGCACCCGATGGCAGACGTTGCCCCGCGCCCGCGAATGCGACTTCGACGAGCGCGTCTTTCACCACATGCACGTAGGCGTTGCCGACGATCTCCTTGTTCGAGAAATCGATGGCAAGATACTTCTCGTGGATCAGGATGCCGCTGATGTAGATCACCGCGCTCAGGTCGAGCAGATAGATGAGCAGCAGCTTGTGCCCGACCCGCAGGCGCGCGAGCAGCCGGAAGAAAGGATTGCGCTTCATGGAGCGCTTCGCTTCGCGCGACTCAGCGGGATCAAGTGAACCTCGTGCAATGGTTGGCGCGCCGGCACTCGATGTGAGCCGGACCGATATCACGCGCTAACGGCCGGAGGTTATTGAACTTTAGTTATTGATCGAAGTTCACTGTTTGGGTGCTAGAGTGGGCGATTGAGGTGCGTAAAATGCGCTAAAGATGCGCGGAAATTTGCGTTTCACGGTGCTTAGTGTCGGTTCACAATCCTCAATCCAACTCGTGTATGCCATCCCATCGGCCGCTTCGGCCACACTCGACGACGCCCTCCTCTATCGCAAGGCTTCCGGCGTTTCGTTCAGATCTTCGTCGCGCCCCTTCTACTCCCGCGAAGACAACATCGACGAATAACGAACGACCTCACCCCGCAATCGACGCCTCCACCGCCGCGAGATACGCCGACAAAGCGCGCCTCACTTCACGCAGATAACGGCCGGCAAGCTGCACATCGCCCATGGCGGGACGCAGCTTGATGGCAAGCGCGCCCGTCGCGAGCGCATGCAGCATGTCCACATACAACGCGCGCTCGGACGCTTTCACGCCAGGAATGCGTGCGTCGAGGACCTTGCGTAACGTGCCCGCCTTGCGCTTGTTCTTGTGATCGTCGTCGTGCGGCATGATCGACATGAGAATCAGGCAGTCGGGATGCTGCTCAAGGTACGTGATATACGGCGTCATGAAGCGGTCGATCACCGCTTCCGCAGAAATACCGCGCCAGTAATCCGTGTCGAGTCCGACCAGCTCGGCTTCGATCTCGTCGGTCGCCGCCATATGGCGGTCCCACAGCGCGTTCAAGAGACAGTCGCGGTCCGGAAAGAAGTGATACATCGAGCCGATCGGCGTGCGTGCCTGCCGCGCGACGCCGTGCATGGTCACGCCAGTCAGCCCCTTTTCGACGATCAGTTCAGCCGCCGCATCGAGCACCGTCTCGATGCGCGCGCGGCCACGCGCCTGCAATGGCGCACGCGCGCTGCTGCCGCGATCGCTCGCTGTCGTGGCTTCTTCCCGTGGCGACGATGGTTTCTTCATTGTCAATCCTCTCCATGATGAAACTGGACGCGTCCGTCTAGTCTGCGTCATACTAGACGATATCGTCTAGTATCAGCGGCCCCGATTGCTTGCCTTACACGCGTAATTATCTCGCGGTCGCGTTAAACGTTGGAGAGAAACATGGCAGCAGAAGCGCCCGCCGATAGCGGCAAGATCAACGACACCACCACGCGTAAGCCTTCGCGCAAGGGCGTGCTTATCGTCGTCGGTATCGTCGCGGTGGTAGTCGGCATCGCATGGGGCGTGCGCTGGTGGACGGTCGGCCGCTTCATCGAAACCACGGACGACGCCTATCTCAAGGCCGACAGCGTGACCGTCGCGCCGAAGGTGAGCGGCTACGTCACCGAAGTGCTCGTCGCGGACAATCAGACGGTCGCCGCCGGCGCGCCGGTCGCGCGGTTGGACACTCGGCAATATCAGGCGCAACTCGATCAGGCCAAGGCCACGCTCGACGCCCGCGCCGCCGACATCCTCCGTGCCGAGGCCGAAGTCAAACAGCAGCAGGCCAACGCAGAACAGGCGAAGGCGCAAGCGGAGGTATCGCGCGTGAGTTTGCGGCAAGCCGAAGCCGACGTGCGCCGCTACGAGCCACTTGCCGCGAGCGGCGCGGAAACCGCCGAACGTCTTGCCAATCTCGTCAGCACGCGCGATCAGGCGCGCGCCACGCTCGCCGCGAATCTCGCGGCGGCGCGTTCGGCCAGCACACAGATCGGTGCGACCGAAGCGCAAATCGTGCAGGCGAAGGCACAGATGGAAGCCGCACAGGCGCAACTGGATCAGTCCAGCCTCGACGTGCACGACACCACGCTTTATAGCCCGCTCGCGGGGCGCGTAGGCGACCGCAGCGTGCGCGTCGGTCAGTATGTGCAGCCGGGCACGCGGCTCATGACCATCGTCCCGGTCGAAGCGCTCTATCTCGAAGCGAACTTCAAGGAAACTCAAGTGGGCCGCATGCGCGTAGGCCAGCCGGCCACGCTGCATGTCGACGCCATCAAGGGCGCCGATCTGCATGGCGTGGTCGAGAGTTTCTCGCCGGGCACTGGCGCGCAGTTCGCGCTCTTGCCGCCGGAAAATGCCACCGGCAACTTCACGAAGATCGTGCAGCGCGTGCCGGTGCGTATTCGCGTGGATACGGGTCCGCAAACGCGCAAGGTGCTGTTGCCGGGTCTGTCCGTCACCGTCGATGTCGACACGCGCTCCGCCACCGACGACAGCCGCCATATCGCCGAAGAGAACAGTCATGACTGAGGCCCGTGCCGCGCGCGCGAGCGCCGGCGACTGGATCGCCGTCACGGCAGGCGCGCTCGGCGCGCTGATGGCCACGCTCGACATCTCCATCACCAACTCGGCGTTGCCGCAAATTCAGGGGGAAATCGGCGCGACAGGCACCGAAGGCACGTGGATCTCGACGGGCTATCTGATGTCCGAAATCGTGATGATTCCGCTCGCGGCGTGGCTCACGCGCGTCTTCGGCCTGCGCAACTTCCTCCTGAGCAACGCAACGCTCTTCACCTTGTTCTCGGTGATCTGCGGCTTCTCGCACTCGTTGCCGATGATGATCGCCGGCCGCATCGGCCAAGGCTTCACCGGCGGCGCGATGATCCCCACGGCGCAGACCATCATCCGCACGCGGCTGCCGCGCGAGCAGATGCCCGTGGGCATGACCATCTTCGGGCTGATCGTGCTGCTCGGGCCGCTGCTCGGTCCCGTGCTCGGCGGCTGGCTCGCGGAGAACATCTCGTGGTCGTGGTGCTTCTTTCTCAACATCCCCGTGGGCGTCGCGCTGATCGCGTTGCTGATCACCGGTCTGCCGCAGGAAAAGCCGCAGTGGGACGCCTTTTTCAAGGCGGACTGGCTCGGCATCGCGGGACTCGCCATCGGGCTGAGTTCGCTTACCGTCGTGCTCGAAGAAGGTCAGCGCAATCAGTGGTTCGAGTCGAGCGAGATCGTCTTGCTCACGTGCGTCACGGCATTCGGCTTTTTGCTGATCGCGCTGTCGCAAGTCTTCGCGAAGCGGCCTATCGTGCGGCTGTCTCTGTTGCGCAATCCGCGCTATGCAAGCGTGATTCTCATTGTCTTCGCGGTCGGCGCGGGGCTTTACTGCGTGTCGTTTCTGCTGCCGCAGTTCCTGAGCATCGTCGCGGGATACAACGCGTTGCAGTCCGGCTCGATCATGCTGGTGTCAGGCGTGCCGGCGTTTCTCATCATGCCCGTGTTGCCGCGCCTGCTCGGCAAGTTCGACTTCCGCGTGCTCGTCATCACCGGCTTGTTGTTCTTCGCGGCGAGCTGTCTGCTCGACATATCGCTGACGGCGCAAAGCGTCGGACACGACTTCTACGCCTCGCAAATTTTGCGCGGCTTCGGCCAGATGCTCGCAATGATGCCGCTCAATCAAGCCTCCATGGCCGCGGTCTCGCGCGAGGAATCCGGCGATGCCGCGGGCCTCTACAACATGGCGCGCAACCTCGGCGGATCGGTCGGGCTCGCGATCATCGGGACGGTCATCGACCGGCGTAATGACTTTCACGGCGAGGCCATCCGCGAGACGCTCACGGCCAATTCGGTGCTCGGCCAGGACCGGCTCGCGGCCAACGCGGCGGGATTTTTCGCGCAAGGCGGCGACATGGCGCACGCCAAGATGCAGGCGCTCGGGCAATTGTCCGTGCAGATCGGCCAGCAAGCCATCGTCATGACCTACTCCGAAACCTTCTTCATCCTCGCGATCGCGTTGCTGGCCTGCGTGCCGCTCGCCCTTCTGCTCAAAACGCCGCGTCATCAGGCTGGCGAAACGCCATCCGCCGGCCACTAATGTCATGAACGATTCAACGATGTCTCTCAACTCCTTCCGTCGCCGGCGCGCCATGCCGTTCTTGCTTGCGCTCATTTGCTCCGCGTGCACGGTGGGTCCGGATTACCGTGGCGCGCCGGATATCGCGGCGGAATCGCTCAAAAGCGGGACGTTCGTGCGTACGCCGCAGCAGGGCGTCGACGTCTCGCATGCACCCGCCAAGTGGTGGCTCGCGCTGAACGACCCGAAACTGAACGATCTTGTCGATGCGGCGCTTTCCAGCAATCCCGATGTGAAAATCGCGCAGGCGAAACTGCGGCAAGCGCGCTCGCAATTGCGCGGGCAAGAGGCCAACGGCATGCCGAAGGCGTCGGCATCGGCGGCGGCGTTGCGTATGCGCTCGCCCGATCTCGGCAGCTTCGCTGCATCCAATGCGGGAGGTTCGGATCAGGGCACGGCGACATCCAGCGGGCGTGGTCCGCTCGACTTCTACACCGCCGGCTTCGACGCCTCGTGGGAACTCGATCTCTTCGGCGGCACGCGTCGCGCGGTCGAAGCGGCATCCGACGAAGCCGACGCCGTCAAAGCGGATCTCGCCGACACGCAGGTGTCGCTCGCGGCGGAAGTCGCGTCCACCTACGTCGGCTTGCGCGACCAGCAACGACGTCTCGCGCTCGGCCGCAGCACCGCCGAATATCAGCAGCAAATGCTCACGCTCACCGAGCAGCGCCGCGCGCGCGGCACGGCGGCCGACGTGGATGTCGAGCGCCTCACGACGCAAGTGGATACCACGCGCGCGACGCTCGTGCCGTTGCAGGTGCAGATCACCGATTCGCTGGATCAACTCGCCCTGCTCACGGGCCGCGCGCCCGGCGCGCTGGACGCGCAACTCGGTGAGGCCGCGCCCTTGCCCGACCTGCCAGCTTCGGTGGCTATCGGCGAGCCATCGGCGATGCTGCAACAGCGCCCGGACATCCGCGCGGCGGAACGGCGCCTCGCATCGAGCAATGCGCAAATCGGCGAGCATGTCGCGGACTATTTTCCGAAGGTGACGTTGCTCGGCGATATCGGCTTCACGGCGTCGGACCCGGGACATTTACTGCGCAAGCAGAATTTCTCGTGGCTCGGCGTGCCGTATCTGCAATGGAACGTGCTGGACTTCGGCCGCACGGCGGCGAGCGTGGATACCGCGAAGGCTTCGCGCGACGAAGCCGAGGCGCGTTATGAAAAGACCGTGCTGGCCGCGCTCAAGGACGCCAATTCGGCGCTCGCGCGCTACGGCTATCAGCGCGAGCATCTAGTGCGGCTCGAAGAGGTCAATGCGTCGTCGGAGCGCGCCGCCATCCTCGTGCGTCAGCGCTACAAGGCGGGCGTGTCGACCTTGATCGATCTGCTCGATGCCCAGCGCACGCAGTTCGCCGCGCAGCAGGACGTGGTTGCGGCGCAGGGCGAATTGCTCAAAGACTTCGTGTCGCTACAAAAGAGTCTTGGCCTCGGCTGGCAACAGGGAGATGACGCGAACCAGCTTGCGGCGGCGCATTGAGCCGTTTAGAAGCCGGCGTCTCGTGCGCAAACCGGAATGCGCGCGGTGAATCTCGTGCCGATCTCGGCGCTCGATTCCACTCCGAGCGTTCCGCCGTGCGCCGAGACGATCTGCTTGCAGATATAGAGCCCGAGTCCGAGCCCGCCGCCCGGCGCGCTCGTCGCGGGACGCCAATAAGGCTCGAACACTTTTGAGAGCGTCTCCGGCGCGATAGGCTCGCCGCCATTGGTCACCGACAGCGTGAGGTGATCGCGCTCTACCGCAATCTTCACCGTGACGGGCGTATCGGCGCCGCCGTGAGTCATCGCGTTGCCGAGCAGGTTGGAAAGCAACTGCTGAATGCGAACGAGATCGCAACTGACCGCGGAATCAACCTGTATGGCGCGATTCACCGCGCGCGACGGGTTCGCCACGCAAAGCTCGTCGACGACCGCGCGCAGGTAAGGCGCGATGTCATCCACCGCGACGATGCTAACCGACATGCCCGAGCCGAGACGGCCGCGCGCGAGATCGAGCACGTCGTCGATCAGCCGCGCCATGCGCGCCGCCGTGGCCTTGAGCCGATTGCCGATACCGACGAGATCCGGCTCGCTCTTGCGCCGGCTCAACAATTCGCCATTCGCGCTCACGGCGCTCAACGGATTGCGCAAATCGTGACCCAATACCGCGATGAACTGCTCCCGAAGATGCGCCGTCTCGCGCTCGTCGAACAGTTGCGCTTCAGTGGACCATTGCCGCTTTTCGCTGGCGAGCTGCATGCCGATGAGATTTGCGAACACCTCGAACATGCGCACGACGCGCGGCTCGGATACCTTCGCCGGACGCGGATCGACTGCGCAGAGGTTACCGAAATACTCGCCGTCCGGCAAAACGATAGGCACGGAAATATAGCTTTCGAGACCGTAAATGGCGGGTGTGTGATGATCGCGATACGTGGTGTCGCTGCTGAATCGATCGACGATGATCGGCGCACGCGAGGCCCGCGATTCCGAGCAGAGCGTGGTGCGCAGTTCGAGTTGTCCGCCCGGCACCAGTCCGAAATTGATGTTGTCCTGAACGGCGCACGCCGTCCAGGTCGAGTCGGTGACGCGCGCGACGGCCGCGAAACCCATTCCAGTTTCGTCGCAGATCATCTTGAGTATCGACGGCACCGCGCCGATTCCAGCCACGGCGCCCATGTCGCGCGCCAATGCCTCTCGCGAATCCGCCGGTAAAAGTGGTCTATTCACGGCTTCCCTCCTCATCCGCGACATTGTGACAGAGCACGCTCATGCGGTACCAAAGTTTTACGGATAACCGTGCGGCAAATAGCCGATCGATCCGCGCTGCCATGCACCGCAAAGGTTTGCGCATCGCGCGTTAAACGTTATTCAACGGGTTTGAACGTACAAGCCGTGAATAAATACGCTGTGTGCTGGATAACAGGTGATTCCCGCTTATTTAAAGGATGCGACAGACGTGGTGCGCGGCTCGCGTGCGAGCTGCGTGATAATGAACCTTATTGCAAAGAACTAAAACGATCTGCGGCCGACGAAAAGCCGGCTGCGGTTATCGATCTCGCAAAGCGCACGGTGAATCCACTCACGGATTTGCAACATTGGACGCGCGGAATCAAATAAGTTTTTCTCGGGAGCCGGCTGCGTAGCATTGCAGCGCGAGCGCGCAAGGCGCTCCTTGGTTCCGCTCGGATCGCTCGGTTTTGTTCGAGCATTGCTCCTTTTGACTTGCACTCTCACTGGCAAAGCTGCTTCCTCCACATGGCCGGCCGGTCACGCGCGTGGCGCCAAGGACATAGGCCATGATGCACAATTTCCTTTCCAATAATCGCTCAGAGCTGGTGGAGCGGTGTCGAGCCAAGGTCGCGAGCCGCCCGACGCGCGCAGCCTCCGATGCGCAGCTCAAAAACGGCGTGCCGATGTTTCTCGACCAATTGATCAAGACGCTGCGCATCGAGCAAGGCAGCGATCCGCTCGCGAGTCGCGCGGTATCGGGTGCGGCCGGCGGCATCATGACGGAATCGGAGATGGGCGCAACGGCCGGACAGCATGGTCACGCGCTGCATTTGCTCGGTTATACGATCGCTCAGGTCGTGCACGATTACGGCGATC
Organism: Caballeronia sp. GACF4; assembly: GCF_023631025.1. Classification (NCBI taxonomy): domain Bacteria; kingdom Pseudomonadati; phylum Pseudomonadota; class Betaproteobacteria; order Burkholderiales; family Burkholderiaceae; genus Caballeronia; species Caballeronia sp. GACF4. The sequence goes on from NZ_JALQDW010000042.1 coordinate 46,647, forward strand.
TTTGTCAGGCCATTACCGATTTGGCGCACGAGCGCGATGTGCCATTCCAGATCAATGAATATCGAACGTTAAACCGCTGTCTCGATAACGCCATTGCGAAGGCTGTCACCGAATTCAGTTATCAACGCGCGCAAAGCACAAATCAGGAACAACAGCGCGCCTCTCAGGAACGGGCGGGCGAACTTGCCCACGAACTGAGAAACGCGCTGTCCATCGCGACAACGGCCTTCGAAGCCGCAAGAACCGGAAGTCTGAGCCTGACGGGCGCCACGGGAACGGTACTTCAGCGTGGCCTGGCTTCGCTGCGCACGCTAATCGACGGCTCCATTGCGGACGTCAAGGAATTGGCGGACGGCGGGACGTCGGCGGCGACGTTTTCGTTGGCCGACTTCATTACCGAGGTAGCGCACGCGGCTGAACTAGCAGCGCAAGTGCGAGGCGTGAAATTCACGGTGTCTCCCGTCGACAGCACGCTTGCCGTCAGCGCCGACCGCGATGCGCTTTATTCGGCACTTGGCAATCTGCTGCAAAACGCGTTCAAGTTCACGCGCCCGCAAAGCGAAGTGTCGCTCAACGCTTATGCCGTGGCCGGCCGCATTCTAATGGACGTGAAAGACCATTGCGGGGGACTTCCGCCCGACTCCACGCTCACCATGTTCGAACCATTCACGCAGCAGTCCGCCGACAAGAGCGGCTTGGGCCTGGGCTTGTCGATTTCCAAAAAGATCGTCGAGACATATGGCGGCGTGTTGAGCGTAGCGAACCTACCGGGCGTCGGGTGTATCTTCACCATCAACCTGGCGCGCCATTCGGTTTGACGACGGCGCTCGAATCAGCGGGCGCTTTTTAGCGAACTGGCGTGAAGCGCCAGCGTTTCGAGTAGCGCGCTCAACCTGAGCGGCTTCGTGAAGTGGTAATTGAAACCGGCGCGTATCGATGCCGCGCGTTCCGCCATCGAAGACAACGCGGTCACGGCGATCAGAAGCGTCAGTTTGTGCTCGTCGGCCTGGCGCAACTGACGCGCAACCTCGCGCCCGTCCATGAGCGGCATTTCGACATCGATCAGGGCAATCTCGGGGCGCCACCGGCGAATCTCGGCCAGCGCCGCGCAACCGTTTTGGGCCGTATGGACATCGTAGCCTTCGAGCGATAGTGCTGAAGCGCATGCCGCACGAATGGCGGCATCGTCGTCCGCAACAAGGAGACGGGGCAGGTGCTTGCGCATGATGGTGCTCGCTTTTTTAATGGCTAATACATCTATTCGAGCATTGAGCATTCCCGACCATGCAGACTATTCGTGCGGCGCGCCTCTAATAGCCCTGCTCGGGCTCGCAAACGACATGAAAATTGACGAGCGTGGTCTGCCCGAACGTGTTGCTGAGCGCGACATCGGCGGCGTCGCGGCCGTACGCCATCAGCACGCGGCCAACGCGCGGCGCGTTATTGCGCGGGTCGAAGACCTGCCATGTGCCGCCGACATAGGCCTCGAACCACGCCGCGAAATCCATCGGCGCATAAGGCGGCGGCAAGCCGACATCGCTGATATAGCCGGTGCAGTAACGTGCCGGAATATTCAGCGCGCGGCACAGCGTCACCGCGAGATGCGCGAAGTCGCGGCACACGCCCACGCGCTCCTGGTAAGCCTCCCAGGCCGTCTTGGTCGGGCGCGCATGGTGATAGCCGAACGTGATGTGATGATGCGCGAAGTCGCAGATTGCCTGCACGCGGGCCGCGCCCGGCGCGGAATTGCCGAAGAGTTGCCAGGCGGCTTCCGATAGCAGATCGGTTTCGCAGTACCGGCTGCCGAGGAGAAAGACAAGGCACTCGTCGGGCAGTTCTTCCACCGCGTGTTGCCGGCCATCCACGGGACGCGTTTCGAACTCGCCCGATACATCGAGCAATGCGGAAGTCGACAGTTCGAAACGCCCCGGCGGCGCCACGATCCGGCTGCACAAATTACCGAAACCATCGCGATACTGAGTAATCGGCACCGGCGGATTGGTGGCGAGCACGTCCGCCACGATCACATCGTTGGCATGCGAGTAATGCGTGTTGAGCATCAGCATCATGGGTGTCGGCTGCGGACACTCATAGGCAAGATCGTAGCCAACGCGGAGTCTCATCGGACGTCCTTTGCTGTGATGATTCGTGTGGGGCGTCTCGAAGGACGCCGCAAGCGAGGCGCTTGCAGCCACACTATACTGCGCCGCCCTGAAGTCATTAAAGCCGGAAAATTAATGTGGAGCGTGCGGTATCGCGCGGTTCAAAAGCGCGCGCCCGGCACGCATCGCACACATCGCACGCTACGCGCCACGCAGCAGGATAGCTTCGAGATCGTCCTCCTCTTCTTCCGCCGTATGCAGGCGCAGGGTAGCTTCGATATGCGCGAGATGCTCGACCATGAGCTTTTGCGCCAGCTTGACGTTGCCGGCTTCGAGCGCATCGATCAGGCGCGCGTGCTCGTCGTGCGGACACGCCTCCGAGGTCGGCGCGTTGTAGAGCAGGATGGTCAGACACGTGAGCATCTGCAGGCCGCGCATGGTGCGCTCGATGAAGCGGTTGCCGCCAAGCTGCGCCAGCAACACATGAAACTCCCCCGAGAGCCGTACAGCGGTGCGTCGGTCATTGCGCTTGCGTGCATCTTCCTCGCGCGCGACATGCGCCCTCAATGACGCGATGTCCTTCTTCGTCGCGGACCGGCAAACCTTCTCGATTACGGGCAGTTCTATCTGCCGCCGCGCCTCGAAAAGTTCGCGCGCTTCTTCCACCGTCGGGCTCGCGATAAACGCGCCCCGGTTCGGCACGATAGTCACCACCAGTTCATGCGAAAGCTGTTGCAGCACCGCGCGCACCACCGTGCGGCTCACGCCGAAGATGGCGGCGAGCCGGTCTTCCGCGAGCTTCGTCCCCGGATGCAGGCGATGTTCGGCGATGGCATTCATCAACCGTTCGTAAATGGGGTTGCGTTGAACGCCGTCGAATGACCCTTTGACGTCGAGTTCATTCGATGCGCTTCGTTTCTTGTCTGTGGGCATGAGGTCTTCCTGAGTCCTGCGGTATTCCTGGGCGCGATTATCCGCTTAGATTGCATACGATTCAAATCGGGATTGTATGTATCAGCGCTGTGAAGCGCCGAACAAACCAAGCAAAAAGCAGCATTGTTGGTGCCAAAAAGCATCGCGAAGGTGCAGCGTTACACGCCGATGGTGCGAAATGGTCCAATTGAACCGCAGCAAGTCTCGTATACAAACGTAGCTGATTTTGTAGTCAATAATCTGCATCGCTAGTAAACAAAGGCAGTCGCGGTTAACGTCAACTTACGTATGCAAAAGTGGCACGGTCTTCGCTAAAGCTCTCGGGCGATGCCTCTAAGCGCTGCACGACGTCTCACGGAACGAACCCGACCACTGGGAACACGATGCGAAAGTTGTTGCTGGCGCACGGCGGTGCGCTTTCCAATCTGCCGCTCTTCGTCGCCATCGACGCGGGCTTGCTCGAAGCGCGCGGACTTCACGCCGAAGCACCAGAGCTGGCCGAATTCAAATCGACGGCCGCGCTGTTGCGTACCGGTGCGGCGCAACTGGGCACCACGGGCTTTACGCAAGCGTTAGTCGATCACGCGTTGCCCGATCCGCTGCGCATCGTCGGCGGCAGCGGCAAGCTCGGCATGGCGCTGGTCGGGCAAGGCGGTTTGACCGTCGAGGCACTGCGCGGCCAGCGCGTGGGCACCTTCGCCGACGACCCCATGGAGGCCCTGCTCTACGACGCCTTGCGCATTTACGGCGTCGGCATGAGCGAGGTCGAATGTGTGCACTTCGGCTCGCTGACCGCCGCCGCCGGCGATCTGCTCGCCGGCCGCATTGCCGCGTTGACGCTGGTGGAACCGTATATCTCGCGCTTCGTGGCGCAAGGCTTCGATGTGCTTTGCGACGGCATAGAAGCATGGGGCGGCGACTATCCCGACACACTGCTCGTCGCGCGTGAAAGTTTTCTCGTGGCACAGCCGGACATCGTGCGCGAAGTGCTCGCCGGCATGCTCGAAGCGCAAGCGCTCATCGAGCGCGATCCGCACGCCGCGTTGCGCGCGAGTGCGCATCGATGGCCCGAGTTTTCGCATGACGAGTTGCTCGCCGGCATGGCGCGTCAGCCATCCGACGTCGATATTCGGCCGTTACGCGCCAGCGTGCTCGCGCGGGCATCGGCGCTCGAAGCGCTTGGACGCATGCGTATCACGCCGCGCTTGAGCGACATCTTCGCCCTCGATCTGCTCGACGGCTTGCTCAAGTCCGGACCGATTTTCCAATGAAACGCCTTTGTTCAATTTGACGGGGATATCAGATGTTCAGGAAATTCATCGATAAAAACGCGGCATCGCTGCGTCTTAGCGCGGTCAGCCACGAGCGGCGCGACTTTCTTGCGCGCAGTGCCTGCATGGCGGGCGGCGCGATGCTCGGCGGCGCATGGCTCACCAACGCCAGCGCGGCCGGCGGTCTCACGCTCAAGGCGACGCACGGCACGGGCCTCTGTAATTGCCCGTTCTTTCTCGTGAAGGAGCGCAATCTGGCGCAAGGCGTGACGCTCGATTTCGTGACCACGCCGACCAATGCCGACATCGCGGCGCTCTTCGGCGCGGGCGTGGTGGATGTGAGCGTCGTGCCGTACACCAACTTCATGACGCTCTACGATGCGGGCGCGCCCATCAAGGTCGTCGCGGGATCGGGCGTGCAGGGCTGCGTGATCGTCGCGCAGCCGGGCATCACGTCGGCGGAGCAGTTGCGCGGCAAGACCATCGGCACGTTCCAGGCCGATACGCTCGAAATGCTGCCCTACGATTATCTGAAGAAAGCGGGCATGAGCTTCAAGGACGTCAAGGTGCGCTACTTCGGCACGTCGCCGGAACTGGCGCAGGCGTTCATCGCGGGCAATATCGATGCGATGTGCCATATCGAGCCGTACGCCACGCAGGCGCTGAAGTCGCGCGCGGGTTCGGTCATGCTTTCCAATGGCGTCGATGTGTACGGCGCGAACTATTCCGACTGCGTGCTCGCGGTGCGCGAGAAGTTGCTGCACGAGAATCGCGATGCCGTGAAGTCGCTCATCAAGGCCATGATGGTCGCGCAGCATCAGGAAGAACAGGATCGCGCGACCGCCGTGAAGGACACCGTCGGCAAATACTTCAAGACGAGCTACGACGCCACGCTCGACGCCGCCACCAAGCAGCCGCCGATGATCGATCAGCGTGGCAACGAAGCGTTCATCCTCGGCCGCGCGGAAAATCTGAAGGAGCTTCGCTACATCAAGAAGCTGCCAGGCAAGGACATGTTCGACTGGGGGCCGCTCACCGAAGTCATCAAGGAAAACGGCGACCTGTACGCGCAATTGCAGCGAAAGACCGCATGAGCAGCCTCATGGGATACGCCACTTCCCGCTTGAAGCGCGCGAGCGACAAGACCGCCGATGGACGCGCGCGGGCGCGGCGCGCGCCGCTCCTTGCGCGCATCGTGCCGCTTCTGTGGGGCATCGCTTCGCTTGCGTGCTTCATCGCCGTGTGGGAAGCGGCCTGGGCGCTGCACTGGGCCGATCCACTCTTGCTGCCGCCGCCGCATATCTTTTTGCGCAACTTCGGCTCGCAGGCGCAGTACTTTTTGTCGAGCGATGTAATCGGCGAGCAGTCGAGCGGCACGGCCTTCGGCGCGCTGGCGATGACCATCGTCGCGACTACCTTGCGCGTGCTCGCCGGTCTCACGCTCGGCTTCGTTTGCGCGGTGGCGATGGGCGTGGCCATCCGTTACTTTCGTCTCTTCGGCAATCTCACGCTGCCCACCATCACGCTGCTTGCGCCGATCTCGCCCATTGCGTGGCTGCCTGTCGCGATCTTTCTGTTCGGCATCGGCAATGGGCCAGCGGTGTTCATGGTCTTCATCTCGCTCTTCTTCGTGATGACGGTATCGACCATCGGACAAATAGACAGCGTGAGCCGCACGCAACTGAACGTGGCCGCCGTAATGGGCGCCACGCGCGCGCAGACGTTTCGCCATGTGATCCTGCCCGCGATTCTGCCGTCGCTTTTCATGGTGCTGCGCATGAACCTGTTCGGCGCGTGGATGGTCGTGCTGATTGCGGAGGCGACCGGCGTGGGCAGCGGGCTCGGACAAGTGGTGATGCTCTCGCGCAATACCTTCAACGCGAGCCTTTCGTTCTTCACGATGACGCTGATCGGCGTGCTCGGTTTCGCGTTCGATTACCTGTTGCGCATCGTGCAGCGCAAAGTGCTGTTTTGGGTGCCGGAAAGCGGCCTGAGGAAATGACATGACCGAACAAGCCTTTGCCGACGTTGCACCGAAGCGCTGCGGCCAGCCGCCGCTCGTGACCTGCACGGGCGTCGGCAAGACGTGGGAGACGGACGGCGAACCGTTCGTGGCGTTACGCGACATCGACCTCGAAGTAGCGCGCGGCGAGTTTGTCGTCTTTCTGGGTCCGAGCGGATGCGGCAAGAGCACGCTGCTCTTTCTCATGGCGGGACTCGAACAGGCGACCGAAGGCCGCATTGTGTGCGGCGGCGCGGAAGTGCATGCGCCGGGCACGGATCGCGGGCTCGTGTTTCAGGAGGCGTCGCTTTATCCATGGCTCACGGTTGGCGAGAACGTCACGTTCGGCTTGAAGATGCAGCATGTGCCGAAGGATCGCCGCCGCCAGGTCGCGCAGGAGATTCTCGAACGCGTGGGACTTTCCGAAGCCATCGACAAGCGGCCGGATCAGTTGTCGGGCGGCATGCGGCAGCGCGCGGCCGTGGCGCGCGCGCTTGCGCTCAAGCCGGAAATCCTGCTGCTCGATGAACCCTTCGCCGCACTCGATGTGCAAACGCGCGCCCGCATGCAGGACTTTCTGATTCAGGTGTGGCGGCAAGCGGGCGTATCGATGGTCTTCGTCACGCATCATATCGACGAAGCCATTGCGCTCGCGGATCGTATCGTCGTGTTCACGGCGCGGCCCGGGCGGATCAAGACGATCATTCCCGTCGACATGCCGCGTCCGCGCGATTCGCGCAGTCCGGCCTTTCACGCGCTCGCCGATCGATTGACCGACCTGTTGCGCGACGAAGTTGACCGCGCGTTCGCGGAGCAGGAGCGCATCAAGTGACCGACGACGTGCTTCGCGTAGCCGCGATTCAATCGCCGCCCTGCACCACCGATCTCGCGCACAACGCGGCCATCGCTTTCGATGCGGTGCGCCGCGCCGCGAACGAAGGCGCGCGTCTCATCGCGCTGCCGGAACTCGCGACGGTGCCGTATTTCGCGGGCTCGCCTGCGGGACGTTATCGCGAATGGGCGAATCCCGCGCAAGGCGCTTTCGCAGATAAGTGGGCCGCGCTCGCAAAGGAATGCGATGCCGCGCTCATCGTGCCGTTCTACGAGCACGATCCCGCGAGCGGTTGCTATCACAACGCGGTGCTTGGCTTCGATGCCAAAGGCTTATCGTTGCGTGCGAATGCAAGCCCGGTTGCCCGCAAGCTGCACTTGCCCGTCGGCGACGATCCCCCGCCCGGCTATGACGAGCCCGCGCATTTCACGCCCGGCTCGGGTCTGCATGTGGTGAACGTCGGTGTCTGGCGCGTGGGCGTGCTGGTTTGCTACGACCGGCGTTTTCCCGAGTGCTGGCGCGCGCTGCGGGCACAAGGCGCGGACCTCGTGATCGTGCCGGTGGCGGGCAGCGGCGGCGACGACATGGACTTCTTCGTCGGTGAAATGCGCACGCATGCCCGCGAAAACGGCCTCGCCGTGCTGTGCGCGAACAAGGCTGGCGACGAGTTTCTCGATGACGCGCGTATCGACAACTTCGGCGAATCGTGTGTGATCGCGGCCGATGGAGCGGTGCTCGCGCGAAGGTCCGGCATGCTCGGCGCAGGCATCGTGAGCGCGACGCTCGTGCACACGGATATCGCGCGCACGCGGGGCCGGCTCAATTATTACGCGCATCGGCGGACCGATCTATACGGCACGCCGTCGTTCTGATTTTCCCCATTCACTTCGAGAGAGCAGGGAACGCGATGTCCGAATCATTGATCGTGGCAGGATGGATTGTGAAAGGCGTGGCCGACCGGCATGCGGCCGAGGTCGTGCGCGACGCGGCGCTGTATCAACGCGATGGCGTGATCGTCGAGATCGGCCCCCGCGATGCGATGGTGCAGAAGTATCCGCACGCGCTGCGCCTCGGTTCGCCCGACACGGTGCTGATGCCGGGCTTCGTCAACAGCCACCATCATGTCGGTCTCACGCCGGTGCAACTCGGCTCGCCGGACCATGCGCTCGAACTCTGGTTCGCGAGCCGCATGGGGGCACGCGATATCGACTTGTATCTGGACACGCTCTACTCCGCCTTCGAGATGATCGCCTCGGGCATCACGACCGTGCAGCATATTCACGGCTGGCGTCCCGGTCCGCTCGATGCCATCCATCGGGCCGCGTCGCGCGTGCTCGATGCTTATCGCGATCTCGGCATGCGCGCGTCGTACAGCTTCGCGGTGCGCGATCAGAACCTGCTCGTCTACGAAGCCGACGACGACTTTTGCAACCGCCTGCCGTCCGAAACCGGCGATAAGCTGCGGGCGCATCTGCGGCGTTTTCGCATTCCGCTCGCGGATTACCTGCAACTCTTCGATACCCTCACGCGCGAGAACGAAGGCCATGCGCTAACGGCCATTCAGCTCGCGCCGGCCAACCTTCACTGGTGCAGCGACGACACGCTGCTCGCGCTCAAGGAGAAGTCGGCACGGCACGGCGTGCCCATGCACATGCATCTGGTCGAAACCGCGTATCAAAAGGAATATGCGCGGCGTCGCTCGGGCAAGACGGCAGTCGGCCATCTGAACGATCTGGGCCTGCTCGGTCCTTCGCTCACGCTCGGCCACGGTGTCTGGCTCACCGAGGCGGACATCGAGACCATCGCGCATACGGGCACCTGCATCTGCCATAACTGCAGTTCGAACTTCCGGCTGCGCAGCGGCGTCGCGCCGCTTAACGCGTTTGCGCGGCATGGCGTGACGGTCGGCATGGGGCTCGACGAAGCGGGCATCAACGAAGATCGCGACATGCTTCAGGAGATGCGTCTTGCGCTCAACGTTCACCGCACGCCGGGCATGGACGACGACGTGCCGACATGCCCGCAGATTCTCAAGATGGCAAGCGAGGACGGCGCGCGTACGACGCCGTTCGGCGCGCGTATCGGCAGGCTCGAAGAGGGGCGTCTCGCCGATCTCGTGCTGATGAACTACAAGACCGCGACGTGGCCGTATCAGGACGACGACATTCCCATGCTCGACGCGTTGATGATGCGCGCCAAGACCAATGCCGTCGATGCCGTGATGATCGGTGGCGAAGTGGTGTATCGCGAAGGCCGCTTCACGCGTATGGATCGCGATGCGGTGCTCGAAGACATCGCGCGTACGCTCTCGCAGCCGCGCAGCCCGGAAGAGACCGCGCGCCGCGAATTGGGGCGCGCCGTGTTTCCGCACGTCAAGGCGTTCTATGATGGCTATCTGACCGGCGAAAGCGAGACGCCGCGCGAGCCGTTTTACGCGCCGTCGTCGCGCATCTGATGCGGAGACCGAACGTGCAGGCGCTTTTACAATCGATCGATACGCGCTTCGAAGCGCAAGTGGAATTTCTCGCGGCGCTCGTGCGAAAGCCTTCCGACAATCCGCCCGGCGACTGCGCGCAGCACGCGCACATGACCGCCGGGCTGCTCGAAGCGCTCGGCTTCGAAGTCGAACGTCACGCGGTGCCGCAAACGCTCGTCGAGGCGGCGGGCATGCAGAGCGTCACGAATCTCGTCGTGCGGCAACGCTTTGGCGTTGGACCTGTCATCGCGCTCAACGCGCATGGCGATGTGGTGCCGCCCGGCGAGGGGTGGTCGAGCGACCCGTACGGCGCGCAGATTCGCGAGGGCGCGTTGTACGGGCGCGGCGCGGCGGTATCGAAGTCGGATTTCGCCACGTATGCGTTCGCGTTGAAGGCGCTGGTCGAAAGCGGCGTTGATCTCAAAGGCACGATCGAGCTGCATCTCACCTACGACGAGGAAACCGGCGGTCTGCTCGGGCCGGGATGGTTGCTTGCCGAAGGCATCGTCAAGCCGGATTACGCCATCTGCGCGGGCTTCAGCTACGCCATCACGGTTGCGCACAACGGCTGCCTGCATCTGGAAGTCACGGTGAGCGGCAAGTCGGCGCATGCGGCACGGCCCGATACCGGACACGACGCGCTCGAAGCCGCGACCGTCGTGCTGAACGCGCTGTATGCGCATCGGCGCGAGTTGCAGGAGATTCGCTCGGCCACGCCCGGTATCGAGCATCCGACGCTCGTCGTCGGGCTGATCGAAGGCGGAATCAACACCAATGTCGTGCCCGACCGCGTGAAGCTGCGGCTCGACCGGCGCATCGTGCCCGAGGAAGATCCGGCGCGCGCGCGTGAACGCCTGGAAAGCGTCGTGCGCGATGCGGCGCGCGAACTGCCGGGCATCACCATCACCACGCGCGAAGTGCTGGCCGCGACGCCCATGCGCACGCTGCCGGGCGCCGAACGTCTCACGCACGCATTGCAGGACGCGGCGCTCACGATCATGGGAATCGACATACCTGCCGAAGGCGTGCCGCTCTATACCGACGCGCGTCTTTATTGCGAAGCGGGCGTGCCGACCGTGATCTATGGCGCGGGGCCGCGCACGCTGCTGGAAGCGAACGGACATCGCGCGGACGAGCACGTCAAGCTCGAAGACATGCGTATCGCGACGAAGACCGTCGCGCTCGCGCTGACCCGGCTTTTGGGCGGCGCTTGAGTTCAGGCCACGAATCGAACGAAAGGAAGTCATGCGCATCAAGCTCATCAATCCCAACACGACGCAAGGCATGACCGACGCGATGGCCCGCTGCGCGCGCGCGGTCGCTTCGCCCGGCACGGAAGTCGTGGCGGTCAGTCCGACAATGGGCCCGCCTTCGATCGAAGGCCATTACGACGATGCGCTCGCCACGCCCGGCCTCCTCATGGAAGTGGCGCGCGGCGAGCAAGAAGGCTGCGACGCGTACGTGATCGCCTGCTTCGGCGACCCCGGCCTCTACGCCGCACGCGAACTCGCGCGCGGACCGGTGATAGGCATCGCGGAAGCGGCGATGCATGCCGCGAGCGTGCTTGCGCCGGGCTTTTCCGTGGTGACGACGCTCGGACGCACGCGTGGACTTGCCTGGCATCTCGCGCAGCGCTACGGCATGGAGCGCTTTTGCCGCAACGTGCGCGCAACCGAACTCGCCGTGCTCGAACTCGAAACGCCCGGTTCGGCCGCGCGCGCCACGATCCTCGAAGAATGCCGGCGCGCACTCGACGAAGACGGCAGCGAGGCGATCGTGCTGGGCTGCGCGGGCATGGCCGATCTGTGCGCGGAGTTGCAGGACACGCTGGGCGTGCCCGTCATCGACGGTGTGACGGCCGCGCTCAAGTGGTGCGAGGCGCTCGTCACGTTGAAGCTCAATACCGCCAAGCGCGGGGAATTTGCACGGCCGCTGGCCAAGCGTTACGTCGGGGAACTCGCGGCATTCAGTCCGCTTTGACCCTGTAAGGCTCAACGCCCTTCGCTTCAAACCCTTCCTTCTTCACAAAATTACGCGCGCCCGGACCGTTGAACGTCCCGGCGCGCGCTGCCGCTGATCGGCTGGAAAGCTAGTCAACAACGTTGTTAACAACAAAAGTATTTTTGACACGATATTTTTCGGTGTAGTTTACTTGAACATGTCAACAACGCCCGCTACACCGGAGCATGCATGGACGCAGAATTCGACCTCGTGATTCGCAACGCCCAAGTCGCCACCGCAAGCGATACGTTCCTCTCCGACATCGGTGTGAAGGACGGCCGCATCGTGCAGATGGGTTTGTCGCTCGGCGCGGGCAAGCGTGAAGTGGACGCGCAAGGCCGCATCACCACGCCCGGCGGCATCGACGCGCATTGCCATCTGGATCAGCCCATCGCGCCGCCCGCCCGCATGACCGACGACTTCGAGTCCGGCACGCGCTCGGCGGCCTGTGGCGGCACCACGACGATCATCCCGTTCGCGGCGCAGCAGAAAGGGCAAACGCTGCGCGCGGCCGTAGACGACTATCACCGGCGCGCGGAAGGACGGGCGAGCATCGACTACGGCTTTCATCTGATCGTCTCGGACCCGACGCCGGACGTCATGGCGAATGAGTTGCCGCAGCTCATCGCGGAGGGCTACACGTCGTTCAAGATCTACATGACCTACGACGACATGAAGCTCGACGACGGCCAGATTCTGCGGCTGCTCGCGCTGGCCCGCGCGCACGGCGCCATGGCGATGATCCACGCGGAAAACAGCGAGTGCATTGCGTGGCTCACCGAAAGCCTGCTCGACGCGGGTCTCACCGCGCCGCGCTATCACGCCGCCTCGCGTCCCATGCTCGTGGAGCGCGAAGCCACGCATCGCGCCATCAGCCTGGCCGAACTCGTCAACGTGCCAATGCTCCTCGTGCATGTCTCCGCGCGCGACGCGGTCGAGCAGATTCAATGGGCGCGAAGCCGCGGCCTCAAGGTGCTGTCCGAGACCTGCCCGCAATATCTGTTTCTCACGGCCGAGGACCTCGGCATGGACGACGGCTACGAAGGCGCGCGCTGTGTGTGCAGTCCGCCGCCGCGCGACAGCGATAGTCAGGAAGCGATCTGGAGCGCGCTCGCGGACGGCACGTTCACCGTGTTCTCGTCCGACCACGCACCCTTCTCGTTCGAAAGTCCCACGGGCAAGAAGCCGGGCGGCGAGGAAGTCGCGTTCCCGTATATTCCGAATGGCATTCCGGGCATTGAAACGAGACTGCCGCTGCTCTATTCCGAAGGCGTGATGACCGGGCGCATCTCGATCAACCGCTTCGTCGAACTCACCGCGACCAACCCCGCGAAGACCTACGGGCTGCATCCGCGCAAAGGCACCATCGCGATCGGTTCGGATGCCGATCTCGTGATCTGGGACGAGCATCCCGACGACCCCGTGCGCCTGACCAACGCCATGTTGCATCACGCCGTCGATTACACGCCATACGAAGGCCGCTCGCTCGATTGCTGGCCGGCCTACACCATCGCGGGCGGCGAAGTCGTGTGGGACGGAAGGCGCTACTTCGGCACGCCGGGACGCGGACGCTTCTTGCCGCGCGGCCTGCCCACCATCGTTCCGGCCAAACCTGCCGGCCGCGCGGCGCGATGAAGCGCGACGCGTCTGCTTCGAGTTCGCATCAACGGTTCCATCCGATCCCACCGGTCTCATCTTCACGCAAGGAGCGTGTCATGTCGCAAACCTACGACGCCAAGCCCGCGTCCGCATTGACGCGAGCGGGTTCCATCCAGCTTGCGCGGCTTATCGCGGCGGCCGCCGCGCTCGGCATCGGCGCGCTTGCCATGCCCGCCTTCGCGCAGAACAACAATTCGGTTCTGGTCGTGGCCGGGCCGCGCACGCCGGAGTCGCTGGATCAGGAATATCCGCCGACCGAAGCCAGTCACGAGGCGCGCCGCAACGTGTTCGAACGCTTGCTCACCTATGAGATGAAGCCGGGTGAAAACGGCGTGACCGTCGAGGACTTCAGCAAGCTCAAGGGTGCGCTCGCTGAAAGCTGGGAGACTTCGCCCGACAAGACTTCGATCACCTTCCATCTACGCCCCGGCGTCAAGAGCTATGCGGGCAACACGCTCACCGCCGACGACGTCATGTGGACCTTCCAGCGCGGCTGGAATCTGAAGGCGACGTTCCGCTGGTACATGACGCAGGTGCTGAAGATCACCGACTTCGACACGGCCTTCAAGAAAATAGACGACCACACGGTGAAGGTCACGCTGCCGGGTTCGTCGCCGCTGATCGAACGGCTGTGGGTGAACAACGATCTCGGCATCATCGATTCGGTCGAGATCAAGAAGCACATCACGCCGGACGACCCGTGGGGATCGCGCTGGCTCGCGAGCCATTCGGCATCGTTCGCGCCGTATCAGGTCACGAAGTATTCGCCCGGCCAGGAAGTGGTCTACGAGAGCAACAAGAACTACTATCGCGGCGCGCCGAAGCTCACGCGTATCGTGTTCCGCGAGATGCCGACGTCGGCCAACCGTCTCGCGGCGTTGCAGGCGGGCGCCGTCGATGTGGCCGAATGGCTCGCGCCGCGCGAACAGGCCACGCTCGAAAAAATGCCCGGCGTGAAAGTGTGGAAGGTCTACGGCAACTACATTCAGCGCGTGGAAATGAACAACGCCGTTGCGCCCTTCAACAACGACAAGGTGCGTCAGGCGCTGAACTACGCGGTGCCGCGCGAGCAGATCCTCAAGGCCGTGTTCTACGGCACGGCGCGGCCCACCAAAAGCCCGGTATCGGAGATCTATCCCGCGTACACGGATCAGTACTACCACTACACCGAGGACCTCGACAAAGCGCGCGCTTTGCTGAAGGAAGCGGGTTATGAGAAGGGCTTCAAAACGCAGTTGGGCTATCCCACCGGCGACCAGACCGAGGAAGAACTGGCGATCATCCTGAAGACGGCTTTTTCGAAGATCGGCGTGGACGTGGAATTGCAGAAGCTGCCTGCATCGACGCTCGTCGAGCGCTATTCGAAGGGCACCATTCCCATGTACTTCTTCCGCGACATGGCTATCGTGCCGGATGCCGCGTACGTGACGAATCTCTGGCTCAACAGCGCGTCGCTCATCAACTATTCGCATTACAAGAATGCGGAAGTCGACAAGCTCATCAACGACAGTCTTTCGATGACCGACGAAGCCAAGCGCAAGACTTCGATGGAGCGCGTGCAGCAACTCGTGATGGGCGAAGCACCGTGGGTGTTCCTCATCAATCCGGGTTATCAGCTTGCCACGCGCGCCAACATCAAGGGCTATAGCTGGAACACGACCAACGGCAATACCTGGTACGACTTTTCCAAGAACTGAGGTCCTGACGCCGTGACGCCGCCGCGCAAGCCAGCGGCGTCTTCGCGGCGCGATCATCCTGAAGGAGTTCGCGATGTCCCTCTTCACCGCGTGGCGTTCGGCGCCGCGACCGCTTCGCATCGTCGTCGCGCGGATCGGCATTCTCATCCCGCAGATGTTCGGCGTGATGTTCGCGACCTTCCTGCTGATCCGCCTCCTGCCGGGCGACCCCGCGTTGCTCATGCTCGGCAACATGGCGACGCCAGACGCCATTGCATCGTTGCGCGAGAAGCTGCATCTCAACGGCACGGTGTGGTCGCAATTCGGCGGCTATCTCGTCGCGTTGATGCACGGCGACCTCGGCACCTCGATGTTCACCTCGAACCCCGTCACCGTGGATCTGCTGCAACGCGTGCCCGCCACGCTCGAACTCATCACCTATTCGATGATCCTCACCGTCGTGCTCGGCGTTGGAATCGCCGTGACCTCGGCGGTGCGACCGGGCGGACTGGTGGATCGCGCGAGCCGCGTCTACGGACTTGCCGCCGGCGCGATACCGGACTTCTGGGTCGGGCTCCTCCTCATCTACGCGCTCTTTCATATGGCGGGCATTGCGCCCGCGCCGTTCGGACGCGTCGATTCATTCGTCACGCCGCCGCCCACCGTCACCGGCTTCTACACCATCGACAGCGTGATTGCCGGCGACTGGGAAGCGTGGCGCTCGGCGGTCGCGCATCTGTGGCTGCCGGTGCTCACGCTCACCATCGTCAACATGGGCGGCCTGATGAAGCTCACGCGTTCGACTTTCGAGGGCATCTATCGCAGCGAGTTCATCCGCCATGCGCGCGCGTCCGGGCTTTCCGAGCCCATGCTCGTGCGAAGCGCGCTGCGCAACAGCCTGCCGCCCATCATTACCATGATCGGTTTTCTGTTCGGCTTCCTGCTTGGCGCGGCCGTGCTCGTGGAGACCATCTTCGCGTGGGGCGGCCTCGGGCAATACGCGGTGCAGGCCGTCATGAACAGCGACTATCCCGCGTTGCAGGGTTTCGTGCTCGTCGCGGCGGCCTTCATTCTGCTCGTCTACACGGCGGTGGACGTGCTCTACGGACTCGCCGATCCGAGGATCGAAATATGAAACCGATGAACGCGCTCTCCGCTTTTCGCCAGCGTCTCGACAAAGCGCTGATCTTCGGGCTTGCGCTGCTCGTGTTGCAGATCGTGCTGATCGTATTCGCGCCGCTCATCGCACCGCATTCGCCAATAGAAGCGGACCCGTCCAATATTCTGAAGGCGCCTTCGTGGCACTACTGGTTCGGCACCGACGTATCGGGCATGGACATTCTCTCGCGCGTGATCTACGCAACGCGCATCAACCTGCTGATCAGCGTGACGGCCGTGGCGATTGCCTTCGTGATCGGCGTGCCGATTGGTCTTTTCATCGGCTACTACCGGAATATGTTGAGCACACTCGTGATGCGCGTGTTCGACTTCATTCAGTCGTTTCCGGTGTTCGTTATCGGCATGGCGCTGGTGTCGGTCATGGGCCAGGAAATCTGGAACGTGGCGATCGTGCTCGCCGTGCTTTTCATTCCGATGTTCGCGCGCCTGATCCGCGCCGAAGTGCTCTCGTTGCGCGACCGCCCGTTCATCAGCGCGGCGCGTTGCAGCGGCGCGACGGACGCGGGCATCATGTTCCGCCACATTCTGCCGAACGCGATCACGCCAGCCATCGTGCAGGTTTCGATCAGCATCGGCATGGCGATTCTTCTAACCGCGGGTCTTTCGTTCGTCGGCGCGGGCGTGCGCATGCCGACGCCCGAATGGGGCTTGATGGTTGCCAACGGCGCGCAGCAAATGATTCTCGGCGTGTGGTGGGCGGCGCTCTTTCCGGGCCTTGCCATCATCGTGTCCGTGCTGACCTTCGCCATTCTCGGCGACGCCGTCAAACGTATTGCGGAACCCGTCTCGCGAGGTGAGCAATGAACGCGTCTTCGCGACCCGTGCTGCTGGAAGTCGAACGGCTCACCGTCTCGTTCGGCGATACTCCCGCCCGCCGCGTTCTCGATGAAGTGAGCTTCACGCTGCGCCAGGGCGAGATTCTCGGCATCGTCGGCGAAACCGGCGCGGGCAAGTCGGTGCTGGCGCGCTCGATCATCGACCTGTTGCCGGAGGGCGGACACATCGACGGCGGGCGGGTGATGCTCGCGGGGCAATCCGTGCTCGACATGCCCGCGCGCGAGAAGCGGCGCTTTCGCGGCGGCGAGGTCGCGCTGATCGGCACCAATGCAAAGATGCTGCTCGATCCGGTGGAGACAGTCGGCGCGCAGATCGTGCGCGTGTTGCGCGTGCATAAACGCATTGGACGGCAGGCGGCATGGCGCGAGGCGATCGAACTCTTTAAGCAAGTGGGGATCGTGAATCCGGAAGCGCGCGCGCATGCTTATCCGCACGAACTATCGGGCGGCATGGCGCAGCGCGTGGTCATTGCGATGGCGTTGATCGCCCAGCCCAAGGTCTTGCTCGCCGACGACGCCACGCTCGGTCTCGACGCGACAATCCAGTTGCAGGTGCTCGATCTGCTCGCGCAGAAGGGCCGCGATCTGGGCCTCGGCGTCGTGATGGTCACGCACGATCTCGGCGTCGTCGCCAACTATTGCGACCGCGTGGCGATCATGAAAGACGGCCGGCTGATCGAGCTCGCTTCGGTCGGACCTTTTCTGCGCAGCCCGCAAGAACCGTACAGCCGCGAGTTGCTCGATGCCGCGAAAGCGCGCCCCGCGCCGCGCGAGCCCGATCTGCGCACGGACGCCGACAAGGCCGCCGCGCGCCGTCCTTTGCTCGAAGTCGAACACCTGGTGAAGACCTTCGTCTCGGACCGCAATCATGCCGTCGTGCGCGCGATCGACGATGTGTCCTTCGCCATCGCGAAGGGCGAGACCCTCGCGCTCGTCGGCGAGAGCGGCTCGGGCAAGACGACGACCGGCCAATGCTTGTTGCGTCTGCTCGATGCGGACTCCGGCGTGATTCGCTTCGATGGTGTGAACACGCTCGATCTGTCGGAACGCGCATTCCGGGCCGTGCGACGGCGCATGCAGATGGTCTTCCAGGAGCCTTATGTATCGCTCAATCCGCGCTGGCAGGTCCGCGATCTGATTGCAGAGCCGTTCGCGCTCGGCGAGAAGCTCACGCGCGCCGACCGCGAGGCGCGCGTGCTGCATCTGCTCGATCTCGTGAATCTGTCGCGACGGCGCGCGACTGCGTATCCGCATGAGTTGACGGCGGGCGAACAGAAACGCGTGGGCATTGCGCGGGCGCTCGCGGCCAATCCCGACTTCGTCGTCTTCGATGAATGCACGACCGCGCTCGATATTCGCGTGCGTGCGCAGATCATCGACCTCGTGCGTAACCTGCAGGCGGAGATGGGCTTGTCCGCCTTGTTCATCACGCACGATCTGAACTCCGTGCGCTCGCTCGCGCACTATGTCGCGGTCATGCGCAACGGCAGGATCATCGAAACTGGCGAGGCTGAAACCGTATTCGAGCGGCCGGTCGAAGAGTACACGCGCAAGCTCCTGAAGGCCGAGTTGCCGATAGAGGAAGTCGCAAAGACGGTTCACCATCTCGATGTCGCGGGAGAAAGACAATGAGCGTGCCGCAGAGAATCATCGTAACGGGCGCGGCGGGGCTCGTGGGCCGCGCGGTGGTCCGGCTTTTAAACGCGCGTGGCGATGAAGTCGTCGCGATGGATCGCAGCGGCGGGCTGCGCATAGACGATGTCACCGTCGCCGAATGCGATCTGCGCCACGTGCACGGACTGCATGCGCTGGCGCGCGGCGGCGTGTCGGGCGTCATTCATTGCGGTGCGTTTTCCGGGCCGATGGTCGCGCGCGATAACCCCGCCGCCATGTTCGACGTGAACATCGGCGGCACGGCCAACATGCTGGAAATAGCGCGCATACATGGCGCGCGCCGCTTCGTGTATTGCTCGTCGACGAGCGCTTATGGCGATACGCCGCCTGGTCCCGTCCCCGAAGACGTCGTGCTCGCGCCCGCCAGTCTCTACGGCGCGAGCAAGGTCTGCGGCGAGCAACTCGTCAGCGCCTACGCGCGGCAATACGGCGTGGATGGCGTGAGTCTGCGGCTGTCGTGGGTGTACGGCCCGCATCGCACGACCGACTGCATGATCCGCCGCATGCTTACCGACGCCATGGCGAAGCAGCCGACGCGCGTGCCGTTCGGCTTCGACTTTCATCGCCAGTACATTCATGTCGACGATGCCGCCGCCGCGCTCGTCGCCGCGCTCGATGCGCCGTCGCTGCCGCGCCGCACCTACAACATCACCGGTGGCGTGCGCGCGACGCTCGGCGAAGTGGCGGATATCGTACGCCGCGTGATGCCCGGCGCGGATATCGAACTCGCGCCCGGTCCCGATCCGCTCGACGAGAATCAGGAACGCTTCGACATTTCGGCGGCGGCCACGGACTTGGGTTACAGGCCGCGCCTCGAACTCGAAGCGGGCATTCGCGCTTACGCGCAATGGCTCGCCGAAACATCGGCCGAAACCGCATGATCGAATCAAGGAGGAGCATCAGCATGGAATCGTTCTCGCTGAAGGGCCGCACGGCGTTCGTGACCGGCGGCAACACGGGTATCGGCCGCGCCATCGTGCAACTGTTCGCGGCTCAGGGCGCGAAGGTCGGCATTTCGCATATCGGCGATGCAGCCGGCGCGCAAGCACTCGCCGACGAACTCGCCGCCAGCGGTGCAGAAGCCGCCGTGACCGAATGCGACGTCACCGATGCCAATGCCGTCGCGCGCCTGAACGCATGGAGCCGTGAGCATCTCGGCCCCGTCGATATTCTCGTGAATGCGGCGGGAATCAGCGGCGAGACGCCGTTCGTCGATCTGTCCATCGACGAATGGGACCGCATGATGGCCGTGAATCTGCGCGGCACGTTCCTCGTCACCAAGCAGTTTTTCGCGGACATGATCGCGCGCAAGTACGGCCGCGTCATCAACATCGCCTCGCAACTCGCGTACAAGGGCACGTACGACATGAGCCACTATTGCGCGTCGAAGGCGGGCGTGGTCGGCTTCACGCGCGCGCTGTCCTACGAAGGCGCGCCGCACGGCGTGACCGTCAACGCCATTGCGCCGGGCCCCGTCGAAACCGCGATGCTCGCGAGCTTCACAAACGAATGGCGCGCGATGAAGTTCGCGCAGCTTCCCGCCGGCCGCTTCGGTGAAACCGGCGAGATTGCGCCCACCGCGCTCTTGCTCGCATCGGAAACGGGCGGCGCGTATTTCATCGGTCAGACGCTCTCGCCCAATGGCGGCGACGTGATGCTCTGAGCCCGCTCATCCTTTCGAAACACCACGACACGACACAGGAGTGCAGCATGGATCTCGATCGCGATTTCATCGGTTATGGCGCGCATCCACCCCACGCGCGATGGCCGGGCAACGCGCGTATCGCCATCAACTTCGTGATGAATTACGAGGAAGGCTCGGAGCCTTCCATCGGCGATGGCGAAGCCGCCACCGAGACCTGGTTCACCGAATCGCACGGCTTGAACTCCGGCGTGCGCGGCCGCGATCTTGCAGCCGAAGGTCTCTTCGAATACGGCAGCCGCGTGGGGTTCTGGCGCCTCATGCGGCTTTTTCGGGAGCGCGGCCTGCCGCTCACCGTGTATGGCTGCGCGCTGGCGCTCGAACGCAATCCGCAGGCAGCGGAAGCCATACGCCATTCAGGCTTCGACGTGTGCAGTCACGGCTGGCGCTGGATCAAGCATTACGACCTGAGCGAGGAAGAGGAACGCGAGCATATTCGCCGCGCGATCGAGTCGCTTGAGCGCACGACGGGCGAGCGTCCGTACGGCTGGTATTGCCGCTATTCGCCTTCGATAAACACGCGAAGGCTGCTCGTCGAGGAAGGCGGCTTTCTCTACGATTCCGACTACTACGGCGATGAATTGCCCTTCTGGAAGGTGGTTCAGGGCCAGCCGCATTTGGTGATACCCTACTCGCTGACCACGAACGACGGTCAGTTCGCCGGGTCGGTAGGCACGGCCAATCAGTGGTTCGAATTCATGCGCGACAGCTTCGACATGTTGTATAGCGAAGGCGCGACACAACCGAAGATGATGTCGGTCGGGCTGCATATGCGGCTCATCGGTCATCCGGCGCGCGCGGCGGGTCTCCAGCGTTTCCTCGATCATGTGATGAAGCACGAGGACGTGTGGGTCACGCGGCGTATCGACATTGCGAACCATTGGATCAAGGAACATCCGTTCGTGCGGTAAGCGGTCGGGCGAAGCGAGCCTGACCATCGGCATGTCTCTTTCGACATGCGCCAATCCATCAGACGCGGCACATGCTAAAAACCGTCGGCGAAACGCAGAAACTCAAGCCCCGCAAGACAGGCGACGGCGACAACACCAGCGAAGAGATTTACGAACAGATCTACGTCGCACTACTGGAGCATCGGCTCGTGCCTGGCACGAAGCTCGCCGAAGAACGTCTGGCCAGTATCTTCGGCGTGAACCGGGCACGTGTGCGCGACGCGTTGAGCCGGCTTGCGTATGAACAGATCGTCGAGGTGTATCCGAAGAAAGGCTGGTTCGTCGCGAAGCCTTCGGTGGACCAGGCGCGCGATGTTTTCGAAGCGCGCAGGGTGATCGAACCCGCGGTCATTGCGCGGCTCACGCGCAGCATCACGCCTGACAAGCTCGCGCAAATGCGCGAGCACTTGCGGCTCGAAATGGACGCGCGCGAGCGTTCGGACAAGCGCGCGGTCATCCGGCTCTCGGGCGAATTTCACAATCTCGTGGCGACGCTCGCGGGTAACTCGTCGTTCACGCGCAGCGTGCGCGAACTATCGACACTGACGTGCCTCGTCATCCTGCTCTATAACGCGCCGATAACGTCGAGTTGCCGCGCCGATGAACACACCGCTATCGTCGATGCAATCGCCAAGGGCGACGGCGACAAGGCGGCGGAGTTGATGCTGCATCACCTCGATCACATTCAAAGCGCGCTCAATCTGGATGTGGTCGAGGAGGAAGTGGACCTGGAAGCGATATTCAAGCGCTAGGGTGCTTCTTTGAAGGCATCGAGCCATCCGAGCCCCGCGACCGTCGATTCACGAGGCCGATACTCGCAGCCAATCCAGCCTTCGTAACCCTGCGCCCGGATACTCGCGATCAACTCGTTCCACGGCATGTCGCCGGTGCCGGGTTCGTGGCGGCCGGGTGCGTCGGCGAATTGAATGTGCGCGACGTCGGGCGCATACAAGGCGAATTGCTCGACCACATCGAGGCCGCTCATGCGGCAATGATAGGCATCGAAAAGCAGGCGCACTTTAGGTTGCGCGATCTCCTTCATCAACGCATGCGCCTCTTCGAGGCTGCGCAGAGCATAGCCCGGTACGTCGATCTGATTGAGGCATTCGAGCAGCAGCGTGACGCCGCTATCGCGCGCCGCATCCGCAGCCCACGCGAGATTTTCACGCAACGTATCGCGCACCTGTTCAACGGGCACGCCGCCTGGCGCAAGTCCAGCCATCACGTGAATGAGCCCGCACTTCAGCGCCGACGCGTAATGCAGCGCACGCAACACGCCATCGCGATACCGCGCCCGTTCGCCGGGAATGCATCCGAACCCGTTACCGCCGATACTTCCAGGCGGCGCGGCGGGCGTGTTGATCAGCACTTGCCGAAGCCCCGTGGCATCGAGCGTCGCCTTGAGAATCGCAGGCTCGAACTCATAAGGCGACGCGTACTCGACCGCGCTAAAGCCCTGCTTTGCGGCCGCCTCGAAGCGTTCGAGAAAGGGCAGCTCCGTAAAGAGCCACTTGAGGTTCGCGCAGAACCTGAGCGAAGTACCGTTCGATGTCTGCATCACTTCAGTCCGACGATCAGCTCGACTTCCACCGGCGCGCCATGCGGAAGCTGCTGCACGCCGATCGCGCTGCGTGCGTGTCCGCCGACTTCGCTGCCCAACGCGTCGATGAGTACGCGCGAGGCCGCGTCGATCACCTTGCCCTGCGCCGTGAAGTCCGGCGAGCACGCAACGAAGCCGGTCAACTTGAGCACGGCCGCGATTTTCTCGCGCGAGCCGAGCGCGCGCTCCAGCGCCGCGAGACACGCATGCGCGCAAAGCGCGGCCGCGGCTTCGGCGTCGGGCATCGCAATCTCTTCGCCGACCTTACCGCGATACGTCAGTTCGCCCGCCTCGCGCGGAAGCTGTCCGCTTACGAACGCAAGATTGCCGAATAGCCGTACCGGCGTGACCAGGGTGGAAGCATTCGATGAATTCATGTCACCGCCCGTTCAATAAACGCTGCGCGAAATGTCGATTCCGAAATACTTCTTCCAGACCGCGTTGAGCTTGCCGTTCTGAAGATTGCTCGCAACCCACGTATCGAGCCAGCCTTGCATGGCGGCATCGTTTCGCTTGAGGCCGATGGCGAGCGGGTCTTCGGCCACTTGGAACTGATACTCGAAGTTGGATGCGGGGCTCGTCTCTTTGACGGCAAGCGCATCGGCAAGCGCAGCCACGAAGATGCTCTGCTGACCCGACGACACCGCCGTACGCTCGGTGGCCTCGTCCAGATAGCGGACGATGTTCACGTCCTTCACGCCCTTGTCCTTGATCGCCGCAACGAGATCCAGATCGGCCGTGGTGCCGCGCGCCGTAGCCACCGTCTTGCCGGCAAGACTCTCGACATCCTTCAGCGTGTTCTTGCCCGGCGCGACGACGAAGATCGGCTCGGTGGCATACGGGCGGCTGAAGCCGATCACCTTCTTGCGTTCATCGGTGACGGAGAACGACGCAACGACGATATCCGCCTTGCCCGTCAGCAAGAACGGAATGCGGTTGGGTCCGTTCACGGGGACGATATTCAGCTTCACGCCGAGGTCGTTCGCAATCAGGCGCGCGATATCGAGGTCGGTGCCGGTCTGCACGGCGTTCGCGTCGATCATGCCGTAAGGAGGATGCGTGAAGTCGATACCCACGTTGATGCTGCCGCGCGACTTGATGTCGGCGAGCGTGTCGGCGCTGGCCGCGCTATTAAGCGCGCATAAGGTCAAGGTCATTGCAAGGAATCGGGTCCAGCCGCGCTTCAGGTTCATTTCGCGTGCCTCTGGTTCAAAGGTTGATGAGTAAAAGGGTTACAGCCCGTTGCCTACGAAAACTTGAAGCTCGGCGGTTCTGGGCGCTTCGAGCATCGCGCCGCTACCCGCTTCCCAAACCACGCCGTCGTTCATGAACACCACTTTCTGCGCGACCGAACGCGCAAACGCCATCTCGTGCGTGACGATCAGCATGGTCATGCCATCGCGCGCAAGCCGTTCCATCACGCGCAGCACTTCGCCGGTGAGTTCGGGATCGAGCGCGGATGTCACTTCGTCGAACAGCATCACGGCAGGTTGCATGGCGAGCGAACGCGCAATCGCCACGCGTTGCTGCTGACCGCCCGAGAGTTCATGCGGATACGCCGATGCACGCGCGCCGAGTCCCACCTGATCGAGCACGTGTGCCGCGAGTTCGTCAGCGGCGGCGCGCGCGAGACGGCGCACCTTGAGCGGCGCGAGCGTGATGTTCTGCTTGACGGTCAGATGCGGAAACAGGTTGTAGCTCTGGAACACGATGCCCACGTCGAGCCGCAATGCGCGCAGGTCCACTTCCGTATCGCCGAGCTTGTGCCCGCATACTTCCAGCGTTCCGCCAGTGATGCGTTCGAGGCCGTTCACGCAGCGTAGCGCCGTGCTCTTGCCGGACCCCGAGCGGCCGATGAGCGCGACGACTTCGCCCTTGCGCACATCGAGATCGATACCCTTCAGCACTTCGGTCGAACCGTAAGCCTTGCGCACGCCCTTGAAAGTGACGATGTTGTTCATTGCGTCGAATCCTTGCCGAGTCTCGCACCGAAGCGTCCCATGCGTTCCAGCCGGACACTCATGCGCGCCACGGGATAACAGAGAATGAAATACACGCCAGCCGCGAGCGTGAAGATGACGAACGGCTCGAACGTGGTGTTGTTGACCATGCGCGACGTGTAGGTCAGCTCGCTCATGCCGATGACGACCGCATACGACGTGTTCTTAATGAGCGCGACGACGAAGCCAACTGTCGGTGGCACCGAGATGCGCAGCGCTTGCGGGAGGATCACGTGCACCATGCGCTGCAGATACGAGAGCGCGAGCGACTCTCCCGCTTCCCATTGCGTGGCGGGCACGGCGAGAATCGCGCCTTTCCATATCTCGGCGAGATAGGCGCCGGCGTTGACGGCGAGCGCGACGGATGCGGCAATGACCGGCAACACGTCGAAGCCGAAGAGCCCGATGCCGAAGTACACGACGAACATCGCGACAGGCAGCGGAATGCCCTGCATCACGATGACGTAGGCGCGGCCGAGCCTCAACGCAATGCCGCGTCCCGACACGAGCAAGAGCGCCACGGGCAAGCCGATGATCGCACCACCCACCGCTCCCGCGACCGACAATTCGACGGTGGCGAGCGTACCCTTGAGCATGTAGGCGAGCTGGGCGTCCGTGAGGTTGAAGATCATGAACGTCCTCCGCGCGCACCCGCAAGACCCAGACGCGGAAACATGAACGCGCCTGCCGCAAGCAACGCCCAGCGCAACGCGCTGGCGAGCGCCAGATAAGCGAGCGCGATCACCATGTACGCCTCGAAACCACGAAACGTGATCGACTGAATCAGATCGGCAATGCCCGTGAGTTCCTCCGCCGATATCTGCGACATGATGGAAGTGGCGAGCATCATCAGGATGAACTGACTCACGAGTGCGGGATACATCTTCTCCACCGCCTGCGGAATCTCGACATGCCACAACACTTGCCGCCGCGACATCGCGAGACACGACGCCGCTTCGATCTGGCCTTGCGGCACCGCTTCCAGCCCCGCGCGCATGATCTCCGCCGTGTAGGCGCTGACGTTGACCACGAGCGCTGCAATGGCTGCCTCGAACGCGGGTACGTGCAACTTGATCGCCGCGAGCCCGAAGAAAATCCAGAACACTTGCAGCACGAGCGGCGTGTTGCGGATCACCTCGACATACGCGCGAATGGCACGCGAAAGACCGGCGCCGCCATGCAGACGGCCCACGGCGAGCGCCACGCCCAAGGCGAACCCTGGCACGGTCGCGACGATGGTCATGCGTATCGTCAGCCAGATGCCGTAGAGCAGATCGCCCCAGTACTGCTGCAGGAAGCTGAAATCGAATTGATAGTTCATGGCCGGCGGAAGGCTGTGGCTGCTGAATTAATCGAGACACTCGAGGCCGAACTTCTCGTAGGCATCGCGTGCGGCGGGCGAATCGAGTGCGAGGAGCAAGGCTTCGGTTTCAGGCGTTTCGTCGGCACCCGCGAAGGCGGCGATGGAGAAGCACGTGTACGACTGCACTTCCTCGGGCAGCGGACCGGCGATCTTTACGCCCGACACCATCGCAAGTTCGCTGAGTTGTTGAATGGCCACATCCGCATCGCCGCGCGTCACGCATTCGCCCGTGAATCCCTTGGGGATGACGGTCGCGTTTGTGTCGATCTGCTGCGCGATTCCGAGCCGCCCGAGCAAGGTCGCGAAGTAGACGCCGCTCGCGCCGCTACGCGAATACGCAACGGACTTGGCCGCTAGCAGACAGCGCTTCAACTCGTCGACGGTGCGAAGCGGCGGCGCAGACGCATTGCTCGCGACCGCCACGCCTATCCCGGTGCGCACGATTGCACGCGCCCCGCGCGGGCTCAGAACACGTTGCGCGATGAGATCGTCGATGGCGGAGGTCACCGCGACCATCACGCTCGCACGCTCGCCACGCACGATGCGTTCGAGCAGCACGTTGGTGGGATCGAACGTCGCGTTCACAGCCAAGCCGTGGTGCCTCTCGAAGGCGGGCAGCACGCTTTCTGTAAGCGCGCCTTTCACGGCCAGCGTGCTCATGAGCGTAAGCGGCCTTGTCTCGTGGATCATCGGTTAGCTCCTTCTCTCAAAGACCAAGGCGGCTTTTGAGCCGCCGCACCGCGCTTTGCGGAGCGGCGAACACGGGAACACGCACCGCTTCTGTCACGAGCGCCTGCGCACGCGAAGTGGAGAAATGCGCGAGCAGGATCGCGTCGTAGCCATGCAGCTTCGCGGCTTCCTGGGCCACGAGCGCGTTGTGTGCCGATGCATCACCCGCACGCAGCTTCGTCATGGCTTCGGCGGCCACGAACGTATCGAGCGTCGCTTGCGGATTGATGCGCGCGGCTTCCTCGGCGAACTCGGCTTCCATCGTCGGCACAGCCGGGGCGAAGGTCGCGATCATCGCGAGACGACTGCCGCAGGCAAGCGCGTCCTGAAACATCGCGTCGTTCGGCTTGCAGACCGGCACTGGCAACTCGCGATCCGCTTTCTCTATGGCCGGACCAAACGCCGAACAGGTCGCGAGAATCGCGTCCGCGCCCGCTTCGTAGCCATAGCGCACGAGATTCACGAAGCGCTGCATCAGCGCCGGCGTGAGTTGCTCGTCCGCTGCGCGCGCGGCCGTGAGACCGTCGTCAAGCAGATTGCTCAAGCGCGCTTCGGGCCAGTCCGCTGCGAACGCGCGATGGATAGGCTCCATCGCGACCGGCGTGGCATGCAGCAATACGATCGAAAGATCCTGTCTCATGGCCCGTGCCCCTAGCGCGCCACGCCCGGCGAAGACGAACGCGCGACCAGCGCCTGAATGCCGTCGATGATCGCAACGTGGTCTTCCAGCGGCAACCGGTCGATGGTCATCTGCAGCTTGCCGGGACGATCCACGCGGCTGTCGTCGATGGCCTGACCGATCTCCACGGCCGCTGCCAGCACCTCCTTCTCGAACGCGCCGTTGAAATGCGCGAGAAGCGGCTGTGCCAGCTCCGGCTTCAACTCCGCGACCGCGCCGAGCAAGCCATACGCGCCCCAGTTGGCGACGCCAGACACGATCAGATAGTCGGCCGGCGTGCGCGCGGCGATGAGCGGTCCGTTCGGAATGTCCGTTTCGACGATCTCTTTCGGCAACACGCCCATGCCGATCTCATTGCCGCCGTCGCCGATCCCGATGGTTTTCCACGGCGCCTGCCATCCTTCGTCGGCGAAGAGGTAGTCGAGCGCGGCGGTGTCGTCGGAGATATCCCAGCCATGCTCGCGATGCGCGCGCCCGTCGGAGCCGAGCGAACAACGTTCGATGGCGATCAGATGCGTAATCGGATGCTCCGCCGTTTCGAGGCGCTTGCGCAGATCGCGCACGGCGGTGTCGTCGACATCGACCACTTCGAGCGCGACCTTGCCCGGCAACACGCGCGTCACGGCCCATGCGGCCTTGGCGCAAGGCGCATCGGTAATGACAGTCACGCGCATTCCCGCTTCGACAAAACCCGCTGCCAGTTGCGCCATGCCGTTGAGCCCGTCCGTTTCGGGCGAAGGCGGCTCGGCATGACGCACGAAAAATCCGCAGACGATGCCGATATGCGGCTCACGTTGTCCCGCAATGCTCGCGGCGGCGCGCGCCAGATTGCCCTTCGCGAAGGCGACCAGACGGCTGATGTCGCGCCGTACTTTCTGGCCGACGAGCGTTTCGATTCCTTCTATTGCGTCGCTCAACTCGTTCTCCTTTATTGGTGTGTCGTGCACGAACGGCCTGTTCGCAGGCGTGCCAGGGTCCTTCCGGGTCAGCGCCAGAATGTGTTTGGAACCTGGGTCGTCAGTGAAGAAGCCGGGTGCTTCGAATTGCTCGTCGATGAGCAACGACCCAACCTTAGCATGTGAATATACGTCGCGTATACTTTTCAAAAAAATAGTTGTTCATGCGCGCAAGAGCGTTATTGAGCAAGGCGAAGGCGTAATAGCCGACATCCTATATACTTCGCATATACGAAATTGAACGCCTGCGCCAGGGCGGGAAAGCGAGAGACTATGCCGAAGCTGAAAACCGCCGCCGCGAAGACCGCCGGCAGAACCGTGTCGCGCAAGACGTCGGCGAAAGCCGCGCTCGTGTCATCCGACGATCCATCGCAATCGATACTCGATGCAGCCGAACCCGTCGCCGCCGAAAGCTCGATGAGCCAAACCGATTCGGCCGTGAACGCCATTCGCTCGCGCATCATCGATCTGACGATTTCGCCGGGCAGCCGTATAGACGAACCCATGCTGCTGAACGACTTCATGCTCGGACGCACGCCTGCGCGCGAGGCCATCAACAGGCTGGTCGCGGAAGGCTTCGTGAATATCGTGCCCAACCGCGGCGGGACCTTCGTGCGCCGGCTCGACTTCGAGGAGATCGGCGAGATTCTCGTCGCGC
Source organism: Caballeronia sp. GACF4 (assembly GCF_023631025.1). Taxonomy (NCBI): domain Bacteria; kingdom Pseudomonadati; phylum Pseudomonadota; class Betaproteobacteria; order Burkholderiales; family Burkholderiaceae; genus Caballeronia; species Caballeronia sp. GACF4. The sequence goes on from NZ_JALQDW010000042.1 coordinate 75,925, forward strand.
ATCAGCTCGCCGAGAATATCCTCGCGCAGATGATGCGGTTCGAACCGGGACTGGCGGAAGACCTGACGACGATTCAGACGCAATACGTCACGCAAGTTCAGGCGCGCGCGTTTCTGAACATCACCGCGCTCAACGAGAAGTTCCACATGCGAATGAATCAGGCCGTGGGCAATGGCTTTTTCTATGAGTTTGCGCAATCGACGCACCGCCATGTCCGGCGGCTTTTAGTGCATCTCTACAAGATGGAAGCCGAATCGACGCCCGAAGAGCAGGACCTGCAGTTCGACAGGAACTTGCGTGAGCACGACAAAATCATCGATATCGTCAAGCGCAAGGACCGCGCGGCGCTCGTGAAGTATCTGCCCGCACATGCGCGAGCGACACAGGACAGGTTCGTGCATCTGCTCAAGAGTCGCAATGCCCCGCCGTTCGATCTCAACGTCAAGCAGTTTCCCTGACGCGCCGGTGCATCTTCAATACGCGTACTCGCCGATCACTCGCCTCACTGTCTCGAGCGAATCGCGCAGCACATCGCGCTCGACGGAACCCAGCGCCAGCCGAATGGCATGCGGCACATGCGGCGAAACCGAATAAGGTTCAGCGGTCGCCACCGAAATGCCCTCGCGCATGAGTGACGCTGCGACCTGATCGGCGCGAACCTCTTCCGCGAGCGGCAGCCACACGAAATACGACGCAGGATGACGGACGCATCGCATGCCCGCGAGGATGTCGGCGGCCATTGCCTGACGATGCTTCGCGTCGCGACGCTTCTCCGCTTCGAGCCGGCGCACGGTGCCATCGGTGAGCCATCCGCAAGCAATTGCCGTCATCACGCCCGGCGTGTTCCAAGTGGTCGCTCTTACAGCGCGTTCGATCGCTTTCATGGCGTCGGCGAATGCCACCACGAAACCCACGCGCAAGCCCGTCGCGACGCTCTTCGAAAGCCCGGAGACATAGACGGTCGACTCGGGTGCGAGCGCGGCCAGCGGTGCGGGAGGATCGTCGACGAGGAAGGCGTATGCGGCGTCCTCGATGATCAAAAGCCCGTGCTTTCTTGCAATCGCCACAAGTTGCTTGCGACGATGCGCGCTCATCACCCAGCCAAGCGGATTGTGCAGCGTGGGCATGGCGTAGACCGCCCGCACGCGGCGCGTTTTGCATAAGTGGTCCAGCGCATCCAGATCAGGCCCGGAGCCGGCCGTTGGAATCGGCGCGAGTTCGAGCCCGTGCGCCTCGGCCAGTACCTTGAAGCCGGGATACGTCAATGCATCGGCCGCGACGACATCGCCGGGACGAAGCAAGCCCACGACGGTCGCCGCGAGCCCCGCTTGCGCGCCGTTGACGATGGACACTTCGTTCGCGCTCACCGCAAGCCCGCGCGCCTTCAAATGTCGCGCCACGATTGCCCGTTCATGCGGACGGCCACCGTGAGGCTGGTAACGAAGCAGACTTTCGAGATCGCCCGAAGCGGCGAGCTGGCGCAAGGCGTTGCGCAGCAACTCGGCCTGACCCGGCAGCGACGGATAATTGAAGTTGAGATCGATCATGTCCGATCCCAACACGTGCTGATCGACACCCAGGCCCGGCGGCAGCGAGATTTCCCGCACGAAAGTGCCGCGCCCGGTCTCGCCGCGCACGAGGCCCATGGCTTCGAGTTCCGCATAGACGCGCGACGCCGTGACGAGAGCGAGGCCCTTCGTGGCCGCAAGCTGGCGATGCGTGGGCAGGCGCGTGCCCGCGCGCAAACGGCCCGCGCGGATATCGGCGGCCAAGGAATCGACGAGCGTCTTGTAGCGGGGCTGGGCCATGCGAAGATGTATCCATGACAATTATTTGATTGTAATGGACTCCTGGTTTAGCATCGGCTCATTCGATCATTCAAACGCTCAACGGTGCGCCATCATGCATATCGCCATTCTCACGTTCGAAGGCTTCAACGAACTCGATTCGTTCATCGCGCTGGGCATTCTCAATCGCATCAAAAAGCCACACTGGCGCGTGTCGATTGCGACACCCGAAACGCGCGTGAAGTCGATGAACGGCGTGGTGATCGAAGGCCACATTTCCCTGCGCGAGGCGAGTGACGCGGATGCGGTCATCGTCGGAAGCGGGTTGCTGACGCGCGAAGTCGTCGCCAATGCAGCGCTCATGGCGCAGATGCGGTTCGATCCGGCGCGGCAGTTACTCGGCGCGCAGTGTTCGGGCACGCTCGTGCTGGCAAAGCTCGGGTTGCTTGGGGGTGTTCCCGCTTGTACCGATCTGACGACGAAGCCGTGGGTCGAGGCAGCCGGCGTCGATGTGTTGAATCAGCCGTTTTTCGCCAACGGCAATGTGGCAACCGCTGGCGGCTGTCTTGCTTCGCAGTATCTGGCAGCTTGGGTTATTGCGCGATTCGAAGGCGTGGAAGCGGCCGAAAGCGCGCTGCATTATGTGGCCCCTGTGGCCGAGAAAGAAGACTACGTTGCGCGCGCCATGCGCAATATCACGCCGTACCTGGCGCTCTCGCCTACGCTTTGATGTGCGGCGAGAGCGCTTCGAATCTTCAAGCGCTCTCGGCCACCGCAATCGGCCGCCCTTCTCGCGCCGACCGATAAATCGCCTCCATCAACACCTGATCGCGCAGACCTTCTTCACCCGGTGTGTCGGGCTGGCGATCATCGCGCACGCACTGCGCGAAGTGGTCGATTTCAAGCATGAACTGATCCTTGAATTCGAGCCGCTGCTCTTCGACCACTTCGAAATCGTCCTTGCGTCGCGCAATGCGCATGCGCTGTCCCTTGTACGCAAACGCGTTCTCGATATCGATCCAGCCTCTCTCAAGACGGATACGCATATCCTTCGATTCATGCGCGCCGTAACTGCTTGCGCATTGCGCAATCGCGCCCGAGGGAAAGCGTAACGTGAACGCGATGGTTTCCTCCACTTCCCGATAGCGTTCGTCATCGGCGGGATTCACGATCTGCGCATAGACCTCGACGGGTTCCTCGCCGAGCACATGACGCACGCCATTCAAACAGTACAAGCCGATATCCGGCAACGCGCCGCCGCCCGCCAGGGCCGACCTCAAACGCCATTGACCGCCGGGACCTTGCACCTGCGCATTGGTCGCCTCGATGATGCGCGCCCTTCCCAGCTCGCCCGATTGCACGAGTTTCGTCGCTGCACTGTTGAAGACTTCGAATTGGCAACGGTAGGCCACCATGAGCTTGACGCCCGCCTTCGCGCAGGCGTCGATCATCTGGCGCGCCTCGTCGGCGGTGTTGGCCATCGGCTTTTCGCATAGCACATGCTTGCCGGCCTTCGCTGCTGCAATGACGTGCGGCAGATGCAAGCCGTTAGGCGTGACGACGTATACCGCTTGAATGTCGGGATTGTCGGCGAGACGCGATATGTCATCGTAGTCATGGACGGCCGCTTCGTTCACGCCGTATTGCGCGGCAACCGCCCGCGCCTTGTCTGGACTGCCCGACACCAGCCCCGCAACCCGCGCGTGCTTACTGTTCACGAACGCCGGCAAAATCTGTTCGAGCGCCAAACGTCCTAGACCGACGATTGCAAAGCCAACACGTTTGTCCGGCGATGTCGGTGCTGGCGGCGGAGGCGATGGCTTGTCCGCATCGCCCTTCCAGTTCGGGAACTCGACCTTGCCGTCCTTGACGCTGCCCACGTCGATCTCTGCGGGCGCTTGCCATTCGCCGGATGCGGGCAGCTTCGGGCCATCGGCGGTGCCAGGGCCGGTGACGGAATAGGGAGTCGTATCGTTGCCAGGCATGAGTAGTTTCTCCATCGTTGAACGATTGCTGGACGAATCGAACAGCAATCAATGCGCGAGCCGTTCCGCGTGCATGGTGCTGCCATACACGGTCGCAGTGAGTGCGCAGGCGAGTGCAACAAGCGCAATGGCCGCCAGCGCACCAGGGCCGAACAGAATATTCAGCACCGTGCCCGCAGCTGCGCCGACGATCCACGATATCCAGCGCAGCATGCCTAGCGCAGCCGCGCCGAACTTGCGGCTAGCGAGTTGCCTGCCGACGCTGATGAACGTACCCGTAATGAACGTGACGCCCGGCTGATCGGCGAGCGCCTGATTGATCGCGCCCATGCCTGCCGCGACGAGACACGTCGTGAGCGGCGAGAACTGCTCGCCCGTGAGCGGCACGGCGCAAGCAAGAAGGATTGCGGTGAGCGTGAGGGACAGGGCGGCGCGCCATCGGGGAAAGCGCGTTCCAAGCCACGCGGCAAGCGTCGTGAACGCAAGAAAGCACGCGATGACGCAGATGAGCGGAATCGTCTTTTCGAACGCGCCTTGAACAAGCGACTGACTCAGCTTGGTGGAATTGCCGGTCATATAGACCGCCAGCCATTCCTTGCTGTGAAGCATGACGAGCGCATCCGTGCCGCCAGCGATAGCAACGAGCACGACGACCGGAAGAGGCGAACGAGCGAGCCGTTCGAGTATCGAAGAATTGGGTGAAGGCAAGGCGATGCTCCGTGACTGGCGGCATGGCGAAAGCGGTGCTCCGCGATGCAGGTGCGCGTGACGAACATCGTTCGCCAGGACCCTTTGCCTTGAGCATCGGGCGCAAGATCGATGCCCGACGCTTACCAGTCAGCTTGGCTTCTACCTTCGTTGTTACTTCTTCAGACTGGCGCGCCACGCAGCCGCATGACTTGCGTTTCACGCACGGCGATCCATAAAATCAGCATGCCGAGTGCCGACAACGCGCTTGCGAGAATGAAAGCCGACGAGTAACCCGCGCCGTACTGAATCAGAAAGCCGGTAATGCTCGGCGAGAGAATGCCCGCGAGATTCGCGAGCAAATGTACGAAGCCGCCCGTTGCGCCAATGCGATCGCGCGGCACGATGTCCTGCAACAGCGACCAGCACGCTTGCGGCGTCATGAAAGCGAAGAGACTCGCCACCGCGATCAACGCGACGGCAGGCGCAAGCGAACTCACGCGCGACACCAGCAACACGCAGATTGCCGCCACGCCAAGTCCCAGAATGATGACCGTCTTGCGCGCGAAGAGCACGTTGCCGGTCTTCTTGTAGAGCGCGTCGGAGATGATGCCGCCGAGCACGAAGCCCGCCGTCGCGCCGAGCCACGGCAGGATGCCGATCACGCTCATGTGCTTGATGTCGAGATGCTGATAGTCCGTGAAGTAGCTCGGCAACCATGACAAGAAGAAGTACAGCACGTAGTTGAACGCGAAGAACGCGGCAGCCACGCCGAGCACCGGCAACGACAGCAAATAGTGCATCACGCCCGCTTGCGAGCCTGCTTCAGCGGAACCTTCCGCGTGATGCGGCACGAGCCTGTCGCTCGCGATATGCGCGGCTTCCTCGCGCGTTACGGCAGGATGATCTTCCGGATGATCGCGAAAGCACCGCAACCAGAACGCAATCCACACGAAGCCGAGCACCGCGATCACGACGAAGGAGATGCGCCAGCCGAACTGCAAAGCGACCAGCCCGACGATCGGTGCGGCAATGGCGGCGCCCAACGGCTGACCAGCGTTCGTGAGACCCACGGCGCGGCCCGCTTCACTGCGCGGGAACCAGTTCGAGATCGACTTGTTGGTCGTCGTGCCCATTGGGCCTTCGGCGACACCGAACGCGACGCGCGCCACCATCAGCGTGGCGAAGTTGCCCGCGAATGCCGTGGCGCCGCAGAACAGCGACCAGAACGCGGCAGCAATGGCGAACACCTTGCGCGGACCAAACTTGTCGGCCGCCCATCCGCCGATAAAGCAGAACACGCAGTATCCGATGAAGAAACTGCTGAACAGCACGCCGAGTTGCGCGTCGTTGATATGCAGTTCGCTCTTGACGAGCGGTGCGACCACGGAGAGCGCCGCGCGGTCCAGATAGTTGAGCATGCCGGCAAAGAACAGCAGCGCGGCGACTATCCAGCGGTAGCGGAATCGCATGTCTTCTCCTTTGGGTGCTATCGAAGCGCGTAGGAATGCGCGCACGCGAGACCTGACGACGAATCTGTAAAGATACGTCATCATACAAGTCCAGTTGCTTGCCTCGCGTCCGTGAAAACCCTACGAACCGCCGGTTTCATGCGGTCCTTCGCACACAGAATGCTTTCCTTACATAGCGCCAAAAGGTGCATTACGATTGACTAGTTGTACGACAACCGGCATCAAGTGACGTCTATCACCACTTTTCCAAAATGGCCACCCGATTCGAGATAGGCATAGGCTTCCTGCGCGGCATCGAAGGGAAAGACGCGATCGATCACCGGTTCGATTCGGGACTGTGCGATCGCCTTGACCGCATCGGCGAGATTGGCCGTCGAGCCAGTCTGATTACCGACAATGCGCAAGGTCTTCACCATGACCTTGAGCAAGGGCATCTTCGTTTCCTCGCCGCCTATCAGCCCGACGACGAAGATCGTTCCACCGATTGCCGCCGCGTTCACCGAGCGCTCGAAAGTCGCCACGCCGACGGTTTCCACGACGAGATCCGCGCCACGCCCTTCCGTGGCTTCGAGCAACGCGACGTCCCACGCGGGCGTGGTCCGGTAGTTGATGGTGACGTCCGCGCCCAGCTTGCGCGCGCGGGCGAGCTTCTCGTCCGATGAAGACGCGATGATCACGCGCGCGCCCGCCGCCTTGGCAAGCGGCAGCGCAAACAGACTCACACCGCCCGTACCCAGCAACGCCACGGTGGACCCCGGCCGCACATTGCCCGCGACGATGGCGTTCCATGCGGTCGTCGCGGCGACCGGCAAACTTGCGGCCTGCACGAACGGCATGGCAGCGGGAATGGCGACGAGCGCGGTAGCGGGCACGACCGCATATTCCGCGAGCGAGCCCGGCATGGTGACGCCGCGAAGACGCTCGCCGTTCGCTACCGTGAGCGGTCCTGCGGCCCAATCCACGATCATTCCGGCGATCACGCGATCGCCCGCCTTCCAGCCTTTCACGCGCGATCCGACCTCGACGATCTCGCCCGCGCCATCCGCACCCGGCACGAAGCTCGCGTCCACGTTGCCGAAGCGCGCGTTCGCCACCATGAGATCGAGATAGTTGAGTCCCGCCGCGCGAATGCGGATGAGCACTTCGTCGCTTTCCGGTACGGGCTCGAGTGCGTTATCGGTCAACGTCAATTCGTAGGGCTTGCCTGCCTTCAGTCGATACGCTTTCACGGTGCGCTCCTTTTTCGTTAAGCACAGAGGTCATGCTAGCGAAGACGCGCCTCTATAATCGACCCATACGGCATAACATTCGTGCGTGGGGTGCATCAATGAACGGCATCGAAACGGATCAGGTTCAGGCGTTTCTCGCGGTGCTCGCGACCGGGAGTTTTACGGCGGCAGGCCGCCAGTTGGGGCGCGACGGCTCGGTCATTTCCCGACGTATCGCGGAACTGGAAACGCGTCTTGGCATTCGTTTGCTCGAACGGTCCACACGCCGCGTATCGGCGACGGAAGCAGGCACGCGTTATCGCGATCGCGTGCGCGAAGCGTGGGACATCATGCGCGATGCGGAAGACGAAGCGCGCTCGCAAGCTGCGACGCCGCGCGGACTCTTGCGCATCAGCTTGCCCGCAGGGTTCGGGCGCATGTGGATTGCGCCGCGCATGCCGGAGTTCCTTGCGCGCTATCCCTCGCTCGATGTCGAATGCACGTACACGGACCGTTATGTGGATCTGATCGAAGAACGTTTCGATGTAGGCGTGCGTATCGGCAAACTGGAAGACAGCCGGCTTGTCGCGCGGCCGCTTGCGACCATGCGGCGCTTACTGTGCGCATCGCCGGATTATCTCGCCGCGCGCGGACGTCCCACGAAGCCCGAAGACCTGATGCGCCATGAATGCATCGGCTTTTCGCGGCTCTCCACGCATCCGGTATGGCATCTGAAACGCGACGACATGCACCGCGCCATTCGCATCAACGCGAGAATGACGACCGATGAGATCGATGCCGTGCTGCATGCGGCGCGCTCAGGCGTCGGCATCATGTATGGGACGGACTGGCTCGTCTGCCGCGAATTGCAGAGCGGAGAGCTGGTGCAAGTGCTGCCCGGCTGGAAGGTGGACGCGGGCGAACAACTCAGCGTGGTGCGCGCGTCTTCCAAGCATGCGGCCGCGAAAACGCGTGCGTTCATCGACTGGGTGGTGCAATCGTTCGAGACGCCGCCGTGGGGGACTACGCGCAGACGTCGAGCGAAGTAAGACGCGCGCGGCGGCAGTATCGATTATTTAAAACGGTCCGCGGAGAAGCGCTCGATTGCGCCGGGACTCTTGCCGTGAATCAATCGCGCGACCATGTCGCCCGTGGTTCCCGCCAGCGTGATGCCGAGATGCTGATGCCCGAACGCGTAGATCACGCGCTTGTCCGCCGAAGATGGTCCGATCACCGGCAAGTAGTCCGGCATGGTCGGCCGGATACCGAGCCAGCTACTGGACACGGGCGCTTTGATATCCACGTTGCGGCGGATGCTTCGTTCGATGAACGCCGTGCGCGAAGGGTTCAACGGTGACTTGATCCCGCTCAACTCGATAGTCCCCGCAGCACGCAGCCGCAGGTCACGCAACGGCGTCATATAGAAGCTCGACTCAACGACGCAAGTCGGCCGCGTGAACATCGGCTTATCCAGCAGGAACTCGACGTGATAACCGCGCTCCGCGCCAAGCTGGATGGAATCGCCCATTTGCGCCGCGAGTTTCGCGGACCATGCGCCGCCCGCAATCACCACTCTGTCGGCGTGTAGCGTTTCGCCGGCAGCGGAACGCAGGCAGATGCCCGCGGTGCTGCTCGAAATATCGCTGACCTCCATGCGTGCGTAACGCTTCTCGTCGATCAGCGGTTTGGCCAGCGCCTGCACGAAGCCTTGCGGATCGACGAGATGGCACGCGGCAGGAAATAGCACGCCGCCCACCGTGCGCTGCTGCATGACGGGTTCCAGTTGCGTGAGTTCGGCCGCGCTTATCACCTCTTGACGAATGCCCAGCAAGCCACGCAGTTTGATATCGCCCGCGGCGCGCTCGAACGCTCCTTGCGTGCGATAAGAGTAGAGACAACCATCGCGCCGAATGAACGACTCAGCGTGTGGATTGTCTTCGAGAAGCGGCGCATATCCCTCGTGCGTACCATGCAGCAACGACGCAAGCGCTTCGCTATTGGCGACATAAGCGCGCCGGTTGCATTGCCCGAGAAACGCAGCGAGCCATCCCGCATAGCTTCCCAGGCGCGACCAGCGAATGGAAAGCGGCGAGTCCGCGCCGAACAGCAAGCCGGGAATGTCGCCCCAGATTTTCGGCTGCGGCACGGGCGTGCATGCGTAGTCCGCAATGGTGGCCGCATTGCCGAACGAAGCGCCGCCCGCTATCTCGCCCTTATCGACGAGCAACACGTCGAGACCCGTTCTTCGCAACCACAGCGCGCACGCAACGCCGACCACGCCCGCACCGATCACGATGACTTCGCGTCTTCCCTCACCCGACATGACTTGCCCTCTTGCATTGACTTGATTATCGCGCTTCGTTTCACCAGAAGCTGCGCGTGAGACTGAACGGCGTGCCGCGCGCATCGCTCCGGCTCGTGATCATCGACGTGATGAGATCCGCCGAGCCGCACGCAAGCGTCCAGCCGAGCGCGCCGTGTCCCGTGTTAACGAAAAGACGCGGCACCGCCGTCGGTGAAATGATCGGCAATCCATCTGCCGCCATGGGCCGTAGCCCGCACCAGGGCCGCACTTCGGCAGGCATCCGGATCTGCGGAAAAAGCCGCGTCAGCGCGCGTTTCAGGTTCTCCACGCGACCGGGCCGCAGCGTCTTGTCGAAGCCATCGAATTCGACGGTGCCCGCCACGCGCAGCATGTCCTTGAGCGGCGTTACGCCGATATGCTCGTAATCGTCGACGATAGGCCGTTGCGGCAGAAATCCCAGTTCGTCGGCACGGAGCGTAAGCGAATAGCCTTTGACGGGCGCCATCGGCAGGCGCACGCCGAGCGGGCCGACGAGCGACGGAGACATCGCGCCCGCGCATATCACGACGCTATCCGCGCTCAGATAATCGTCGGCAAGACGAACGCCGGCAACAGAACCGCGCTGCAGGTCGATACCGCTCACCGCGCTTCCCCACCGAAACGTCACGCCTTCGTGTTCGGCTGCGGCGGCGGTCGCGACACTGAACGCATGCGCGTCGCCCCAGGCATCGGATTCGAGCAGGAGCGCCGTGCCAATGCTATGTGCAATGCCTCCGAGCGATGGTTCGAGCGCCACGCTTTGCGCTGCATCGAGTCGCCTGACCTTTGCGCCCATGCGCTCGAGCATGCGCGCGAACGATTCCGCGCGCCGCTCGGCGTCCTTGCCGCGAATCAGTTCAAGCAGGCCGCCACGCTGGATGCCCGCGTCAATGCGCTTCTGGCCGAGCAGACGCTCCATGGCCGCGAGGCTTTGCTGACCGAACGCGGTGAGCGTCGCAGCCGTCTTGTAGTACTTGGCCGCGCGGCAGTTGGCCAGAAAGCGCACACCCCACATGCCGAGACCGGGGATTGCGCGAGGCCGCAGCAGAAGCGGCGCATCTTCGCGGCCGAGCCATTTAAGCAATTGCATCGGCGTGCCGGGTGAAGACCACGGCAACGCGCTGTTGGCCGCAAGCAAGCCGCCGTTGGCGAAGCTGGTTTCCAGGCCTGCTTCACGGCGGCTGTCTATCACGGTGACGCGGCAGCCCGCGCCCGCAAGCGCGAGCGCGGTCGTCGTCCCGATGATGCCCGCACCGATGACGATCACATGCTTCATCAGGCAACCTTGCTCACATCGGCATGAGCCAGGATTTCGATCTTGCCGCCTTGCACCATGAGATCGGCGATGATGGTCGCGCGGTTCGGATACGGCTTCGTGAAGAAGCGGCGATAGACCTCGTTCATGCCTTCGAAATAGCTCTTGTCCGTGAGAAAGACCTGCACCTGCGTGACGTCGTCCATGGTCGCGCCCGCCGACTCGACGATCTGCTTGAGATTCGCGAACGTCAGTTCGGCTTGCGTGGCGATGTCGCCATCCTCGATCGAACCGTCCGCGCGAATGGGAATGCTCGCCGTGTAGAGCGTGCCGTTCGAGACGGTCGCCCATTCGACCGGCGCGCTTCCGTTGGGCAAGCCGGTTTCGATGACCTTGCGCATACACTTACTCCTTCTGTTCTGTCTTGAGAGACTCTGGTTGGGAAAGACCGCTGTATCAGCCGTGAGCAGGCTGACGTCGCTCGATATGACGCATCAATTGCGACAGCGGATAACACAGCACGAAATAGAACGCCCCTACGGTGACGTAGATTTCGAACGGCATGAAATACTGCGAGCTCAAGTCCTGAGCGCGCAGCATGAGGTCGGGCGCGGCGATGAGCGAGGCCACCGACGTGTCCTTCAGAAGCGAGATGGCGACATTGCCCGAAGGCGCGAGCACCAGCCGAATGGCTTGCGGCAGCACGACCCAGCGCATGGCCGCGCCGCTCGTCATGCCGATGCTCGCGGCTGCTTCGCTTTGTCCGCGTGGCACCGCTTCGATGCCCGCGCGAAAGATCTCCGCGAAATACGCGGCGGCGTTCATGCCGAGACCAAGCACGGCGGCCTGATACGAATCGAAGCGAATGCCAATGGCAACGAAGCCGAAGTACACGAGAAAGAGTTGCACGAGCGCGGGCGTGCCGCGAAACACTTCGATATAGACACGTGCTATACGCGCGGCCATGCCACGACTGCCCATCCTGACGATGGCGAGCACCATCCCGAGCACGACGCCAATAGCGATGGCGCCAAGCGCCAGACGCAGCGTTGCCCATGCCGCCTGAAACAGCTCGTCGTGCATGGAAGACCAGAGTTCGGAATAGTTCATGACAGCGCCGCCCTCGGTTTGCCGAGTCCGCGCTCGGTCGCTGTCGAAAGACGCGACAACGCCAGACTCAGCAGCAGATAGATGATCGCCACGATGAAGTAGATGAGGTTGGTCTGATATGTCTCGCTCACGAGCATCCTTGCGCGGAACACGAGTTCCGGCACCGCGACGGCGGAAGCGAGCGACGTATCCTTCAATAGCCCGATGGCGAAGTTGGCGAGCGCGGGCAAGGCGAGCCGCATCGATTGCGGCAGCACGACGGTTGCGAGCGCCATTGGCCATGTCATGCCGATGGCAAGCGCCGCCTCGCGTTGGCCTCGGTCGACGCCGTTGATCGACGAACGGAACACCTCGGAGAGAATCGCCGCGCCGTTGAGACCGAAGCCGAGCGTTGCGGCCACGAATGCGGGCAGCGTGACGCCGATCCGTTCGAGCCCGAAGTACAGCACGAACAACTGCGTCAGCAAGGGCACGTTGCGGAACAGTTCGAGATAGACGTTCGCCACCGCCTTCAACACGACACTGCGCGACAACCGCATGAGCGCGATCACGAAGCCCAGCAAGAAGGCCACGCAGAACGCGCTCGCGGTCAGCACCACGGTGGTCACCGCGCTCACGCACAACACGCGCACGAAATACGGCAGAAAATGCAGGCTGTGAGCCCACGCGGTGAGAAGCGCCATGTCAGTGCTCCAGCACCGCGCGCAAAAACGCGCGCGTGCGTTCGACCTTTGCATCGTGAAAGATTTGCCGTGGCGGTCCTTCCTCGACGATCTTGCCATCGGCCATGAACACGACCTTGTCGGACACGCTTTCAGCGAAGCGCATCTCGTGCGTCACGATGATCATCGTCATGCCTTCGTCCGCGAGCTTGCGCATGACGCCGAGCACTTCGCCCACGAGCTCGGGATCGAGCGCGGAAGTCGCTTCATCGAAAAGCATGAGCCGCGGCTTCATGGCGAGCGCGCGCGCAATGGCCACGCGTTGTTGCTGGCCGCCCGACAATTGATCGGGAAACGCGTTGCGCTTCTCGTCCATGCCCACTTTCGTCAGCAACGCACGCGCTTCGTCGATCAACTCGCGGCCGCTGCGCTTCTGCACCTTGCGCGGTCCGAGCAGGACGTTGTCGATCACACTCAGGTGCGGAAACAGGTTGAAGCGTTGGAACACCATGCCGATATTCGCGCGCATGGCGGCGAGTTCGCGGCCCGACATCGCTTGCCAGCCGTCACCGTGACGACGCTCGCCGATAGCCGCGCCGTCGATGAAGATATGCCCCGCGCTCGGCGTCTCGAGAAAGTTCACGCAGCGCAACAGCGTGGTCTTGCCCGAGCCGCTCGGTCCGATCAGCGACACCTTTTGCCCCGGCATCACATCGAGGTCGATGCCCTTCAACACATGATGCGTGCCGAAGGACTTGTGCAGGCGGTCGATACGCACGAGCATGCGCGTATCGACCGAAGGAGTGGCGCTTAGCGTCGCAGACATATCGCGGTGTCCCATGATGATCCGGCCTTCAGGCGAAGGCTTTGCTGAAGTCCCGCGAATCGTGCGCGAACGGGCCGATCAGCGCGCCCTTCGCGTCGCGGTCCACGCCGGTGCGCGGGTCGGTCGGCAACGGCTGCAAGTAGTCGGGATTATCGATCCCGTACTTCGCGAGAATCGGCTTGATCTGGTTGGTGCGCCAGAGCCAGCGCACGCCTTCGTTGATGCCGTCGAACAGATCCTTCTTGTCCGGACTCACGCCCCAGATCGACGCGAACTTGCCCGTGAGGCTGGGGTACGCCGCGTCGAAACCGATGGGAATCTGTTTCAATCCCCACGACGGATTCTGCTGGATCATGTAGTCCACGGTCGGCGCGTCGAGCACGGCAAAGTCGAGACGCCCCGCGACGACATCGCGCAAGCACGAGTCGATACCGTCATACAGTTTCACTTCGACGATGCCCGGAACCTTCTTCATGTCGGGCACGACCGAATAACCCGTCGCCGTGCCGATGGTGTGCCCGCTCAAGTCCGCGATGGCAAGCGAACTCTTCTGCGTCTGGTTTTGCCGCATGATGACGTAGGCGCCCGTGTAGAAAACGGGATCGGTGAGCAACAACAGCTTGGCGCGGATCGGCGTCCACGCGAAGTTGCCGCCGAACCAGTCCACGCGGCCCGACTTTACCGCTTCGATCACGGCGGAAAAGGTCATCTGCTGCACGTCGATCTTCAGTTGCAGACGCTCGGCGATCAACTGCAGCATGTCGAAGTCCGTTCCCACGAGCTTGCCGTCGCGCACGGATGCAATCGGCATGTCGCCGAGGCACGCAGCCGTCAGATAGCCGGGACGCACGGTTTTGATCGGTGCGAGCGTCGGTGCGGCGAGTGCCGCGCGACCGAGCGTGCTTGCGCCGAGTCCCGCGACGACCCCGTAACCCGCCGTCTTGAGAAAGCCTCGCCGGGATGATTTGAGTGCGTCGATGGCGTGGGTGAGAGGATCGTCGAACATGGTGGTCAGCCCTTCCTGAATGGATTGATCGGGTAACGTCGGCAGTTTTTGCGTATATGCAAAACCATGAAAACCATCGTATTGAGCTAAAATTTGATGGTCAAGAAAAACTTTTGCATATACGCAAAAACATGCAAACGCCGGGCGCTTATGTCACCATGTCGTGATGGCGAAGTGGCGGCTCCCCGCATATCGAACGAATACAAGAGACACCATGCAAACAGAAAATCGCCCGCGGAAGGCGGCGCAGAGAACGAGCCCTGCGGCAAAGGCGGCGGTCGTGCGCAAGCCCAAGCGCAAGCCAGAAGCCGAGGCGGCGCCCGCACCCGCGCCTGTTGAAGAAACAAGCGAAGCGAGTCCCGGGGAGACCATCGCGCATCATCGGCACGCGCGGGGCATGACGCTCGCGGCGTTGTCGGAGTTGTCGTCGGTGGCGATCTCGACCATCTCGCGTATCGAGAATGGCCGTATATCGCCGACTTATTCGGTGTTGTCGCGGCTAGCGAAGGCGCTCGATATCCGTTGGCCCGACATGGTCGGCGGCAACGAAAAGTCCTTTGCGCAAGGCTGTCGGGCAGTAAGCCGCGCGGGTCATGGCGTGAAGCATCCGACCTCCACCGGTATCTTTGAATGGCTCGGCGCGGACCTCGTGACGAAGTCGATGGAGCCGACGCTCATCGAAGCCAGTGCCGATACCGGCAAGCATGTGCTCTCGGCGCATGACGGACAGGAGTTCATCTACGTCACCGATGGCTCGTTGATATTCATGATGCGCGACTACGCACCGCTCATGCTCGAAAAAGGCGACAGCGTGTATTTCGATGCAGCCACGCCGCACGCATGCTATGGCGTCAAGATGCCGGCGCGCTATCTGTCGATCGTGGCAAAGCCGTGAGCTCGCGCGGTTGCGGTGTTGAGCGTTTCCGAAGGACGCATGCCGAAAAGCTTGCGATAGTCGAGCGCGAACTGGCTGAGGTGCCAGAAACCCCATGCAGCGGCAGCGTCCTGAACGGTTTGCGTCTTTTGCGCGGCACCGGCATGTCGTAGCTGACGTCGCGCACCGTTGAGGCGTATGGCGCGCAAATAGACATTCGGCGCCATGCCGAATGCTTCCTGAAAACAGTATTGAAGCGTGCGGCGGCTCACATGCAGATGCGTGCACAGTTCGGGCACGTTCACGGCGCGGTCGTGATTTTCGAGCACATAGTGACGCGCTTGCGTTGCGATCGCATGACGACGCGAGGCCACGGGCAGCGCGACCGGCTCGCAGCATTGCAGCGCGCCGCACTCGAAGAGCCACGACAACAAGGACGAGCGCATCGACTCGGTCGGTGTGATTTCGCTTCGTAACATCGTCATGAGCGATGCCGCGAGTCGCGCACGTTCTCCCGCACCCACGACGACGATCTCACCGCGCGACGTGGCGCATTCGAGATCGATATGCTCGACGTCTTCGGCATGACGGCGCAGCGCATCATGCGTTGCAACCACGCCGAGAATTTCGTAGCCGGACGGCGTCAACAGTTCGAACTCGACGCCGCCCGGGCGAACCGCAAGCGCGTTTTCATCGATGGCGCGCGACTGTATGCGCCCGGCGCCATCGCGCAAGAGCGGGATGCCGAACCAGCACGCATCGACCGGCACTTCGCAGCTTTGGCGCAAGGTCTGGCTCGTCGTCTCGCGAAACAACTGCACGTCGTCGAAGTCGATCTCGGCAAGCGTGCCGACGAAGCGTCCGGCGCTCAACTGATCGTAGACCTGCCGCCAGCCGCGCAGATTGCCCGCCTGCTCGTCCGCATCGTGCGAGACGAGCCGATGCACGCACGGACCGCGCGGCGCGTCAGCATTCGGCTTGGATGGTCTCGCTGCGCTTCTCATGGGACGAATATAGATCACCAAAATGAAGTGTGTCGTTCAGGCGTGGCACGCAATCGACGTCAGTGGTTCTTTCGCGGCGATAGCTGCGTCGCTGTCGTCCTTGAGCGCGACGCCAGTAAGGCCCAGACGACGCGCATGCGTCAGCAGATAATGCAGCTTGTACGCGGCCGCGTCGTGGTTCAAACCTTCCGGACGCACGTTGGATATGCAGTTGCGCTCGGCGTCGCTGCGGCCTACCGCTGGCGCGTAAGTCACGTAGATGCCGAGACTGTCCGGCGAGCTCAGGCCCGGCCGTTCGCCGATCAACATCACGACGATACGCGCGCGCATTACTTCGCCGATCTCGTCGGCGAGCGCGACGCGTCCTTGCCGCGCGATCACGACAGGTCCGATGTTCCAGTCGTCGAGTCTCGAACGAATCGCCTGCAAGAAAGGCACGGCCTGCTTCGATGCGGCGAACGCCGACAAGCCGTCCGCGATCACGAAGAGCACGTCATGGTCTCGTGCACACGTTGCGTCGAGCAATGCGCGGCTTTCATCGGCGAGACGGCGGCCAAGGTCGGGGCGACGCAGATAATGCGCGCGATCCGGCGCCGCGCTATGCACATCGACGACGTTCGCAAAGCCGGCATCGGCAAG
The DNA here is from genome assembly GCF_023631025.1 of Caballeronia sp. GACF4. Classification (NCBI taxonomy): domain Bacteria; kingdom Pseudomonadati; phylum Pseudomonadota; class Betaproteobacteria; order Burkholderiales; family Burkholderiaceae; genus Caballeronia; species Caballeronia sp. GACF4. The sequence goes on from NZ_JALQDW010000042.1 coordinate 92,784, forward strand.
ACGCGCGCGAAGTGCGTCGACATCGAGGGGATGATGCACGGCGTCGCGCGCCTGCGCATGCGCGAGATTGAACGCAAGCAACGGTTCGGTCGGCATGCCACTGCCCGCGCGGCCGAGCGCAATGCGCGCGTTCGTGAATTGCCGCAACGACTGCCACGGGTTCTTGACGAGCGTATCGCTCATGCGGCCCCCATCCATTCGCGCGATGCTTCGAGCAAGGGCTGACGCGTCGCCGAATCGATCAATGCGCCGCGCGCATTGGCTATCTGCATCGTTTCGAGCCAGGTTTCGAACTCGGGCGCGCGGCGCAGGCCGAGCACTTCGCGCGCATAGAGCGCGTCGTGAAACGAGGTGCTTTGATAGTTGAGCATGACATCGTCCGCGCCCGGCACGCCGATGATGAAGTTGATGCCCGCGACACCGAGCAACGTGAGCAGGCTGTCCATGTCGTCCTGGTCCGCTTCGGCGTGATTCGTGTAGCAAATGTCGCAGCCCATCGGCACGCCGAGCAGCTTGCCGCAAAAGTGATCTTCGAGACCGGCGCGCATGATCTGCTTGCCGTCGTAGAGATACTCGGGGCCGATGAACCCAACCACCGTGTTGACGAGCAGCGGTTTGAACTTGCGCGCGACGGCATACGCGCGCACTTCGCAGGTCTGTTGATCGACGCCATGATGCGCGTTCGCCGACAGCGCGCTGCCCTGTCCCGTCTCGAAGTACATCACATTGTCGCCCACGGTGCCGCGTTTGAGCGAGCGCGCGGCTTCGAACGATTCTTGCAGCAACGCGAGCGAAATGCCGAAGCTCGTATTGGCCTTTTCGGTGCCCGCAATCGACTGAAACACGAGATCGACAGGCGCGCCCTTCTCGATGGCCGTGATCGTGTTGGTCACATGCGTGAGCACGCAGGACTGCGTCGGTACGCCGAAGCGCTCGCGAAATTCGTCGATCATCACGAGCAGGGTCGTGATCGCGGCAAGATTGTCGCTGGCGGGATTGATGCCGATGACGGCATCGCCGCAACCGTACATCAGGCCATCGAGCATGGATGCCGCGATGCCCTTCACGTCATCGGTCGGATGATTCGGTTGCAGACGCACCGACATGCGCCCCGGCAAACCAATGGTATTGCGAAAGCGCGTCACGACCGGCCGCTTGCGTGCAACCGCGATGAGGTCCTGATTGCGCATCAGCTTCGACACGGCCGCGATCATTTCAGGCGTGAGACCAAAGGTGATGCGTTCGAGCGCGGCGGTATCGGTCGTGTGGCTCAAGAGCCAGTTGCGGAAATCGCCGACGGTGAGATGCGCGATGTCCGCGAAGGCCTCGCGCGAGTGTTCATCGACGATCAGCCGCGTGACTTCGTCCTGCTCGTAGGGAATGAGCGGTTCTTCGAGGAACCTTTGCAAGGGCACGTTCGCCAGCGCTAGTTTGGCGGCGACACGTTCTTCCTCGCTCGTCGCAGCCACGCCCGCAAGTTGGTCGCCCGAGCGCATAGGGCTTGCCTTTGCCAGCAGGGATTTAAGGTCGGCGAAGCGGTAGGTGCGCACGCCGATCGTTTCGGTAAAGCTCATGGGCGGCTCGCTCTTGGAAGGCCTCGTCGAAGGCAATCCTAGCGGCTCAAAAACCGGGGAGTTATCGAAAATCGGCAAACTTGGGCGATGCGCGCGGCTTCGCCCGAGGTTCATCGCGCGCTTAAGCTTTCAGCTTCTCAACCAGTTCACCGAAGCCCTGCAATACGATATCCGGCTCCATCGCCGTGCAACGCGCCTTGTCGCCGTAGCCATAGGCGGCCCAGCAAGCAATGGCGCCGATGTTGCGTGCAAGGCCCAGATCCGCTTGCGTGTCGCCGACGACGGCAATCTCAGCTCGGGGCACATGCAGATAGCGAGGCGCGATAAGTTGCTCGTAACACGCCGCATCCGGCTTCTTCGGCAAGCCGGGCGGGTCGCATACGAGCATGTCGAAGAAGTGGGCGATCCCGTAATGATCGATTGCCTTCTTCACCGACGCTTCCGCCTTGTTGCTCGTGATCACCAGGGCAACGCCCAAGGTCTGCAACTCCGTGAGCACGCGTTCGACATCGGCGAAAAGCTGCGTATGTTGCAGTCCACGTTCGACGTAATACGCGCGATACGTGGCCGCCCATTCATCCGCTTGAGCCACGCTCAGACGCGAGCCCATGAGCTGCCGCATGGCCTCGGACATGACCACGCCCGCTTCGATCACGTGCTCGACGCGCGCGGCATCGGGCCGCTCCACACCGTAATGATCGAAGGTCAATTCGATGCAGGTGCGAATTGCGTCATGCGTGGCGCACAACGTTCCGTCGAAATCGAGCAGGCAGAGTTTGATCATGCTTGGGTCATGTGCCTCAGGCCTTCACGATGCCCAATGCGACCAGCGCTTGTGCGACTGCCGCGCGCATTGGCCAGCTCCATTCGGCTTCGTGCTCTTCGGTATAGCCTTCGAGCACGCTGCCAGCCGCCACCGCGCCGGGATCGGCTATGGCATACGTAAAGATGAGCGAGTTGTCGCGCGGACGGCGCGGCAGGTCCACCGGATGCTGCTCGTAAATGAGCTTGCCCAGATTGCCGTATTGCACATTGGCGCCGCGATAGCTGGCATAGCCCGCGGCCTTGGCCAACTGCATGGCGGTGATGGTGCGCGCGGGCGCCTGATAGTGCGCGACGAGCATCTTCCGTTGCCCTTCGCTGACGGGCAAGATAGCCTTGAACGCGGCGATGTAGGCGTCCACTGCCGCATCTCCCGCGCCGGTCGCCGGTCCCATTTCCGCATCGATCGCCGCACGCACGGTGCGTTCGGCGTCGTCGAGCGTCTCTCCGGTTTCCTTGAACGCGGCCTTCTGATCCTTCCACGCCCAACATTGCGCCACACCGTTGGACGCGTTCTTGATAACCAGCTCATAGCCCCGGTACGTGACCGTCGATCGACTCATTCCAGCCCCTGAACAAAGATATCTTTTCGAGCGCGAACGCGGCTTGCTTGCCTGTTCGCATTCGATTCCACGAGGGACAAGTATATCCGGTCGATGCTTCCAGCATGGTTGCAGCGCTGCGCGGCTCACTGGATTCGGTTACGCTTGGCTTTTTTTCGGCACTTCGGGCCTTTGCCTGAAGCCTCTTTATCGAACGCTCATGAACACGCCACAAGCCGATTACGCTCTGAATCTCGACATCATGTCCGCCGACGAAGCGGCCGCGCGCCTGCCCGCATCCGTGCTCGCGTCGCTGAACGGCGCAAACGTCGATGTGTTTCGCGTGCCCGACGACGCCTCCGATACCGCCGCCTGCAGCGCGCGCTTCGGTATCGATCTCGACGACTGCGCGAACACCATCGTCGTGCGCTTCAAGAAGGACGGAGGCGAACAGTTCGCCGCTATCGTCACGCTGGCGACGCGCCGGCTCGACGTGAACGGCGCGGTCAAACGCGAACTCGGCGCGCAACGTATTTCGTTCGCGTCGCGCGAAGCGGCCACGGAGTTGTCGGGCATGGAGTACGGCGGCATCACCGCGTTTGGCTTGCCTGAGTCGATGACCGTGCTCGTGGAGGCGTCCGTGATGGAGCGCGAGCGCATCGTGATGGGCGCAGGCATCCGCGAGGCAAAGCTGCTGCTCGCGCCGCAGCGTTTGCTCGCACTGCCGCAAGTGATCGTGGCGGCGTTGGCCGTGTAGCCTGGGATTGCCGTCAGTTCTTCGCCACTTCGCAGAACCGAATGCGATTGCCGAACGGATCGGCGACTTCCATCACGCGTCCCCAGTCCACCGTTTCGACGCCGGGCTTCGCATATCGATACGCCTTCGCTTCCAGCTCGCGATGCAACGTATCGATATCTTCCATCGGCACGAAGATGGTCGAACCGGGTGTTGCATCGCCTTGATGCTCGCTCAAGTGCAACGTGAGGTCCGAGCGCCTGATCTGCGCGTAGAGGGGAAAGTTCTCGCCGAACGTATGCTCCCATTCGAGCGTGAAGCCGAGGAAGTCGAGATAGAACTCCTTGGCCCGATCGACGGCAAAGATGCGGATGATCGGTATGGCAGGATGAATTCGCATGCTGAGTTCAGTCGAGTATGGGATGCGACTCGCCCGGAATCGGAAAGCCGCGATTATCTGTCGGCACGAGTTGCGTTTGAAACGCCACGAAGAGCGCCTGATACTTGCCATCCACTTCGACGATCACGGCACCATCCTGCGACACACCGTTTTCATTCGAATGATCCTTCACGTGGCTACCCTTCATGGGCTTTGGATTGCCCTGATTCATATGCGTCTCGTGAAGCCCGTCTTCTCCCGGCTGAAAGAGAAAGCCGAAACCATAAACCGTGACGTCCTTCGTTGGTTTCCAGCCGCGCCGTTCATCCTTGTAGCTCGGCGTCGGATAAACATAGTTCACCGGATCGGCTGACATATCGAGCTGCAGCATCTCGTTGACGAGCGCGTTGATGTCGTTGTGCTCGCTTGCCGTGTCGAGCGGAATAGGACGCATGGCGCTTAGATCGACGAGGCCTTCTTCGTGCACGTAGTCGAGTTTCGGAAAGCTCGATGTGGTGACGCCCGCATTCAGTTTCGCGAGGTCTGCCGTGATCGCGTTGTCGAAGTTCTGATTCAGCACATACAACACGAGGTAACCCGCAGGACCCGTCAGCGAGCTATCCGACTTCACGTTCGTGACGATGCGAAACTCGTTGCCCTTCTCGTCGTCGCTTACGATCACATAGTGCGGGTCGCCTTTGTAACCGTCCAGAAAGGGAACGCCAAGCCTTACCTTTCCCTTGAACACCACGTACTCGTTGCTTGCCATTCTTCGCTCCTGTTTTCACCTAAGCCGGTCGTGCAGGCCGTTTGTCATAGCCGGGTCATACCGATAGTAATAATGTCTCCGGACACATCGCGTCCTGATCAAACGAGGAGACGGCCCGTCCATGGTAACGAAGAACCCGCAAGACTCCGCATCTATTGCATCGCGCAGAGGCTTTCTCAAGCTCGCCGGTGCGTCCGGCATAGCCACCGCGGCCAATGTCATGAGCGCGACGGCGAACGCGGCATCGCCCGGCCCGGATGGCACGCCCGAACAAGTGCATCTGACTTGGGGCCAAGACCCGACGCGCGAAGTCGTCGTGAGCTGGGCATCGCTTGCGCAGGCCGTGCATCCGCGTGTTCGCATCAGAACGCACGAAGGTCATGCAAGCGTGATTCACGGCGTACAACGCACTTATACCGATGGTCTGAACGGCGAGATTGTCTGCACGTATCATGCGCGTCTTGGCGACCTTCATCCGGACACGACGTATCACTACGAAGTCACCGCCGATAACGACAGCAACGCGGCCCAGCCTTTCAGCGCGAGCTTTCGCACGGCGCCGCGCGGCCGTCGCAAGTTCCGCTTCACGAGTTATGGCGACCTCGCGACGCCGAACACGGGCTGGGTGTTGTCGTCGCCGCAAAGCCGTTTCGCGGTGCAAGCTGTGGAACGTTTCGACCCGCTCTTTCACTTGCTCAACGGCGATCTTTGCTACGCGAATCTCAACGCCGCTCATCAGCCTGAAGTGTGGCGCGACTTCGGCAATAACGCGCAGGTCTCTGCCGCGAATCGTCCGTGGATGCCTTGTCCGGGCAATCACGAAGTCGAGTTCAACAACGGCCGCCAGGGCTTCGATTCCTATCTCACGCGCTACACGTTGCCCGACAACGGCACGCAGTTTCCGGGGCGCTGGTATAGCTTCCGCGTGAGTTCGGTGCTGTTCGTTTCGCTCGATGCCGACGACGTCGTGTATCAGGATGCCGCCGCATTCGTCGCCGGTCCCGCTCCGCTCGTGCCGGCCGCGAGCACGGGCAATCCGGCCATCGAACCGGGCACGTCGTTCTACATTCGCGGCTACAGTCAGGGCGAGCAGACGCGCTGGCTCGAAAAGACGCTACGCGATGCGTCGCGCGACGACGACATCGACTGGATCATCGTGCAGATGCATCAGGACGCGCTGAGTTCGTCGAAGACGGGCAATGGCTCCGACAAGGGCATTCGCGAAGCATGGCTGCCCTTGTTCGACCGATACGGCGTGGACCTCGTGCTGTGCGGCCACGATCACGATTACGAGCGCAGCCATCCCGTGCGCGGTTGCAATCATCACGCAGGCCGCGATGCGACGACGGGCGAACGCGTCGACACCTTGCAACCGCGTCCGGTGATGACAGCGCAGCGCGCGAACGATCCTATCGATACTTCGCACGGCACGGTCCATCTGATTCTCGGCGGCGGCGGCACCAGCGCGCCGCTCGACGTCTACGGCACGGATGCGGGCACGGGCAATCCGCAAGCGCAGGTCTTCACGAAACGCAACCGGCCCATTCCGGGCGCGACGGCGGGCACGTTCGTGCGTCCCGTAGCGGATGCGGTGGAAGACGCCATCTGGTCCGCGCAACGCGATACAGGCACGGGCTACGGCATCGCCGTTTTCGACTGCGATCCGGGCGAGCATGGCGGCAAGACATCGATCACGATGAACTACTACCACGCGCCGGGCGCGGACCAGACGCCCACCGCGGACTACGAGCTGTTCGAAACCATCGTTCTCGAAAAAGGATGCCGTCGCTGATTGGCCCGCATTCACGCCCGCAGCGCCCGCGCGTTGCGGGCGTTTTGCTTCTTACCCATCTAGTACAGGCACTGTACGCACCCTTACAATAGCCTGACTATTTCGGAAAAAGTTCCCTGGAATTGTGAAATTCTTTCCAAATATTTCGGCCTTTGTGTAATGATAGTGATTCGCATTCACCTGAATTAAGGGCTTATTTCTGATTCGTGGATGCCGAGCCAAGAACAAGTCAATTGCGCATGCGTCAGCGACACGCATGCGGTCGAAAAAATTTGAGGAACGACATGTTGAGGAAAACACCGCTTGCCGCGGCGTTGGCCGCGTTTACCGTTGCGCCGATTGCGGCGCCGCTTTACGCGCAAACCGCCCCGCAAGTGACGCAGACGACCCAGGCCGATGCCCCGGTGAGCAACGCATCCGCACCGGAAACCGCCACGCTGCCGGCGGTCAAGGTCACGGGACAGGCCGATCAGCAAGCCGACTTCCAGCCGGAAGTCTCGAGCGTCGGCGCCAAGGTTCCGACAGCGCTGCGCGACATTCCGCAGGCCGTCGTGGTCGTGCCGAAAGCAGTGCTGCAATCGCAAGCGGTGAGTTCGTTTTCCGACGCCTTGCGCAATGTGCCGGGCGTAACCCTCGGCGCGGCCGAAGGCGGCCAGATCGGCAACAACATCAACCTGCGCGGCTTCACGGCGCGCACCGACATCTATCTCGACGGCTTTCGCGACCGCGGCCAGTACTATCGCGATACCTTCAATCTCGAATCCATCGACGTGCTGTATGGCCCGTCGTCGCTGTACTTCGGGCGCGGTTCCACGGGCGGCGTCATCAATCAGGTCAGCAAGCAGCCGAACCTGAAGCCTCGCGCCGATGTTTCCGTGCAAGCGGGCACGCACGACCGCTATCGCAGCACGGTCGACATCAACCAGCCGCTCACGGATACCTCCGCGTTCCGTATCAACGCGTTCGGACAGGATCTCGGTTCGACCCGCGATCAGATGAAGAACAAGGATTACGGCGTGGCCCCGGAAGTGAAGTTCGGCATCGGTACGCCTACGCAGGTGACCTTGTCCGCGCTGATCCAGCATAACTACGATCAGCCCGACTATGGCATTCCGCCGCTGAACGGCCATCCCGCGCCGGTCGATAGGAAAACCTTCTACGGCTTCACGGACGACCGCACGATCCAGGACGTGCAGACGGTGAACGCGCGTGTGGAACATCGCTTCAACGACATGTTCACGTTGCGCAACCAGACGCAGTTCAGCCACTACAGCACCGAGGCGCGCGCGACCAACGCAGCGGCCGTGCTGACGGGTCCGCTCGGAACCTCGACCGCGCTTGCGAACGGCAACTACACGGCACTGCCGCTGTCGTCGCTATTCGTGCGGCTGCAGGGCAAGGACCGCAACATCAACGATCACTCGGTCTATAACACGACCGATCTTCAGGGCAAGTTCGCAACCGGCTTCCTGAAGCACGACATGCTCGTCGGCGTCGATCTGAGTCACGAGACCTACAGCAACCAGAGCTTCACGGCGACCACGCCCGGCCTGCCTTCGAATACGCTCGCCATCGTGCCGCTCGTCGATCCGGCATACGTGCCGCGCCCGGCGAATTATCGTGAAGTCGCGACGAATCTGGCCGAATCGAGCGCGAACGGCATCGGTCTTTATTTGAACGATACGGTGTCCATCGGCGAGAACTGGAAGTGGATTGGCGGTGTGCGCTGGGACCGCTATGAAGCGTCGATCAACAATTCGATCAACGCGCCCGGTTACGCCACGCAGACCAACTTCTTCACGAGCGTGCGTACCGGCGTGGTGTGGCAGCCGGCCGACTGGCAATCGTATTACGTGTCGTACGGGACGTCGTTCAACCCGTCGCTCGAAGCACTGACGCTCACCAACAATCAGCAGAACACGCCGCCTGAAAAGAACCGTTCGTACGAAGTTGGCTCGAAGTGGGACTTGCTGAACGGCGGCCTTTCGGTGACGCAGTCGCTCTTCAACATCGAGAAGACCAACGCTCGCACGCAGGTTTCGACCGGCGAATACACGCTCGATGGCGACGTCCGCGTGCGCGGTTATCAGTTGGGCGTCGCGGGCCACATCACGAAGCAGTGGCAGATGTTCGGCGGCTACACCTACATGGACGGCACCGTGCAGAAGGCGCTCGACGGCACGACCGGCAACACGCTCGCCAACACGCCGCATCACATGCTCAACTTCTGGACGACCTACGACTTCACGCCGGCATGGCAGATCGGCGGCGGGCCTTCGTATGTGTCCTCGCGCTATGCAGCGAACAACAATCTCGTTCAGGTGGGCGGATACGTGCGCTGGGACGCGATGGCCGCCTATCATCAGAAGCGTTACGATATCCAGTTCAACGTGCTGAATCTGACGGACAAGCGTTACTACGACGCGCTGATCCCGTCGGATGGCGGACGCGCGGTGCCGGGCTACGGCCGCACCTTCCTCGCGACGTTGAATTACCGCTTCCGTTGATGTGCCTGCGCGCGCCACGCCGAATTAAGGCGCGGCGCGCGCAGTTGAAAAGCCAGAACGATGATCCTCTCCATACCCGGCGTTCTCACGCCCGAAGATGCCGCCGCCATGCGCGCACGGCTTGAAGCCGCCACGGACTCATGGGTCGACGGCCGCGCAACCGCTGGCTATCAGGGCGCGCCGGTCAAACATAACCGGCAGATCGCGGAAGGCTCGCCCATTGCGCATGAAATGGGCGACGCCATCGTCGGCGCGCTCGAACGGCATCCGCTCTTCATCAGCGCGGTGCTGCCCAATCGCGTGTATCCACCGCTCTTCAATCGCTACGAAGGCGGCATGCACTTCGGCAGTCATGTCGATGGCGCAATCCGTATCGTGCCGGGTCATGGCGCACGCGTGCGTACCGACGTCTCCGTCACGCTCTTCCTGTCCCGTCCCGAAGACTACGATGGCGGCGAACTCGTCATAGAAGACACGTATGGCGTGCAGGAAGTGAAATTGCCCGCGGGACATGCGATCGTTTATCCCGCGACGAGCCTGCATCAAGTACGGCCCGTGACGCGCGGCGCACGCGTGTCGAGCTTCTTCTGGGCGCAAAGCCTCGTGCGCGACGACGCTCAACGCGCCCTCCTCTTCGATCTCGACAACTCCATTCAACGCCTGAACGCCACGCAAGGCGATGAAGCCGCAAAGCGAACGCTCGTCGGCTGCTATCACAATCTGCTGCGCATGTGGAGCGAGACCTGAGCGGCCCTGCTTTTGTCGGAGCACGGCCACGAACAAGTTGCCTTGACAATGCCGACTGCCGAAGCGTACGTTTGATGAACACTTACTCGAGGCACCATCATGGCCACCGACGAAAACGGCTTGAGTGACGAGTTCATCGCAAAGCAGCGCGAACGTCTGGAAGCATTGCAGCGCGAATTGCTCGGCAACGAAGAAGGCACGATTGCGAGCGAGCGAAATCTACAGGAAGAACAAGGCGCCGAAGCCGAGGAATACGAAGACGACGCACAGCGACGCGAGCAATACGTATCGAATCAGGCACTGCGCAACGTGAACGACTTGCGTATCGCCGACATCCAGCGCGCGCTGCAAAAAATCGAGGAAGGCAGCTACGGTCTTTCCGACGAAAGCGGCGACCCCATTCCCAAGGCGCGCCTCGAGGTCATGCCCGAAGCCATTCTCACCGTCGCCGAGCAGAGCAAGCGCGAAACGGGCCATTGAGGCTTTGCGCGTCAGGCACTTGCCGTGAATGCTTCGATCAACGCGCGTACCCGCGCGGGCCGCACACGCGAGCCCGGCAGCACGAGATTCACGGCAAGCGGCGCGGGGCGGAAATTCGCCAGCACTTCGACGAGCGCGCCCGCCGCGAGATACTGACGCGCGAAAAACTCGGGCATCTGCGCAAGACCGATACCGAGCAACGCGGCCTCCGCCAGCGCCTCGCCGTGACTGATGCGAAACGGCGCTTGCGGTTCCACCGATACCTTTTCTCCGTTCTCGATGAATTCGAGCGGCCGGTCGCGCCCGTTCGTCGGCAGACGAAACGCAATCAACGTGTGATCTTCGAGGTCCCTCACCGCGCGAATTCTTGCGTGCCGCGAGAGGTACGTCGGACTCGCGCACAACACGAGCGCCTGTTCGTCGATCTTTTGCGCAATCAGCGACGAGTCTTCGAGTTCGCCGAAGCGGATCGACGCATCGAGTCCTTCGTCGGTGAGACTCACGCGTCCGTCGGAAAGACGCAGATCGAATTCGAGTAGCGGATAACGTTCGCGCAGACGCGCGAGCACCGGCAACACGACACGCACGCCATAGCCTATCGGAGCGCCAATGCGCAGCACGCCTGCGGGCTCGTCGTTGTCGCTGACAGAGTCCAGATCGAGCGCTTCGATTTCTTCGAGCAAGCGCGCGCTTTTCGCAAACAGCGCGCGTCCTTCTTCGGTGAGCGTGACAGCGCGCGTGGTCCGGTGAAAAAGCCGCGCCCCGAGATCCTTTTCTAAGCGTGCGACGCTTTTCGCCACGGATGAAGGCGCAAGCCCGAGTTCACGTGCTGCTTGCGCAAAGCTGCCGTGGCGCGCGACAGCAGAAAAATTAACGAACTGGCTGAGATTCTTCATGGCGTCATTCGCGACAGATTAGCGTGAAAGACGTGGCACGACTGCCTCCAATGCATGGCCGATATTCGCTTAGAGTAGCGCGGTGAGAGTGATTTCGGCTCATGTCTCATTAGTACGCCATACGAACTATATGGAGAATTTTGCATGTTCATGTTGAACGATAACCCGGTCGAATACGATTTCGGCGGTTCCCGCGCTCGCCTGCTCGTGTCCGGCAATCATACGGACGATGCTTACTGCATGCTGGAAATGTTCTCGCCTGCCGGACGCGCCACGCCCATGCATCGTCACGAGAATGAGGAAGAGACGCTGCTGATGCTGGAAGGCGAACTGGATGCCATCGTCGATGGTACGCGGCATCGCTTGCTGGCTGGCTCGACCGTGGTGCTGCCGCGTGGCTCGCAGCATCAGCTCATCAATTCCGGGGCGCAGACAGCCCGTTATCTCGTGATCTGCACGCCCGCAGGCTTCGACCGCTTCGTCGATGCTTGTGCCGATGCGCAAAGCGGCCAGGTCGTCCCGCACGACCCGACCGACGCGGACAAGGCCCGCATGCGCGAGGCCGCGTCGCGCTTCGGCATCACGCTTTATCCGCCGGCCGCGAAGGCTTGAAGACGCGCGGCACTTTTTGGTTTCGCAGAAGAATCATTCAAGAGGCAGACCCATTATCAAGCGACATCGATGAACGCAGAATGGCTTTCATGCAAGGCGCATTGCAAGCAATAACCGAGTCCGCGTTGCGCCGCTTAAACCTCATACGAACAGCCATTCACGGAGAACATCATGTCGCTCTTACGTATCGTGTCCGCTGCTCTTGGTGCAGCACTTGTTGCAAGTGCGCTGCCGGCGTCCGCCGCCGACAGCCTCGTCGAGCCGCAGACGCTTATCGTCGACAAAACTCTGTCGAAGCAGCAGGCGGCGCGGCAGATTCACGCGGCCCGCACCTACGACACGTTCTGGACTACCGGCGACGAAGCTCAGGCACGCGCCGCGCTCGCCGACGACTTCACGGACCGCACGCTGCCGCCCGGCCGCCCGCAGGGCATTGCCGGGCCGCTGGCTGCATCGAAAACGTTTCATGCAGCCGTGCCGGACGTCCACGCTTCGGTCGAACAGATGATCGTCACGGGCGACCGCGTCGTCACGCACCTGCACTTCACGGGCCATTTCACCGGCACGTTCAACGGCGTGCAGGGCAACGGACAGCCGGTGGATTTCATCGCGACCGATATCTACCGTATCCGCGACGGCAAGATTACCGACAATTGGCATCTCGAAGACAACCTCGCGTTCCTGCAGCAACTCGGCGTGGTGAGCAAATAAGGGCGCGGGTATGATACCCACGCGCACCTCGGCGCGATCGTCCCACCTACCAAACCTGGAGCGGCAGCGCGTGGATAACCTGGGTGACATCCGGCTTTTCGTCGAAGCAGCGGCGCTTGGCAGTCTTTCGGCGGCCGGCCGCAAGCTCGATCTATCGCCGGCTGCGGCCAGCGCGCGGCTCGTGCGACTCGAAAGCGCGCTCGGCGTGCAACTCTTCGAGCGCACCACGCGCAGTCTGAGACTGACCGACGAAGGCCGCACATACCTGTCGCACTGCCAGCACGCGCTGCAAACACTCGACGACGCCCACGCCGCGCTGCACGCCGGACGCGCCGTGGTGAGCGGCAAGTTGCGCGTCTCGGCCACGTCGGATTTCGGCCGCCATGTCCTCACGCAATGGCTCGACGCCTTCAACGAGATGCATCCCGAGGTCAGCATTGCGTTGGTGTTGTCGGACTCGCTGTCGCATTTGCTACTCGACGATATCGACCTCGCGATCCGTTTCGGCGTGCCCGCCGACAGCACGATGATCGCCAAGCGCATGGCGCCGAACCGTCGCACGCTATGCGCGTCACCGGCTTATATCGAGGCGCATGGCAGGCCGGAGAACGTCGCGGCGCTCGCTCAGCATCGCTTCATTTTGCTGAGTTCAGCTGCTGGCGTGGCGAACGAATGGCGTTTCATGCGCGATGCCCACAGCGAGAATTTCACCGCTCCGCTCACGCATGCACGCGAGACGAACGATGGCGCACTCGCGCGGCAATGGGCGCTCGAAGGACACGGTGTGGCGATGAAGTCCATATGGGACATCGGCGCGGATCTGCAGGCTGGCAGGCTCGAGCTTCTGCTGCCCGAATGGCGTTGCCCCGACACGCCCGTGCATGCGTTGTTTCAGCGGCGTCAGTACATGGCGCCGCGCGTGCGGGCGCTGCTCGATTATCTGAGCGCCAAATTTGCGGATGCGACGCGAGACCTCGCGCCTTATCTCGACAATTAACCGCACGTGCCGTCTGCCTCAATGGAAGCCGATTCGCGCCCGTAACGAAGCAAGCGTGCGCCACGTGACGGAGATATCGCGGCTGGCTTGCGCATCGCGAATGCGTGACGCAAGCATCGCGACGGCGCCATCGAGCGAGACGAGCGCATCGCTGGTGCGGGTATCGATAGGCAGCGTGTTACGTATCGGCCGTGCATAACGCGCGCGTACGCTTTCCAGCCGCGCCATCACCGAGCCGAAGCTGTGTTCGCTGCCTGCATCCTGTCGCGTATCGGAGCGCTCGCTGAGCATGGCGCGCACGTTGTGGACGCAGCACTGCAAGGCTCCGGCGATCTGCTCGTAACGCGGCTCCCAAACAAAGACGCGCTGCGGACGCAATGCAACGCGGAAGTCGTGCCATTGACGATCCAGCGCTCTGACCGCGGCGGCGGCCCGTCCCTGGTCTTCATCCGCATTGGCTGAAGCCGCGCTCACGCCTTCGATCAAGGCATCGACCACGCCGACGAAGCGCGCCTCGATATGGCTCGCGGTATCGAGCGGCTTGACGGTGAACGCGGCGATCAAGGCGGCGAGGCATCCTATGGCCACTTCTTCGATCCGCAGTTCGACGAGCGGTTGCACGGCAAGGCCGAGACCGCCATAGACCAGACCCACGAGCACGGTGATGAAGAACACGCCCGGCCCGTATGCGCTCATGATGAAGTACGCCCAACCGAAAACGCAGAGCAGCATGGCGGCTGCAATCGCGGCGGGCTGATCGTGCAGACTCGTCACCAGAAGCGCGCTGACCAGTCCGCCCGCGAGTGTTCCGGCAATGCGCTGCATGGCGCGATACAGCGTGTCGCCGCGCGAACGCGTACCGAGGAACACGACGAACACCGTGATGACGGCCCAGAACCAGCGCTCCGACGACAGCACGTGACCCGCGAGCATGGCCATCAGCGCTGCCGCGCCCGTGCGCAAGGCGGGCAGCCACGAAAGGCTCGTGCGTAGCTGGCTCATGTCGATTCTCTTGCGCGGCGGCGGCGCGTTCTTGCGCTTCGAATCCGTCGTCTCAATGCCTTCGAGCTTCGCAATCGCCGAGCGGAAGGCGCTTTCGCGTGCGGGGCGGCTCGTTGCATCGAAGACATATTGGCCTGCGGCGACTTCGAGTTCCACGAGCGCTTCGCGCAGCGCGCCGGCTTCGTCCGGGTCTAGAAGCGCGAGCCGGTCTTCGAAGGCGATGGCCGCTTCGTTCATCGAGGACAGCGCCGTGTGCATGCGCCCCGCGCGGTGCGTTTCGCGGAGCACGTCTCTTGCGCGCAAGGCGACGGTGCGAATCGCCAGTTGTATCGCGGCGATACGGCGTTGCGGCACGATTCCGCGCGCGACGCACACGATCACGCACGGCGCCACCATCGACAGCGCGAGGATCAAAGCAGCCTCGTTCGACGATGGATGCAGATACACGCCAAAGTAAAAAGCCACGATGCCGATCAGCGCGCTGCCAAGCGCTCGAGGTCCGCAAGCCTGCACCAGCATGCCGGCGAAGAGCAGCGCGATGAACACCGCATCGGCGACGAACGGCACGACATCGAGCGCGGCCGCCGTGGCGAAGCTCGACACGGCGACGAGATAGAGGGAAGAGAGGGAGACTAACCAGCCGTGCAGCGTGTGATCGCGCAAGAACAGCGGGGCGATCATGCAGAACAGCACGGCTAGTCCGGCGACCACCGGCGGTGACCCGAATCGCGCGGCCACTTCGATGCAGATGAAGGCGCTAATCAACGTGGCGAGCGTCGCACGAAGCGCCGTGACGAAGCGCGCGAGGCCGGGATCTGCTACGAGCAGGCGGTCAGCCGCTCGTCGAAAGACGATCGCAATCATGGGTCGACATCCGGTCGGAGATCGGACACGGCTTTTGGCCGGCGCCGATGCAAAGGGACAATGCCGATTCGTCGTCGGCCGGGATCGCCGGCACTCGGACAAATACGGGTTTTCCCGGATGATAGCGCGTCAAAATTCTTTTTTGCGTGACTCAGGTCACGGATACGCCGCTGCCTTGCGCTTATCAACTCGATCCGTGATCCACACAGCCGCGACCATCGCCACGATGAGGACGACCGAAGCCGTAAAGCGGCTGAAAGCGAGTCCGCCCTGGTCGACGGGTTTATCGAAGAAATCGCCCAGCGTGGCGCCGAGCGGCCGCGTCAGCACGAACGCGAGCCAGAAGAGCAGCGTGTGGGAAATCTGCGTAAAGAAGTACATCAGGCACACGGCAAGCAGCAGCGTGCCGAAAATCAGCGCGCTCACTTCGTAGCCGAGGCCGAGACCGCCGCGATCGTCGCCTGCGAGCCAGTCGCCGACGGCGGTGCCCAGCGTTTGCGAGAACAGGATCGTGATCCAGTAGAACCATTCGGCGCGCGGTGTGGTCACGCTCGACACCGCGACCGTTCCTTCCACGCGATACCAAAGAAAGATGCACAGCACCAGGCACACGACGATCAACGAGACGCCGCCCGGATAACCGAGCCCAACGGAGCGATCGGCAAAGTCGGCGAGCGTGGTTCCGAGCGTCGTGGTCGCGACGATGGTGATCCAGTAGAACGACGGATGGAAGCCCTTCGCCCGCACCTGCGCCATGACGAAGCCGACGAACAGGATCGCGAAAATCGCGGAGCCCACCAGATAGCCGAGATTCAGCGACATCGTGACCCAATCGCCGCCGGTCTCGCCGAGCGTCGTCGCCGCGATCTTGATGAGCCAGAAGCCGAGCGTGACGGCGGGCACCTTGAGGTCGTGTCGGTCCTGCGTTTCCGTATTGATTTGCATGTCGAAGTATTCCGTGAGAGCCGTGAGTCTCCGCAGAATAACAATCGATTCCTTAGCGGACGCTTAGCGCCGTTGATCAGATTGCATCGAACGGACGCTCCCAGCCAAACGCTCGCACGCGTTCGAACGGTCTTTCGAGCACGACAGCGCCACGCGCTTCGCCCGGCAAGAGCAGCGGAAGCGTATGCCATGTCGTCTCCTGCGCGGCCCGCTCTTGCAGCGATCGCACCTCACCGCGTTCCGCGCGCGCTCGTGCGGCTGCGAACAAATCTTTCGTATCGCGCGGCGCGAACAGATTCGGCGCTATCTTCAGCCCTACTCTGTCAGCCGCCATCGCAATGACGATCCAGATACCGCAATAAGCGATGTCGACGCCGACCGACTGGCCATCGCGCAGATTCGCCACCACGATGCGTTCCTCGGGCCCTTCCTCCAGCTTCACTTCGTGTTGCCGGCACGCGAGCACCCCGGAAAGCAGCAGCCGAAGCGTCGCCCGTCCGACGCCGAAGCGCCGTCCCACCGCCGCGTTTGGATGAATGCGCGCGCGTTTGCGCTCGGCGACCGTGAGCCAAAGACCGACGTTCGATGCGGACACGAAGCGGAATTCGGTAGGCACGAGCCAGAGCGCGAGTTCGCCCGGCGCGGGGAGCCGTTCGAACATGACATTCGATTGCGAGAGATCGTAATGTTCCCACGCCAACGGGCGGGCGAGAACGGCGGACGGCGGCCGTCGCGGGGCTTTTTTCGTGGGCGCGGTGGTGGTCATGTCTGTCTTATGGGCGAACGGGCGGGCGATGATTCCGTGCAGAGCGACACCGTTGCAGCCGAGACTTAGCTCAAACTTAGGATTGGCGGCGATGCGGGTTTTCGCGGATGGCATGGCCCGTCGAGCAAACGATTCGCCTGGTCTTTTATTCCTAAGCACCAGCTAAGTCTACGCTTCGAGACTTCAGACTCAGTCAAGAAGACGCATCCTCCATGCCGATGTCCCCATCCCCCTTCTCACTCGGTGTAAAGTCGCTTTTGCCGCCCTTTTCGCAGATGTTTTGCGCGCGGGGGCGAAGGTGAGCCCACGGAGAAATGGCATGAGGGTGTTGCTGGTCGAGGACGACCGCATGATCGGCGAAGCTGTGCAAGACACCCTTAAGGACGGCAGCTACGCCGTCGACTGGGTGCGTGACGGCCGGCTTGCGTTGACAAGCTTGGAAACGCACAGCTACGACGTTGCCCTGCTCGATCTGGGCTTGCCGGGCAAGGACGGCATCGACGTGTTGCGCGCGGTGCGGGCCGGCGGCAATCTGGTTCCGTTACTTATCATCACCGCGCGCGATGCGGTGGAAGAGCGTATTCGTGGCCTCGATGCAGGCGCGGACGATTACATCCTCAAGCCCTTCGAGATGTCCGAACTGCTCGCGCGGATGCGCGCCGTGGTGCGGCGGCGCAGCGGTCAGGCGGCGCCCGTCATGTCGAACGGCATCATCTCGCTCGATCCCGCCACGCGCGAAGTCACGGCCGCGGGCAACGTCACGCGTCTGTCGAGCCGCGAGTTTGCGTTGCTTCAGGCGCTCATGCTGCGCCCCGGCGCCATTCTCTCGCGCACGGAACTCGAAGACCGCATCTACGGCTGGAATGAGGAAGTCGAAAGCAACGCCGTCGAATTCCTGATTCATTCGCTGCGCAAGAAGCTCGGCGCGCAGGCGATCAAGAATGTGCGCGGCGTGGGCTGGATGGTCTCGAAGCAGACATGAACCGTTCGCTCCAGTTTCGTTTGTCGGCATGGCTGTCGGTGTTGATCGTGGCGATTGCGCTCATCGGCGGCTTCATCGCGTTCAAGACGGCTTTTCACGAGGCGAACGAGTTGCAGGACGGGCAGCTCAAGCAGATCACCGCGCTCGTGACGCCGCGCAGTCTCGCCGTCATGCGGCGCGAAACGCTTGCCGATGTGCCGGGTGTGGACTTCGCATCGAAGATCGTGATTCAGACACTCGATGAACGCGCGCCGCTCGCGCTCTCCGCCGACCTGCGGGACGGCCTTCAGTATGCGAACGTGGCTGGCCTGCGCTGGCGGATCATCGTGAAGACGCTCGAAGACGGCGTTCGTGTCGTGGTCGGACAGAAGACCATGGGGCGCGACGAGATCGCGCGCAACAGTGCGCTTGCCACCGTCATTCCGTTCGGCACGCTCGCGGTGGTTTTGCTCATCACGCTTCATTGGCTCGTGCGCCGCATGTTTCGTCCGCTCGCGCTTTTGGCGGGCGATCTCGATCAGCGTCCCGAGCACGATCTCTCGGCGCTCACGGAAGATACGGTTCCTTCCGAGATCACGCCGTTCGTCGTGGCGATCAATCGCCTGCTGATCCGCGTGGACATTTCGCTGGCGATGCAACGCCGCTTCGTCGCCGATGCCGCGCATGAACTGCGCTCGCCGCTAACGGCGCTTTCGTTGCAGGCCGAGCGCCTCGACGCCTCGGAGATGCCCGCCGCCGCGCGCGAACGATTGTTCTCGTTGCGGCGAGGTCTCGCGCGCACGCGTGCGCTGCTCAATCAGTTGCTCACGCTCGCGCGCGTGCAGGACAAGACCGTGGGCAAGCCGAGCAGGCTGCGTGTACAGGAAGTTTTTCGCAACGTGCTCGAGGATTTGATGCCGCTTGCCGAGGCGAAGCGTCTGGACATCGGCGTGTCGAGTACGGAGGATGACGTGGTGATCGACGTGCCCGAGGCCGAGCTTTCGATCTTGCTGAAGAACCTGGTCGATAACGCCATCCGCTATACGCCGGAAGATGGGCGCGTGGATTTATCGGCCGGCGTGATCGATGGCCGCGCGTTCATTCGCGTGGAGGACTCCGGCGCCGGCATTGCGGCGGAAGAAAGGGAGCGTGTGTTCGATCCGTTCTATCGCGTGCTCGGCACGGATACCGAAGGCTCGGGTCTTGGTTTGTCGATCGTCGCCACGGTGGCGGCGCGGATCGGCGCGGAGGTTGTGTTAAGGGATGCGGAACCACATGGGCTGGTTGTGGTGGTCAGGTTCGCGGCGGAAAAGGAAGTGCGGAGAGCGGCTTGAAGCGGTCTCTCACGCGAGCACGGACAGTGTGCGACGAAGCCGTCGTCGACCGGCAGCGCCACGCCACAATTCCAGACAACACAGGTATTGCGCAAGCCGCCGGCAGACGTCGCGGGCGACGACCGTAGTGATTGACGCGCTGCGGTAACGCCCGTGACGATCGATGAGCGGCTCTCATGAGCGTATGCGGTCGAACGGGTTTATCGATAGGATCGAAGTTTTATCGCACCTGGCGTCGACATGCTTCGCCTTCGAAACGCACAACGTAAAGGAGCCGGCCCGGCAGCTCAAAACAGGGCCAAGCAGGGCAAGCTCCATCACGCGAATCAAAATGGCGCCCCCTCGAACTCCATCACCGGATACACAGTCTGCTTACCCTCGACGTCCAGCACCAACCGCATCGCATGATGAAAACTTGCATAGCGGCCCACGAACCGGCTTAGCACATCACCGAACAGCGCTGCGTCACCCGGCCCGTCGAATGCCCTAGCGTCGAGGCGCACGTACACGCGAACCTCGCGTCGCATATGTCCTTTGCCCACCGACTCATGCTCGGCCAACCACACATCTTCGATAGCATCGATGCGCCGCTGAGTACTGTCGTCAGGCGACCAGTCGTAAAGCTCCAGCGCCTCGCGAAATGCCGGTGCGCCCACCATCCCGATCATGTTCAATTCATTCGCGCCGCCCGCCGTGAAATGGCCGAGCAAGCGCCAGTCGTACTCCGGGTGATGGCGCGGCGGATACAACGGCAGCGTCGGCGCGCTCAGGTTGCGCACCGACGCGATACCGGTAAAGCCCGACACTGTCTCGGTGATCGTCGCCTCGGAAAGCGCCATGCGCGGCAAGCGTCCATTGTTCGCCAGTGCCCTCACCGTCAGATGGCGATCCGGTTGCGGACGGTTCTCATCGTGCGCAGCGTCCGCGTGGAGACGCTCCCACAACTGCCCGGATAGCGTCAGCCAAAGCTCCCGGCCCGTCACGCCCAAACGCATCGAGGTATGGAAATAGCGCTCTGGCTTCTCGTACTGCAGCGTCCAGCCGCGATGGCGAAAGCTCGTGAAGGCGCTATATG
>NZ_JALQDW010000043.1:0-29446 GCF_023631025.1 Caballeronia sp. GACF4
ATGCTCGGCGTGCGTCGCGAAGGCGTGACGGAAGCCGCAGGCAAGCTGCACGACGCGGGTCTGATCCATCACAGCCGCGGCTGCATCAAGGTGCTCGACCGCGCTGGTCTCGAAGAGCGCGCGTGCGAATGCTACGGCATCGTCAAGCGTGAATTCGACCGGATGCTGCCGCGCGCCGCCCGCCAGAACGAAGCGACGTTTGCCTGAACGACGCGTCTCACGCGGTCAGTCGCGCGCCACGATCTTCACGTTGGCTTCGGCGGCGACCGCGTCCAGCCCGGCGATGGTATCGGCGGGCAGCCACAATCCTTCTTCGAGTTGAGTCTGCTGGGCGCGCGTTTCTTTCTCGCCCGGATAGAACACTTCGTCGACACCCTCGGCGGGCGGCGCGGCCTTGAGCGCTTCCACATAGCGCTCCATGCGCGCGTTGAACTCGTCGAGCGGCTGAAATGCGGCGACATTCAGCGCGATCATCAGATGCCCCGCGCGGCTGCGATTCACCGGATCGTACGGACCGTGCACGTCCGTCAGACACCCGCTGCCCGAGAGGACGCCGGAAAGCACGTCGACCATCGTTCCGATCGCATACCCTTTGTGCTCTGCCATCGGCAGGATGAAACCCTTGAGGCCTTCCACAGGGTCGGTCGTCGGGCGGCCGCGTGAATCCACGGCCCAGCCGAGCGGAATCGGTTCGTGACGCATCTGCGCGAGAAAGATTTTGCCGCGCGCGACGCCCGAGTTCGCCACGTCCATCACCATCGGTTCATAACGTCCGGCGGGCGCGGCCACGGACCACGGATTGGTGCCGATCATCTTCTTGAGCCCGCCCCACGGCGCCATGTTCGGGCCGCCGTTGGTCATGCACAGCATGATGCAGCCGTCGTTCGCCGCCATCCGCGTGAAATACATGCACGTGCCGAAATGATTCGAGTTGCGCACCGATACCGCGCCGATGCCATGCGCCTTCGCGCGGCGGATTGCGTCGAGCGTCGCCGCGCGTCCCACCACCGGACCTATGCTGTCGCCGCCGTCCATGACCGCGACGGCGCCTGCATCGACGGGAAAACTCAGGCTGGTCGACGCCTTCATGGCGCCCGAACGCAACCGCGCGTAGTACCAGCCGAGCCGCAACACCCCATGCGACTGATGACCCCAGAGGTCGGCCTGCACCATTGCATCGGCGGCGATGTGCGCGTCCTCGGCGTTCGCGCCCACGCTTTTATAAACCTCGGCGACGAACGCGCGCAAGGCGTCCGGATTCACGCGATAACGCGTGGCGTCGTTCATGTGGTGTCTCCTTGAGTGAGCAAGCGTGCTGGTCTTATCTCTACCAGCTTCAGCTTTCGCGCGCCCTGATGCCTTCGTCGGCGAAATGAAGGGTTGCCGTAGTCCGTTCGCTCGACATCATGTCAAAAAATAGTAACGCTACGTTTGCAACGGACACTTTATTTGCGCTGAAAATTCGCCGAAAGGCTTGCTGCACATAGTATTGCAGCGCGTCAGCTAGTAAACCCTATCTTGTCGCCCGCCCACAGCGTTTTGTATATTTTGTTCGTATTACTACGGTCAAAAAGAAATTTACTACCTGACCCAAGGCGCAAGTCCCGTGGCGAATGTCGCTGCCATATCGGTGTTGAGGAGACAACAACTATGGAAGAAGCACTGGAAGTCGCATCGCGTAGAAAGTTCCTGGCGGGACTTGCCGCCACGGCCGGTTCGGTCGCGCTTTCGTCGGTCTCGGGCAAGGCTTTCGCCCAGCAGAAAGTGTTCGTTCCTTATAGCAACAAGAGTCTGGATTACTACTTCTTCGCCACGCAGCAGGAAGCGGTGAAGCGCGCCGTCGAAGCGAAGGGCTGGACGTTTCAGGCCGTCAACGCCAACTTCAGCAACACGACGCAGCTCGAACAGTGGAACAGCCTGATGTTGAAGAACCCGTCGGCGATCATCGCGGACCCGATCGACAGCCAGGCTATCGTCAGCGTCATCAAGAAGTACAACATGAAAAAAATCCCCGTCGGCATTATCGATACCCCCGCGCTCGGCGGCGATGTCGCGGTGACGGTGGACTTCGACAATCATCAGGGCGGCATCATGGCGGCGGAAGCCATTGTCGGTCTGCTCAAGAAGAAGCACGGGTCGGCAAAGGGCTCGGTGCTCAACTGCTACGGCGCGCTGCAATCGGTGGCGTGGCGGCTGCGCAAGGAAGGCTTCGAGGAGACGATGAAGAAGTATCCGGACGTCAAGCTCATCAGCCGTCCGACCGAAGGGCTCCTGAAGAACATGTTGTCCGTCACGCTCTCGACACTCTCCGAGTATCCCGATCTCGACGCCGTCCACGCGCCGAGCGATTCGCCCGCGCGCGGCATCGTCACGGCCTTGCAGCAAAAGGGCAAGTGGAAGAAGGTCGGCGAGCAGGGACACGTGATCTTCGTGAATATCGACGGCGAGCCGGCCGCGCTGCAATGGATCGCGGACGGCTACATGGATGCGGTGGTTTCGCAAGACCCGATCGCCTACGCGCAGATCACCGTCGACATGCTCGACAAGTATTCGCTGAAGGGCCAGCCGGTGCCGCTCGGGCCGTATCAGAACAGCCAGTACTTTTGGGAGAAAGCGCAGATCACCAAATCGGAGACCGGCCCGAGTCTCGTGATCCAGCCGTTTATCGTCGATGCCTCCTCGGTGAAGGACAAACGCCAGTGGGGCAACATCGCCTATAACGAATGGGGACTGCGTTACTCCTGATGCACCGGTAATTCACGTTGAGCAGGGCGGCGCGCGAGCTTCGCGCGCCATCGCCAAACGGAGGTTCGCTTCATGGCGGATATGAGCAGCAACGAGTACATCCTGAGAACGCACGATGTCGTCAAGCGCTACAAGGCGGTAGTCGCGCTGGATCGCGTGTCGGTCAACATCCGGCGCGGCACCATTCACGGTCTGCTCGGCGAAAACGGCGCGGGCAAATCGACGCTCGTGCGGCTCATTTCCGGCCAGACGGCGCCGACCGAAGGCAGCATCACCTTCGACGGCGAGGACATGCAAGGCTCGGACGTCAAGCAGATGGAAGCGCGCGGCGTGTTCCTCGTGACGCAGGAACCGATGATCGTCGACTCCATGTCGGTCGCCGACAATCTCATGCTGGGCCGCTGGCCGGTCAAGCGCGGCCTCTTGAAACAGGTGGACCAGCGCGCGCAGATGCAAAGCGTCGAGATCGCGCTCGAAGGAACGGGTTTCGATCCGCGCATGCCCGCGCGTTTGCTGTCGGCGGTCGCCAAGCGCAAGCTCAACATCCTGCGTGCGCTGCATAGCGGCGGCAAGCTGCTGATTCTCGACGAACCCACGACCGCGCTGACGCTCGCCGACCGCGAACATCTGTTCGACTTCATGCGCAGCCTGAAGGCGCGCGGCGTGACCTTCGTCTTCATCTCGCACTACAACGAAGAGATTCTCGATATCTGCGACGGCGTCTCCGTGCTGCGCAACGGCAAACTCGCGGGCGAGCACGACGACCTCTCGCAGATCGACTCCGACGGCCTGTCCGAACTCGTGATCGGCCGCGACGTGCCGCTTTTCTATCGCGACCGCGAAGCCACCCGTGCACGCGGCGCAGGCGACGCGGCGGGCGCCGCGTGGCTCGTCGAAGACCTGGTCGCACCGGGCGTGGACGTGGAGCGCTTCTCGATTGCGCCGGGGGAGATCGTCGGCTTCGCGGGCTTGCCGGGATCGGGCGCGAAGGAGTTCGCGCTGGCGCTCTTCGGCTTGAATCGCGCAAAAAGCGGTCGCGTCTCGCACGACGGCCGCACAAGCGTCATGCCGAATCATCCGGGTCCGGCGTTCGAGCGCGGCATCGCGTATTTGTCGGACGACCGGCATCGCGATGGCCTCGTCGGTCTGCAGAGCATCGCGCACAACATCACGCTGTCGAGTCTCGCGGATGTCTCGCACGGCGGCGTGATCGACGCGGGCGCGGAACGTCACGTCGTCAAACGCTATTTCGAACACTTTCGCGTGAAGGCGGCCACGCCCGAAGTGCTGCTCGGCACGCTCTCGGGCGGCAATCAGCAAAAGGTGTGTCTCGGCCGCGTGCTCGCCACGTCGCCGCGCCTTCTGATTCTCGATGAACCCACGCGCGGCATCGACGTCGGCGTGAAGGAAGAAGTCCACCGAATCATCGATACGCTGACGCGCGAAGGCCTCTCGGTGATCGTCATCACGAGCGATCTCGACGAGATGGTGCGCATGGTGGACCGCGTCTGCGTGTTCGTGGGCGGGCGCATCGAGCGTGAATACACGGGCGCGCAGATAGAGAAGGACGCGATCCTGCAATCGGCGTTCAACGTCGAAACCGCGTCGGTACAAACCGAGCCGGAACCGCTCGCGAGCCAAACATGAGGAGAGAGTCCATGCAATCAGGTAGCGATATCACGCCGGCGCCGGCCACGTTGTCGAAGGCGGGCGCGGCGCCGGGCACGAAGCGCAGCAGAGCGGGCGTGCAGTGGGTCTTTCAGAACGTCGTGTGGCTCTGGCTCGCGGCGCTCGTGATCGTGTTCGGCGTACTCAATCCGTTCTTCTTCACGCTCTCGAATCTGCAGAACGTGCTCGTGCAGGCAACCGTGCTTGGCTTGCTCGCGCTCGCGGTTTCGTTGCCGCTGATGGTCGCGGAGATCGACCTCTCGATCGCCAGCAACATGGGCTTTTCGGCGGCCATCGGCGCGATCGTTTCGACGCGGCTCGGCTTGTCGCCCGCTGTCGGCGTGCCGGTGGGCATCGCGGCGGCGACGGCTATCGGCTTTTTCAACGGCATGTGCGTGACGCGCCTCAAGATGGTCTCGCTGATCCAGACGCTGGCCGTGATGATCGTGCTGCAAGGCTCGCTGCTTGCGGTCACGCAGGGCAACACCATCTCCGATATGTCCGCGGGCTATATCTGGATCGGGCAGTACACCATCAACAACTGGCCGGTCATGCCTATCGTGTTTCTCGTCGTGCTGCTGGGCATGGGCTTTTTGCTGCGCAAGACCGTGCTTGGACGTTATCTGTATGCGACCGGCGGCAACGCGCTCGCGGCCAACTCGGCGGGCATTCGCGTGAATCGCGTGAAGGTGATCGCCTTTACGTTGTCGGGCTTTCTTTCGGGCGTCGCGGGCTATCTGCTTGCCGCGTGGCAAATGGCCATTACCTCGGATCAGGGCGAAGGCTTCCTGCTGTATGCGATTGCCGCGCCGATCATCGGTGGCGTGAGCGTGTTCGGCGGACGCGGCGGCGCGCTCGGCATTCTCGGCGGCGTGCTGCTGCTCACGGTGATCCACGTTGGTCTCGCGATCACCGAAGTGCCGTCGTTCTACGTGCAGATGATCGGCGGCATTCTGATTTTCGTCGCGGTGGCCGTCGACGCGATCCGCGTCAACTTCGTCTCGCAATAAACGCATTCACCACTTTTTCGCCATGACAGAACCACGACACTGCGAGATGTATATCGATGGACGCTTCACGAAAGAAGGCGTGAGCGAATGGATCGACGTAACGAATCCGAGCACGGAGCAAGTCGTTTCCCGCGCGCCGGATGCGAGCCAGGACGTGATCGATTCCGCAATCGAAGCCGCCTCGCGCGCGTTCAAAACATGGCGGCGCGTGAATCCGTTCGAACGCTCGCGCCTGCTGCACGCTATCGCCGACGAAATCGCGAAGGACGAACGCGCGATCGCCATGTCGATCACGGTGGAAATGGGCAAGCCATTGGCCGAAGCACAAGGCGAAGCGCGCAAACTCGCGAAGGCGTTTCACTATTACGCGGAAGAGGCGGTGCGTATCTATGGCGAAACCATTCCGAACGAAGAGGATGGCTTCGTCAGTTTCGTGGAGAAGGAACCGGTCGGCGTGGTCGCGGCCATTGCGCCGTGGAATTATCCGGTCGAACTGATCGGCTGGAAGCTCGCGGCTTCGCTGGCGGCGGGTTGCACGATCGTCGTGAAGCCTTCCGAGTACACGCCTTCGAGCGCGGAAGCCGTGTTTCGCTGCGTGGATCGCGCGGGCTTGCCAGCGGGCGTCGCCAATCTGGTAATGGGCGCGCGCGAGGCGGGCAAGCGGCTCGTCGGGCATCCGCGTATCGATAAGGTGGCGTTCACGGGTTCGGGCACGGCGGGCGAGGACATCTATCGCACGGTGCGCGGCATCACAGGTCTGTCGCTGGAACTCGGCGGCAGTTGTCCGCTCATCGTGACCGCGCATGCCGATATCGATCTCGCCGTCGCGGGCACGTTGCGGCGCGCGTTTCGCAATGCCGGGCAAATCTGCATCTCGATCAATCGCGCGTATGTGCAAGAGTCGGTCTACGACGCGTTTCTCGCGCGGCTAACCGAAGGCGCGAACAAACTCGTCGTCGCCGATGGCGTGGCCAACGAACGCGCGGATATCGGACCAATGGCCACGCGCGCGGGCGTCGTCAAGGTAGAGCGGCATCTGGACGATGCACGCGAGCGCGGCGCGCGCATTCTCTGCGGCGGCGGGCGTCCTTCCGCGCTCGGTTCCGGCGCGGGCTTGTTTCTCGCGCCGACCGTCATCGCCGATGGCACGCCCGAGATGCTCGTCATGCACGAGGAAACCTTCGGCCCGGTGATCGGCGTTGCGCCTTACAAGACGCTCGACGAAGCCATCGATGCAGCCAACGGCACGCCCGCCGGACTCGCGGCCTATGCGTACACGGAGCACGTCAAGGAGAGCTTCACGCTTTCGCGCGAACTCGACTTCGGCAACGTCGCCATCAATCACGTCGATGCGGGCATCATGAACGCGCCCTACGGCGGCCGCAAACAGAGCGGCACGGGCTACGAGCACGGCCGCGAAGGCATGGAAGGGTATCTGCATCTGAAGCACGTGCGTTTGCGACACGGCGCCTGAGCGGAGAGCGACGATGGAACGCTATCTTCTCGGCATCGACGTGGGGACGTCCGCGTGCAAAGTCATCGCGGTGGATGGCAATGGGCGCGTGGCGGCGAAGGCGCTCGCGTCTTATCCGCTCGTCTCGCCGCGTCCGGGCTGGGCGGAACAAGACCCGGAGCACTGGTGGCAGGCCACGCAAAGCGCGCTGGCCGAAGTGCTCGCCGCGCTGCCGGATCGCCGTGCGGTGGCGGGCATCGGCCTGTCGGGTCAGATGCATGGTCTTGCCGCGCTCGACGAAGCCGACAACGTGCTGCGCCCCGCGATTCTCTGGTGCGACCAACGCGCGGCGCCCCATTGCGATGAGATCACCGCGCGCGCGGGCGGTCTCGACGGCTTGCTTGCGATGGTTCAGAACCGCATGCTGCCGGGTTTCACTGCGGGCAAGCTCTTGTGGATGCGCGAGCACGAGCCCGAACTCTTCGCGCGCATGAGGCGCATGCTGAACCCGAAGGATTATCTGCGCCTGCGTCTGACGGGCGAACATATCACCGATGTTTCCGATGCATCCGGTACCGGCCTCTTCGATGTAAAGCGCCGCGCCTGGTCGCAAGCGCTGCTCTCGCTGCTCGACCTGCCCGCGAGCCTCGTGCCGGAGGTCGTGGAATCGACCGAACGCGCGGGCGTCTTGCGGCTTGAGCTTGCGCAAGCGTGGGGCCTGTCCGCCGATACACCCGTCTTCGGCGGCGGCGGCGATTCGGTGATCCAGACCACGTCGATGGGCGCGATCGATACCGGACCGCTCGGCGTGACCATCGGCACGGCGGGTATCGTCGCGGGCGGCATGCGGGAGTGTCCGGTGGCGACAGGCCAGTTGCAGATTTCGTGCGGCAACGCGCCGGGCCGCTGGCATGTGATGGGCGTGACGCTGTCGGCGGGCGGCGCGTTCGAATGGCTGCGCGGTGCGCTAAGACGCATGACGTCCGCGCTGTCGTTCTCGGAGATGACCGATCTCGCCAAAGCCGCCGCGCCCGGATCGGACGGCTTGCTGTTCCTGCCTTATCTGCTTGGCGAACGCTGCCCGCACGTTGCCGCCGACGGCCGTGCCGCGTGGATCGGCCTCACCTCGATGCACGACGCCTCGCACCTCGTGCGCAGCGTCATGGAAGGCGTGTTGTTGAACATTCGCGCCATCGCGGCGCTGGGGTCAAGCGCAGGCCTCGCCTGCGACGAAGTGCGGGTGTCCGGTGGCGCGACCGCCGAACCCCTCTGGCTGCGCCTGCTTGCCGACGTGCTGCAACGCGAAGTCACCACCGTCACGGGCGCGTCGGAAGGCGGCGCATACGGCGCGGTGCTCGCGGCCGGCGTGGGCGCGGGCTGGTGGACCACGCTCGACGAAGCCGTCAGCACCTTGCGCGTGACGGAGCGCATCAGTCCCGACGCGCGACTCGGGCCGCTCTACGACGCACGTTTCGAAACCTTCCGCACGCTGTACGACACGTTGCGCCCGGTCTATGAGCGTATCGCAGCCGAACCCGCCTACCCGGAGAGCACCAACCGATGACCGTCAATCTCGCGGAAGTTCCTGTCGATGCCATCGTGTTCGACCTCGATGGCACGCTCGTCGACACGGCGCCCGATATCGCCAACGCGGTGAATCGTCTGCTCGCGACGCATGGCCTGCCGCCGCAGACGGTGAGCTTCGTGGCGCAGTACATCGGCGAAGGCTCGTTC
The DNA here is from genome assembly GCF_023631025.1 of Caballeronia sp. GACF4. Classification (NCBI taxonomy): domain Bacteria; kingdom Pseudomonadati; phylum Pseudomonadota; class Betaproteobacteria; order Burkholderiales; family Burkholderiaceae; genus Caballeronia; species Caballeronia sp. GACF4. The sequence continues at coordinate 8,611 of NZ_JALQDW010000043.1, forward strand.
GGGCTGATCGACAAGTTGTACAAGGGCTTGGGTCTCACGCTCGATCATGATCGCGTGAGCGCCGACGTCGAAGCGTATTTGTCCATTTACAAGCAGCACCCGGTTGGCGAAGCGACCGTGTACGCCGACGCGCTCACCGCGATTCCCGCGCTGCATGCGGCGGGCATCAAGCTCGGCGTATGCACGAACAAGGCACAGCATCTGGCGCAGGCGGTGCTCGCGCATTTCGGCATCGAGCAGTACTTCAGCTCGGTGATCGGAGGCGATATGCTTGCACAGAGAAAGCCGCATCCCCGGCATCTGCTCGCGACGCTCGAAGCGCTCGACGTCGCGCCCGAGCATGCGCTCTATATCGGCGATACGCGCATCGACGCCGAATGCGCCGAACGTGCGCAGGTGCGTTGCCTGATCGTCAACTGGGGCACGGGACCCGACGTTCCCGTTGCCGAGGATGCCCGGCTCGACTCGTTCGCCGATCTAGTAACAAGGTGCGCCGCGCTCAATGCGTCGCGCCTGCCGGGAGCCTGATGAGAAACGACCTGTTGCGGCGCATTGCGCTCGAACACCCTGCGCTGACGGGCGCGACCTTGCGTATCGCCGATGTCTTGTTGGGCGCGCCCGAAGCCGCGCTCAAGATGAGCATGGCCGAGTTGTCCGAAGCGGCGCAGACGAGCGACCCGACCGTGGTGCGTTTTTTCCGGCGCTTCGAGTGCGCGGACTATCAGGACTTCAAGGTGCGTCTGGGCCAGGGTCTAATTCCGCAAGCGCCCTTCGATTACGAAGCGATCACCAACGCCGACGCGCCCGAGAACGTCTGCAACAAGATCATCAACAACTCGCTGCACGCCATTCAGCGCTTCGCCAAGGATGTCGATGCGAGCGCCATCGAGCGCGCGGCCAAGTATCTGATCGAGGCGAAGGGCATCTTTCTGTTCGGCCTCGGCATCTCCGAAACCATTGCCTTCGATGCCGAGCACAAGTTCTTTCGCTTGGGGCTGCATTGCCGCGTAGTGCTCGAAAGCCAGCGTCAGTTGCTGCTCGCGCCAACCTTGCGCAACGACGAAGTGGCCGTGTTCTTCTCGCATTCCGGCTCGACCAAGTCGCTCGTGATGGCCGCCGCCATGGCCAAGGGCAAGGGTGCAATCACCATCGCCATTTGCGCGCCCGGCTCGCGGCTCGCGCAGACGTGCGATCTGACCATTGCCGTGCCCGCCTATGAGAACACCGAGCTGTACACGCCGCTCACGGCGCGGATCAACCATCTGCTCGTGGTGAACATGCTCGTGGCGATGCTCGGCCTCGCTCAAGGCCGCGAGTTGCCCGACAATCTCGCCGCGCTCGACCCGTGGTTCACCGACAAATTCATGGACTAAGCAAGTCAACGGAGACGCAATTGGCTACGTATATCGAACCGGGCTATGCCCAGCTCAAACCCGCATCGAAACAGGACGAAGCGAAACTCGTGTCTGGCAACAAGGCGGTCGATCACTATCTGAAGCCGGGCATGAAGGTGGGTCTCGGTTCGGGCACGACCTCGCACTGGTTCGTGCGTGCGCTCGCGCCGCGCGTGAAGGACGGGCTGGATATCGTCGGCGTGCCGACTTCGAACGCCACGCGTGAGCTTGCGCTCGAACTCGGTGTGCCGTTGACCGATCTAGGGCAGATCGACCGGCTCGACGTGACTATCGACGGCGCGGACGAGATCGATCATCAGGGCAGCATGATCAAGGGCGGCGGCGCGTGTCTTCTATGGGAAAAGATCGTGGCGGCGGCATCGCGCAAGATGGTCGCTGTCGTCGACGATAAGAAAGTCTTCGATACGCTGGGACGCTTTCCCTTGCCTATCGAGATCATCCAGTTCGGCTGGCAGAGCACGGAGCGTTTGCTGCGCGATCTGTTCGTCTCGGCGGGCTTCGACGAAAGCGTGCGTATCGAGCGGCGCGTGAAGAATGGCGAACTCGTCGTCACCGACAGCGGCAACTGGATTCTCGACTGTCATCTCGAAGCCATTCCCGAGCCGCTCGCGCTGTCGCCGCGCTTCAACGCCATTCCGGGCGTGGTCGAACACGGCCTCTTCACCGGCATTGCAAGCGAGATGATCGTCGGTCACGCGGATGGCACGGCGGATATCGTCGTCTTCGAAGGAGCGCGCACATGAGTTCGACACTGGATGCCTTCCGTCTGGATGGCGATGTCTGCGTGGTGACGGGCGCGGCGCAAGGCATCGGCTTTGCGATTGCGACAGGCTTGAAGAGCGCGGGCGCGACGGTCGTCGTCGCGGATCGCGATGAAACGCTCGGACAAAAGGCCGCGCAGGAAGTCGGCGGCACGTTCGTCGCACTGGACGTGACGGATTCATCGTCTGTCGATCAAGCCTTCGATACCGTCGTCGCGCGTCACGGCAAGCTCGACGTGCTCGTGAACAACGCGGGCATCGTAAAGAATGCCTCCGCGCTCGAAACCGACGATGCCGCCTGGCGCGCGGTGCTCGCGGTCAACCTCGACGGCGTGTTCTATTGCTGCCGAAGCGCCGCGCGGCACATGACGCGGCAGAAGTCCGGGCGCATTGTGAACATCGCGAGCATGAGCGGGTCGATCGCCAACAAGCCGCAGCCGCAGGCGTCGTACAACGCATCGAAGGCGGGCGTGATTCATTTGACGCGCTCGCTCGCGGCGGAATGGGCCGCGGATGGCGTGCGCGTCAATTCGATATCGCCGGGATATGTCGGCACCGAACTCACGAAACGCGGTTTCGAAAACGAAACGTGGCGCAAGGTGTGGATCGACGGCACGCCGCTCGCCCGCATGGCGACGCCCGATGAAATCGCGCCCGGCGTGGTGTTCTTCGCTTCGCGCGCGAGCGCCTTCGTGACCGGTTCGGACCTCGTCATGGACGGTGGCTACACTGTCTGGTGATCCGCAAAAACAGCATGGAGACGAGCATCAAATGACCGCACGCGAAGCAGTGAGCGCCTTGCGCGAAACCCTTGGCGCGGAAGTCGTCGCGTTGCCCGAAGAGTTCGGCGACCGGCGCGTCGTGGACTGGAGCGGGTTGCCGGGCGCGACGCCTTCGGCCATCGTCCGGCCGCGCAACACAGAGGAAGCCGCCAAGGCGCTCGCTCTCTGCACGAAATACAAGCAGGCGGTCGTCACGCAAGGCGGGCTCACCGGGCTCGTGGGCGGCGCGAACGTGCTGACGGACGAAGTCGTGCTCAGTCTCGACCGCATGAACCGCATCCTCGAGATCGATGAAGTCTCCGCGACCATGACGGTGGAAGCGGGCACGCCGTTGCAAGTGGTGCAGGAAGCGGCGAGCGCGGCGGGCTTTTACTTTCCGCTGGATCTCGGCGCGCGCGGCAGTTGTTCCATTGGCGGCAATCTTGCCACCAACGCGGGCGGCAACCGCGTCATCAAGTACGGGATGATGCGAGATCAGGTACTCGGCGTCGAAGCGGTGCTGGCGAGCGGGAAGGTCATCGGCGACTTGAACAAGATGATCAAGAACAACAGCGGCTATGACTTGCGGCATTTGTTGATCGGCAGCGAAGGCACGCTCGCGATCATCACACGTGTCGTGCTGCGATTGCGGCCGAAGCCAACGGCGACCGCCACCGCGTGGTGCGGCTTGCCGGACTTTCGCGCGGTGACCACGCTGCTGACGCGTGCGCAGGCGGGGCTGGCCGCAGGGGTATCCGCGTTCGAAGTGATGTGGGCGGGTTATCACGATGCCGTTATCGGCAACCTCAGGAACCTGCGCGCGCCGCTCGCGGATGCGCATCCGTTCTACGTGCTGTTGGAGAGCGTCGGCACCGATCCGGTCCGTCACGGCGATGCCTTCGAAGAGTTTCTCGGCGCGATGCTGGAAGACGGCGTGGTGACGGACGCCGCGATTGCGTCGTCGGAAGCGCACGCGCGCGACTTCTGGTCGATTCGCGATGCGCCCGGCGAGTATCAGCGCTTCATTCCGAATCACGCGGCGTACGACGTGAGCTTTTCGATCGCGCAGGTGGGCGATGCCGCGCAGAAGTGCGAGGCGCGTTTGCGCGAACGCTGGCCGCAGGCGCTCGTCCTGACGTATGGGCATCTTGGCGATGGCAACATTCATATCGTCGTGGACGTGCCGGGCATGGGCAAGCACGATCACGACGAGATCGACAGTGTGATCTACGACGTGACGCGCGAGTTCGCGGGATCGATTTCGGCCGAGCATGGAATCGGCGTGAAGAAGCGGCACTTCTTGCCGCAGAGCCGCCGCGAGACCGATCTCGAAGCCATGCGCGCGATCAAGGCGGCGCTCGATCCGGATGGGATTCTCAATCCGGGGAAGGTGTTTTAGGGCTTTGTTTGGCAGTTCAGGCGGTGGTTTGGGCAGATCCGGGGAATCGGTTATCTTGCCCGATCGCAATTAATACATTCGACGTGATTCCGCCGTTAGCATGAGCGTGACAACGGCTACTTGGTGCCATGAAGTCGCTCGGGTCTATCGGTCGTGGATGCAGACTTATCGGCTTCCATAAGTTTTGGCGGCCGCGCGTCGTAGTGGCAATCTTCTGGGGCCCGCTTGCCGACCTTGCGAGCACTGAGCGTTCCTTTGGGTCGCGCTCGTAGCGTGTCTCGACACCAGCTTCCGTTGATGCCGCCAGCCGACATCGTCCCACGGAAATAGTGATGTTGCGCACGTCGAACCCGGTCTGCTCGTACCTGCCCGAGCGCGTGATCTCACGCTCAGAGCTAGTCAATCAATCGAGCCATGATCGCCTAAGGCAATTATTCGACTGCCGCACGCTGTGAGATGGCCATTCAGCGCAACGTGTTCGCCGTTGGTGTCGGTTAGCATGTCCGAGCCTTGAATGATCGGATTAACGCCGTGTTCGGGACATGACACGAGATCGCCCACACGCGCGCCTTTACGTCCGTCGATGTCCATCGTGTCTGATCCGGTGATGATGCGGCCGCCGTGGGTGGTGCTGTCGCCTACGCATGCGATTGATGTTATTTTGTCTCTAACTTAGATCAAGAAAATTGTATGGTTGGCATAGTGATTGAGGCATTGAATCACATCTTCCGTGGTCACCTTTGGCTTTTGCTTATGGGCTAAATCAACAACCGCCTGAAAATTCTCGCCAAGGTAAAGAAAGGCGAGGCTGCAGTCATTCACTTGGTCTGGCAACGTCCCGAGCCGCCGCTTTATTCGTGGCTCAAGTTCGCCGGGGCGATGGATCGAGTACGCCGGAATCAGAGCAGGGCAGCGCGTCAAGATCAATGTTGAACATAGGCGGCTGATCATTATCACCGAGTAGACGAACTGAGGGGCCGCGTGTGAGCGGCCCCTCGTCGCTATCTGTCTATCTGCCAATCGACTTTCCAATTGGACTCTGCAAAAAAGCTTCCAACAGCCTCTTTTGTTTCAACCCAATTATCAAAGCCAGTACTCATATCAGGGTAATCCGCTGTCAGGATTAAAAATCCTCCTGTGTTCGCTGTGTCATCCACTACCTTAACGTATGAACCTGCGTCATCTCCAGCGATGATTTTCCCAACTATTCCGAACAGGATTTTTTCCATAACCGACCTCATTCGCAGACCGAAATATGATTATTCGCTGTGGGTTTTGTAGCCCCTGGAACATAAGTCTTCAAATGCCCATGGGGAAAATTCGGTGCATGATTTCCTTGAATCGAATTATTGTCTATTCTGAACTGCCGAGTTCCATCTGCGCTCCGATAAACACCGCTACCTGGCTTACCAATCTCTGTGGCGCCCGCGCCCAAAAACTCAGATCCAGCATCAAGCAATTGGTCTGATGTCAAAACATATTGGCTAGTTATGTTCCCTTTGCCGTTGGGCGTTTCGTCAATCACGGAATGCACAGGGCACTTTTGCTGCTGGCGACATAGAGGGCAAATTCCCTCCATTTTTTGCAGCCCCAGCGGATCAACCCAGTGCACCGGATTCGGCGCGTACTGATACGGATTCAGTCCACCGGCCAACCCAATCGGGTCCTTGCTGATGAATCTTCCACTGCTCGGATCGTAGTAACGGTTTCGATTGTAGTGCAGCCCCGTCTCGTGATCGAATTACTGGCCCAAATGTCGTATTCAGCGAGCCCCAGCGGGTCAACCCACTGCACCGGATTAGGCGCGTATCACGGGGAAACTAGGTTATACGCTTACCCTCTACCCACAAGCCCGGCTTTGTCTCGGTGCCTGCTTTTACAACAAACTCGCACCCAACGAGCCGATCCGCAGCGACGTAGCACGTGCCAAGGTACTGCGACGTCGAAATGACGTAAAAGTCCAACGTTTCTTCTTCGCCCAACTGGCCAAGATCGGAAATCAGGCTCTCGATTCCGAACGTCGTTTTTTTCAACCGCTTGGAGCTTTCCAAGCGCCGCTTTGCCTGACTAAGGGCGAAATGAACCGTGCAGTGTTGAGTTTGGATTTGGCTCGCTTTCAGTTCGGACGATCGCAATACAGCACGTAGCTCACCGGTCCAAAATGCATTGGGCCGCCGATCAAGCAGGTTGTTTAAGTACGAGAGACTATTGCTCATTTGCATCCTCCTCGTGAAACGTTAACTCCCGTTCTTGTTCCCTCTTGCAGCATTTCAGGTTCTCCCCACTGGTTAAGGTGAGTCCAGCCCCAACTCCAAGTGTCACCTGGTCCCGGTGGTCCAACAGGTACGCTCAATAAAACGCCGCCGGGTCCATCTTTATTTGCGTGATCGAGTGCGATGTCTTTGTTCTTCGTCCATGAGACATACTGACTCTGCCCCGTCAGTCCACCTTCAGCGTGTTGTTCCGGCGTTAGATTTGCAGCCGGATTTGCTGGGCTAACGATTCCCTGCTTTGCATCTTCGATCGCAGGGTGTTTCGCGCTAACGCCTCGGTAGAGGCAATTGCAGCAGCTTAGACCCAACGGATCGACCCACCCAACTGGGTTAGGTGCATATGCATACAGGTTGACGCCACCCGCCAGCCCAATCGGGTCCTTGCTGATAAACCGTCCCGTCGCCGGATCGTAGTAACGGTTTCGATTGTAGTGCAGCCCCGATTCCTCATCGACATACTGCCCCTGAAACCGGATCGCGTTATCCGTCTCAGCCGGGTCTTCCTTACCATAGGGCGCATCCTTTCGCCCGCCCCACGCCTTATAGCGCGCAAGCCAAACCACCTTGCCAGACTCATCGAGCAACTCCTGCGGTGTGCCCAGATGATCGTTCTGATAGAACACCGTCGCATGCGTCGACTTCGCGGGCACCTGCACAAAACGCCCGTCCGTGCCAGTGGCAAGGAACGCCGGTTCGACCAGTTTCTCATCAAGCCGCGCCAGCGGCACGAACGTCCCCGGCTCATGCAGATAGAGCGAGGCGCGCGTCCACTGGTACTCCGCGTCGAGCGTGTGCATGCGCTGCGCGACCGGTAGCGAGTACGCGTCCTGCGCATCCTCCCGCACCATCGCGTACCGCGCATTCTCCGATCTGCGCTCGAAGCCGCGTTCACGCGGCAACGCCTCGAAGCGCTCTTCCATCAGGAGCACGTCGCCATCCCACGTGAAGACCGTCAGTTCGGCGGGGCCGCTTGCGCGCTGGACGTCCTTGGCAATGCGCCGGCCAAACGCGTCGTAGGAGAACCGAACCACGAGTTCGGGCTTGAGCGGGCTGTCGTCCCGTGGCGCATGGTGGCTGCGTTCCCACGGCGCGGGCGGTCGCGCATAGCGGCTGGCCTCTATTAGCCGGTTTTGTTCGTCATATCGGTATCGCCACGGCGCGTGAGCGCCGCCCGATTTCGTGATCAGATTGCCGCGCTCGTCGTAGTCGTAGCTCGTCGAGTCCAATTCCCTCAGTACGTTGCCGATGCACTTGGGCAGCGACCTCCACCACGCCCCGAAGTTGCTCGTGTCCTCCGAGCTGCGCCAGCGCATTGGCACGCTTCGGCCGGCGCGTGTCAATGCCGCGTCTTCTTCATCCTCCCGGGCATGGCGCGCGGCACGCGCTTCGGCCGTCTCGATCGCCGGGCGCGGTGGAACCTTGTTGGCATCGACCGGATTGCCCGCCGGATCGAACGCAAAGATTTCGGTCAGGTCGGGCGTCGCCGACTTGAGCAGCCGGCCTACCGGATCGTAGGTGTAATCGGTCACCCCGCGCACATGGTCCTCGATGCGCGTCAGGTTGCCCGCCGTGCTGTACCCATAGGTGCGCTCGGCCAGCACATCGAGCAAATTCACTGAACTCACATGACGCACCGACATCTGTGCGAGCCGTCCGACCGGATCGTACTGGCGCGCCTGCGTGAAGCTGCGGTGCGTGCGCTTGATTTCCCGATGCAGCTTGTCGCGCTCGAAGTCCATCAGCGGCTTGCCGTCGAGCATGACGCCGTGGACGTGGCCCGAGCCATAACGCAGCCAGTCGATGGAGCGTGTATTCGGCAGGATGGTCTTCGTGCGATTGCCGAGCACGTCGTACACGTGGCGCGTGACGGTCGAATACTGGCCCCGGTAATACGGGCGAACGTGCTGCTCTTCGGCGATCAGGTTGTTCGCATCGTCGTAGTGCAGGCGGGTCGTGCTGCCAGCGGCCGTGGCGGTCGCGAGCCGCCCGCGCGCGTCGTAGTAAAAACTCTCGGTCGCTTGCTTGCCGATCGTGCGCGCGGTGAGCCGCCCGATCGGGTCGCGCTCGTAGCGCGTCTCGACGCCGGCTTCAGTCGATGCCGCCAGCCGCCCGGCATCGTCCCATGCATAGGCGACGCTGCGCCCGTCGAACCCCGTCTGCTCGATGACCTGACCGAGCGCGTCATAACGAAACTCGGTAGATTCGTGGTTCTCGTTGTTCAGCGTGGTTATTGGTGCGGCAGAAACTGGTGACGCTCGAGTATTGCAATGACGATCTCGGGCGCGGACATGTCTTGATAGATGCGCGTCGCCTGAGTGAGATTCAGACGCGCCAGCGTCGATTCGACAATGAGGCGGTAAGCAGTGAAATCGCGAGTCTTGCGGGTCCGCGTAAAGCGCGTCACGCAGCCGTCGAAGATGCGCGGCTCGCCGCTATCGGCGGGCGGCTCGATCGTGAACTTGGCACGCTTGCCGAGATAGTCCGCGCGCGCGAGTTCGGTCTTGGCGGTGAGTTCGAGCGTAATGCGGTAGGGCTCGCCGAGCCGCTCGACGGCATGGACTGAGAAAATGGATAAGTTATCCGTCTCGGGCGCGCCGCCGACTTTGAGAAAGTACGATTGACGCCCGGTGATCCAGCGCGCGAGTGCGCTGGTGGGCTTGGCTTGTGCTTCCATTCAAGTCTTCCGTGCGACGCAGGACGATGACTGGCCGTAACGCCTGACGATCTCCTACGCCATGAGAGTTGAAGAGCCGAACAGGCTACGACACGCGCAGTTGTTCCGAAAGCACGACAACAGAATGTGACAATCGATTAGATGAGCCGATCATCAGGAATTTAGAAGCGTCGATTGCTCACACACAACTGGTGCGAGTACGTATCTTCTTGGGGCTTTGTGAATGCGTCGTCGCCAGCAGCTTGAGCAAGAGTTACCGTTCAAACCCCCTCGCCCAGGCGTTCGCCCATTGACGAACGCCCTTTGCACCGCTTTCACTTAACCGCTTCAATCTTCGGAAATGGACGTGGTTTGTAAGGCTTATCGGCCATTTGCCGTTGACGGCCTTCACCTACGCTAGTGACATGCCGTAAAGGCATCAGTCACGCGCCAGTCTTCGTGGTGCTCAGTTCCCTTTCTGCAAGGTTATCGTGAAGCCCGTTCTTCTTACTGTCGCGGCAAGCGCCGCGCTCTCGCTCGCTCTCGCCGCATGCGGCGGCGGCAGCTCGTCGCCGTCCACTTCAGGTGGCGTGTACATGGGTCCTGTTGCGAACGCAGCAGTGGCGGTGTATCAACTCGCCGCCGACGGCACCGTCTCCGACAAGCCGCTCGCCACTGCCACGACCAACAACGACGGCACTTTCGCGCTCAAGGGCAGCCTGCAATATCCGCTCTTCGTGCGCGTAACGGGCGGCAGCTATCAGGAAGAAGCGACCGGCACCAACACGAGCCTTTCCACCGAAATCGATGCCGTGTATCTCAACGCGCCTTCGCAGATGGTCGTCTCGGCGTATTCGAACGCAATCGTCGCCGATGCACGCGCGGCCGGCGGCCTTAGCGCCGACAACATCAACGCCGCAGTCGCGCGCGTGAACGCGTTCGCGGGTGACATCGACGTCCAGCAGACCACGCCGACGCTCGTCACCGCAGGCACGACCGGAACGGTCACGGATGGCGCGAAGATGAGTCTCGCGCTCGGCGCCGAATCGCAAAGCCGCACGACGGATGGCTCTTCCATCGATACCAGCACGCAGAACATCGTCGCACAGGCAGCCAATGGCGATACGCTCGCGTCCTGTCACGCAGGCTCGGGCGATATCGCCGATGACGGCACCGTCGCCGCGCCCTCGGGCGGCAACTGCACGATCACGCAAGGCGCCGCGACTTATGCGGGCAGCGCGGGCAACCGCTCGGGCATTACGTCGATGGCGCAGTTCGCGCCGGTCGTGCCAGGCGCGGCGCAAACGGCTATTGGCAGCGCGGCCACTTGCGGCGACCGCATCGCCTTGCTCAGGGACAACGCCGCGATCTTCGCGGGCCGTCAGAACGACGTGCAGGCAAAGCTCACCGGCGGTCTTACCAAGACCAATTGGGCGACCTATCTGACCGCCAGTAGCTGGGGGCCGCTCGCCGCTCAGTACGGCGCGATCAAGGCGCCTTCAGGATGCACCGATACCGACACGTTTTATCGCGAACTCGTGATGGCGGTGGAAAACTTCTGGGTCGATCAGGACATCAACTATTGCCATCATCATGTGCCGGGCTGGCTGCCGCCGGACGATTCGGGCGGAACCGATCCGAAGTACCGCAATTCGTCGGCGGGCAGCACGTCGGGCGCGGCCGCGAGCGCGAGCGGCGCCAAGACGCCAAAGTACGGCATGACCTGCACCGGTCAACGCAGCGCGACCGGTTCGCAGCAGATCCAGGCGAGCGGTGTCACCGCCACGAACACGCCGGCTTACAAGCCTGCCGAGGTCATGTGGCATGGCGTGGATTGCTCGGACTTCACGTCTTGGGTCTACAACTTCGCGGGGCTCACGGGCAGTACGGAAGTCGAAACCGGCGTGACCACGCAAGCGTGCATGACGCCCGCGGGCGCAACCAGCACGCCTGATTGGGCGGGACCAAAGCAAGCGGGCGTTCTGCTCGATATCAACAGCGGCAACTTCGACACCACGTCGCAGTATCTGCTGCCGGGCGACTTGCTCTATATCACCGCGTCGCCGATCGTCAAAGGCAAGATGGTTCCCTTTACGCCGACGAGCACCATTGGCCTCACGCACGTCGTGACCTGGACCGGCAAGAAGTGGTCCGATTTGCGCAATGGACCGGATGCCTGGCGCTACGATCCGGCGCATATCGGCGAGCCGGGTTCGCGTCTTGGCGGCGATCTCGCGTCCATCCTCCAGAACGACAACGTGCTGGAGGCGCTCGACAAACTCGATCCGTGGATGATCATCGACAGCCACTATGCGGGGCCTTCGTATCGCCCGTTCATTGGCTGGTATCGGTCGAGCGTGTCGGATGTCCGGCGGATCATCGGTCAGGACGCGGCGCGCGCGAATCCCGATCTCAAGAATCTGATCATCGAACAGCAGCCGACTAAGGCCACGCTGGCCTCGAAGACTCAGTTGGGACAGATCGTGCTCGCCTCGAAGCAAGGGCTCGCGAACGGCTACGTCATGCACTACACCCAGGTGCCGAAAAACGGCTTGCCGACGTGCGAGCGCGTGGGTATTCCAAAGTAAAAGCGCCGAAAAGAAACGCGTGATGCGATGCGCCACTCCGGCGCTTCGCATCAAGGCAGATGCCGCCCGATGGCAATCGCCACTGGCGCGGGCGGCGTCTCGCCCTGATTGACCGCGATAAAAATCGCCGCGTCTTTGTGCGGATTCACGAGAATCACCGAGCTGAATCCCGCCGTTCCACCGTTCTTCAGAGTTTCCGGATGCAAGCCGGGCGAGCCGTTGCCGTTGTTCGTGACCCACGCCATGCCTTGCTGCGCGATGCCGTTCGGCAACGTGTAGCGCGGCGCTTGAGCCGCGTGCATCGCCGAGATCAGTTCGGCGGGCACCGGACGTCCGTCTATTTCACCGTGTCCGAGATTGGCCTCGCCGAAGCGCAACATGTCGGCGGCGGTGGAGCGCATGGCGCCTGCCGCGTACCACGCGTAGAGCGGCCATTGCGGCGCGCGCTGCCCGTCTCGAAGATGCCCTTCGGCCGTGCGCCCTGGCACGTCGACTGGTCCCGAGAACGAACTCGTCATGCCGAGCGGTTGCAGGATATCCGTCGATAGCTGATCGGCCCACGCGCGCCCCGTTGCCTGCACGAGCGTCACGCCGAGCACGCCGACGCCTGCGTTCGAATACATGTAGGGACGGGGCAAGGGACCGTCCGGCGACCACGACGATACCCAGCGAAAGAAGTCCGCCGATGTGTAGTGGTCGATACCGCGATAACGCAGATTGCGCGGTGCGTCGGGCGGATTGTCGGGCATGCCGGAAGTGAAGTCGGCGAGCTGCATCGGCGTGACGTTCTGCGCGGCGCTTTGCAGCGTGACGCCGTTGGGCATGTAGCGCTGTATCGACGAATCCGGAGCGATCTGATGCCGGCCGATGGCGAGCGCGAAGAGCGTGGTCGTGAAGACTTTCGTGCACGAGCCGATCTCGACGATGCTATCGGCCGTGAAGGGCGCGCCGTTGTCGTTGGCCGAGCCGTATGCGTAGTAGTAACGCTTGCCGTGCAGCGACACGCCGACGATCGCCCCCGCCGCCTGATGCGACGAGAGCAGCGGCTGCAAGTAGGTATCGACGACTTGCCGGATGGCGGCGCTGTCGTCGGCGGGTTGCTGGGCCGCGGCGGGAAGCGTGGCGCAGGCGGTGAGGAGAAGGGCGAGGGCGGTGTGGCGCATGGTCGTTGTTGTGGTTGCTTGAGGCGGTGTGGCTCGTGGGGTCAGCTCATGATCATCACGGTAGGCTGGCTCGGCACCAGTACGACGCCGATGGCGTTACTTTGATTTTGCGTCGTCGGCGAAGTAAGCCGAACGGCGGGATTGCCGGCCACCATTACCTTCATGCTGCCCTCGGTGAAGCGCGCCGGGCCCATGATCGTGCCCGAGGCCACGCCGCCTGCCACGCCGGCCTGATCGCCATTGGTCAACGGAATCTCTGAGCCGAGATTGAGTGCGGGCGCTCCGCAGATCAGCACGGTCTCGGCCGTCGGCGTGCCCATCATGGGCATGGCGATATTCGGAAACGGCGTCGGTACCGGTCCAGCGGGCGTCGGCACTTGGCAGACATCGGGTTCGGCGATCATCTCGCCAGCAGCTATGGTCACTGCAAACACGGCATACCTCCGTTTGTGCGATTGTCTCGTCGCGTCTTGTCGACTGGGGCCGGGCCTCAGCCCAGTTCTATCTTCGAGCCGTCGATGCGCGTCATCTCGTCGGAGACGAGGGTCGTGTGGCGAGTGTGCAAGTGCGCGTCGCCGCTTACGCGCCAGCGAGCCGTGCCCGCACGCAATTCGTCGTTACCCTCAATCCATCGCGAACTGTCGTTTGCACGGAAGATGGCACGTCCGACGGTCGAGAGAAAATGGCGCGCGACTAGCGTAAGACGTTCGATACCCGCGTCGAGCGACGCTATGCGCGCGCTGGCCTGGTGGCTCGTGACCGCTGTCGAAACCGCGTCGAGCGAGAACGCGCGCGTGCTGGCATCGACGGCCTCCGCGCCGTTCAGCGCGATACGCGTGGCACAAAGCCGCAAGTCGCCGTCGGCGGATTCGATCCTTGCGCCGCCCGGCAGCATCATGGTGCCGGCGTCGGGTTGGGCACGGGTCAGCACCGCGAGGAGATACGGCACCGTGGTCGTTGCCGTCACGCCGTCGGCTGCAGCCTGTGCGGGCAACGCGCCGCAGACGAGGACGAGATCGCCCGCTTGCGGTTCGAGCAGACAGCTTTGAGCCTGCAAGGCACGCTCGGCGTGACTGTCGAGCAAAAACCATGGTCCTGCGCGACCGGTCACCGTGGCGGCACGCAGGGTCGTGCTGACTGCTGGCGCGCAGCCGACGGGAACGTCGTTAGGGGTAAGTGGCAGCGTATCCATGTCGTGCTCCAAGACAGTAGAAGTCAAACACCCCAGGTTTCGGCGCGCAGCCGAACCGGATCGGTGGGACGTGTGTGGTTGCGCGACGCGCCCGCCCAATGCGTACGCGAGTCGATCAGCGCATGGAAGTCGGCATTGCCGAAATCCGCGCGTGCGCAATCGGATTCCGTCAGATCGACGTGTGACAGATCGCAGTCCGTGAAGCGTGCCGCCGTCAACGTCGAACGTTGCCAGATGGCGCGCGTGAAGACCGCCTGCGTCCAACTCGCGCCGTCGCAGCGCGACCCGGTCAGCGTCGCGCCGCTGAAATCGGCCACGACGAATTCGGCATCGGTCAGATCGGCACCGGACAAGTCGGCTTGCGCAAAGCGCGCGTATCGGCCGGATGCGCCCGCAAAGCGCGCCGCGTTGAGCTTCGCGCGATCAAAACGCGTCTGCACGAGCTCTGCACCGGTGAAATCGGAGCCGGAAAGGTTCGCATTCGTGAACTGGCACTGATGGAGGTTGCATTGGTCGAAGCGCTGGCCGGCAAGATCGCCGTTCAGAAAGAAAGCTTGTACGAGTTCAGTGCGCAAGAACGTTACCCGCGCGAGCGCGGCGTCGCGGGCCGTAAAGCGCGTGAGATCGGCGTCGGTGAAGTCGGCGCCGTCGAACTTGCAGGCAAGCGCATCGCTGCGATAGACGCGAGCGCCGGCGAAGGTCGCGGCGCTCAAATCGCAGCCGTCGAACATCGCGCGCTCGATTTGCGCGCTCGTAAAGTCGGTGCGTCCGAAGCCGACACGCGTAAAGAACACCCGTGTGGCTTGCGTCTCACGCAGACTCGCACCGGCAACTTGCGTGTTGTGCCATTGGGAACCATCGAGAACGCTGGCATTCAGATTCGCACCCGAAAGATCGCATTGGCGGATGCGCGCCCCATTCAGCCTCGTGCGCGAAAGGTCGGCGCCGCGCAAATCGACGCCCTCCAGCAGACAGCCGCTTAGGTCGCGCCCGGCGAGGTCCGCGCCTGCCAGGCTGGTTCTGGACAGCGCCGCGCCCGGCACGAGTTCGGGAAGCGCGCTCATAAGCGCACCTCACCTTCCACGCGGCCGGGAATCTGCAGCAGCGTGCGATCCACGTTGGCGCCGTCGAGCACGCTGTTGCCGATCGTTGATCCGTAGCATTGCGCACCGTAAAGATTGCTCGAGACGAAGCGCACGCCGTCGAGGCGGGCGCGTCGCAAGCTGGCGTTCATCAGGTTGGCGCGGCTGAAATCGGCACCGCTCAAATCGGCCTTGGACAGACGGATAGACACCGCACGCGCGTTGACGAAGCGCGCGCCACGGGCTATGACGCCGCTGAAATTCACGTGATCGAGCGCACTTTGGTCGAAGTTTGCCTGAGATATGTCAATGTCAAGCCATACGGCCGCGTTCAGCCGCGCGCCCACGAAACTCGCGCCGCTGAGGTTTGCGGCGAGGCCCGCGCGCGATTGCGATAGGTTGGCGTTGTCGAAACGCGCGCCCGCGCCCTGGGTGCCGAACAGACGGAGAACGGAGCAGTCCGCATCGACGAAACTGGCGCCCGCGATTGACGCATGATCGAATACCGCGTTCGCGAGATTTGCCCCGGTGAAGTCGGCGCCCGCAAGGACCGCGCGCGAAAAACTAGCTTTCGCCGCGCCGCATCTGGACGCCTTCACGCCCATCATCTTCGCGTTGCTGAAGATGGCGCGGGCGAGTTGCGCGCCCTCCAGATTCGCCGCCGAAAAGTCCGCGTCCGCGAAGTCACTCGCACTTAGAGACGCGCGTTGCAACTGCGCACCGCCGAAGTTGGCGTTGCGGGCGCTGACGTTGTCGAGCTTCGCGTCGTGCAGTTGCGCCCCGACGAGATCGGCGCCAGCGAGCATCGCGCCCGACAGATCGGTGCCGGAGAGCCGCGCGCCAGTGAGACGGACGTCGTTGAGCACGGCGAGGCGCAAGTCGGCGCGCTCGAGCATCGCGCCTGACAAATCGAGGCCGCTCAGATTCAGGCTGGCAAGCGAATGACCAGCCGCGGCGCGCGCTATCACATCGTCGCGATTCAGCCGTAGCGGTAGAGACGGCTGCGGCGCTCCGAGCACGGCGCTCGCAGGCGGTTGCGTCGCGGGCGCAGCAGCGGTCGGAGATGCGCCAAGGGTCGAAAGCGCGCCCACGATGCTCTCGAAGTCGATGCTCGCCGCTTCGTTCAGTGCGGCGACCGTCTCAGGGTCGGTGACCTGTGCGGCAAGACCGGTGATCGAACTGCCGCGCGCCGCGAGCGCCTGTTGAGTCTGCGCGAACGCTGCGCGCAACTGCCCGGCGAGCGTCGCCGCGTCGGCGGGCGCGCTGGCGCCGTTCGCGCCGAGCACGGGTGCGGTTAGTTTCTCGACATCGGCTGGCGTGAGTTCGTAGCGCTTCATCAGATCAGCGGCGCTGCTTTCTAGCGTTTGCGTCAGCGATTGAAGGTCACGCTGCATGGATGCCGCATCGCCACCCGACTTGATGTCGAACGGCGGCGTGCCCGCTTGCGGTAAGTGTGCTTCGAGCTCGCTTGCTTGCATGCCGTGCTTCGACAACAGATTCTGAGTCGTCGATTCGATCTGCGCGGTGAGCGATTCGAGTTCGGCGAACGCAGCCGGATCGCTCGGTCCCGCTACGGCGGGTGCATCAGGTGCATCGGGTGCTTTCAGGGCAGGCGGGGTGGCGACGGCCGCCGCAGGGGCGGGCAACGCAACTGCGGCGGCTGGCACGGGAGGCGTCAGACTGAGCCGCGCTTGCAGGCGATCTCGATAGTATTCGGCGGGTAACGGCGCGCTTGTCATGCTCTCGAAGTCGACCATCAACTGCGCGATGTCGTCCGCGTCTTCATCGCCGAGCGCTGCAACCGCGCGATATAACACGATGCCCTGTCCGATCTCCGGCAGGATCCAGACGGTTTCCGGGCGCGCGGCGCACTCCTCGAAGCGCATATCGCCAGCAATACGACGGGTCACGAAGCAGCGCGCTCTGAGTGCCGGAAGGCGCGCCGCCAGATGCGGCTGATCGGGATGCATGTAATCGACAACAATGCGCTCGTCGCCTTGCCAGAATCCCGCGATACGCTGGTCGTGCGGCGCCGTGCAAAAGTAATCGGTCCGGGTGTCAGCCGGAAGATGCGGCCATTGCTTTGCGAGCCAGTCGTCATCGAAGGCGCCGAGCAACGCGGTCCGTTGCGGCGACGTGGCGGGCAATGCCCAATATCCGGCGGGTTCGCGGACATCGCTGGGCGAGGCGATCAGCGCGTCCGGCGTCTCGACGTTAGGTAACACGCGGTCCGAGTCGCCGGCGAACACCGCGCCGCGCCCGGCGGGATTGGCGGCGTGTTCAGGACCGCCGAACGCGCGCGTGGCATCGAGCGGCATGCGGTGGAAAGGCTCGGGGGCCGAGATCGTTCCGAGCGGGCCGAAGCGGCGATCGCCATACACAAAGAGCGATTTTCGCGAAGCGCCTACTTGCACGGTCGTTTCGACGAGTGTCGCGGTCGCGCCTGCCGGCGCGTGGGCTGCGCCATAAGCGAGCCATTCGCCGCATGGCTTCGGGAAGCCGGCATCGAGCGGGCCGTCTCCCGTCGCGCCGGCGCCTGCCTTCCACAAGTCCGGTTCGGAGGCGAGACGTGGCGGTCCATCGTGCGGCGCATCGAGAGCGAACATCACGAGCACGCCCATGGAAAGTAGATCGCGCTCGTTGAAACGCAACGTGCGATAGACGAGTCCGGCGGTATCTGGTTTGAGGATTTTCATGATCGTTCGTCGCCTAGCCGAGCTTGATGAATGCGGAATCGGCCTCGATCGCCTCGGGGCTGATTAGCATCATGGCGCCGGGCGCGGACGCGACGAACACTTCCTGAGCCATGTTGAGTGTGCAACCCGACGACTCGACGAGAAAATCTTCGGGTGTCATGTTCAGAGCGCTCGCGCCGACCTGCGCCGTCAACGTAGCGGGCGTAACGAGCACGCTGCTGTCGCCGCCGCGCAGGGTTGCCTGGTCCGGGCCCATCAGCAACGAAGATGCGCCTGCTGGCCCGGTGAAGTCGAGCGACGAAGCGCCGTCGCTGAAATTCAGCGAGCCTGTGTCGATGCCTACGCGCTTGAACCCCGCAGTGGCATTCGTCAATGAGATGGAACTCTGGCCGGCCGGCGTGGTTCGTGTCAGCGTGGTTTCTGCAAGCGACATTCCGAGCGTGCTCTGGGAAGCTGGCAGAAAGTCCGTTCCGAGCGACACGCCGGTCTGTCCCAAGGTCAGGGTCGATGTCTGGCGCAGCGCCTCGCACAGTGTCGAGAGTCGCTTGACGACGACGACCAGGAGCGCGGTGAGCAGCGCATTGCTCACGCCTATGGACGCGGCCTCGGCCGCTTGCTGTTTCACCTTGTCCTTGCTGACGTCGGTGGCGTCGAGCACACCGAGCGCGGTGCCGTACACGAGATTAATCGCGACAGTCACGCCGATCAGCGCCTTGGTCGCCGTCATCGCGGCCTTGAGGATGGCGAGTGCGGACATGCCGAGAGGATGAATGCCGCCCTTGAGGGCTACGGTTCCTTGTGCCTGCGTGGAGGTGGAGTCGCTAAAATCGACCGTTGCACCGTCCTGCATGCCCAGCGTGGTCCCATAAGTCCATGTGACGTTGTTGCCGAGCACTGCAGCCAGATATGTGCCGAGCGTCACCGAATTGTTGGTCGTTGCTGTGAGTGCGGTTTGGCCGGTACAAAACGCGGAGTTGACTTCCCCGACCGCGAGGTTGTTGGTGGTTCCGACCGTCATCGTGTTGACGTCTTCCAGTGTGAACTGAGTGAAGCTCATGACTGTTATCTCCTGAAAGCGCAGATGCGTGGCTGTCGATGCAATGAAAGGAGCGTGGAAACGCGTGCCTATCGCGCCTTAGTCGCGCGCGCCGATAAAAATATGTGTCGCGCCGTTCGGCGAAAAAAGATGGATCGTCTGGCCACCATCCTTATCCGACATCTCCAAGATGTTTCCACCCTTCGTCACCATTCGATTCATCGCCGGATTCCCCTGATTCACCACACTCGAATTCACCGAATTCGGCACCGTCCCGACAATCACCGGCTGATCCGGATCGCCGTCGCTGAATGCAAGCAACACCTCCGCGCCCTTCAGCAGCGGAAAATGCATGCCGTGTCCATCGCCGGAATAAGGCGTCGCCATGCGAACGCGCGCCGAGCCTTTCGCCGCCGCCTTGTCCGTGCGGTCGAACGGCAACTGCACCGTGTACTGTCCGTATTCGTCGAGCTCGGCATATTCGCCGCTGCCCTCCGCATCGACGGTCGCGTTCAGCGTGCCCGCGATAGTCGGCCGCGCCGTGTCGCGCGGCGCGCGATACTGAACGTCCGCCTTGATCGCCGAAAACGTGTTGCGGTAGATGATCTCTTCACGCGCCGCGCCGTTTTCGCTAAACGGCGTCTTGATGCCCGCGAGCAGCGCGCCCGCCTGCGATCCTTCGTGCGTGATCTCGGTCACGAGATAGCGGCCGTTGAAGTCGTCGCGATAGTGATGCGACATCTGCATGAAATAGCCGCTGCGCAATCCCACCGCCGTGGCCTGGCCATGAAATCGGACGCCGCCGCAAAGAATCCCCTCTGCGCGCAGCTTCGCGTAACGCGTGCCTTCGTCGGCGTCGCGGAAGTTGTCGCCGTAGAACATCGCTTCGCCGAAACCTTGCGCGGATACATCCGCCTGCGCGACGAGCGGCAACGACGCCTTGCGATAGTTGTAGTCCTGCAGCACCACCTTCGCGGGCAGCGGCTTCGTGCGGCACACGAAGCTCTGCACCGAGTCCGGCGCGACGCCCGTATCCAGCTCGTCGGCGGGGCGGTAGTTGACCGGCAGCGCATCGGCGGCGTGCATGGCGCGGTCATCGACGATGGTCAACGTGTCCGCCTCGCCGCTCTGCGCGAAGTAGTAGTACATGCCTTCCTTTTCCATCCAGCGCGACACGAAGTCGAAGTGGCTTTCCTGGAACTGGCACACATAGCTGCGCGGACGATACTCGCCCGTCAGCTTCAGATCGACGGCGTTGCCCGTGAGCTGCGCGTCGCGCAACACGCCGCCCAGAATCTGCGGGATGGTCTGCTCGTTCAGATAGACCTCGCAGGTGCGCGTAAGCGTAAGCCGCCACGCACGCGGCACGAGCACCGCGCGATAAAACGTGTAGCCGCCCGCATGATGCAACTGGTCGAACTCGGCGAGCATGCCGGAATATGGCGTGGTGCGCGAACTGTCATCGGGTGCGCCGATGCTGAAGGTCGCGTTGTTCTGCAACATCTTCGTCAGATCGATGGCGGCGTCGTCGGCGACGAGCGTCACTTCGAAGCGAAAGAGTTGCGAGATCGCCTCGCGCCCGTGCATGCGCACCACCGAGAACGTGTCGGCCGCGTAAGCATCGGAGACGAAGCTGAAGCGCTGATTGTTGGCGAGTCGTGCGGAGAGCGAAGTCATGGCGTTTTATCTGCCGTTCAAGCGAGGAGCGGGGGGCGGGGGGGGGGGGGGGGGGCGGGGGGGCTACTTACCTACGTGGTCTCGCAAAAAATATATTATTTTTTTGGGGGCCGGTCGGAGCTTACCGCGCTTTTTTTTTT
>NZ_JALQDW010000044.1:0-55622 GCF_023631025.1 Caballeronia sp. GACF4
AAATCTAATTAACTGTTTTTTTTGGGGGTGTTTGGTGTGTAGAGTATTTTTGTGGTTTTAAGGGCGCGGAACCGGGGCGGCGCCGCCGGGGGCCCCCCCGCCCCCCGACGCGTTACATCAAGCCTTGGGAGCAAGCCAAGAATCTTCGGCTTCGATGCCGTCCGGCTCGTACGTCCACGTGATTTTTTCGTAGGTGAACGCGAGGTCTTCCATGTGGCCCATCTGACGGTTGTTCGGGTCCAGGCAATTGGGCGTCCACGACTGCATGTGCGTGAGGATCGCGTTTTCGAGCTTGGCCGTGTAGTACTTTTCTTCCGTGCCCTTGGGCGAAATGCGGTAGAACTCGAGCGTCACCGACTTCAATTGTTCGCCCGAAGTCAGCGCCTGATACAGCTTCGGGCTCGACTTGTCGATTTCCTTCGTCACCGTCATTGCGCCATGAACGCGCTTGCCGGTCGGCAGACCAGTTTGCGGGCTCTTCGGAATTTCGATGGTGTGATCCACGGCTTGCACGAGGATCTTGCCTTCGTGGCCTTGAACCTTGGTGGAGCCTTCGATCTTTCCTTGGTTCTGGCCTTCGAGGGTGAGGTAGCAGGGCATCGGCATGATTAATCTCCAGTTAGTTTGGGTTGGCGGCGCGCTGTGTGTTTGCCTGGCCGCTTGCGCCTTCGATCTCGTTCAGCGCATGAGTACAGATTAAGGTCGCCGCGTTGCGGCTTCGTTTCGAGTGGGGCGCGGGTTTGTTACATCCGAAACATGGCGGTGTTATCCGAGCCGAACGATCGTCGCTTCGACGTCGTCGCCTTCGGGATAAGGCATGAGCAGCAGCGTGGCCGGGCAGCCGCGCACGCGCACGAAGTACGAATCGTCCGGGCCGATCGCATTCCTCACCGCCCAGCTCACGTAATCCGTGCCGCCAATCTGCATGCGCAAACCCTCCTGCGCGTATTCGAGCGTGGTCTTTGCCGGCAGCGCGCCGCGTGCGCCGACCGCCTGAAAGTCGATCGATACTTCGTCGCTGCGCGGCACGCCGAACGCGAAGCCCGCAAGCGGCCCTTCGAGCGAGCCGATCTCGAACCACTGACCGATGTTCTCGTCGCCCCACAGCGTCAGGCGATAGCCGCCGAGCGCCGCCAACGGCGCCTGCTTCGGCGCGCGTGCGAGCGCGGCGACGAGCTTCGCGGGCCACGCGGCGTTCCGATCGGCGAAGGTGAGCGCACCGGCGAACAACGGTGGCGGCACGGTATCGCCCGAAGCGGTGAGGAACAGCACCGGCGGCGCCGCGCCGCGCGATGCCTGCAGGCTCGCGTACAAAAGCGACAAGCCATAGCGCACGGATGGTTTGGCGAGCGCCGCTTCATCGACGAGGACGATCCACGCGTCGGCCGCCTGCATCGCGTCGAGCACGACACGCGCGACGGCCTTGTCCGGTTCGTCGAGCCATACGTGGCCTTGCGCCGCGATCCCGTAGCGCTTGAGCGTCGCCGCCACTTGCGCGATGCGCGCTTCGTCTTTGGCGAGCGCCGTGACCCATACCTGCTTCATTGCGCTTCTTCCTCGATGACAGCGGCCTTCGCCTCGGCAGGCTCGAAACCGAACGACACGACGAACACGCCTTCGTCGTTCACATCGAGCTCGGCGTGCGTCGGCTGCTCGGCTTCGCTCATGCGGATAAGGATCTCGTGCGAGAGCATCGGCATGACGGTGCCGCGCAGAATGAAGTCGATGTTGCGCGCGCCCGTTTCCACTTCCGTGCAGCGCGCGGCGATGGTGTCCACGACCTTGTCCGTGTACGCGAGACGAATCTTGTTGGCGCCCAGAAGACGCTTCACGATCTTGTCGAGCTTTAGGCGCACGATGCCCGCGAGCGCATCCGTCGGCAGCGTGTAGTACGGAATCACGGTCATGCGCGCGAGCAGCGCGGGCTTGAAGTGCGCGGAGAGGATCGGCCGCACGGCGGCGAGAATGGTCTCGTCGTCGGGACGCTCGCCGTTCGCCGTGAGTTCGGTGATGACATCGGTGGCGAGGTTCGAAGTCAGGAACACGACCGTGTTGGAGAAGTCGATTTCCTTGCCTTCGCCGTCCGAGAGCATGCCCTTGTCGAACACCTGGTAAAACAGGTTCATCACGTCGAGATGCGCCTTCTCGGTTTCGTCGAGCAACACGACCGAGTAAGGACGCTGACGCACGGCTTCGGTCAGAAGACCGCCTTCGCCATAGCCGACATAACCCGGCGGCGAGCCGATCAGACGGCTCACGTTATGGCGCTCCTGGAACTCGCTCATGTTGACGGTGACGGTGGACTTCTCGTCGCCGAAGAGAATGTCGGCGACAGTCAGCGCCGTTTCCGTCTTGCCGACGCCCGACGGTCCCGCAAGCAGGAACACGCCCATCGGTTGCTCGGGGTCCTTCAACCCCGCCGCCGACGACTTCAGCACTTCGGCGATCTGATGCATCGCGTGGTCCTGACCGCGCACGCGTCTGGCGAGCGTCGTTTCCATGTTCAGAATGGTCTGCGCCTGATCGCGCTGCACCTTGCCGAGCGGAATGCCGGTCCAGTCGCTGACGACCTTCGCGACCACGTCGGGATCGACGTCCACGCGCACCATCGGCTGATCGCCCTGGGCTTCGCGCAAATCGGCTTCGGCGCGCTTGGCGGCGTCGCGCAGGGCGTCGATCTGCGCTTCGGGTTGCGCGGCGGCGCGTGCGGCGGCCACGGCTCCCCGTGCCGCGACGAGCGCCTCGCCCGCTTCCTTCTGCGCGAGCCAGCGCACGCGCAAATCCGCCGCGCGGGCTTCGAGCGAAGGCAGGGCATCGGCGATGGCGGCGAGGCGTTCGTCGTCCACCGGCTGCATGTTGTCGCGATCGCGTTCGAGTCCGCGCCGTTCGCGCTCCAACGCCTGAATGCGGCGCTCGGTGTCTTCGAGCACATCGGGTTTCGCGCTTTGCAGCACCTTGACGCGGGCGCACGCGGTATCGAGCAGATCGACGGCCTTGTCCGGCAACTGGCGCCCGGTGATATAGCGGCTCGACAATTCGGCGGCGGCCACGATGGCGTCGTCGCGCATCACGACTTTGTGCACGTCTTCGTAACGTTCCTTCAGGCCGCGCAGGATCAGCACCGCGGTCGGCAAGTCGGGTTCGTCGAGCTTCACGAGCTGGAAGCGCCGCGCGAGCGCCGCGTCTTTCTCGAAGTACTTCTTGTACTCGGCCCAGGTGGTCGCCGCGATGGTGCGCAACTCGCCGCGCGCGAGCGCCGGCTTGAAGAGGTTCGCGGCGTCCGACGTGCCCGCCTGACCGCCCGCGCCGATCAGCGTATGCGCCTCGTCGATGAACAGGATCACCGGCTTCACCGATGCCTTGATCTCGTTGATGATGCCCTTCAGCCGGTTTTCGAATTCGCCCTTGACGCTCGCGCCCGCCTGCAACATGCCCATGTCCAGACCGAGGATGGTCACGTCGCGCAACGACTCGGGCACGTCGCCATCGACGATACGCAGCGCCAGTCCTTCGACCACCGCCGTCTTGCCGACGCC
Organism: Caballeronia sp. GACF4; assembly: GCF_023631025.1. Classification (NCBI taxonomy): domain Bacteria; kingdom Pseudomonadati; phylum Pseudomonadota; class Betaproteobacteria; order Burkholderiales; family Burkholderiaceae; genus Caballeronia; species Caballeronia sp. GACF4. The sequence continues at coordinate 3,537 of NZ_JALQDW010000044.1, forward strand.
CGGATCGCCCACGCAGATCGGGTTGTTCTTGCGCCGCCGCGCGAGGATATCGACCATCTGGCGGATTTCGGCGTCGCGTCCGAAAACCGGATCGATCTTGCCCTCGCGCGCCTTCTCGGTGAAGTTCTCGCAGTACTTGGCGATTGCGCTGCCGTCCGAACCGGCCGCCGCGTTCGCGCCGCCTTCCGATGCCGACGAAGTGCCCGCCGCCGTCTGCTCTATCGACGCCGCCGACGCCGCGCCGAAGCGCGCGAGCAAGCTCTCGCGGTTGATCGGCCGCAGCATGTCGGCATAGCCGCCGGTTGCATAGAAAGTGGCGCGTGCGAGGAACGCGAGCAGGATCGCACCGGAACGCACGCGCGTTTCGAGCAAGTCCACCGAGGCGATCAGCCACGCATCCTGAAGCAGTTCGAGCAGCACCGGCGAGAACACCGGCCGGCCCGTATTGCCGCCGCGCAAATCTTCTATCGACTGATCGAGCGCGCGGCGAAAGAGCGCGGCATCGATGTTCTGTTCGCGCAGCAAAAGCGGGAAATCGCTTTGCGGATCGTCGAGCAGCTTGACGAGCATGTGCTCGACGGAAATCTCGTATTGGCCGCGCGAGATGCACAGACCGGCGCTGTTTTCGAGCGCTTGCCGGCAGTAGCCGTTGAGCCGGCTTACCAGCGGTTTCAGATCGACCAGCAACATGGCTTGGGCTCCTCTCGTGTCTCTTGATATCGGTGGTTCAGATCGCGAAGCTGACCGGACGCGGCACGGCATTCGCGCGCGGCGCGAGCCACGTGTCGCGGCCCAGCGCGTTCCATTGCATGCCGCCCGTGCGGGCGTTCTCGGCGAGACCCGCGCGCAGTTCGAGAAGCACGGTCACGTCGAACGGTTCGGTCAGGTAATAGCGCGTGAAAAAACGCAGACGCTCGTACTCGCGCCGGCCTGGCTGCAACGCTTCGAACAGAGCCAGCGGCAGGCCGCGCAACTCGATACGCACATGATTGTTGGCATCGCGGCTCTCTTGTCCGAGATAGCATTCGACGCCGAGCGCATGACGGCCATCGCCGAGCGTGAGACGCTGATCGTCGGGAATCGGCAGCCAGCTTTCCACGCAATTGACGATATGCACATCGGCGGGCGCGAAGGCATCGGCGAGCAGCGTTTTCAGGCCAAGCGCCGAATGCGGGCGCTGCGAGAAGAGGCCCGCGTAGCGCAGCATGTCGGAGACGCCGGGCGTGTCGTCGCGGCGCATGGAGCGCTCGTGCAGGCCGACGAACGCATACAGGCGTTCGAGCATCGCCGTGTCGCCTTCCTCGACCACGCGCACGTGCGGCCGGTACTTGACCCAGCTCTCGAACAACAGCGGATACAGCGTGTAATGCAGGATGTCGAGAAACTCGCGCATCCCGCTGCGGCCTTCGCGTTCTTCCTCGATCAGGTCTTCGGTATAGAAGCTCGGCAGCGGCGAGGACACACCGTATAGCCCGAAGAAGTTCGCGGTAATTCGCGGCGTCGGCGCGGGCTCGGGCGCGTCGTCGTCGAGATCGGCATGACGGCGCGGCAGATCGCGCTCGATCTGGTCGATATCGCTTTCGGGAAAGCCGAGCGCAAGACGCGGACGCACGCGCAGGCGTTCCGGATCGTCGCCCGCAAGACGCGCGCGGCGGCGCAGCAGGCGCACCGCCTGAAAATACGCAAAGCGTTCGCCTTGCTCAAATAGCGCGTCGTCTAGAGCAGAGCTTGTTGACCGAGCCGCGGCGTCCATCTGAATACCTCTCCGGAGAAAATGTCTTCCAGCTCGAATCGCGTATACGTGTTCATGCTTGCGTAGGCGCCGAGAAAACGGTCGAGCACGCTGCCGAACACGTAGAGATCGCCCGCGCCCGCGAAGTGATCCATCTCGCAGCGCACGCGGATCAGCTGACCGCGCAGCATGTTGCGCCCGAAGAGCCGCACTTCGGGCGTGACGCTCATCTCCTTCAGGCCCGCGATGCGTCTGCGGTTCGCCGCCTCGTGGCCTTGCTCCTGACGCTCAGAGAACACGTAGAGCGAGAGGAGGGCGCGCAGGTTGGCGGCATCCGCGAGCGAGAGGAAGTTGAGCGCGGCGTGACCGAGCAGCCGCCAACGCAACGCCTCGCCGACGGGCGGATTGACCACCGGTGTCATCGGCCGGATATTGCGGAACTTGAGGCGCTCGGGCGAACTGCTGGTTGGCTCGCTGAGATCGCCGTAACGCAGGCTCTCGGGCAGATAGCGGTTGGTGCAGGTCAGCTCGATGGAAAGCGTTTCGGTCTGCGGCGTGGCCTCGGGCGGATACGCCACCGAGAGATACAGCTCAGTCTCGTTGCCGACGGCGGCGGGGCGCAACGACGTGTGATAGACGAGATCGCCCGGCGCGCGCTGGTCTTCGCTCGCCGTCGCGGCGGATGCCGCGTGCCCGAGCACGCCGAATGGCCGGTACACGCGCTGCTGCGCCACGCCTTGCCGATACGACGTGACCTTGTCGACTGAATGAATCTGGTAATGCTGACGGTTCGCGCCTTCCGGGCTCACGCGATAGTCCATTTGCCGATGATCCAGCGTGATCGGATTGGCGTGATGCTCGAACAGATTGATGACGGGCGTCACGTTGAGCATGAAGGCGTCGGCGCTCAATTCGGTGAGCCATACGGGCAAACGTTTGAGGCACAGCGTGACCGAGAACGTCGTGCCGGTGGCGCCGCGCAGCTTGTCAATCCCGTTTAAGTCGAGGAACAGGAATTTCTCCGGCTGCACGAAGAACTCTTGCAGACTGCGATACCCCGGAAACGCGTGACTCGGATACGGCACGAGCTCGCTGTCGAAGCCCGACGGGACGAGCGAACGCGCGCCCAGTTCCGTCGATACCCCGCTAGCCGTCAGCCGCACCGACGTCACTTCGGTCATGAGCAGCATCAGGAGTTTGGAGGCATCGCTGTAGCCGCCCGCCAGAAAGAGCCGCAGCGACTTCGTCTGCCAGCGCGCGAGATCGAGCCCGCGCAAGCTGAAGTCGAGATCGATGGAAGGCGTGCGTCCTTCGCCCGCCGAAAGCCGCGCGGCGAGCGTGAGCGGATGCACGTCCACGGCCTGGGTCGTGCGGAAACGGCAGGGCGTGCCGTCCACCGGCGCCGATGCCAGCTCCACGCCCGCCGCCACGCTCGCGGTTTCCGTGAGCGCGCCGCGCGGCTCGAACAGCACCATCGTCGTCGCGGGAACCGGACGCAGATAGTGCGGAAACAGCAGCGTGGAGAGTTCCTGGATGAACTCCGGGAACTCGTCGTCGAGCTTCTGGCGCGCAAGACCCGTGAGGAAGGCCACGCCTTCGAGCAGGCGTTCGACGTCCGGGTCGGTCGAGCGGCCTGCGAGCATCGGCGCGAGCGCCGGATTGGCCTCGGCAAACTCGACGGCAAGCGTCTTCAGCTTGGTGAGTTCGTTTTCGTAATAGCGATTGAGCATCGTCGGGATCGGTCGCGGGCCGTCAAGGCGTCAAAGCACGGTGACGCGGCCATCGGAATTCACGGTGGTGGACAGGCGCAGTGGAATCTCGCGATCGTTCACGGCGAGCGTGCCGTCGAGACTGAAGCGGATCGACATTACGTCGCTGCGGTCGCTCAAGAGATGCACTTTCGGGTTGAGCACGCGCGGTTCGTAACGCGACACCATGCGTTGAATCTCTTCCTCGATTTCGCCCGTCGATCCGCCTTCCAGCCCGCCCGCGATATTCGTGAAATCGGGCACGCCGAATTGCGGATCGAGCTGCACGCTGCCCTGTCTCGTATTGAGGATGCGCGACAGATGCTCCATCACGGATCTCACGAGCACCTCGGTGCTGGTCTCGTTGGTGCGCACCGCGCCCTGTTCCCAGCCGGATATGCGTTCCAGCAGCCTGCGCTCTCTCATCGACGGTCCCGATCGACGCAGCGGCGTAAGTCCGCCGCCGCGTCATGCGTGATTTGGAATGCGTCAGGCCTTCGGCGCGAGCCACGAGTCTTCGGCTTCGATGCCGTCCGGCTCGTAGGTCCACGTGATCTTTTCGTAGGTGAACGCGAGATCTTCCATGTGACCCATCTGTTTGTTGTTCGGGTCGAGGCAGTTCGGCGTCCAGGACTGCATGTGCGTGAGGATCGCGTTCTCGAGTTTGGCGGTGTAGTACTTCTCTTCCGTGCCCTTCGGCGAAATGCGATAGAACTCCAGCGTCACGGTCTTCATCTGCTCGCCGGAGGTGAGCGCCTGATAGAGCTTCGGGCTGGACTTATCGATTTCCTTGGTCACCGACATCGCGCCATGCACGCGCTTGCCCGTGGGCAGACCCGTTTGCGGGCTCTTCGGGATCTCGATGGTGTGATCCACGGCCTGCACGAGGATCTTGCCTTCGTGGCCCTGAACCTTCGTGGAACCTTCGATCTTTCCTTGATTCTGACCTTCGAGGGTCAGGTAGCATGGCATCGGCATGGTGGCCTCCAGTTGCCGTTATGGTTTGTCCGCGTGTCGCTTCTTGACTTGATGCATCGACTCGATGCGCCCATTTACGTGTAGGTGTCGGAGCGCATGAACACAGTGTGAGCGCGGGCGGTTACCGCCTCGTTGCAGGTGACCGCCCGCGTGTTACGGATGAAACCTTGCCGAAGCGCCGCTTATGTTCGCGGCTGCCTCGAACCCGATGCGCGCATCAGGCAGTTTCCAGCTTGCCGACGAGCGACAGCGTGAACGACGCGCCCATGTACTTGAAGTGCGGACGCACCTTCATGTCGACCTTGTACCAGCCCGGTTCGCCTTCCACGTCGAGCACGTTGATTTCGGCCTGACGCAACGGGCGGCGGCTGCGCACGCCCGGACTCGGGTTGTCCATGTCGGCGACGTACTGGCGAATCCAGTTGTTGAGTTCCTTCTCCAGATCGCCGCGCTCCTTCCACGTGCCGATGTTCTCGCGTTGCATCACCTTGATGTAGTGCGCCATGCGGCTCATGACGAACATGTACGGCAATTGCGTGCTGAGCTTGTAATTGAGCTCGGCTTCCTTGCCTTCTTTCGACTGGCCGAAGAACTTCGGTTTCTGCGCCGAGTTGGCGGAGAAGAACGCGGCGTTGTCGCTGTCCTTGCGCATGGTGAGCGCCATGAAACCTTGCTCGGCGAGCTCGAACTCGCGTCGTTCGGAAATCAGGATTTCGGTCGGAATCTTGTTCTGGATCTCGCCCATGGATTCGAACGAATACACCGGCAAGTCCTGCACCGTGCCGCCGCCTTGCGGGCCGATCACGTTGGCGCACCAGCGGTAGTCCGCGAAGCTTTCGGTGAGACGCGTGGCAAACGCGAAGGCCGCGTTGCCCCACAGGAACTGGTCGTTACCGCTCGACACGTCTTCCTTGTAATTGAATTTCTTCGAAGGCGCCGTTTCCGGGCCGTACGGCACGCGCAGGAGGAAATGCGGCGCGGTCAGGCCGACGTAGCGCGCATCTTCGCTTTCGCGGAAGGCGTTCCACTTGACGTACTTCGGACCTTCGAAGATGGACGACAGATCTTTCAGGTTCGGCAACTGATCGAACGAGTCGATGCCGAAGAAATCCGCGCCGGCGGCGGCGACGAAAGGCGTGTGACCCATCGCGGCGACGCTTGCCGAATATTGCAGCAGCTTGACATCGGGCGCGCTTGCATTGAACTCGTAGTTAGCGATGATCGCGCCGAACGGCTGGCCGCCGAACTGGCCGTATTCGGCCGTATAGACGTTCTTGTACAGCCCTGACTTGGTGATCTCGGGCGCGTCCTGGAAGTCGTCGAGCAGCTTCTGCTTGCTCACGCTCATCAACTGAATCTTGATGTTCTCGCGGAAGTTGGTGCGGTCCACCAGAAACTTGAGCGAGCGCCACGACGATTCCAGCTTTTGGAAGTCATCGTGATGCAGGATGGCATCGACCTGCGCGCACAGCTTGCGGTCGAGGCTCGCGATCATGTCGTCGACGGTCGCGGCGGTGACACGCTCCACCGAACGCTGCGGTTCGAGCAGTTGCGCGACGAACGCCTGAATACCCTGGCGCGTGATCGAGTACGCTTCGTCGCCCGGCTTGATGCGGGCCGACTCCACCAGTTGATCGAGCAGCGAGACTTCGCCCGCCGCGGCCTCTGCCGGCGCCGCTGCGCCGGATTGCTGTTGTTCGTCGCTCAATTCAATCTCCTTCATCTACGAAGTGCTGGTTCCGCGTTACTTGTCTTGTGCGCCGAGTTCGCCGAGCAGCCGCGCGCGCACGCCTTCGTCCTGGATCAGCTCTTGCAGACGCTTGCGGAAGTCGGGCAGATTGCCGATCGGGCTTTTCAGCGCCTTCAGGGCGTCGCGCAGTTCGAGCATCTGACGCAGCTCGGGAATGCGTTCCGCGAGCGCATCGGGCGTGAAGTCGTTGATCGAGTCGAACTTCAGGTCGAGCGAGAGCACGTCGTCGGGACCGGCTTTCTCGTCGAGCTTGTTCGGCACCGAGAGTTGCAGGCCGAGCTTTTGGCCTTTCAGCACTTCGTTGAAGTTGTCCTTGTCGACGTTGATCGGCTTCATGTCTTCGATCGGTACGTCGTCCTGACGCAACGTGAAGTCGCCGAGCACGAGCAACTTGAGCGGCAGTTCCACTTCTGCCTGCGCGTCTCCCGTGGCCGGGCGATAGACGATATTGACGCGTTCCTTCGGAGCAACCGAACCATCATTTGCCATTTCCATCTCCAGATTCACGGCGCCGCGCTGGCAGTGCGGACATCGATGAAAACGCGTCTCGCGCACCGTGCGACTGACGCGGGCCGCCGCCACTGCATACGCTCGGGCGGGCAGCCATCGCCTGAGCACGGGATAACTAACGAAATTGCGTGATACGGAATGCGGGGTGCGGCGCGGGGCGGATGTGAGCCGCTTCAGACTGTCGGATGCTCTGCCCGCGATTGAGCGAAAGGATCGGCGAGTCCGGATGGGAAACGGTCCTTGAGGCGTGAGTGCCTGTCCCGGAATTGAGTGCGAGCCATTATAAACAGACGTATCTCAAAAACCCAACGCATTTTTATCAGTTCATATGCTCTAAAGATCGTCCTCGACAAGCCGTATACGGCGGCCTCCGAAGACGCGGCTTCAGCGCTCGAAAACCCTTGTGCGACAAGGCTTTCGAGCTTATGTCCAGCGGCTGTCCAGGTGGCTCAGGCCTTCGGCGCGAGCCATGAATCCTCGGCTTCAATACCGTCCGGCTCGTAGGTCCAGGTAATCTTTTCGTAGGTGAACGCGAGGTCCTCCATGTGTCCGATCTGCCGGTTGTTCGGATCGAGGCAGTTCGGTGTCCATGACTTCATGTTGGTCAGGATCGCGTTCTCGAGCTTGGCGGTGTAGTACTTTTCCTCCGTGCCTTTCGGCGAGATGCGATAGAACTCGAGCGTGACGGTCTTCAACTGTTCGCCGGACGTCAACGCCTGATAAAGCTTCGGGCTCGACTTGTCGATCTCCTTGCTCACCGTCATCGCGCCATGCACGCGCTTGCCGGTGGGCAGTCCGGTCTGCGGGCTTTTCGGAATTTCGATGGTGTGATCCACGGCCTGCACGAGGATCTTGCCTTCGTGACCTTGCACCTTCGTGGCGCCTTCGATTTTTCCCTGGTTTTGACCTTCGACGGTCAGATAGCACGGCATCGGCATGATTCACCTCTTCTAGGTTGTTCGGGTTGGAGCGCCGTTCTCTTCAGGCCCGGCGCATGTTTGTAGTGTCGGCGGGCGCCGTTGCAGCCGTGTTGCGCCAAGGGCGCCGCATGTTTCATCCGTAACGAACGCGCAACTGCCTGGGTTCGCGCACGTTCGGTCGCCTGTTGCGCGATTTGTGCGCTGCGTTGTGCGTTGCTTTAGCCCGCATTACACTTGCGACCATTTCTAAGATAAATCTCAGGTCGTATCGGAATGCTTATCGCCGATGCGCTCGCTCAACCGGGGGCCACTGTGACCAATGACGTTCGTGCGGCCGCCGCCGCGCCGCACGGTCTGCCCGCTACCGGCGCGCGTCACCATGTGGCGGGCTTGCGGCGCGCCCTGTCTTTGGGCGTGCTTTACGGCGTCCTTTCGACACCGCTCGACACGCTCGGCACCGGTTCGGCGTTGGCGGCGGTGGTGTGGCCCGCCCCGGCGATGGCGGTGGCCTATCTCTGGCGTCGGCCGCTCGGCGAATGGCCGGCCGCGCTCGTCGCGATCTTCATCGCGATGGTCATCGTCGGTCAGTTCGACGTGTTCCCGCTTTGGGTCGATGCGTCCTTCGCGCTCGTCAACGTGCTCGGCGTGGGCGTGGGCGTCGGGCTTGCTTGGCGCTTCGTGAGCCGCCGCGCGCGTCTCGATACCACCGCGCGCTTCACACGCTTCCTGCTATTGCTGCCGTTTGGCACCGTTTTCGCGATGGCGCTCGCGGGTAGCGCGCTATCGCATGCGATCGGCGGTCGCGATCTCATCGATGTCTGGCGCACCATCATGGGCAGCAACGGTCTGGCGATGCTCGTCCTCGTGCCCGGTCTGCTCGCGTGGACTACGCCGCCCGATCCGGATGCGCGGCCGGTGCGCGCGTGGGTCGTCGTCGTGCCGGCGCTGTGCGGCGCGGCGCTGATGATCGAGGCGTTCCGCATCCAGCTTCCTGACGAGACCGAGCATTTGCTGCTGATTCTGCTGCTCGTCTGGGCGGCGGTCGCCGGGTCGATCCGCGCGGCGACGCTCGCGGCTTTCGTCATCGTGACGACGGGCGTGGCGCTCACGGTGACGGGCAATGGTTCGTACCATCAAAACGGCATCGTCGGCGTGCGGCAGTTGCAGATCGACCTCGCCGTGCTGTGCACGCTGGTGTTTTACGTGGCGGTCGCGCTGCTCGAACGGCGTGGTTACGAGGCGCGTCTGCAACGCGTGCAGAAGCTCGAATCGCTCGGCCTTTTGGTGAGCGGCATTGCACACGATTTCAACAATGTGCTGGGCGCCGTGCGCGGCCACGCCGAATACGCCGATGAACTTCTTCCCGCCGATGCCGATGCGCGCCGTCCGCTGCAACACGTGCTGGCGGCAGTCAGAAGCGGCACCGCGATGACCGAGCAGATGCTGCTCGCGGTCGGACGCGGCAGTCCGCGACGTAGCGAACCGGTGTCGATGCGCGTGGTCATCGACGAGGCGGTGGGTTTGGCGACGGCGGATCATCGCGGGCCGGTGACGATTGCCGTGGAATACGACGACGTTCGCCTGGGCGCCAGCGGCATCGATGCGTGGCCTGTCGCGGGCGATCATGCGCAGTTCGTGCGGGTGCTTTTGAACCTGCTGCGCAACGCGGCGCAGGCGGCGCGCAGCTGGGTGATCCTGCGCGTGTCGGCGGGCGTGCCGCGCGAGGAAATCGCGGATGTCGGGCGCGTGCCGGAGCGCACCGCGGTGATTCTGGAAGTGCACGACGATGGGCCCGGAATTGCGCCGGATATCGCGTCGCGGATTTTCGACCCGTTCTTTTCGACCAAGCGCAAGCAGAGCGGGCATGGGTTGGGGTTGTCGATCGCGGCGGGAATCGTCGCGGATCACGACGGCGGGATTACGGTCGGAAACGGGCCGCTGGGTGGGGCGATGTTTCGGGTGTTGTTGCCGGCGAAGCGCGTGAAGGGTGTGGCGACGGGGCCGCGCGGTGGCCTAGGCGACGGGGGAATGCATGAGGCTAGTGATGCGGATGCGGCTTATGTGACGCCGCCGCGGTCGACTTTCGGAACCGATGCGTTGCCGTCGGATGGAGAAAAGGCTAACGCGGATCATTTGGCGACAGCGCCGAGCATTGCGTCCATGTCGCGAGCGATGGATGCGGTTCACGCGCCGGGCACGCCCTGCACCGAGCCCAACGCTCCCATCGGCCAAGGCGAGCCCGTCCTCCTTGTCGAAGACGACGACACCCTCCGCGCGCTCCTCGAAGACTGGCTCGCCGAATCCGGCTTCGAGCCTGCGAGCTACGCGTCGCCCGCCACCGCGCTCGACGCATTGCAAGCCGATCCGCACGGCTTCGCGTTCCTCGTCAGCGACATCGAAATGGATGACCTGCGCGGCGACGAACTCATCGTCGCCGCGCGCGAACGCAGTCCCGCGCTGCCCGCGCTCTTGATCAGCGGGGCGCGGCAGGGCGCGCATATCGCCGCGGGCGTGAGCGTGCCGTTCCTCGCCAAACCGTTTGGCCGCGCCGATTTTTCGCGCGCGGTGCAGGCGCTTTATCACTCACACGAAGCCACGCGCTAACGCCATGCCGAGTTCACCCCGCATATTGATCGTCGACGATGACCATTCCTTGCGTGTTCTGCTCGTCGAATATCTAGCCGGACACGGCATGACGACCGAAGGCGCGGCATCCGCCGCCGAAGCGCGCGAATGCCTCGCCGCCGATACCTTCGATCTCGTGTTGCTCGACCTCGGCCTGCCCGACGGCGACGGCCTCGAACTCGCGCGCGAATGGCGCGCGGGCGGCGAGGGCGGCGCCATGCCGATCATCTGCCTTACGGGCCGTACCGAGGAAGCCGACCGCGTGATGGGCCTCGAACTCGGCGCGGACGATTACGTCACCAAGCCGTTTTCGCCGCGCGAAGTGCTCGCCCGTGTGCGCGCCGTGCTGCGGCGCACGGGCGCGGGCACGGCGCAGGGCGCGCCGATCACGCGCGGAAAGCTGCCGCGCGCGTATCGCTTCGGCGGCTGGACGCTAAATCTGAACACGCGCCGCCTCAAGTCGCAGGACGACGAGACCGTTACCCTCACCAACGCCGAGTTCAATTTGCTGGTCGTGCTGCTCGGCGCGCCTAATCGCGTGGTGTCGCGCGAACACATGATCGAGCGCACCCGCGCGTTCGACGATGTCTATGACCGCGCCATCGACGTCCAGATTTTGCGGCTGCGTCGCAAGATCGAGGAAGATGCGCGCGCGCCCAAGCTGCTGTGCACGGAACGCGGCGCGGGCTACTACCTGAATGCGGAAATCGAGGAAGTGTGGTGATCGACCTTTGCGTGTTTCCCGATTTATCCTCGACGAATAAGCCATGAGTCCTCCTTTCGATACGCTCGGTTCCGCGCCCATTACGCCGGACAACCCCGCTGGCGGCGATGTCCGCGACGATCCCGACTTTGATCGCCTGCAGACCGAGATCGACAAACTCAACAGCCCGAGCGCGGCGGCCGGCACGGACTGGGACGTGGTGCAGCGCGCTGCCACCGTGCTGCTCGCCGAACGCGGCAAGGACTTGCTCGTCGCGTGTTATCTCGCGGGCGCGCTCATGCGCCGTTCCGGCCTCGAAGGCCTTGCGAGCGGCTTGACGGTCATCGACGATCTGCTCGCGAATTACTGGGAAACGCTGCATCCGGGTCTCTCGCGCTTGCGGGCACGGCGCAACGCGTTGTCGTGGATTTTCGAGCGGGCGGTTCAGTTCGTCGTGGACAAGGTGGACCGCGATACGCAGCAGGAGCGCGCATTGATCGATGCGTTGCAGACGCGCCTCGAAGCCATCGATACGCGTCTTGCCGAGAAAGACCCGGACGCGCCGAGCGTGCGGCCGTTGCTCAATCAGATTCGCACGTTGCCGGTTCGGGAAGTTGTGCCCGAGCCCGTGCCTGCTTTAGACGCGCCTGTCGCGTCGGCGGAGACACGACCAGCACAAATCTCGCGTCCTTCTGCGCCGGCCGCTGCGGCATCGCTTGCCGTCGCGCCGCTTTCGAGCGCGGCCATTGTGTCCGATGCCGATGCCGACCGCGCCTTCGAGCAGATCGCCGAGCGGCTGGTGACGCTGGCGGGCTTCCGGCGTGGCAATCGGGCGAGCGATGCGCAGGCGTATCGGCTGAATCGGCTTGCGGCGTGGGGCGCGATTGAAACCGCGCCGCTTGCCGAGCGTGGCCAGACGCGCATTCCGGGGCCGATCGCGGAACTGGCGATTGCGCTGGACCGCCTGCAATCCGGCGATGCGCCCGAGGACACACTCACGTTCGCAGAGGCGAACTTGCCGGCGTTTCCGTTCTGGATGGATTTGAATCGCGCGAGCGCGCAGGCGCTTGTGAATCTTGGCGAGCCGTTCGCGGACGCGCTCGCCGAAGTGAACGCGGCGACGCTGCAACTGTTGCGCCGAGCCCCGGAGTTGCCGAATCTGACTTTCGCGGATGGCAAGCCTTTCGCGGATGGCGCGACGCTCGAATGGATCACGAGCCTGCAACGCAATGCGGCGACGGGTTCGGGCGGCGGCGCGGCGCCGGATGCGCTCGCGGTGGCGCTCGGCACGGCGCGCTCGCTCGCCGCGGCGGGCGACCTCGAAGCGGCGGCAGTGGCGCTCCAGGGCGCGACGTTGGGCACGAATCCGGAACAACGCCTGCGCGCGACCATCCACTTGAGCGAATTGATGCTGGCGCATCGGCCGAACGCGCCGCTGCGGCCGTTCGCGCAGATGATCGTCGGCGAAGTGGATCGGCATGAGCTCGACCGCTGGACGCCGCAACTCGCGCTGGAGGCGTTGAGCGCGGCGCACGCGCTGTATCAGCAAAACGATGCGCATGCCGAAGCGATTGCACTGGTCGCGCGCATTGCGAAGATCGATGCGGCTGCGGCGGTGAAGTTGGCGTTGGGGGGCGTGTAGGGGAAGGCGGTCGTGCGCGACGCGTGACGACGGCCGCCTGACAACGCCTCGTTCGCTTGCTCAACGCGCGCCACCCACGGTTCCGGTAGCCCGCCTATTCAAGCCATCGTCCAGTGAGGCAAATCCAGGGAACATAGGTTGGAAACTTGGGCGCAGGCCGCCGTTCGAAGCTGCTGTGATACTGCTTATGCCAGTTGGTTGTGCTCGCAGGAGAGCTGCTGCACTGTCAGCAACCGTTCCGCGACAGGCGAACGTGCTTTAGGATTGGCGTTAGCCATATTCAGGCCGTCAAGTGAACTGGTCAGCGGGCCGCGAGTGTTAACTCCCAGCCGCGCTCCATTTACCGCTGTGGTCCCTACCCCTTCTTACTGTCTTTACGCGCTTTACGCGCGAGCTGCTTCTCGCTCTCGGTCACGCGCGTCATTGCGCGCGCCTGATTCTTGAAGATCAACGCATCGAGCACGCCGCGCACGAGTTGCTGATCCTGCTCGGGCATGCGCGCAATGGTTTCGAACTGACAACGCACGACATAATCGGGGCCGCGCTCGCCTTCATCAGAAATTCGGCAACGGCGGCACGTCCGGCGCCGTCATCGGTCCTGACTGAATCGGTGCAAACGAAGGCGCCGCCGCCGTCACCAGCGGGCCGCGCGCTTCCAGCAGACTATCGAAACGCGCCTGCAGCGTCTGCGTTCCAGCCGGAGAAGCCGGCGCATTCCAGCACATCCCGATCTGCTGCGGCAACGACACGCGTAGCGGCTGCGGCGTCGTCCCGCCACCATTACCCGCCAGCTTGATCAGCAACAACTGCTGCGTCTGCGCCGCAAGCGTATCGATCGCTTGCTGGCGCAGCTGCGTCTCTTTCTGCTGCGCGTCCTGCAATTGCGCCAGCTGCGTCGCGCCATCGATGATCGCGTCCTCGCCACGGAACTCGTAACGCACCGTGATCTGGTCGATGCCGCGCTGCGCGAGCGCCGCCGCCGACGACGGAAAATCCTGCGGCGTGAACAATCGGTGCCCATCGCGGAAGTCGCGCAGGAAACTGACCACGCCCGCATCGCCGCGATAACGCTTGGAGAGCGTCAGGCCATCGAAACGAATCAGCAAACTCACCTCGCCACACTGGCCGAGTGTCCAGTTGAAAGTGTCGCTCACCGGGAAGTTGAAGTTGGTCAACGTGCGCGCGCCCGCCGCACACTGCACCGTCAGCACAGTCGCGAATGGCCGCATGCGCGCTGAAGGATTCACGTCGATAGGCTGCGCCGTAATCGTCAACGGATACGCCTTCGCCTGCGCCGCCGCAATCTGCTGCTTCACACTCGCAATGGCCTGCTCCGCATTGGCCTGCTGCTGCTTGGCCTGTTCTTGCGCCGCCTGCGCCTGCGCTGCGTCGGCTTCGGCGCGGGACTTGGCGCGCTGTGCTTCCATCAGCTGCGCGGTGCGCTTGCCGACCGCCGAATTCAGCGTCGGCAGGAACGCGGCGGTGAAGGGCACGCTGTAATCGGCCGTCTGCACTTCAGAAATCGCGCTCGCCGAATGCGTCAGGAACGGCTTGGCCGGCCCATCGACAAAACTCCACACCGAACCCTGCGGACCGTACAACTGATCGACGACCTGCGTCATGCTGGTCGCCGCCTGCAACGGCCAATACACCTTGCTGTCCCAATCCGATTGCAACGCGCACGAAGTCTCTTCTTCCGTATAAGCCAGCACGAAATGCAGCGGCCCGCCGATCAGATGCCAGATGGCCTGATCAGCCGCGCCGTTGGAATCGACTTCGTCACGCAGGCGCAGAAGGGCGCGCGCGGCATCGTGTACAGGCGATGTCTTCACCGCCGGATCGACGCCAAAGCCATGAAACGCAGCCGATACGCCATATGCCTTCGCGGTGCCATCGGTGACGGTGGCCGCGATCTGATCGATGTCCTGAAAATAGTCGCGCATGGCGGATGCCGCCCGCGCATTGACGCGCACCGCCGCCGCGCCCGCCAGCGGACTGCTCGCGATGCTGTCGCGGATCGCCTGGCCGCCGAACGAGTTGATGCTTTGCACGATGCCACCCGCACGGCTCGCGATCAGCGCGCCGGTGGCATCGCGCCGCAGGCGGCCCATGCGTCGAGCGGTCTGCAGCCAGTCGGGCAACTGGGCGTCGGCCACGCCTTCGAACTCGTCGTTGACGCGATCGAGCGCGCGCAGATAAGGGCTCGCGTTCTGCGTGATGGTCGCGAGCCGTCCGCGCCAGGCATCGCGGCCCGGTAGCATGCGTTCGCCCTGCGGCACGGTTTGCACGAAGCTCTGCCACGCCTGAAAGCGCTCGATCTGATAGTCGTGGTCGAAGAACGCCTGTTGCTGCATGAGTTGCGCATCGTCGACGACCGCCTGGTGAATCTCCTTCAGATAGCCGTCGATATCCACCCGTCCCGCGCGCGTGTACGCGGCCGGCACCTTGATCTCCGCGAGCCGGTTCGCTTCGGCGAGTTGCGCGTCGGTGCGCGCGGCTTCCACGGCCTTCGAATCGGGCGCCGTTGCACGGCTCGACGCCGCCGTGATGCGCCCGCCCGCGACATTGCCCGCAACCGGAGCATCCACGTTTGCCAGACGCAGGGATTGCGCGCGCGCCGAGTTCGCGTCGAGCCAGAAGTCGGCGAGCGAGACATCGTGCAGATGCGGGTCGATCGGCGCAAGCTGCGTGAGCCAGTGCATGCGGTTCTGGTACAGCGCCTGGGCAAGCGTCGCCTGCTGTTGCGCCACGCGCGTCACGATGTCGCGCGCATTCGTCGCCGACCACGCGATATAGGAAATGCGCAAGTCGTTGATCTGGTCGAAGAGTTGCGACGACCACGGCGCCATGTCGCTATAAAGCGGCTGAGGCATCGCGGCAAGTTCCGGACGATCCGCGCCCGCCACTTTCGCGCGCAGCAGATTCGTCACGCGCACTTCGTTGAGGATGCTAAGCGGCAGCGTGCCGTCGGTATCGTTGACGAGATCGCGCCGCAAATCCAGATCGAAATCGCGTTCGACGGCTGGTCGGATGTACTGCAGATATTGCTGCGTGTATTGCTGGCGCAGCCGTTCCTGCAAGCGGTCGATATGGCCGGAGATCATCCAGCGCGAACGCCAGTTGCGGTTGCGGCGATCGATCTCGCGCAGCGCGGTGTTGCTGCGCGTGAGGGTAGCGGCGTCATCGACGAGCAAGCCGTCGAAGCGCTGATGAAATGGATAGCTGCGCTCGATCTGCGTCAGCGTGTTGACGTTGCGGATGAACGACATCGTGATCAGCAAGCCGAACGCAACGGCCAACATCACCCATGCGAGCATGCCTAGATGCTGGGTCGCGGCGAACCAGCGATTGACGAGCGCGGCAGGTTTGCCGACGTTGCGGTCTTGCGGCAGGATGCGGCCGAAGAGATCGTGCAGGAACACGCCGGTCGTCGAGGGTTCGTGCGGCGGCATCGGGCGCAGCGTCTCCGGCAGCACCGCCGAGCGCGCGCCGCCGGCCTGCAGGCCGCTCGAAAAGAACAGTCCGCGCAAGAACGGCGATTCCAGATACGGGCTGTTACCAAGGCACGCCTTCACGAAGAGTTCGGTGCCCGCGCGCAGGCGGTCGAGTTCGTTCGGAAACAGCAGCAGTTCCACCGCCGATTGCGGATGCCGCGCAACCAGCGCAACCCGCATCGCGCGTAGTCGTTCGACGATGGCATCGAAGGCCAGTGAGAGGAAGCGCTCGGTCGGCGGATCGTCGGCGGTGGCGGGCGCGAGATGCCCCATCGCCTGATTCAACGCGGTCTCGGGCAAGAGCGTGCTCCAGCTTTCGAAGCCATAGAGCTGATCGCACTTGGTGACGAGCACGTACACCGGAAAGCGCCGCCCGAAAAGGCGGATCAACTGTTCTATGCGCGCACGGATCACGCGCGCTTCCTGATCGATCGCCTCGCGGTCCGGCGTGACGAGCCGGTCGGCGGAGATGGCGAGCACGAGTCCGTTGATGCCTTCGCGTCCGCGATAGCGCGACAGCAGGTCCAGCACCAGATTCCACTCGCGGCGGTCGGCGTCTTCGTTGTCGGCATCGACATAACGGCCCGCGCAGTCGAGCACGATGGAGCGGTCGAAGTACCACCAGTCGCAATTTTCGGTTTGCGGGACCGGCGCGCCTTGTTGCGTGTGATCCTGCAGCGAAGTGGACAGCCGCGAGCGCGCGAGCGCCGTGGTCTTGCCCGCGCCCGGTCTGCCGATCACCATGTACCAGGGCAGCACGTAGAGCGGATTGCCGAGACGCTTCAGGCTCGAACCGCGCAGGAGCGCCGCGGCATCGCGGAACTTGCGGCGCAAGGCGCCCGTGCGCGACCCGCGCTGCGCGGCTTCCTGTTCGGCACGCCGCTGCCGCGCGATGATGCTGCGGGAACGATACGCAAGCGTCAGGCGCCGCAGGAAGATCAACATGAAGAACATGCCGAGCGCGCCGAAGAAAATCGCGGCGGACGCCCACAACGGCCATTCGAGATACAGCGTCAGCCCCCAGCTGACGAGCGCCAGCACGACGAGCGCAAGGAGCCACAGCAGAACGGTGCGCAGGACTTTCATTGGATGAGCGGAAGAAGAGCGTTCACCATCTGCACGATGATCAGGTGATAGGTGCCGTAGAGCACGGCGAGCACGACCACGGGCAAGCCGAAGCCGATGAGCGTCTGCCGGCGAAGCCGCCAGCGCACCCGGCGCGCCGCCGGTTCGACGCCGGTTTGCGCCGCGCGCGCCGATTCCTCGCTGACATACGCTTGCGGAAAGAGCACCGCGCCGGTGGCGGCCGGAACGCCGCCTTCGTCGAGCACTTTCTGAAGCGTGACGCGGCGGCGTTCGTCGAGCTGACGCGAGCTGCGCTCTTGCGCATAGCGACCCTTGAAGCCGAGCGCGAGACACAGCGCAAAGACTTCGCGCACATCGGCCTGATCGTCGCGCAGGTCGTCGAGACGCGCGTAGAACGAGACGCCGGCGGTCGTCGTGTTGAAGTGGCGGCGCTGCATCAGATGGCGCTGCCAGTGCGGCGCGCCAGCCCATTCGGATGAGATCAGCACTTCGTCGGCCCAGGCGAGCACGGCGAAAAGCGCGTTGTCGAAATCCGATGGCACGAAATTGTGGATGCGCGCGTCGTGCCGCGCCTGGTCGATGGCTTCGTCGATCGCTTCGGCGAGTGCGCGTGCGCGCGCGGCGTCCTCGGCGGGCGTGCCGCTCGATGCGTTCGATACACTCGCCCGTGGCGCGAGCGAAGGAAGCGGCGCGGGCGCCGGCGGGGCATCGGCGATGGCGATGGCGACGGCGTTGGCGTTGGCGTTAGCGTTAGCGCTTGCATTGCCATTGGCGGCCATCTCGCCGATAGGCTGCGGCGCAAACGGCGAACCGCCAGCGGAAGCAGGCTGCGATGCAACCGGACGCGGCGCGGCGGGCAAGGGCCTTGGAACGGCAGGCGCCGCCGTCGACGGCCGCAAGAAGGCCGGGGCGGCGGCCGTATCGATCGTCTGCCGCACCAGCGCGATGACGGGGATCAAAGTGTCGGTCAGATGCACGTCATCTCCGCAGGATCACGATCTCGGCGCGCAGATCGGCGGGGGCATCGAGCCAGTGAAGAGCGATATCGCCTTCGCGCTCGACGAGTTCCCACTGCTCGCTCACCTGTTCGATACGGAAGTAGAACGAATGCGCGCGACGCGGCAAACCCTGCGGCGCGTGCGGCATATGAATCAGTTCGAGGCCGGGCAGGGCGTGGCGCACGAGCGTCGGAATCTCGCCGAGCGCGGACAAACGCGCGCCGTTGACGATGCCATCCACCACCCATTGCGGATCTTCCTGCGTCCGCACGACGAGATAAAAGCGGTTGCGGTTGCCGAACACGCTGCGCGGCACTTGTCCGTGATAGACGCCGTCGCGTGGCTCCAGCACGACCAGAAACTCCGGCCCGACCGTGATCTCGTTGAGCAGATGCCCGATGGTCACGCGCGCGCGCCCGAAGCAGCCGTCGAGGTCGAGGTGATCGTAAGCGGGCAGACCGGCGCCGCCGTCCATCTCACCGAGCATGGTGAAGCGCTCCGAGAACGAGCTCAGTTCGCCGACGAGTTGCCGCAACACGCCATATGCGAGCCACGGATGCACCTGTTCGCTCTCGATCAGATGGAACAGGCTCGGCGAAAAGCGATTGAGCGATCGCAACGCGAGCAGGAACAGCATGTACGACGCGTCGAACTCGGCCTTCTGCATCTCGCGCGGATTCTTGTACTCCTGCAACTGGCGGGCGCGTCCTGCAAGCTCGTCGCGGATCTCGCGCAGCATCGTGCGCAGCGCATCGGAACCGGCGAGCGCGTAACTCGGCGGGATGAAGCGGTCGGCGAGCACGACGGTGTCGCCATCGCGCACCAGCCGCGCGATGGGAATCAGCTCGTACTGATCCAGATGATCCAGCTCCGATTCGAAGAACACCTTCAGCACATAGCGCAGCGTTTGCAGCGGCGCGTCGGGGCCTTCGGAATAGAGGTCGGGCGTCTCGGGAACGGACATCACCGTGGCGAAGCGTGTGGCGACGTTCGCGGCGTCGGCGAGCGTGCCGACTTCGGTGACGTTCTTTTCCTGCTCGCTCGCGCGGCGCACGCCGAGATAGACGTTGAGCGGACGGTCGCCCTGCACCCAGCTTGCCTCGAAGGTGCGCGGCGCGATCACCGCGTTCTCGGGATACTCGGCATAGTGATGATCGCGGAACAGAAGACGCGCGCGCTGCACGTCGATGGTGCGATTCGCGATGGCGCTTCTCGACAGTTCGAGCGCGCCGACGCCCCAGAAATGCGGCACGCCGGCTTCGTAAAGCGGCGTCTGCGTGAAACGGCTGTGCTGATCCGCGAGCTGAAAATGCTGCGGCTGCAGAAACATTCCCTGATGCCAGTAGACGGCTTGCTTGTGTTCCACGTCGGGCTCGTCAGTTGGGGAGTTTGATGGTGGCGGTATCGGCTGCGCCGTTCGATGGCGTGAGCGGCACTTCCTTGCCGCCGCCGTCGAGCGGCACGATCTGCTGCTTCGCCTGTGCGCGTTTTTGCGCGGCGACGATCTGCGGCGGTTCCGGATTCAGACGCGCGGCGTCGCTGATCGCATCACGTCCGAGCGACAGGCGCAACGCAAGCGTTTGCGGTTGCGCCGCATAATCGTGGCCGACGAACGCCTGATTCGATATGGCGAGCGGAATCTCGAAGAGACGCGCGCTGGACGCCGGGTCCATCGTGTAGAAGCCCGCGATCAGCCCGACCATCTTCGCTTTCGCGGCGCGATCGATCGAGAGGATCGTGTGACCGCCCGGCTGCACGACGTAGCGCGTGAGCTGAAGGATCGCGGGATTCGGCGCCGCTTCGCCGAGCGTCGAGGCGAGCGTGCCGGCATCGGCCGACAGTTTGCGAAACGAATCGGCGTCGGCGGTCTGCACCACGCCGAGCAGGAGCGTATGCGGCTCGTTGTTGTATTCGTTGAGTAGATCGTCGGCGTCGAGCTGCACGAGGATGGCGTCGCCCGCCGCGCTCCAGTCGACGGCCGCGACGGCCTGCTTCGCGCTCGTGCCGCTGAACATGGAGCAGCCCGCGAGTACCAAGCCGAAGGCGAGCGCGCAGACGGTGAGTACGCGTTGCGCCGTGCGTCGCAACGTGGGGGCGACGCGAATCGTCTGCTCTGCTACGCTTGCGGCAAATTCGGCTTGCCTGAGAGTCGGTCTACTCATGTCCCTCGATCTTTCCCGTCGTAATCGTAGTCGTAGTCATGGTCTGGCCAAGCGATCCTTGCCGCCGAAGCCGGGCTTGCGCCGTCTTGCCGTCGCGGGCGCATGCTTGATGACTTTCGCGATGCTTTCGGCCACCGCACCCGGATGCAGGGCCGCCGATATGGCTAACACGGTTAACGGCAGCGACACCGCTCAACCTGAGGTGCAATCGACCGAAGTTGCGCACACGGGCCTGCCCGTCACCGTGCCGGTCGTTTCCGTCAGCACGCTCACCACGACCACGCTCGCCAGTCAGCACGAGTGCCGCCCGACGCTCACCACCGTGCGCGAGTTCGAGGTGGCGCAGGCGAATGCGCGCCCGTGGTTCGTGCGGCATATCGAAGGTCTGACTGGCGCTCCGCTCGGGGCGGCGGGCGCGGCGTGGCTCGCGGCGCATTTTCTGGCGGAGCGCATTTGGATTTTGCCGGCCGCGCTCGCGGGCGGCGCCGTGGGCTGGGTGGTCGGACCGTTCGGCATCCTGCTGGGTACGGGCGGCGGCGTGCTTGGGCACGCGCTGACGCACAAGATATCGGTGACGGTCGCCGGCGGCGTGGCGGGCGGCCTTATCGGCATGGCGCTCTGGCATTTCCTGATTCCCCCGCCGAAGCCGGCCACGCCCGATTCGCCCGTCGACGTGCCGGTGGAGCACTTCGTGACGAACGACCAATGCGGCGATGTCCAGCACGCCCGCTTTCGCGGCGGCGATCTCTACAAGGTTGATTTCATGCTCGACGGCAAGCCGATGTCCGCCGATCTGCCATACGACCCGGGCAACACGCTCGCGGTGTATCCCGATGGCCAGCCGGTCGTGCGCAACTTGCCAATTCCTTGATTCCCTGATTCCGTGACCGGATGCCAGTACTCCCTAAAGACGATTTGGCGGATCGGGCAAGAGGAATTGTCTTAAAAAAGCGAACCGAGTGTAACACGCGTTTCGCTTGATTTTTGGCGGAAATCGGCGTGACGTTGCGGCGTTGCAGCCTTGATGGGCGTGTAACGGAGCTATGTTTCAGATGAAACCCCCGTGCTTCCTTTTGCTAACGCTCGTGTAACTCTGCTGGCGCAAAGTGCGCGTCATGGAGTCATTCGGGAAGCATGAGCGGGGAACATCATGAAAAAGCGTCTGGGATGGGTGGCGGGTGTGGTGCTGGCAGCGTTGCTAATAGCAGGTTTCGCGACGGTCGGCAATGACGATTTACCGTCGGCGGGGTTCTGCGTGGTGTCGTCGGATGGAGAGGTGTTGCAGGCGCTGGATTCCATGCGCGCGGTGAAACCAGGGGATTCCGCAAGTTGAGTGGATCGCGGCGTAACGCAAAGTCCGCCGTGTTGCGGGTTCCGGCCGTGATTGCGTGCGCTGAGCTCAACGCCGTCGCGAAATCCGCTCATCCCGATGCCGCGCGGATCGTGGTTCCGGAACCGATATCGTGGTGTGGGATCGACGGCTGTTCGCGGTCGGCGATTGAAGAACGTCGCTTTGCGATTAAAGCGGGCCTTCGTCAAAAAGCCCGCTCATCTGCTTCAAATGCTCAACCCGCCACCGGCAACGCACTCAACTTGGCGATCGTATCCGCGCAAGCATGCGCCGCTTCCGCACCCTTCACGAGAAAGTGCTCCTTGAAGAAGCCGATATGCTCTTCGCCATGATGAAAATGATGCGGCGTAAGCACGGCCGAAAACACCGGCGTGCCGGTTTCGAGTTGCACCTGCATCAAGCCGTTGATGACAGCCGTCGCGACGAACTCGTGCCGATATATCCCGCCATCGACCACCAGTCCCGCCGCGACAATGCCCGCGTATTGGCCGCTTAGCGCAAGACGTTTGGCGTGCAGCGGAATCTCGAATGCGCCAGCGACTTCGTAGAGATCGATATCGTCCGCTGTGTAACCGCGCTTTTGCATGGCTTCGATGAACGAGGTCTTGCATTGATCGACGATATCGCGATGCCAGCAAGCCTGCACGAAAGCGACGCGCGCACGAGTGGAGCCTGCAGCCGATACTGCTTGGGTTTCGTTCGAATTGGAAAAGTTCATGGACATCAGCCTGTTTGGTGTGAACAGGGCGAAGGACGGCCAATGGCCTTCGCACGCGACAAAATAAGCGCGAACGAAGCGTGACGAAGCACACTGACTGTCCTGTTCTCTTTCATCCGGACTATACCGTCGGCCCCGGAATCAAACCGGGTCTGCTGACCTCTCCGACCGTGAAAGCCGGAGAGCGCTCGCGGGCTACGTCCCTTTCGTGAAAACATCGGGAAACGATTACCGCCGGTGGGGAATCTCACCCCGCCCCGAGAACTCGCTCATCGCAACCGTGCGATGAACAGGCTGGAAGTTACCATGAAACGTGGCTTTTTGTGCGGTGCGTTTCGCACATTCAAATCACGAAAAGCGATAAGCGGCAGCAGCCCGTTCACGCCAACGCCACCACCGCGATCTCCACCAGCAACTCGGGCGTTGCCAATTGCGCTTGCACCGTCGCGCGGGTCGGCGCATGCCCTTGCGGCACCCACGCATCCCACACTTCGTTCATGCCGCTGAAATCGCGGGAGATATCCGCAAGCCACACTTGTGCCGACACGAGACGCGTCTTGTCGATGCCCGCTTTCTCCAGAAAGCCGTCGATCTTTTCGAGCACCTTGGCGGTTTGCAGTTTGATATCCGGCGAATGATCGGCGGAAGTCTGGCCGCCGATAAACACGAGACCCGCTGCCTTGACGATGCGGCTCATCCGCTGATTGGTGTCGATGCGAACGATATCGCCCATGATGTTTTTCCTTGAACGTTGAGATTGAAACGAAGTCGCCGCGCGAAAACGCGCGGCATTCAATGCGCGACGAGACGCGCGGTATTCGCATCCGAAGAAGAAGCGGCCGCGCGCCCGAAGCGATCGATGGCGAATGCATCGAGTGAAATGGACGGCGCGCCATCGAGCATGAGTTCGGAGACGAGCTTGCCGCAGCCCGGCCCGAGCTGAAAACCGCTGCCGCAATAGCCAAACGAGTAATAGAGATTCGATGCCTTGCGGCTTGCCGAGATCACTGGAAGCTCATCCTCGGTGAATGCCTCGACACCGGCCCACGCGCGATTGACGCCCAGATGGCGCAGATGCGGGAACAGATCGGTGACGGTTTTAGCGCTGCGCACGAGGCGCACGAAATCCACTTCGCCATGACGCGCAAGCAGGTCCGCAATGCCGATCAGCTTGCCGCCGATCACCACCGTGCCGTTATCGAACTGCTTGAAGGACAGCGGCCGTCCCGTTGCGCCGAGTGTCGCGCGACAGAAGGGCGCGACGCGATGCGTGACCATCAGCATCAGACCTTCGGGATGCACCGGCACCGGCTCGCCTACCTGTTTCGCGAGTTCGCCGGACCACGCGCCCGCCGTGACGAGCAGCTTTTCCGCGCTGAACGTGCCGTGCGGCGTGTAGGCGAACCAGCGCGCGCCGCGTTGCTCGATACGACGCACCGGCGTGCCTTCCAGAAAGCGCGCGCCGAGTTTTTGCGCGGCGAGCCGGAAGGCCGTGGTCGTGCGATACGGCAGCGCGAAGCCATCGCGCTCGACCCAGATGCCGCCCGCGACATGCCGAGCCAGCGCGGGTTCGAGTTCGAGCACGGCCTCTCGGTCGATCACTTTCTCGTGCGTGAAGCCATGCGATTCGAGCAGGGCGACGCGCTCGCGGCATGCTTCGAGCTCGTCGTCCGTCTCGGCTATCTTGAGCTGGCCCGATGGCACGAAGCCGCCATCCTCGCCAATCAGATCGCGCATGCCGTGCCAGATTTCACGCGACATCAGCGCGAGCGGAATCTCGGGCAGCGCGCGTCCGAGCGTGCGTACGCCGCCAGCATTCACGCCGGACGAATGACGCGCGACGTAATCGGCTTCGAGCACGATCACCTTCGCGCCGCGCCGCGCCATGTGGAACGCGCTGCTCGTGCCGTGCAGTCCGCCGCCAACCACGAGCACATCGGCTTCCTGAACGTCGGTTGCGTCATTCACCGGCGAGTTCTCCGAGCGTGAGCGGCTTGATCGGCGGACGAATGCGGTAGTAGCCGACTTCGGCGGGCGAGACACGCCGCGCATCCGCGATGACTTCGGTCACCGTGAGGCCGCACATGCGGCCCTGACACGGACCCATGCCGCAACGTCCAAACGACTTCGCCTGATTCGGTCCGACGCAACCCATCTCGACGAATTTGCGCAATTCGCCCGCCGTGACTTCCTCGCAGCGGCACACGATAGTCTCGTTGCGCGGAATGCGGTTGATATCGCGCGGACGATAAAGGCTGTCGAGAAATGGCCGGATGCGCAGCACGCCCGCCAGCGCGCGGCGCTGCCCGGCCGCTTCGGCGTCGCGCGTGGCGGCGTTCAGCGCGCCGAGTTGCGCCGCGACCGCGAGACCCGCGAGCGAGCCCTGCAAGGCCGCCGCCTGCGCGCCGCCGATACCCGCGCCGTCGCCCGCGACGAAGATGCCGGGCACATCCAGCTCGCCCCACGCATCGACTTTGGGCGTGAAGCAAAGCTGCGCGTCGTCCCAGCGATGCGACGCCCGCAAAGCCTGCGTGAACTGCGTATTCGGCACGACGCCCTGATGCAGCAGGATCACGTCCGCTTCAAGGCGGTGCGCCGCGCCTTGCGTCGTGAAGTGAAGCGCGGCCGCATGCTCGACGTTATCCGCGCCGATGCGCCCTTCCACGCGCAGATCGTCGGCCGCTTCGAAGATTGGCACGCCGGCGTCGCGCAAGGTGCGGATCAGTTGCAGGCCCTTGCTCAGGAACGGCCACGCGCGCAACGCGGACAGCATGTGACGCTTCGCGCGCCAGCGGTCTTCGTGACGCGTGGTGTCGACGAGCGCGCGAATCGGCACACCGGCGCGCACATATTGCCAGCCAAGCAGATACAGCAACGGCCCGCAGCCCGCGAGAACCGGTGGCGCGGCAGGCACTTCACCCGCGCTCTTCAGGAGAATCTGCGCGGCACCCGCCGTCAGCACGCCGGGCAGCGTCCAGCCTGGAATCGGGAAGGGTCGCTCCAGCGCGCCGCTTGCGAGAATCACGCGTTGCGCGTCGAAGCTGCCGATCTTGCCGTCCTTCAGATAGTTGATGCCGCGCTCGCGCGTGACTTGCCAGACGCTCGCATTGGTCACGTGACGTGCGCCCGATGCCGCGAACGCACGGGCGATCTCCGCGCCCGCCGCGTAGTCGGGGCCAAGTATTTCCTTGCGACGCGCATCGGCGTGAGCGATGCCACGATAAATCTGGCCGCCCACGGCGTTCTGTTCATCGATCAACACGGTTTTGAGCCCCGCGCGGGCGGTGCGCGTGGCCGCGCTCATGCCGGCCGGTCCAGCGCCGATCACGACCACATCGACGGCTTCGGAGGCGAAATCAGCGGCCATGCGCGTTCTCCAGCGGGGTATCGGCGAGTGTCATGGGCGGCAGATCGCGCGCGCCTTCCTGCGAGCGGATACGCATGCCCGCCTGCACTTCGACCATGCAACTCTGACGGCTCGGAATGCCGTCGATTTCGACGAGGCATTCGAAGCACGCGCCCATCATGCAATACGGCGCGCGCGGCGCACCCGACACCGGCGTCGCACGAAAGCGCGAGACGCCCGCCGCGAGCAGCGCGGCCGCGACGGAACGGCCGCCCGGCACGGACAAAGGCTGATCGTTGAAGAAGATCTCGATGGCCGCGGCGGTTTCCCCCGGCAGCGGCTTGAACAGCGTGTGAGTCGATTGGGAAGTCATGTCGAATTCAGTGTGCGGGAATCGGTTCTTGAGCGTTCTCGAAGCGGCGTGCGGAGAAGGTCGGCAATTCCTCGGGCACGGGTGCACCGGTGATCCACGGCGCCACGCGCATGGCATGCGCGGCGGCGAGCGTCACGCCGCTATGGCAAGTGACGACGAACGCGCCGGGATGCGCTTCCGACCGGTCGTAGATCGGAAAGCCGTCCGCGCTGTAGACGCGCAGCGCGGCCCACATCCGCACGAGCCGCACGTGCTGCAACATCGGGAACGCGCGCACGCCGCGCCGCGCGATATCGGCGAGCACATGCGTGGTCGTGAAATCGTTGAAGCCGACTTCTTCCATCGAATCGCCGAATTGCACGCTGCCTTCGTCGGTCTGGCGCACGTTGAGCGTCGGATAGTCGAGAAACGGCGCGACGCGTTCGCTCACCAGCACCTGTCCGCGATTCGGCGCGACCGGCGCGTTCAATCCGACGAACGGCGCGAGCATGCGGTTTCCGAGGCCAGCCGCAAGCACGACACGCCCCGCGCGATACGTTCCGCGCTTGCCATGCACGACGAAGCCTTGGCCGTTCGCGTCCGGTTCGATGCGTTCCGCGCGTTCGCCCGAGACGAGCTTCACGCCGCGCGCCTGCATCGCCGAATGAAGCGCGCGCAAGAGCTTGAGCGGGTTCACATGGCCGTCCATCGGCGTGTAGCTCGCGCCGATCACTTGCGGGCCGATCTGCGGAATGCGCTCGCGAATCTCGGCGGCATCGAGCATCTGATACGGGTAGTCGCCGATCTCGGCCTTGAGCGTCGAGAGACGCTTCTCGCGGTCGGCGAGTTCGTCGTCGTTAAAGCAAAAGTGGAAGCCGCCCGGCTGGCGCAAGGCCACGTCGATGCCCGTTTCGTTCAAGAGGCTCTCGGCGAGTCCGGGCCAGCGCGTGGCCGAACTGCGCGACCAGCGTGCGTAAGGCGAGAGGCCATAGCCCTTGCCTTGAATCCATACGAGGCCGAAGTTGCCGCGCGAGGCGCGAAAGCCGCCGTCGTCTTCGTCGAGCACGGTCACGCGCGCGCCTTCGCGGGCAAGACCGTAAGCCACGGCGGAACCGACCAGGCCGCCGCCGAGCACGAGCACGTCGGGGCTGGCGGAGGTTGAAAGTGTCATCGCGCTTCTCCGATCAGAATGCGGTCCAGTCCGACCATGCGGTCGAGCAGGATCATCAGCAACACCGTGCCGACGATCAGCACCGCCGAGACCGAGGCGACCAGCGGATCGATCGTCTGCGCGATCTGGTTGTACATGGCGACGGGCAGCGTGGTCGTGCCGGGCGTCGCGACGAAAATGGTCATCGTGAGTTCGTCGAAACTCTGGATGAACGAGAGCACCCAGCCGCCTGCCACGCCGGTGCGGATCATCGGCAGGACCACGCGGCGAAATGCGGTGAAGCGGCTCGCGCCACATGAAAGCGCGGCGCGTTCGGCATCGCGATCCAGGCCGACGGCGGACGAAAGCGCAAGCCGCAACGCATACGGCAAGACGATGATGACGTGCGCGCATACCAGCGACCAGAACGATCCCGACAGATGCAGCAGCGACAGAAAGCGCAGGAACGCGATGCCGAGCACGACGGCGGGGATCATCATCGGCGAGAGGAAAAAGCTCGTGAGCGCGGCGCGGCCGGGAAAGCGATAACGCGCGATGGCCAGCGCCGCGGGCACCGCGAGCAGCACGCCGATGGTCGCCGCCGCGAACGCGAGGCGGATCGACAGCCAGAACGCCGAAACGATGTCGCCGTTCTCGACGATCGCGCGGAACCAGCGCAGCGACGCGCCATCGAAAGGCATCGAGATGAAGCCTTTGTCGGTGAAGGCGACGAGCATCACGACCACGAGCGGCGCCATGACGAAGGTCAGGAAGAACGCGTTGTAGACGAGCCCGAGAATGCCGTTCTGTTTCATGATCGTCGTCCGCGTTAGTCGAAGATATGCCGGAACCGGCGTTCGGCGAGGCGGCTGCAACCCATGACGATTGCCACGTTCGCGATCAGCAACAACACGGCGATACTCGCGCCGAGCGGCCAGTTGAGCGTGCCGAGAAACTCGTCGTAGGCAGCGGTGGCGACGACCTTCAGACGCCGTCCGCCGATCAGCGCGGGCGTGGCGAACGCGGATGCCGACAGCGCGAACACGATGATCGATCCCGACAGCACGCCCGGCATGATCTGCGGCAGCACCACGCGGCGGAACACCGCGAACGACGAGCCGCCGAGCGAGCGTCCGGCCCATTCCACTTGCGGGTCGAGCTTTTGCATGGTGGCCCACACGGACATCACCATGAAGGGCACCAGAACGTGCGTGAGCGCGATGATCATGCCGGTCATCGTGAAGACGAGGCGGATGGGTTCATCGGTGATTTTCAGCGCTTGCAGCACGTTGTTGAGTACGCCGTTGTTGCCGAGCAGAATCTGCCAGCCAAGCGTGCGCACCACGACCGAGATTAGGAGCGGGCCGAGCACGACGAGAAGACACAGCGACTGCCACGGCTTCTTCATGCGCGCGAGCACGATGGTCTCCGGCACGCCAAGCACGATGGAGAGCAGCGTGACCGCGAAGGCGAGGCCGGCAGTGCGCAGAAAGATGGTGTGGTAGTACGGGTCGCTCACTACTTCCCAATAGTTCGTGAGCGTGTAGGCGGCGGTGACGCCGGCCGTGTCGCTGAAGACGCGAAACGACAGCACGAGCGTGAGCGCGAGCGGCGCCAGCAGCAAGCCGACAAAAAGCAGCAGCGCGGGGCCGGACAGGAGCCACGGCGCGGCGCCGGGACGGTCGTCGTCAAGCGTGGCCATGAGCACCCTCCGGAGCATCTTGCGTGAGCACGCGCAGATCGTCGTCGGTCCAGGCGAGGCCGACTTCGTGACCTTCCTCGGGCGGCGGCGCACCGTGATTCGGCTGCGCGACACACAACTTGCCGAGTTCCGTTTCCACTTCGAGCAGCCACTGATTGCCGACGAACACGCGCGTTGCAATACGTCCGCGCACGCGCGCTGCGCCATTGGCGATATGCACCTTCTCCGGGCGGATATAAACGTTGACCGCGCCGTTCACATGACGGCCTTCGTGCGGCACGTGCAGCGTGGTGCCGAGTACATCGACTTCGGCGCAACGCGGATTGCGCCGCAGGACTTCGCCGGAAAACGTATTGGTGCGCCCGAGAAAGGTCGATGCGAACGGCGTGGCGGGACGCTCGTAGGCGTCGTATGGCGTGCTCAATTGAGCGATGGTTCCGCGATGCATCACCGCAATGCGATCGCTCATGGTCATGGCTTCGACCTGATCGTGCGTGACGAGGATCGTCGTGATGCCGAGGCGCTTTTGAATCGCCCGCAATTCGATATGCATTTCCTCGCGCAACTTGGCGTCGAGATTGGACATCGGTTCGTCGAGCAAGAGCAGTTCGGGCTGCATGGCGATGGCGCGTGCAATGGCCACGCGCTGCCGCTGGCCGCCCGACAATTCCTTCGGATAGCGATGCCCGAGTCCCTTTAGACGCACGAGCGCGAGTGCTTCGTCCACGCGCTCTTCGCGTTCGCGGCGCTTGACCTTGCGCATTTCCAGACCGAAGCCGACGTTGCCCGCCACCGTCATGTGCGGAAAGAGCGCATAGCTTTGAAACACCACGCCGATGCCGCGTTTCTCCGGACGTTCGTGCGTGATGTCGCGGCCATCGAGCAGAATGCGGCCCGTGGTCGGCGTGACGAACCCCGCCACCATTTGCAGCGTGGTCGTCTTGCCGCAACCCGAAGGTCCGAGCAGCGCGAGAAGTTCGCCGCGTTCGACATCGAGATCGAGTTGTTCGATCGCCGTGAAATCGCCGTAGCGTTTCGAGATACCTTGCAGAGTCAGGAAGGCCATGCGCCTCGCTCCTTCACGCCGGTGTGGGGTTCAACGCTCGACCGAACGGTTCCAGCGCTCCGTCCACTCGGTGCGATGCTGGTTGATCGTAGTCCAGTCCATCGCGGTCAGTTTCGCGATCTGGTCGGGACCGTAAGGCACGCGCGCGGCGATTTCCGGCGTCAGCTTGACCGTCTTGTTGACCGGACCGAGACCGATGCCTTGCGCCTGCAACGCCTGCACTTCCGGGCTCAACAGATACTGGACGAACTGCTGCGACAACTGCGGCTGTGCGTTCTCGGCGATGGCGCATGCCGCCACCTGCAACGCGACCGCGCCTTCCTTCGGGTAGACGAACTTGAGCGGAAAGCCCGTGTTCTGCAGCGCAACCGCGCGACCGCTGCCGTAGGGCGCAAGCACCACGTCGCCGGATTGCATCTGACCGTCCATTTCGCCGGGCGTGGGCGCCCAGGACAGCACGTTCGGCGCGACATCCTTGGTCATCGCCGCGAAGCCCGGCTCGATATTCTTCTCGCCGCCGCCGTTTAAACGCGCGAGCATGACGAGCGTATGCAGACCATACGTGTTGGTGATCGGCGGCACGCCGAGCTTGCCCTTGATGCGCTTGTCGGTGAGCACCTTCCACGAATCGGGCGGCGGCAGACCGGCCTTCTTGAACGCTTCCTCGTTGTAGCCGATGCCTGTCGCCACCATGCCGACGCCGATCGACGTCGCGCCGAGACGCGCAAGCGGATAGACGTCCTTCATCACGGGCGCTTCGTCGAGCTTGGCGCAGAGATTGAGCTGCATCGCTTGATACATCGGGCCGTCGTCCATCACGGCGACGTTGATCTGCTGATGGCCTTTTTGCGCTTGCAACTTGGCGAGGGTATCGCTGGAATTGCCCGCAACGTAGACGATCTTGACGTCATGCGCTTTTTCGAACGGCGGGATGATTTTCTGGCGATACAACTGCTCGTTCGAGCCGCCCACATTGGCGACATAGAGCGTGGTTTCGGCGTGAGCGAGAAGCGGAGCGGCGAAAGAAAGAGCCGCGAAGGCGGTACAAGCGGGGACGGACAGACGGCGATGCAACGCTCTTTTCATGACGACGATCTCCAGATCCGGGGTGTGGGGGCGGGCTTCATGACCCGTCGTTGAAATGCAGTTTCGCGCCGCCGGACCATATCGTCCAATACGAATAAAATACCTACCTATGCATGGATGATATGGATCGGGGTTCACCCGGAGAGGGAGATCACGCATGAATCTGAAGCACATCGAGGCGTTTCGGGCGGTCATGGTGTCGGGGTCGATGACCGCGGCGGCCAAGGCGCTCTTTACCTCGCAGCCGAACGTGAGCCGGCTGATTTCGCAGCTCGAACGCGAAACCGGCTTGCAGCTTTTTCAGCGCAGCGGCGTGCGGTTGATACCCACGAGCGAGGGCACCGCGTTCTTCCGCGAGGTCGAACGTGCGTTCGTCGGCTTGCAGGGCCTGGCGAACGCGGCGGCGCAGATACGCAATCTAGGCAGCGGACGTTTGCGCATAGCGGCGATGCCATCGGCGGGCATGACTCTCGTGCCGCATGCGATCAAGCGCTTCGTCGAGTTATATCCGACGGTGACCGTGTCGTTGCACGTGAACACATCGGGTACGGTCAATCACTGGACGGCGTCGCAGTTCTGCGATCTCGGCGTGGCCGTGTATGTGAGCGAGGCGTCGGATTGCGAGGTCGAGCAGTTGTCGAACGTGGCGGCGGTGTGTGTTATGCCGGAGGGGCATCGGCTGGCGTCGAAACGCAGCATCAAGCCGCAGGATCTCGAAGGCGAGTCGTTCATCTCGCTGTGTCACGGCGACGGCACGCGCACGCTGATGGACGAGGTGTTTCAGCGTGCGGGCGTGGAGCGCGTGCTTGCCATCGAGGCGCAGTACACGGCAATGTGCTGCGAGATGGTGCGTCATGGGATGGGCGTGACGCTCGCGCATCCGATCGTCGCGCGGGATTTCGCGGGTCCTGGAATTGTCATCAAGCCATTTTTGCCGGCTACGTTGTTTCCGACTTATTTGCTGTTTCCGCCGCATCGGCCGAGGGAGAGATTGGCATCGGAGTTCGTGAAGGTGCTGAAGGGGCTGCATGCGGAGTTGCTGGAGGAGGTGGTGAAGGGGGCGAAGGTGGCTTGAGTCTTTCAAGCAACGATCAACCGATTCACTCATGCCGCCGTACCGTGCTCGTGACCGCGCGAAGCGGCTGCGTCGTTCAAGACGCATCGACGAATGCGCGCGCTCATCGGCTCATAACGAATTGCCAGAGCGCGGCGCACTGTGCGTCAGCGATCTTGTAACGCGGCATCGCCCGACGAAGCACGATGTCCGCTGGATCGACGCCATCCTTGATCGCGCGGCAAAAAGCGATGGGATCGTAATGGCTCATCGGCCCTCCGCGACGACGCGTTTCGCCAAGCAAGGACTCGCGAGTCAGCGGCGGCGCAAAGGCCGCCGCTTTCGATGTGCCCACATGGCAATTGACGCAACGAGTCGTCCACGCAGGCAACGTGCGATCGTCATCACGCAAATGCGTCGACAGCGGATGCTCTCCGTCGAAAATCGCGCAGCCCAGGTCGCGCGGTTCACATGCGGCATGGGCAACCGTTACCATCGCAACGAGCGCGAGGCCGACCAAGCGCTGCGCCATCAATGCACGCGCATGGTACGCGAGAGGCTCGGCACGCCCTTCGCGTTCAGCGCAAAAAGCATGTAATAGCCGGGCACGACGATGCCCGGATCGGACGGAATCTTCAACTTGTACTCGCCAGCGGTGCCCACCGTAAACGTCAGCGGCACGCGTCGCTGTTCGTTGTTCACCGAATGCGTGGCCGACGATGAGCGCATCAGCGCAAATGCTGTCATGCCCTTGGTCGCCGATACGACGATGGTCGTGCCGAGCAACGCATCGGTCGGCGCGGAACTCATGGTCGGTCTGGTTGCGGCGGACCCGTCCGCGTTGAGAAGATAAGGCGGCGTCAATATCTCGACATTCGTGTGATTCGTGGCGCACGAGCCGCACAATCCGCCGCCGCCGCTGAGCACGCGTCCATCGTTCAGCAGCAGCGCCATGCTGTGATAAGTGCGCGGTACGGCTTGTGGCGCGAGCCGCGAAAACGCATTCGTGGTCGGGTCCCACAACTCGGGCGTGAGGATCGCGTTGTCGTCCGAAAACGGCACGGCGAAGGTCTGACCGCCGATCACGACGACCTGCCCATTCGGCAACACGACGCTGTTGTTGAACGCGCGCTGATAGCTCATCGGTGCGATGGTGCGCGTGATCGCCGTTCCGCTGCTGATGTCGATCAGCGTCGCATTGGAGGTGGCCGTCGATTGGTCGTAGCTCGGCGCGCCACCCACGGCAAGTATCTTGCCGACGTCGTACATGACCGCGTTGCCGTTCATCGCGTCATTGTCGCTGCCCCGGTTGCCGGCTGCGGTGACGCTGCCGTTGCCCGCCGTGTCGAACCAGTGCATGGCGCGGCTCGGGCCCGCATGAAACACGCGTCCGTTGGCGACCGCGAAGAGCCACGCGTGGTTGTCGGCGCGGAACACGCCCGCAGCGTCGTTCGTCAGGATGTAGTCGTCGAGAATGGCGCCGTTGACTTGCCAGCCCGAGCCCGAGGTCCACGTTTCGCCCGTCTTTCCACCGAGCCCGCCATTCCATGAGCCGCCCACGAGAAACACGTTACCGTTGCTCAAGGTCACGCTGCCCTGATAGCCGCGCGAAATGTTCATCTGATTGCTCGACGTCCATGTGCCGGTCGTAGGCGAATAGATGCTGGTCTTTTTCGTGCTCGATCCGCCCGTCACGAAGATGCGGCCATCGGGAAGATTGGCGATACCCGGACAGAACATGTCGTGCCCGGTGTTGGTCACGATCATTTGTTTGCTCGTGCCCGTCGATGGATTGAAGATCGCCGTGTACGTCTTGCCCGGCGTGACTTCGCCAGAGGTGAAGTTGAGGGCGCTGTCGGCCGACCAGACCAGCACGGTTCCATCGGGAAGATTCGCGGCTTGGAGCGGCACGAGCGGCAACGTGATGGGCGCCGTCCATTTCGAAGGCAATGCAGCTTGCGGCGCGGGCAAGCCGCTGACTTTCCATGTCTGCGTCGCGCTTGCGTTACACACCTGCTGCGTCAGTTGCACGCCTTGTGAGGTCGTACTCGACGCGGTCACGCACAAGCCGCTGTGTCCCGCGACGATCGCGTAACCTCCGCCTTGCGGGATCAACGAAAACGCCTGGTTCGTGCCGCCACTGCAGGTCCATTGAATGATAGGACCGCCAGGATCGGGACTTTGACCCGACACGTCCATGCATAGACCGCTATTGAGATTGATGAGGTTGTAGCGCGTGCCTGTAGCAACCGGCTTCCATTGCTGATTCGCGCCGCCGGTGCAGGGCCATGTAATGACTGGCGCGTTCGGTGTTTTGGATTCGCCGCTCACGTCGGCGCACATGCTGGTGCCGCTTAGCGTGATGGGCGCCGATGTCTGCGCGCGGACTTGGTGCGACACACTCGCTAACGTTAGCGCCAACGCCAGCAGCAAGACGACGCGCGCATGGCGGGCAACGTCAAGCAACACGCTCCCGGCCGAAAGGATTCGTGGCATGGTCCTGCTCCCCGTGGATAAGTCGAATAGCTATGTCAGTGCAAGCGCGCCGAGCACATCGCAGACATCGTTCACGCGTGGAAGATCGGCGCTTCTCCAGCGCAACATCGCATTGGCATCGAAGCAATAGACCTGCGTCGAATGGTCTGCGATGTCACTTGCCGATGCCTTGCTGCCCGACAGCGCCACGCGCATCTTGTCGACATCCGCAAGCGTCGGAGTCGCTGCGATCCACGAAGGACCCGCCTCGAACTGGGCGAGCCATGCGTGCAATGCCTGAGGTGAATCGGAAAGCGGATTGATTCCAATCGATAGCAACTGCACCGCATGACGAGTACGGATGCTCGTCATGCGTTTCTGTACCGCGCTGAATAGCGCGCCCTGCAAAGGACATACCGTGCCGCAACCGGTGTAGACCGTCTGCAACGCAGTCACGCCGTGACGCAACACTTCGTTCAAGCGACGCGTCTTGCCGGTCTGATCGACGAGCACGATATCGTCAAGGCGAAGCGGCGGCGTGACGAGTCCCACCGCATCATGTTGAGCGAAGGCGAAGGGGGACGCTGCACCGAGAGCGAGCGCCGCGATGTCACCGAGCAGGGCGCGACGAGTCAACGACGGGGTGCATGCACGAATGCCGGAACGCACACGATCGGGCATCGTTTTGTGACCTGCCGAACTTGACCTTGTCCACACTTTGATGATCCCCGTATCGAGCTCTATGGCTCTGACCCGCCGTTCGAATGGCCAATGACGTACATGCCGGGAAGCGTGATCGAGCCGCTTCGCGTTCGCGTATTGGTCATGCCATTGGAACAAAGCTTAGCAGGTCAAATCAGCGTCGAACGTTCATCGCACGAATGGAAATACTCGCGTATGTGTACTCGGACACATTGCGTTTGAGCGCTTAAATAAAGGGTCGAAATTGCGGGAAGTTCTACTCGGTCGGAACTGCTGATGTTGCGATGTGGGGCATTTAGCAGAGGCGGAATTCAGGGGCCTTTTTAGTGCACGCTAGGTACGCGCTTGGGAGATTTATCGAAAGCCCGAAATGAGAGGACGGCCAACTTGTCGTGTCGGCCGGAAAGAAGCTCAAGCTTTCAACGCGTCATCCTCTTGACGCCATCGAACACCAACCCAAAAAACTCCCCGGCAAACGCCGAATCCAGCCACCTCACGATAGCCGCCAGCCGCGTGGAAGGTTCGATCCACATGAACGAACTTCCCGCGCCCACGCCAAAATAGCTCGACTCCGGCACCGAGGGAAACATCTTCCGCCCCGTATTGAGCCAGACAAGAAACCCATAAAACGGCGCGATATCACAAGGCGTGCGCATTTTCTCGATCCACTCGCGGGACAGCACCCGCCGCCCGGAAACCAGACCTTCGTCCAGCAACATCCGCGCGATCTTCAACTGGTCGTTCGCGCTGACCGACATGCCGCCGCCCCAATGCGTTCCACCGGGAACGGACTGCATGCGCCGTCCATCGATCTCGGTCCACGCATGGTCGTAACCCACCCATTGCCAACCATCGCTCATGCCGCAGGGCTCGGCAATCGCTTCACGAAACACTTCGGGGAGTGGCCGACGAAACAGATGCATCAACGCAAGCGATAACTGGTTGATCCGCACGTCGTTGTATTCCCAGAAGGTGCCAGGCGTCTGCAACGGCCGCAAGTCGCCTTTCTTGCCTGCGGGCGGCTCGCCAAATGTCACCGCGCGATAATGATCCGCCTGATCCGAAAGCCCGAAGCACTCGCCTTGCCATTCGCTCGTCTGCTGCAGCAGTTGCGCCCACGTAACCGGGGCGTTATGCGCGTCGTCGAAGCCGATACCGGGCACGCGCTCGCGCACGGCTTCATCGACATCGGGCAGCAAGCCACGGTCGTGCGCCACGCCCGCAAGCAAGGCGAGGTACGTCTTCGCAATGCTGAAGGTAAGGTCCGCGCGATCCGGCTTGCCCCACGTGGTGATCACGTGGCCATCGAGCGCAATCGCGCCCGACACCGGACCACGATCATGTACCGGTCCAAGCAGCTTGTTCCACGGCGCGGGATCGTTGATATGCACGCCCCAGTTGCCATCGACGTTCCGGTCCCACTTCGATTCATGATCGATGGAAAACTGAATCGCACGTTTCAATGTCTCGTTCATTTTCAAAGTTCCTGGCAAAGGCTTTAGCGCAACTTGATCCGCATGCGCGCCCACACGAGCGTAAAGAGGCTCACGACCGCAGCGATCATCAGATACAGTCCCGGCGCAAGGTTGTTGCCCGTGACCGCGATCAACGAAGCCACCGCGAGCGGCGTGAAGCCGCCGAAAATGGTCGTGCCGATGTTGTAGCCGAAGGCCATGCCCGTGGTGCGCGTGGCGGTCGGAAAGAGTTCGGCCATCAATGCCGGAATCGGCGCGAAGTAGGTGGCCTTGAGTAACGCGACCCAGATCACCGCGGCGAGCAAGGTCGGCAGCGAAGGATGGGCATTCATGAGCATGAACGCCGGATAAACGGTCAGAAAGAACACGACGCCCGTCACCTGCATGATGCGAATGCGCCCGAATTTGTCCGACAGGTGTCCCACCACCGGCACGAGCACCATCATGATGAAGCCCGCCGTCAACGTGGCGATGAAGCCCGACGACGGCGACAAGCCCAACTGCCGCGTCGCGTACGTCGGCATATAAAGCAGCATGTAGTTGGCCGTGGTCGTGAGCACGAGCGAGCCAATGGAGATGAGCAAGCGTTCCTTCTGCGTCTTGAGCAACTCGCGCACGGGCGACGCCACTTTCTCGGCCTGCTCGAACTCCGGCGTTTCGTCCATGCGTCGGCGAATATACAGCCCGATCGGTCCGATCAACACGCCGAAGAGAAACGGGATGCGCCATCCCCAGCCTTCGAGCTGCGCAGGCGTGAGCGTGCTCGTCAGCACGGCACCAAAGAGCGACGCGAGCAGCGTGCTCGCGCCTTGACTCGAAAACTGCCAGCTCGACATGAAGCCGCTGCGCTCGGGCGCATGTTCGACGAGAAATGCCGTCGAACTGCCGAACTCGCCGCCCGCCGAAAAGCCCTGCAACAAACGCGACAAGAAGATCAGAATGGGCGCCGCAATGCCGATGCTTGCATACGAAGGCATGAGCGCGACCATGGCCGTGCCGACGGTCATCATCGCGATGGACAGCGTAAGCGATGCCTTGCGGCCATGCCGGTCGCTATACGAGCCGAGCACGAGCGCACCGACGGGCCGCGCGAGATACGACAGCGCGAAGGTGCCGAGGGTGAGCAGCAGCGAGACGGTGTGATCCTGCGTGGGAAAAAACAGCTTCGACAATACGCCTGCGAAGTAGCCATAGACGACGAGATCGTAAAACTCGAGCGCATTGCCGATAGACGTGGCGACGATCAGACGCGCCACGTTGCGATGCTTCGCCGGCTCATCGCGCGCGGGGGATATCGTGACGGAATCAGTGCTCATGGCGGGCTTCTCCGTTCGACCGAGGCGCTACGTTGCCATCGCGCGCGCCGAGGTCCCAGTAAAGACCCGCCATGATGCGCAAGCCTTCGCGCACCACCGGCGCGAGCATGTGTTCGTCCGGCGCATGCTGCGAGCATCCGGGATACGAATGCGGCACCCAGATGGTCGGCATGCCGAGCACATCGGCGAATACATCGTTGGGGAGCGTGCCGCCGAGGTTCGGCAAGAGCACGGGCGCGCTGCCAGTCGTCTGCGTCAGCGAACGGATCGACCACTGCACCCACGCGTTGTCAGGATCGACGCGCGTGGCGGGCATGCCGCGTTCCACTTCGATATCGACCATGGTGAAACCGTGCGCATCGAGATGGTCACGCACGATCCTGGCAAGCTCGCGCCAGTTCGTGCCGACGACGAAGCGAATCTGCATGTGCGCGAACGCATGCGGCGGAATGGCGTTGACGGGCTTCTCGGGATTGCCCGCGCGAAACGCCAGCACTTCGATATTGTTCCAGCCGAACACGCGTTCGGCGGGCGTGAGACCCGGCTCGCCATAGTCGGCATCGACTTCCGGTTCGCCGGGATTGCCGCCCACGACGATCCCCTCCAGCGCGCGCCGCACCGATTCCGGCACCGGCGGCGGCCGCAATCCTTCGATGACGATCTTGCCGTTCTCATCGACCATGGATGCAATGGCGTTTGCCAGCACCACGGCCGGATTGCGCAAGAGGCCGCCCCAGTTGCCCGAGTGATGCGCGCCATCGCGCAGCTTCACATCGAGACGGAAATTGATGACGCCGCGCGATCCGAGAAAGAGCGTCGGGCGGTTGGCGGCGAGGCGCGGTCCGTCGGATGCAATCAACACGTCCGCCGCGAGTTCATCGCGCAACTTGAGACACACCGCATGCAGGCCGGGTGAACCGACTTCCTCGCCGGTCTCGAACAGCAGCTTCAGATCGAAGCCGAGCTTGCCCTCGCGCGCGTCGAGCACGGCCTTCAGCGCCGCGAGATTGATGCTGTGCTGGCCCTTGTTGTCGGCGGTGCCGCGGCCGTACCAGCGTTCGCCTTCCACCGTCACGCGCCACGGCGACCGGCCTTCGGACCATTGCGCGTCGTAGCCGCGTACGACATCGCCGTGACCGTAGCCAAGCACCGTCGGCAAGTCCGCGGCTTCATGGCGATGCGCGATGAGGAATGGCCCCGCGCCCGCCACCGGATTCTCGACGATGCGGCACGCGAAGCCCCATTCCTCGAGCGTGGGCGTGAGTTCTTCTTCGAGGTAAGCGAAGAGGCGCGCGCCGCTGTCGGCTTCCTGACTATCGGTGCGCAGACCGACGCGTCGCTGCAGGTCTTCGAGGAACGCGCCGGACTCATAACGCTGA
Source organism: Caballeronia sp. GACF4 (assembly GCF_023631025.1). Taxonomy (NCBI): domain Bacteria; kingdom Pseudomonadati; phylum Pseudomonadota; class Betaproteobacteria; order Burkholderiales; family Burkholderiaceae; genus Caballeronia; species Caballeronia sp. GACF4. The sequence goes on from NZ_JALQDW010000044.1 coordinate 43,057, forward strand.
GTGGCAAGCTGGATGGCGGTATCGCGGGTCACGTCGTTCTCCCTTTAATCGTGACTCATGCTGCCGCCGCCGATATTTCTGGACAATTACAATATTTCTCAAGAACCCTTGCCTAAAAGGCAAATCGAGGGTTATCCCGGAGCGGAACGAGAAGGCGGAAATGGACGAGACGGCGTTGCGTTACTTCCTCGAAATCGCGCGAAGCGGCTCGCTTAGCAAGGCATCGGAGCGGCTGTTCGTGGCGGTGTCGGCATTGAGCAGGCAGATGGCGAAGCTCGAAGAGCAGATGGGCACACCGCTATTCGAACGGCGTCCGCGCGGCATGGTCTTGACCGATGCCGGGCGCTTGCTCGCCAATCATGCGCGCCGCAGTCATCTGGAAAACGAGCGCGTGATCGATGAAATACGCGATTTGAGCGCGGGCGGCCGCGTGACGATACGCGTCGCCGCGTCCGAAGGCGTGGCGCCGGATTTCTTGCCGCAAGCCTTTGCGCGGTTTCTGGAGACGCATCCGCGTGCGCAGTTTCAACTCGATGTATCGCCGCCATCGGTCGCCACACAGCGCGTGCGCGAAGGCACGCACGATGTCGCGGTGTGCTTCAGCGTCGCGCCCGAGAAGGACGTGCACGTGCATTATGCGCAGCGCGCGCCGGTGTTCGCATTGATGCGCGGTGGTCATCCGCTGGCGAAACGCGAGTCGGTTTCGCTCGCCGATCTCCACGAATGGCCGATGGCCATGCATAACCAGGGCGTGACGCTGCGTCAGTTATTCGATATCTCGTGCAGTCTCGAAGGGCTCGTCTTCGAGCCGGTGTTCATCGCGAACTATCACATGGCCTTGCAGAGTTTCGTGCAACGCACCGACGCCATCACGCTGACCGGCTACCTCACCGTGCGCAGCCGTTTGCAGCGTGACGATATGGCGGCCGTGCCCATCAGCAATCCCGAACTGCATCAGCGCACCTTGCAGATTCAGACGATGGCGGGACGCACCTTGCCGCAAGCGGTGGTGGCGTTCGTCGAATTGTTGACGCGGGCGATCGAGGAGCCCGAGGCGGTTCAGTAACGATGGCGCTCCATATATAAGCGCTAATCCGTGAAAAGCGCCTTGCGGATGATCGCGTGCACGCCCCAGTTGCCATCGACCACTTGCGTCACGCCGAAGTCCACGGCCACCGACATCAACGAGATCGCTTCGTCTTCGCTCAGTCCCTTGGTCGACATGAGAAAGCGGCGCGTCTTGATGAAGGCGTCGCGCATGGCCTGATCGAGCGTGGACTTCTGATAGACCTCGCTCTGCGCGCTGGTGCCGAATTCCGCGAGATAGTCGGCGTGGCTGAAGCCGTGCAACACCCATTCGTCGGCGGTTTCGACGAGCGGATACGTGAGGTCCGCAAAGGGCTGTGAGGCGAGCGTGTGCTTCTTGTGCAGGATCAGTTCGAAGTCGCCCGTAAGCGAGCATTCGATAGCCGTGCCGCACAACTCGGAGTCTCCTTGCGACGCATGCGGGTCGCCGATGGAAAGCAGCGCGCCCGCCACGCCCACTGGCAGAAACACGCTTGCACCCGGTCCCACGCGCCAGTTGTCGAGATTGCCGCCGAAGGCCGAAGGCGGGATCGAATCGATCAGACCGTTTTGTCGAGGCGCGACGCCGATCACGCCGAAATGCGGCCGCACCGGAATGGTGACGTTCTTCAGCACGTTGTGATTTTCGACGACGGTCGAATGATCGACAGGCACGCCGGGATAATCGATGATCGGATGCATCACGCCGAACGGATCGCGTTGCGGCGTCCAGCGATAGTTGTAGACGGCGCGCGCATAGGCGCTCTCGTCGACGCGTTCGGTATCCGTATGAAGCTCGTAGATCGTCACGACTTCGCGAGGCTTGGGTTCGGTCAAGAGCTCGCGATAGTGAAAGCCCCACCACGCGGCCACGTTGCTGCCAAATGCGCGGCCATGATATCTCGGGTTCGCGCAGCGTCGCGGATGAATATCGACGATCCGCACTTCGAGCACGTCGCCCGGCTCCGCGCCCGTGACGGCAATCGGTCCCGTGCAGATATGCACGCCGAAGCCTTCGCCCGCGCCGCGTCCGTAGATCGATGCGTTCATCGGTCCCGCGCCGCGCCGGTCCACGTTCTTGCGCTCGGCGGTCCAGTGGAACACGCTCTCGGCGCCGGGATCGCCCGCGATCATACGATCCCAGTCATCCGCGGCATGTTGCGTGAGCGCTTCCACGGTCACGGTGTCGCCGCTCTGTACTTCGAGCACGGGCTTCAGATCGTGGCTGAAATAGCCCCAATGCACGGTATTTGCCGTTGCGCGCAGCAGATGATGGCGCGGCTTGTCGCGTCCGAGCCGAGGTTCGATATGCACGGCATCGAGTTCTTCACGCACGGCGACGAGCGTATCGCCCGCATGATCCTGACGCGCCTGCGCGATCAGGCTCGCCGCATTGACCGGCAAGCCGCGCGAGAGACTTCGCACCAGATGACGCGCTATTTCAAGGCTCGCCTCGTGCCTGAAGGTGCGCGGCGACGCGCCGTAACGTTCGCGAAACACGCGGCTGAAATGCGCGGGATCGTTGAAGCCCCAGCGAAAGCAGATGTCCGATATCGATACTTTCTCGGAGAGCGGATCGGCCAGTTCCGCGCGGCATCGCTCAAGACGGCGTGAGCGCACATAGGTCGAAAAGCTCTGTCCGGCGAGTTCGAAAAGCTTCTGCACATAGCGTGGCGACACGCGCTCGTCCTTTGCAAGCGTGGCGACGCTCAAGGTCGATTCGGCGAGATTCGCTTCGATGAAGCGGCATAGCCGCGAGAACAGCGCCGCCTGCGACGGCGTGAGTCCGTTAAACGAGCCCTTGCGTTCCTGTCCCGCAAGACACGCGACGAGCATTTCCGCGAGCGCGAGTTCGGTGGGACGCAATTCATCGGCGCTCAAGGTCTCGAGGCTCTCGACCACCGAGCGCAAAAAGCCCGAGAAGATATGGCCCATGCCCGTTGCGCCCGGCAGCAGCGCCACGCGCAAAGAAAGCGGCGAGAGCAAGCGCGCGTTGATCGCGCTCTTCGGCGCACGCACGATAAAGGCGCGAAAGCGCCCCGCGAAGATCAGCGACGCGCTTTGTCCCGATGCCGCATACACGATGTCATGCGGGCTCACGCGTTCGCGCAGGCCGTCGGCGACGAGCGTGGCGTCGCCATCGATCAGCAATACGAGCATGAGACTGCCGCTTTGATCGGCGCTCAGTTCGAGCGTCTGCGCGGCCGAGGCGATCGTCGTGAACTCGATGCCGCCCGCCGATACACGCGATGTCAGCGTGCCTTGCAGACCGCGTTCGCCGCCTTCTATCTTGCCGTGCCACCCCAGGCGCGCGAGCGCCGCTTTCCATTCATGTCGACGTTCGAACTCGGGATACGACTCGGTGGTGAAGCGCGACAGGTTCAAGCGAAAACTCCACGAATAGCAGGCAAGACGCGCTTTGGAAAAGCAACTCCCGCGCCATCGCGGCCATGCGGCGACGCGATGCAAGGCGTGCCGAACCACAGTGCATGCATGCGCCATCGCGGCGCATGCATGCACTCGTGCGCGACACGGCGTTACCGGCGAAAGCGGTTCTTGGACGAGCGTGCACGTGAGGACCAGCAGTTGTGCGCAGCCAGACAAGTTAGCGGGATTTCGGTCGCCTACGCTCGGGGCATCGCAAGTCAATCGTCATCAGCGGTCAAGAGCCGCCAGGAGCGTATCGATGCAAAGGAATCTCATGGGCCGTTTAGCTCGCGTGTGGCTCGGCGCTTTGTGCGCGTCGCTGTTCGCGTTCGCGGGGCAAGCACACGCCGCATCGCCCGCCGAATGCAGCGCGTTGCAGGCGAAGTATCCACAGTTCAAGGGCAAGACGCTCACCAATGCGATCAATCCGCACACGCCGGGCTATGAAGCGCTCGATCCGAACGATCCGAGCAAGTACGTCGGCTTCGATATCGACTTGGGCGAGATGATCGCGCAGTGTCTCGGCTTCACGATGGCGTACAAGCCCGTCACCTTCGCCGCGTTGCTCACGACGCTGCAGAGCGGTCAGGCCGACATCGTCATCTCCGACATCTACGCAACCGAGGAACGCGCCAAAGCCGCCGATTTCATCACGTATTCGAAGGTGTTCGACGGCGTGCTCGTCGCGAAGGGCAACCCCAAGAAAATTACCGGCATCAACACGTCGATGTGCGGCACGACCGCCGCTGAAAACACCGGCTACGTGGAAGTGCCGCTGGTTCAGGCGCTCGCGCCGCAATGCAAGGCGGCAGGCAAGCCGGAAGCCACCGTGCAGCTTTACGACAACAACGCTAACTGCATCCAGGCCATTCTCGCCGGCCGCGCAGATACGTATATCAACGACGTGAACACGGTCGATCAGGCCGTCAAGGCGTATCCGGACAAGCTCGAAAAAGCGACGGCGGTGACCTTGCCGTATTTCGTGGGTATCGGCGTGCCGAAAGACAAGCCTGATTTCCGCGATGCCGTGATGGCCGCGCTCGTCGCCATTCAGAAGAGCGGCGCGCAGTCGGACTTGCTCAAGAAGTGGGGCCTCGGCGTGGAGAACCTAGCCGCGCCGCAATTGATCGTCGCGAAGTAAGCACGGGAAGCATCGGCTCATGGACCTGTTCCTTCACTATCTCGGCCTGCCGTATCTTCTGGACGGCATCCGCTTCACGATCGCCGTGACCTTGCTGGGACTCGCGGGCGGCCTCGTGCTGGGACTCGTGCTCGCGGCCATGCAACTGAGCCGTATCGGGCCGCTAGCGGCGATCGCGCGCGGCTACACGGTGATCTTTCGCGGCACGCCGCTGATTCTGCAACTGGTGTTCGCCTACGATGCCTTGCCGCATATCGGCATCAAACTGAGCGCGATCGGCGCGGCGGGCCTCGCGCTCGCCGCGAACGAAGCGCCGTTCATCGCCGAGATATTCCGCTCGGGCGTGCTCGGCGTGGATCGCGGACAAACACTCGCGGGGCAGGCGCTCGGCATGACGCCGGGCGTGCTGATGCGCAGAATCATCGCGCCACAGGCGATTCGTTCGATGATCCCCGCGCTTGGCAACGAAACGGTCAGCGCACTGAAGAACTCGTCGCTGGCGTCGGTGATCTCGGTCGGCGAACTGACCTTGCGTAGCACGCAGCTTGCATCGTCTACGTTCGACTTCTTTTCGATCTTCTTCGCGTCGGGGCTTTTGTATCTGTGTCTCACGGGCGCCATCGCAGCGATTCAGTTGATGATCGAACGAGCGCTCGATCTGGATCGCGCGAGCACGGGCGGCGGTTTCTGGGGACGACGCAAACCCGCGCCCGCACCGAAACCCGCGAGTCCCGGCGACTTGCCGCCCGTCTTCGCGCCGATCACGGCTGCCGAACGCGCGCGCCGCTACGACACGCTGGCTCGCAACGGCGTGGCCGTGCAGATCAGTGGCGTTCACAAGCGTTACGGCGAACAGGCCGTGCTGAATGGCTTCGACCTCGACATCCGCTCCGGCGAAGTCGTCGCGTTGCTCGGGCCGAGCGGTTCGGGCAAGAGCACGCTGCTTCGCTGCATCAACCATCTGGAGCAATGGAGCGAAGGCGAGATACGCGTGGGCGGCCGGCGTCTCGGCTTTCGCGATGACGGGCGGCGAATGAATCCGCGCGAGCTGGCGCGAGAACGTGCGAGTCTCGGCGTCGCCATGGTGTTTCAGCAATTCAATCTGTTCAGTCATCTGACGGCGCGCGAGAACATTGCCTTGCCGCTCGTATGGGTGCACGGCGCAACGCTCGCCGATGCCAACCGTCGCGCCGATGCCTTGCTCGAACGCGTGGGCCTCGTGCATCGCGCGGATGCCTTGCCGCGTCATCTGTCGGGTGGCCAGCAACAGCGTGTGGCCATAGCGCGTGCGCTTGCGCCGAACCCGCGCGTGCTGCTGCTCGACGAGCCGACATCCGCGCTCGATCCCGAACTGGTCGGCGAAGTGCTCGAAGTGATCCGCCGTCTCGCGCTCGACGACGGCCTCACCATGATCATCTCGACGCATCAGTTGCGCTTCGCCGATGAAGTGGCCGACCGCGTGGTGTTCTTGAGCGGCGGAACGGTGGTCGAGGAAGGACCGGCGCATCAGGTGTTGACGCATCCGCATCATCCGCTGACTGCGCGCTTTCTCAACGTGATGGGCGCGGGCAGCACGCTCGAAACGGTGCATTAAAACCCTAAAGCCGAGGACGATTCAATGAAGCATTACACGCTGCCCGTTTCATCATCCACCGTGCATTGGGGATACTTCAGCAAACGGGTAGAGCCGCGTCTCACGCTCAAGTCGGGCGACCGCGCCACCATCGAAACGCTGACGCATCATGCCAACGACGACCACGAGCGCATGGTCGCGGGCGACCCCGGCGCGCAGAGCGTGTTCGAATGGACGCGCGAGCACAAGGGCGTATCGCGGCGCGGCGCTGGCCCGACAGAAGGTCCCTTCAAGCTGGGCGATGGCGAAGGCGTCGGCGTGCATCTGCTGACCGGGCCTGTCGAGATAGAAGGCGCCGAACCCGGCGATGTACTCGAAGTGCGCATCCTCGATGTACGGCCGCGCCCGAGTTGCAACGCGTGTCATGCGGGCAAATGCTTCGGCTCGAACGTGGCGGCGTCGTGGGGCTTTCAGTATCACGATCTGATCGAGGAGCCGAAGCCGCGCGAAGTCGTGACGATCTTCGAACTCGATACTTCCGGCGAGCCGTATGCGCGCGCCGTCTACAACTATGTGTGGACGCCGCAGACCGACCCGGACGGCATCGTGCATGCGACCATCGATTATCCTGGCGTGCAGGTGGATCATCGACTGGTGAAGAAGCGCGAGAACATCCTGCCCGACATACGCGTGCCGGCGCGGCTGCATTTCGGCACCATGGGCGTGGCGCCCGCCGAAGCGGACTATGTCAGCTCGATTCCTCCGAGCTATACCGGCGGCAATATCGACGACTGGCGTATCGGCAAGGGTTCGAAGATGTATTACCCGGTGGCCGTTGCGGGCGCGCTGTTTTCAGTCGGCGATCCGCACGCGGCGCAAGGCGACAGCGAACTCGGCGGCACGGCCATTGAAACGTCGCTCACGGGTGACTTCGAATTCATCCTGCACAAGCAGGCGGATCTCGAAGGCACGTTGCTCGAAGGATTGACGCATCCGCTGCTCGAAACGGATCAGCAATGGTCCGTGTATGGCTTCACGTTTCCGAACTATCTCGCCGAACTCGGCGCCAACGCGCAACTCGAAGTCGCGCAACACGCGAGCCTCGACCGTGCCATGCGCGATGCCTTTCGCAAACTGCGGCGCTTCTTGATGACGGTTCATGGACTGAGCGAAGACGAGGCCATCGCGCTCATGTCCGTGGCGGCGGATTTCGGCGTGACGCAGGTCGTCGATGCGAACTGGGGCGTGCATGGCTCCATCCGCAAAGAGGTGTTTGCAAACTACAAAAAGCGCTGAGTATTCCGCGCTTTTGAATCGCGATGTGTAGATTGAATGGACGGATACACTGAGATACATCGCTCCTGATCGGCTGGGATATAAAACCGTCGAGGCCACTCTTCAAGTGGACCCACGAAAATTCCCGAACCAATCGATAAGGAGGTCTGGTCATGTCAGAACCCGTCAATCAACGGCGTCGTCTTATGCTTGGGACGACGCTTGCAAGCGTCGCCCTTGCGGACTTCGGCTTCAGCACGTTCGCGAAGGCGCAATCGTCCACTGTTAGAGCGACGAGCGCGGGCGCGTCGTTTGGCCCGATCAGGCAGATCGATGCGGGCAAGCTCAACGTCGGCTATGCGGAACTCGGGCCCGCCAATGGCACGGTCGTGTTTCTGCTGCATGGCTGGCCTTACGACATCCACAGCTATGCCGAGGTTGCGCCTATTCTGGCCGCGGCCGGTTATCGCGTGATCGTGCCGTATCTGCGTGGCTATGGCTCCACGCGCTTCCTTTCCGCCGATACCGTGCGCAACGGTCAACAGGTCGTGACAGCGGTGGATATCGTCGCGCTCATGGATGCGCTCAAGATCGAGCAGGCCATCTTCGGTGGTTACGACTGGGGTGCGCGCACGGCAGATTGCATCGCTGCATTGTGGCCGGAGCGCGTGAAGGCGCTGGTGTCGGTGAGCGGGTATCTCATCGGCAGTCAGGAGGCGAACAAAAAGCCGCTGCCGCCCAAGGCGGAGTTCCAGTGGTGGTATCAGTACTATTTCTCGACGGAGCGTGGCGCGCTGGGTTATGCGGCCAATCGCGATGCCTTCAACAAGCTGATCTGGCAGCTTGCGTCACCGAAGTGGAATTTCGACGATGCCACGTACGAACGCTCGGCCGCATCGTTCCAGAACCCGGACCATGTCGCGGTGGTCATTCATAACTATCGCTGGCGGCTCGGGCTTGTACAGGGAGAAGCGCAATACGACGCGCTCGAACAGCGTCTTGCGGCAGGACCGACCATCTCCGTGCCCACCATCACGTTGGAAGGCGATGCCAACGGCGCGCCGCATCCCGAACCTGCTGCGTATGCGAAGAAGTTCACGGGCAAGTATGTGCATCGCACGCTGGGCGGGGGTGTCGGACACAACTTTCCGCAGGAAGCGCCGAGGGAGTTTGCTGATGCGATGTTGCAGGTGACGAAGTTGTGAGACGAGTGTTGCCTGTTATGGCGCGCGTGCGAGGATCGCGTTAGGAAGTCACATGACCGCCGTCGGTGGAAGCTTTGACGGCGGCCTTCTTTGGGCGCGTGACTGACTGCAGCCTCGGTAAAGATGTGGCCGATGTATCAGCGAGAAAGCCCTTTGGGTCATCAGAAAACTCCTAAAAATAGAATACTGCATCGATATCCAAATGGCTTGTTAAGTCGATGAATCTGCAGAAATTCTTATAGTCGAGCATCGCATTGCGGAGAGATTGGCTGCGCACGAGCAGCGATTTTTTCGGCAACAATTCCTTACTGGCCTGAATTGAGTTCGACTAGCAATTCGTCGATCTCATGGCAAAGAACTACGCAGTGCGATCAGGATGCCGAAACGCTGGATCGAAATTTCGCGCGCATCAAAAGAGATTCATAGGAGATGTATTTAGATGTCGATGGTATTGCCAAGTCAGGCCTATACGCTACAACTCAAGCCGCAGTCCTTTCCCGTCTCCGTGCTTAGATTTTCCGGCAAAGCGAGCGTCAGTGAGCTCTATGAATATCAAATAGATTTCACGAGCCCGGTCGCCGATATTCCAATGGACCAAGTCGTCGGCCGACCAGCGACATTTACCATCGATCCTGTTGATCCCGATCAAGGGTATCTGCAAAGAATGTTCGGTGAGCGCTGGAAGGACTTTAGCAAGATGCCGAAGTCGTACGTCACGCACGGGATGATCTGCCGCTTTGAGCAACTCGGAATGTCCGCCGACGAGACGCGTTACCGCGTCGTGCTCGTACCCAGGATCGCCGATCTCGCCCGCGCCCGCAAAAGCAGGCTGTTCCAGATGCAATCCGTCGTGGAAATCATCACCGATACATTGCGCCACTACGGCTATCGCCTTGGCGTGGATTTCGATTTTCTGAAGCTTCGCGGCAAATACAAACGCCGCGAGTACGTGACTCAATATCACGAGACGACATTCGCCTTCATTCAGCGACTTTGCGCAGAGGAAGGGCTGTGGTTTCGCTTCGAGCAGAAGTCCAATGGTACCGCCATGATTTTCGGCGACGATCTCGATGCCTACGCGCGCAAACAGCGCGTCGTTCCTTATCGTCTTCATTCCGGTTTGGAAAGCGCGGGTGCTGAATCGCTTCGTTCGCTCAAAACGATCACCCGGCGCGTGCCCGAAGCAATTCAGCTCGACGATTACAACCATCGGCAAGCGGATGTCTCATTGCTAGTCGAGTCCAATGCCGCGCCTGCCGATAAAACCACTGATGGAGTGGACAACCATTGGGGCGAACACTATGAGACGCAAGAAGAAGGCAAGACGATTGCGCTGATTCGTCATGAGGCGCATCTGGCGGAGCAGATCAGCTATTCAGGCCGAGGCAATCCGTTCTCCCTCGAGGCAGGTGAGGTAATGCGTCTGGACGTGAATCCGAAGGACGCGCCGCATGGTCTCTTTGTCACGTCGGTACGCTGCGGAGGTGGACGCGGTACGTCGTATTGGTGCGCTTTCCGGGCGATTCCCGCGGATCGGAGATGGCGCACGAGCATCGACAAGATTGAGCGACCGAAGATCGCAGGAACTCTTCCCGCGCGGATAGATTCTCCAGGCAAGTACAAGTACAGCTATCTCACGGAGAAGGGCCTGTACGTCACGAAGATGCCGTTCGATTTGGACGAGTGGAGTCCGGGTGGACGCAGTCGCCCTATCCGGATGGCACGGCCGTATGCGGGACCTAACTATGGTCATCACATGCCGCTGATCGACGGGACCGAGGTGGCGTTGGTTTTTACGGCACAAGATCCAAACAGACCAATCATCGTAGGCGCGTTGCATGACAGCCTCAATCCGGACCTCGTCAATAACCTCAAGCGCAAATAATCGCGCGTGCTGATCCGACGACAAAAGTAATGGCGCATCCGCTCGCGCTGGCTTCGAAGCCCCATCGCTCCGCCAGACGATCTCGCCTTGATCGCGATCTCGAAACCAGATTTCCCTGCAGGGCGCGATAAAGCAATGTGCCTGCTCGTCGGTCCAGACGCTTCGAATACGCGCGAGAATGCGGTTGTCGTAAAAGTGCAGAAAGTACTCGCGCTTGTCGGGTACGCACCCATAAAAAAGATCAAAAAAGTAACCACGGTTCATCTTGATCCTGTGAAGAGGTCTGACCGGGCCGGCAACGACGTCTTGGCTGTGCACTTCTATCCAGACGACCATGTCGAATTCGAGTTTCGCAATGACTTTAGCGGCTCTCGATTCGAATATGGAAAGGTCGATGAGTGGTTTCAAACGAAGTACGGCAAGGCTGCAAATCCAGACGATCTTGACTGGGCTGCCGCCTACCGTCGAACCACGCGTGTGGCTGTTCAAGGCTGGATGAAGTACCGCTTCACCGACACTGTCGACCTTGAGCAGTACGTGTACTACACGTTGCTCGTCAATCCGAAATTTGACGAACACCCGGCGGTGCAGCGCATCGTCATGGAGTCGAAGGGCAAGCCCGGAGCGTTTGATCTTGCAATGCAGAAGATGCCTGCAGATGTTGTGCGCGAGATTAAGAGCAACAAATTCGATCATTTGGCAAACGGAAGCAAAGTTGGCCAAGCCGATTCAATTTGATCTTGCTAACCGCGTGCGGCGTCGCTGGTTGAACGCGGTTGTTGCAAGCAAAAGTATTGCCCTATCTATCTGGTGGAATGGTGAACTAACGCAATCATGCGCATACGAATGAACCTTTCAAGTTTGATGAAACACATCTTTGTTTTGCTTGTGGCAACCGTCTTTCTTGCGGGCTGCGACTTTTTTTCTTCTGAGCCAGTGTATGGCGGGTTGAGCGCGGAGGGTATGAACTACACGCCGTACAACCTGACGGAGTTTGTGGTCCGTGACAAATACGGGAATCGAGCCAGTGGAGGCGGGGATCTGCCGCCAGGGTCAGGCGAAGGAAGAATAAGCTGCTGCTACAAGCTAAAGGGAACGGAGTTCACGGTCGAGTGGCAAGTCTATGACGCGGACGAGGCCGTAAAGGACCTGTACGCACCCATAAAGGAGATCAAAAAAGTAACCACGGTTCATCTTGATCCTGTGAAGAGGTCTGACCGGGCCGGCAACGACGTCTTGGCTGTGCACTTCTATCCAGACGACCATGTCGAATTCGAGTTTCGCAATGACTTTAGCGGCTCTCGATTTGACTATGCTGAAGTACATCATTGGTTTAAAACGAAATACGGCAAGGCTGCAAATCCAGACGATCTTGACTGGGCTGCCGCCTACCGTCGAACCACGCGTGTGGCTGTTCAAGGCTGGCTGAAATACCGCTTCACCGACTCGGTCGATCTTGAGCAGTACGTGTACTACACGTTGCTCGTCAATCCGAAGTTTGACGAACACCCGGCGGTGCAGCGCATCGTCATGGAGTCGAAGGGCAAGCCCGGAGCGTTTGGTCTTGCAATGCAGAGGCTGCCTGCAGATGTTGTGCGCGAGATTAAGAGCAACAAGTTTATCCATGCCGCAGGTGGAAGTAAGAATGGCTAATACGAACAAAACCGATCCCGCAGATCGCACGCCTCTTGAAGTGCTGGACGCAATTGGCGTCAACACGAAGGCTTATCCTTCCGATGACTGCATCCCATGCGGTGCGGTAATTCATATCGGCTTCTTTTTTGATGGATTTGGTCGACACCGTGACCATGATGACCCATCGACGTCCCGATATTCCAATATCTGCCGACTTTGGGAGGCGTACCGCGATAACAAAGATGAACGCAAAAAAGACTTGCCGAATCAGTTCTGGTATCCGCTCTACTACTCCGGCCTGGGCACGGACCTCAACAAAGAAGCCAAAGACGGCGAAATCGTATCCGCGCTGACGAGCAA
>NZ_JALQDW010000045.1:0-990 GCF_023631025.1 Caballeronia sp. GACF4
CCAGACACTGATCTTTACCGTGAGATGCTTGCCAAAGAGCACATCCCGGTGCTAATGGTGACAACAGCGCATCCGTCGACTGGCGTGATGACAGGCAAGATAAACGGCATTGTTGAGTTCAAGCCTTGGGGTTGGTGGATTGGTACGGGATTCTTCACGGACGATATCAGCGCTGCGTTTTGGCACTCTACACTCAAGATCGGCGGCTTGATTGGCCTAGCGTTTGGGGCCATCGCATTATTAGCATGGAGGACGATTCGCAGCGTCATCGAAGCTCTCGGAGGTGAACCCGATTATGCGGCGCAGGTTGTTCAGGCGATTGCAGGTGGCGACTTGAGTGCTCCAACACCGCTTAAAGACGGTGATGAACGCAGCCTTCTGGCTGCTGTGGAAAAGATGCGGCGTGGCTTGGAAGGGATGGTGACCAAGATTCGTGCAAGCTCCGAATCGGTTTCATCGGGTGCAGTTCAAATTGCGGCAGGCAATACCGATTTATCGAGCCGAACAGAACAGCAAGCAGCCTCGCTGCAAGAGACTGCAGCGAGTATGGAGGAGCTGACGGCCACAGTTAAACAAAACTCGGAAAACGCTCAACAAGCAAGCTTACTCGCTGAAAACGCGAATGCCGTTGCTAACGAGGGAAGCACAGTGATTGGTCATGTCATCCAGACGATGGGCGGGATCGAGCAAAGCTCGGGCAAGATCGCTGAGATAATTGGAATGATCGAAGGTATTGCATTCCAAACCAACATCCTAGCGCTTAATGCGGCGGTAGAGGCGGCACGCGCTGGCGAACAGGGCCGTGGCTTCGCCGTTGTAGCAAGCGAAGTGCGCAGTCTTGCGCAACGCTCATCGGCCGCCGCTAAGGAGATCAAGGTTCTCATTGAAACGTCCGGTAGTCGAGTCAAGGACGGAACCGAACTGGTCGCACAGGCAGCTGAAACGATGAAGCGCGTAGGCACCGCCATCCAACGAGTCACCGATATTATG
>NZ_JALQDW010000046.1:0-19200 GCF_023631025.1 Caballeronia sp. GACF4
GAAACTGTCTTCTTTGGAAGCAGGAACCGACCCCAAACCGGACATTTCAATTTAGCCGGATATCGGACATTTCAAATTGGCCTCGACAGTATGCAGTCCTTACTGCTGATTAAGACGGACTCTAGATTTAGTAAACGGGCGCAGATAGCTGCGACGATTGAAGGTGATCGAGGCCGTGGCGGACGGACGGCTGATGCCATGGCGCGCCGCCGAGCGGCTGAGCCTGAGTCGGCGACAGGTCGAGCGCCTGGTGATCCGTTATCGGGGCGATGGTGCCGCAGGCCTGATTTCAAGACGTCGCGGTAGTCGGAGCAATCACCAGTTGCCTGATAAGACGATCCGCCGGGCGCTGGCGTTGATTCACGAGCGCTATGCCGACTTCGGTCCGACGCTCGCGTGCGAGAAACTGCGCGAGTGCCACGGTTTGACGCTATCGAAGGAAACCGTACGCCATTTGATGACCGAGGCCGGCTTGTGGGTGCCGCGCCGGCAACGCCCGCCCAAGGTCTATCAACCCCGTGCGCGCCGTTCGTGTCTGGGCGAGCTGATCCAGATCGACGGCAGCGAGCATCGCTGGTTCGAGGAGCGTGCACCGCAATCTACGCTGGTGGTGTACGTGGACGATGCCACCAGTCGCCTGATGCATCTGCACTTTACCCCCACCGAATCGACCTTCAGCTATTTCGAGGCGACGCGCGCGTATCTGGAACGTTACGGCAAGCCGATGGCGTTCTACAGCGACCGGGCGAGCGTGTTCCGCAGCGTCGTGGCGCACAAGACCGGGCGTAGCGTGACGCAGTTCGGCCGTGCAATGTACCAGTTGAACTTCGAGACGCTGTGCGCCAATTCGCGTCCGGCCAAGGGACGGGTGGAGCGTGCCAATCTGACCTTGCAGGATCGTCCGGTCAAGGAGTTACGCCTGCGCGGCATCAACACGATGGCCGACGCCAATGCCTGGGCGCCCTGCTTCATGGCCGATTACAACGCGCGCTTTGGCAAGCCCGCGCGCAGCACGTTCGATGCGCACTGGCCATTGCACGACGATGAGCATCTGGACGAGATGCTGACGTGGCGCGAGCAGCGGCGCGTGACCAAGGCGCTGACCGTGCAGTACGACCGCGTGATGTATTTCCTGGAGGACACGGATGAGAACCGGGCGCTGATTCATCGGTATACCGAGGTATGGGAGTATCCCGACGGGCGCATTGAAATTCACGCGCTGGAGCGGATGCTGCCGTATCGGCAATATGATCGGCTCACCGAAGTGGTCACGGAGCGGTAGTCGGGCACAAACACCTGGACGGGGCATTGGAGCTCGCGCTGAGGCTGCAGGCCGCGCGTGATGACTGGCGTGCCGCGGGCTCGCCCTCGCGCGCCCATGGGGCTGTTAACTTTTCTGGCTTGGTGTTAACTTTCTGTCTTGTTTTGCCTGACAGGAAGCGATGCCTAAAGTACTCATAGATGACGAACTGTGGTCACTCATCGAACCACTTCTGCGTGCGCGAGCACCTCGCAATCGGCAATATGCGGGGCGCAAGCCGACACCCGACCGCGCTGTACTGACAGGCATCGTGTTCGTGCTGCGCTCCGGCATCGCGTGGAATCTCCTTCCGCAGGAGATGGGGTGTGGCCTAGGCACTGCCTGTTGGCGACGGCTCGTCCCATGGCAGGAAGCGGGCGTCTGGCAACGCGTCCACGAAACGCTCCTTGCCGAACTGCGTCGTCGTAGCAAAATCGATTTGTCGCGAGCACTCGTGGACAGCTCATCGATCCGCGTCGTGCTTGCGGGAACAAAACCGGCCCGAATCCCACGGACCGGCGCAAGCTCGGCAGCAAACACCACCTCATCGTCGACGCACAAGGCATCCCGCTCGCGGTCATCCTGAGCGCAGCGAATCGACACGACATCATCCAACTCGATGCGCTCGTCGAGGCAATACCCCATATCAAGGGCAAGCGCGGGCGCCCCCTGCATAAACCACAAAACGTTCAGGGCGATCGGGGCTACAGTTCCGAACCGCATCGGCAACGATTGAGAGAACGCGGCATCACGCCGGTGCTCCCAAAATCGGCTCGCCTCATGGAAGCGGGCTCGGCAAAACGCGTTGGTCAGTCGAGCGCTCTATTGCATGGCTTCACTCGTTTCGCCGCCTGAAGATTCGCTACAAACGTTATGCCCATATCCATCAAGCCTTCCTGTCTCTGGCCTGCGCCCTGATTTGCTGGACACGTCTCAAGCCACTGTTTAACTAATTTCGCAACAGTTTCTTAGTCATCGACCGCTATCACGGAAGACGCAAACCGTGAAAGCGCGCAGCACATGCATCATTCGCTAAAGATTCCTCAACGCACGCTCGGCGGCGGCGAAGTCATAAGCAGAAGTTGCACGCTACGATTGCTCTGGCTGTCGACTGCACGGCCCGTGAGCGCGGGCAAGTCGGTTTCGGGTAATTCGGCGACGAAAATGCGCGCCGCGCTGATTCCGCCCTCGGCAATCAGCGCTCCGCGCACAGCCTGAGCGCGCCGGGCCGCCAACGCCTTGTTCACCGCGCGGCTGCCTCGCGTGTCGGTGTAAGCGAGTACCAGCACGCACGTGTCGCGATGGCCGCGCAGATAGTCGCGCGATTTGGCAAGTTCCGTCATGCCCTCGGCAGACAGTACGGCCTTGCCCGTCTCGAACAAGATCGGATTCAATGCCGGGAGCGCCGCCACCGGTGGCGATGGCGGTGGCGGCGGATTCGAGACCGGCGTCGCGATGACGAAAACCTGCGTCACCGGCGGATCGACCTTGACTTCCTTTTTTTGCCCGACGGCCCAGGAGAACACGCCGATCGCGACGAGTGCAGCGAAGCCCAGTCCGAGGGCGCGGTTGCATCCGTCGACGACCCGACCACGAAGACGCGTATAGGCCGCCCAGTTGTTGATTGCTCCGACGTTGTCGTACAAGGCTTCATGAATCTGGCGCAGGATATCGACGCGAACGGTGCGTTCGGGCGGCGCATTGGATGCGCTGGCCAGGTCGACCTCGTCCAGCCAGTCCTTATGGGCGCCCGCGACATCCGCTTCGAGGTCATCGAGCCACAGCATGCCTTTCTCCGGCAGCAGGTTCTCGCGCTGACGCTGGAATTCGGCACGCAATGCTTCGATCTCTTTTTGATCGGCCGGATCGTACTGAGCAAGATTGATCTCTCGCCGCAGCACGCTCTGGTAGACGAGATCGGGCTGCAACAGCCGCAAGAGCAGCACGATCGAACGCCCGACCAGCCACACCGCGGCGACGAGTCCGATGGTCGCGATCGACCAGCGCAGCGTGGCGGACGCCGGATCAAGATTGCCGTAGCCGGTAAAAGGCGTGCCGGCGAGCAGCAAGCCTGCGATGCCGCCGAAGATGCCAACCAGCGTCTTGACGGTATCTCGCAGGTTGACCTTCGCGGTCGCGTAAATATCAGGGGAGGCCACTCAGCGCGCCGCTCAACCGGCGTCCGGCAACTTGAACAGGCGCACCGCGTCGACGCCGTTGGTGTGATCCTCTACGATCTGCCGCAGGTTCTCCAACTGACTCGGCGTCGTTCCGCTCCACGGCGCTACACCGACGTTGATCATCCTCAGACCGTTGTCGCTTACTTCGAGTCCAGACCCGCCCGGTCCGAAAGATTGCGCGAATTGGTCCCCGTTCATCCGTTCGATGCTTTCGAGGCTGTGCAGGTGCACGGAATCGTGAACGTGCATCCAGTCGAAATCGAGCGCTTCGCTTTTCTTGCCGGCGACGATCGCCATGATGCCCGGACACGGCTTCGGCAGCACGCGCCGCGAGATGGGCCTCATCACCACTTCGGGTTTGGCGGAATCAGGCTCAGGCGGCGCCGTTGTCGAGCTGGTTGGCAGAACAACTTCGATGATCTCGCCTCCGCACTCGATTCGCAGTGTATTGCGCGGCGTGAAATTGCAGGTAATCGACATGACACCTCCGTTCAGGGTCGAAAAATCGTAGTGTGGGTTCTTGGCGGAAGCACACGTCGCTGACATCGGTCGTCAGTGCCGTTCGATCCACGGCCCCGTCTGCATGAAATTGAACGGAACCGTTCAACGGCCGCGCGAAGCCTTAAGGATCGTAGACCAGAAAAAAGCCAACTCCAAGTTAGTTCGTATGCCTATTCGCTTGAATGCAAACGCGCGTCTCGGGTAACGTTTTATTTGTGAGGGGTAACGCACACATTCCTGTTCCGAACGATCCAGGCGTACTAAACTGAGCAACAGAGCGTTCCGGCCGCCGCCACGATTTCATCGCGGCAAGGCGGCCGAAAGTCGCAACACGCACTGGTTAAGATTCTCCTAGACATTTTCTCATACGCATAAGAACGTTCGTCCTCCGGACCGGTGTGATCGGCCTGACGCACCGCCGGACGACGCTTTGCTTCGATAACGATCGTTCGGGGTATCGTCCGATGAAAAACAATAACGATTCAGCGTCATACAAATTAGTTAGTTATACAAAATATATGAGGCGTATTAGATCGGGACTTTATCCCTTTCTATTACTCTCTCTTCTCGCGTGTTCACATCAGGAAATCGTCGAGCAGCATTTGCCGAACTCACAGCAGGAAGCCGCCGCCATTCACGTGGCCATTCTCTCGGTCGCACCTTGGCATACCTACGCATCGGCGCTTCAACCGAACATGAATGTGAGTATCAAGGAAGCGATCCAGATGGCGCTTCCGGTCAGTTCGCAGTATCAGCGCTATCTGTTAAGTCTGCTGTCCGCATCCGTCGCGATTCAGGGGCCGACGATCGGCCGCAGTTCCACCAGTTCGTCAATGCAGAGCAACGGCGCAAGCGACAATGCCGTGCGCACAACGGTGGACGGCGTGCTGAGCGCGTCCGATGCCAGTACCGCAAGCTCCGCCAGCGCAGCGTCGAACACCGCGAGCACGACGCGCAATTCAGGTGCGGTGCCCGCGTCCACGCCTGCCTTCGCAACGATGACCGACTTGCCGAGTGCACTCGCGTTCACCGGCAGTGGATTGACGCCGAGTCAACTTCTGGCAAGCGAAATCGGCTTCTCCATTTTTCAGGAGATGCAGATATTGAGTCGCTACGTAGGCGATGCCGCGTTCAGGAACGGCTATGAGCCGTACATCGTGCGCGCGCAGGTGAGTATTGCGCCGTATGCGCATCATCAGCCGTTCGATACTTACGTTCAGTTGGGCCTTTTCACCAAATGCGTGAACAATGTGAGCGACGTCGAAAATCAAGAGGCGGTCGAAGTCGATGCGAACCCGCCTTCGCCCAAGGAAAGGAAGAGCAATGCTCGATATACCGCGCTAGTACTGCCTTTGCTTGTCACGGATCAAATGGAAACACAGCAAGCGTCGAACGCAGCCAATATTGCTCATCAATTGGCGCTGAGTCTTGGCGGCAGCGTCGGCGACGTAGGGGCTAAAGGCGATCTTCAGTCGATCAAAAAAAGACTCGATTCGCTGCTCGGAATTGAATACAACAGTCTCTATATGGTGTCGAGAACGATTGACAATGTTCTGCAAGTACGCTTCGGCGCGGGCTACGACGCGGTGTCCGGATATGCCATGACCACGTCGACGCATCAGGTGACCTTCGTGCTGATGACACGTAAGCATACGTGTCCGGCCGGACAGCATACGCAGATTCTCATGTCGTCGGCTTCGAAACTGCGCAATGCGCAAACCGGAGCTGCGTTGCACGCCGACCGTCAATTGCTTGCCGCACAAGTCCAGGAGATCCTGGAGCGTTTCAACGCAAGCCAGTCAATCGACTTCGCGGCCGTTTTGCACCTTATCGGTGTGATTCAGGACAACGACTACTTCAAGTTTCGGCAATTTCTCATCGAGCGCGGTGTCGATCCTTCCATGGGAGAAGCGCTATGGACCAACCTTGCCGATGTCATCGGCTCCAGTGAATACGGCTACGCGGTGGCCGATCAACCTTCGTGGCCGCAAGACGTCACGCGCAGCCGGGACAACCGTTTGCAGAACGTGTTGCTGAAACAGAGTCCGATCGTGCAAGACAGCGAGACGGGCGCGACGGTCACGCTGGCCTTCGACCCGGCGCTCCGGCAGAACATGACGAGCGCAGCGCTGCGCTTTTCAGGTGCGAACGCGCCCACGCTCGTTGCGCAAATTCAACCGGGCCCGAGCGTCGGAACGGTCGTCCTGTCCTTTCCGGCGCTGAGTGCATTGGGTGCGTCCCGGCTCGTTCCAAAAGCCGGCGGCCCGTTGAACGCGACGCTGGACATCCAGACCGAAGACACTTACTGGAAGCAATCCGGCCAGCCGCCGCTGCACGACTTCAGCCTCAAACCCGTCATTTACGTGCCGATGCCCAAAAAGGCGGATCCGCCAAAGGCGGCATCGGATCAGAAGAAGACGACGGACAAGGTTGCGAAAGCCGGCTAGAACGCGGGCAATCAAGCCGTGTGACGCCCGCATTTCCACAACTCACAGCCAATAAATTTTCAGTGATTTCCGGGGAAACGAGAACGCTAATCGAGAGGTCTTTGTCATGGCCAAGCGCGGCAAACAGAAGAAGGATTTGAAGGCCGGAGCCGGGAAGAATGTCGAGCCGGACGCAACGCAGTCCGACAGTGACGGGCATGTTCCCGTCCTGCTCGTCAATCCGGACAACGACCGCGCGGCTCCCGCCGACGCGGACAGTGACCTCAGGTTTCCCGTGCTCGCGCGGCATGTCGTCATGGTGCGAAACGGTTCGCCGCAGGCGCTCGTCGATGCCTCGTCGCTGCCTGTCTTTCCGGTCACCGAACCGGGCGGACCGCTGCGGTCCCGCCGGATCAAACGCCTGGGCTGGAACCGTGATCTGCCGGATGCGCGCGATCATCTTTACGCCGCGCCACATTTCGTTTCGATGCCCGCGAGCATGAGTCTTCGGGCGCAGTGCCCGGAAGTCTACGATCAGGGCGAGATCGGCAGTTGCACCGCCAACGCCATCGCAGCGGCGATTCAGTACGAGCGCATGCGGCAAGGGCTGACGCGCGCCAGCGCCACGCCTTCGCGCCTGTTCATCTACTACAACGAACGGGTGATCGAGGGCGATGTCATCGCGGACAAAGGCGCGCAGATACGCGATGGCATCAAGGTGATTTCGTCGCAAGGCGATTGTTTCGAAGGCAAAGGAAAAAGCGACTGGCCATACGATATCGCCAGAGTCAACGACAAGCCTACGCCCGCCTGCTACACCAGCGCCCTGAGGGATCGGGCGGTGAGCTACAGCCGTCTGATTCAGCAACTCGATCAACTCAAGGGATGTCTCGCCTCGGGCTTTCCGTTCGTGTTCGGCTTTGCGTGCTATGACGCGTTCGAATCACAGGAAGTCGCGAAGACCGGCGTGCTCAACATGCCCGGCCGGGCCGAGAAACTCGTCGGCGGCCATGCCGTCATGGCAGTCGGCTATGACGATGCCACGCACACGTTTCAGGTCCGCAATTCCTGGGGCAAGGACTGGGGTCAGCAGGGTTACTTCGACATGCCCTACGAATATCTGATCAGCACCGAGCTTTGCGCCGACTTCTGGACCATCAGGCTCGTGTCCGGCACGAAGGCCAATTGAGCCGCGACGTGCCGGTCATCGGATGGCCCTACTCGCAAATACGGTGACCCATGATCAGCAATGTGCTTGCCCGTTGTCGCGCGTCGCTTACCGCGTCAGTCCGCACACGTCATCCGGCGCTGCTGGTGGCGGCCGCATTGATCGTATCCGGCTGTACTTGGATCACCAACGGCATCGCGAACAAGGTCTACTCGAATCTTCAGCGTCCTTATGAAACGGAAGCGCCTGCTACGTTCATTGCGTATCCATCGTCGCCGCAGACCGAGGCGATCATCGGGGGCGAGGGGCGTGGCATCGATTGCTCGATTCCTGCCATCGGCGATCTCGCCTTCAGCCAGGCGGCGGGCGTGTCCGATATTCGCCTTCGCTTTCGTCAGGCGTGTGTGAATCACGATTTCTGTTACCGGCATGGGCTAGCGACTTATGGCTATACGCAGAACGATTGCGATCTCGCGCTTCAGGAGTCGGCCTTTCGCCTTTGCCGGCAAATACAGGCAAGCGGCGGCGAGGACGCGGCAAGCGAAAAGAATTCGGCCACTGATCCCTACCGCTTCTGCGAAACAGAAGCGAAAAAGGTGCTCCTGGGCGTGGCGCTCGGCGGCTCGGGCTCTTACAAGGGCGCGGGAAGATCGACCTATTTCGAATACGACCCGATGCCCGCACATGCCGACAACTACGTGATTTCGCGCGCCCTGCCTTCTGACTGGGGTCCGTCAGACCCGAACAATCTCGGCATTCGCTCTTTCTGGTTCAGGCGCAACGCGGTCACCATGTATTACTCGGTGGAAACGGCGGGCTCCGATCACGTGCTCGATCGCAAAAACACATTGGCGGCTCCGTTCCCGCTCGGGCGGGTCGCAACACCGCCGCAATTCGCGGAAGACAACTCCGGCGCGCCGTTCGCTGCGCTTGCGCGCGACGGCTTCACGGATACGAGTCTGGAAGTCGAACGCCTCAATCCCGAGTTTTCAGCGCCCAAGTTCCTGTCGCTCGACAAGGTCATGAAATGCAAGTCTGACCGCGGGTGGTTCGATTGCGACGTGTCGGTCGGCAAGATCGTTCGAAAGGACGATACCGCCGAAGTCGTGTCGCTGACGCACAGAGGCACGCTGCCATCGGGAACGGGACCGAAGTTGCTGGAACATCGGCTCGATCGTCTCCCTGAATCATCGTACATCGCGCACGATCTCGATTCGCAGAATGTGCACAACGCCTATCGTTTTCTGGTTCACGACGTGCTCATCGAAAAGAACGCGCAGGGCAATGCGACGCATGCGTGGGTGCTGGCGCGTGGCGTGGGCATCGATCCGGCCGGACATTATCTGACGGACGATCCCGCTCGGAACTTTTCGACTCAGGTGCTGGCGACCCGGCAGAAACTCGGCGACGGTCAGTCCGAAGTTCCGCAACGCTTCATGCTCGACGCCACCGAGAAGAACGAACCGCTTAGTCTCGTGCGGGTGAACCGCGAAGGCGCCAATGCGCTGATCGGCGTGGACTGGCGCGAGGACGACGACGACCGTCGCAGCATGACGCCGAGGCTCAAGACATGGCTTCTCACGGACGATGCGCTTCCCGGCGCCGGCACGCCCGTCGAATTGATGAAAGAAACGCGTGACTGCTATCTGGAGATTCCGCCGATCATCGCGCGCTTTCCCCAGATAAACGATGCACAGATGTTCTTTCCGCGATTCACGACCAAGCCACAACGCGACGAGGATTGCGCGAAGCCGGACGAGACGGCGGATCCCCTGCTCCGCTTCGACGTGCTGTTCGCGCGGTTTCATCTCGATGCGGCGTCCCGGTTAAAGGTCGTTCCGGCCGGCGGATTCTTATGCGACATCGATCTGGCTGCTCAGTATGGCAGTCGCTATGCGTCACCGATCAGGGAGCAGGCTGCCCGCTCGCACGATCAGACGCCGGGCGTCGATGCGGCCGCGCATAGCCCGGCGTGGGACGCCGCCATAATCGAAATGCGGCATCGCTGGCGAATGAGTCAGGTGATCGCCTCGGCGCGCACATCGAAGACCGGTGAACAGGAAGTCGCGCTGACCGCCGTGTTCAACGGCTTTACTGGCATGACATTTCAGGCGCTGTTTCATATCGGCGCGGACCAGAATCTCGTATTGGACCGCGTGGCGGGCGGGGAACGCTTCATCAAATGCCAGCCGAGACGAGACCTGGAAAAGCGCAGCGCCGCGGATTCTCAAACCGCGAATACGGTATTGCGATAACACGAGGCTTCGTTTGCTGATGACTCGGCGCGTGACGAACTATTAGTTGCGCCATCGACAAATGTCCGGCTTGAAAACCTGCCGTACCACTTGCATGGGCCCAATAATCGGCAGCGCAGTCCATGACGACGGACATTCACCGCCTTCCACCACCGCACTCCTATCTCGCGACGTCACCCGGCAGCAGTTCCCTCGTTTCCTAATCGGTGAAAGCGACCCACTCCGGTCGGACGGCCCTCTCAGAAGCGGTCAGTCAGTCGCATCAAGGTTTTGCGAAATTGAGTGCTACAAAGCGGCCGTTGGCGACCTCACCCGATCAGCCATTTCCGGTCTTTCGCGGACGACCGCTATGCGGCAGCGAACAGGAGGACGGCCTACAGAGCCTCGTCGGTGTGTCGGCGCGAGACCGCTCCATCTGATGCGCAGAGCGGGCCGGTCCCAACCCCGTGAAGGCACCAATCTGCATGGCGATCAAAGCGCGCGACCTAGTGCACTTCGACTATTCCGCTCTACCTCTTCATAAGCTCTGCCGCCTTGGCAATGCCCGCTTGCGCGCAGACTTCATCCTTGTCGCCACCGGGCGAGCCGCCTACACCGAGTCCGGCAATGGTCTCCTCACCCACCTTGAAAGCCACGCCCCCTGGAAGGGCGGTCACGTTGGGCGTACTGGCCAGCGATTGAGCAACGAGCGGCGGGTATCTCGTCAGGACGCCGATGAAACCGCTGGTGGTATCGACGTGGAAAATCGGACCCATGGTGACTACTGTGTAAGCCTTGCGGAAACTGCTGTCCTTGGTGTGGATCACCGCGTGGTCGCCGCGTAGGACGACTTGCGGGGTGCCTGAGACGTCGACGACCGTCGCGGTCACGTCATAGCCATTTGCCTTGCATGTGTCCACGGCAGTTTGGGCGGCGATGATCGCAGTGTTCAGCGGAAGCGTCTTGCCATTGATCGAGACCTGTGCTTGAGCTGACGCCTGGAAGCCTAGATAAATGATTCCTGCCACGACGGCGAACGAAGTAATGCGCATTTCAATATTCCTGTGAGGTTGAATGGCGGTGAGTGGCGAGCCGCAACTCGGGATGGTTCATGGACGAGCAACCTGAGGCATTTCGACAGTTCAATGGTGCGTTGTTCGAGCCCGCTGTGAGAATCTCCTACCGTGCGCGAGCCATATCGAGGCGATGGGCTTGGCCGTTGCCCGGCGAAGCCCGCCGTTCTGAAGGCTCCTGCGAGATCATCAAAACTGGGTCAGGCCACCGTCGACCACCAGCTCCGTGCCTGTCGTATACGAAGAGTCGTCGCTGGCCAGGAACAGCGCAGTCTTTGCGAGTTCTATCGCATCGCCGAAGCGCTTCAACGCGACTTTCTGCGTAATGCCGGCGGCAATCTCTGACAGCACGTTGTCAGGCAGCCCGATCTTGCTGTAGAACGGGGTGGCGATCGCGCCCGGGCTAACTGCATTTACGCGAATGCCGCGCGGGGCCAGTTCTGCGCCGAGGGTTCGCACGAGGGAGCGCGCCGCCGCCTTCGTCGCCGCCAAGATAGACAGGCCCGGGTATCCGATCGTGTTCAGAAACGACGTCGTCACGATGATGCTGCCCCCCTGTGTCATGACCGGAGCCGCCTTCTGGATCGTGAAAAACGTTCCGGTGAAGTTGAGCGCAACGTTTTCGGTGACATACGCTTCCGTCACTGCCTCGAGCGGAGCGACCGTTGTGGCGCCTGCGTTGGCGAAGAGCACGTCGATACGACCGAACCTGGCGCTTGTCTCTTCGACGGCGCGCTCGATGTCGGCCACCCTTCGAATGTCCGCGCGGACAAGCAGTGCCTTGCCGCCAAGTTCGTTACCGGCCACCGCGAGGCGCTCCGCATTCGAGCCGACCAGCACCAGTTGGGCACCCTCGACCTGGAACAGCTTTGCGGTTTCCAGGCCAATGCCCGACGTGCCACCAGTGACGAATGCGACCTTGTTCTTGAGCTTCATTTCAGTTACCTCATATTGGCTAAGTTGAATGACGAAAGAGGCGTCAACCGTGGGATGCGACGCGGAACACCGACCAGTTCGGCCACCTGATCCCAGTCGATCGTTTTGCACAGGACGAATCATCCACTTAACCACTCCAAACCTGAATATGTGGAATTCAACCAACATCTAATCGGAAAATGGTTAGATCCTTGCGCAGGCCGGGCCGATTGTGGCGTGAGCATGCCAATCAGCGGCCCCGCCCCAACCCCCATAGCGCAACCGCCGTAGAGCGGGCATTGAAGCAGGCGCGGCAAGTGGAGCGCAGCTGGCCGGTAGCATTGAAGGGGTAGAGAACTCGCAGTGACCGTCAATTGAAGCGGTTGCGTGACGACTTGCCTTCGAGGCCCGCAGCCCGCGGTATGCGCACTCGATCAGGCGCAGCGAGCACCTTTTCAGATCGACGGGACGCACCCGAAGTCAGCCAACGCTTCTCGAAGCTTCGGGACGGCGAAATCAATGAACCGGCGGAGCTTGACCGGCATCATGTTTCGGGACAGGTAAACGAGATGCACCGGTATCGGGTCGACCTCGAATTCCTGCAGGATGAATCGGAGTTTCCTAGCGCGCACGGCCTCCGCCACGTCGTGCTCAAGCAGCATCGTCGCGCCCACGCCATCAATGGCGGCATCGGCCGCCGCATCTGGTGAAGTCACGAGCAATCGTGGCGCGCCCGTAAGAGTGTGAAACTCGTTTGCGTCCGCATGGCGAAACCGCCAGGGGGACAGGAACGGGCTGTTGAATACGACGCGAGGGTAGTCGTGAAGATCCCCGGGGGTGCGGGGCATACCGTACGTCTTCAGAAGCTTCGGGCTTGCGACCACCACGACTCGCAACATGCCGAGTCGCGTTGCGATTAGGCTACTGTTGCTCAGGTGACCAATCCGGATTGCAACGTCCACCTGCGAATCGACGAGGTCGACGTTGCGGTCAGACTGCAAGAGCTGGATCCGGATCTCTGGAAACAGCCTAAGGAATTCATTGATGACAGAAAGCACCCGCAGGCGCGCCACCTGTACCGGCGTCGTCAGTACAAGTTCGCCGCGCGGATTGGTGAACTCTCCGGCCGCGCGACGCTCCTGCTCTTCGACCTGTTCGAGAATCCGTTTTGCGGCGGCGACGTAGTCGACCCCTGCATCCGTCAAATGGAGCTTGCGTGTTGTTCGAACGAGAAGTTTTGTGCCTACCGATTCTTCCAGATCATTGACATTGCGCGTGAGCGTCGCGACTGGAATTCGCAGTTTCCTGGCAGCAGCGGATAGGCTTCCTTCCTCCATGGAGGCGACCAGCATCGCCATCGCTTCCAATCTATCCAATATGACGCACCTCAGAAAGCCGACATGTTCATGGTCCAATTCTCGTGGAAGCTTGGCCGTCAGTCGTAGTCGACGAGAGCCTTTATCGAGAAGACACATCGGCCACCCGAGATCGCCGAGCGCGCCAACCGGGGCATACCTTACCATCAGCACCGTCGCGGAGCCCAAAGGCTGTGCCCTCGATTTGGGATGCGAGAGTCGAAGTGGAGAGCATCGCCGGGTTTCGGGATAAAATCGTTGACTTCGACTCGCCACTCTAGGCGCCCCGCAGTGTGTGGAGCACTTCTTCCGCCTTCGTGCTCGACGAAGACGAACTTGTCGACCCTGCCGGGAAACTTGAATAGAAATGGTCGCGACGTTCGATCTCGGGTCACGTGGGTGAGAGCTACATAGTCGTAGCCGAATACGCTGCCAACGAGCAGCGCTTTGCTCAGTCAGCGCCAACGGGCCGCTGACGAGCAGCACCTCAGTGGCAAGCCTGGAGAGTCCGGCCATTGGTTCGGATTAGATCGACCGGTCTAATAGCTGAGGTTGCTCGATTGAAACCTTCATTCGTGGTGGTTCGCAACTGATTCGCCAAGGGCTAGCAAGGTAACTGCTGTGACCACCGGCTGGCCTCGAGCCCTTAGGAGGCAACGACGGCAGTGGGCCGTGACATGCCTTTGGGTGATCGTCGGATCGGCCAGCAGCTTTTCGACGGCCAAATTGTTCGGGGCCATGCACGCTCAGGGTCAGGCTGCGTCGGTCTGCTGCCCGAACTCATCGCCCTGAAGCGGTCACTGAGATTCCGCAGCCCCAAAGCGGCCAATCGCAAGCGCGTACTTCCGTTTAGGTTTATTCGACGCCTGCCCTCAAGCACAAGCGGGTGAGGGAACGACGGCGCGCGCGGGCAGGCGTTGGATAAACCTCGAGGGAGGAAACCGCGGAGTGGCAGGCGTTCGAGCAGCACTGGCGAGAGCATCGCATAGCGGTCCTTGCGGCCCTTGCCCTGTTCGACGCGCAGTGTCATGCGCTGGCTATCGATGTCGCCGACCTTGAGTGCGACCACTTCGCTGGCACGTAACCCCGTGCCGTAAGCCAGCGACAACGCCGTCTGATGCTTTAAATTGCCTGTTGCCGCGATCAGTCGACGGACCTCGTCGGGGCTAAGGATGACCGGCAGGATGCGCGGCACGCGCACCGGCTGCATCCGGGCCATCAGCTCCGGCTTCTGAAGCGTGATCTCGAAGAAGAACTTCAGCCCGGTGATGGCTGCATTGAGCGAGATGGGCGACGTTCCATGGTCGACCAGATGCAGCTGGTAACTTCGCAGGTCTTCGACAGTCGCGGTATCGGGCAAACTCGCGAACGCTGCGCAGATAGGCCGACTGGGTCTTGGGAGAAAGCTGGCGCATGCGCATGTCATCAGTCATGCGCTGGCGCAACGGGCTGACGCCCTGTTGGGTGGAGGTCATGATGCAGCTCCGTTTGAAGAACGAGGCGGATTGCCTCGATCCTCAACATACGGAACTGCGCAGCGGACCTCTCAGGAACCTGCCACGTTGGCCGAAGCCCTCTACCGCGCGAGCGGTTTCGTTCTTCGACCCTTAGCAGCCACCCGCGCCGCGCTGTTAGGGACGTCCGCTCTCCGACGCACTGCCGCCTCTTGGCGTGTTTCGCTTATCGCAACGCTACGAGCCGACTTTCACGCTCATTCCGCCATCTACCATCACGACTGATCCGACCATGAAGCTTGCTCGCTCAGAGGCAAGGAATAGGACCACTTCCGCGATTTCTTTCGGATTGGCCGCCCGACCGATCGGCGCGCCTTCACCGTGCGTAGCTAACGCCGCGACGCCGTTGCCGCCGGACGCAACGTCGTTGAGGATGTTCGTAAGTACGTCGCCAGAGCCAACGGCATTGACCCGGATTCCGTACTCGATAGCCTCCAGTGCAAGCGTTCGCGTCAACTGCGCAAGAGCGCCTTTCGATGCGGTATAAGCGGCGATTGTGGGGAATGCGAAGTACGAGGCATAGGAAGCTACGTTCACAATTGCGCCAGAACCCTGCGGAATCATCGCTTTCATAGCTTCGCGTGAGTGCAGGAAGGCGCCTGTCACGTTGACATTCATGATGCGCTCCCAGTCGTCGCGCGACATGTCCACCACCAGCTTGTTGATGATGATGCCCGCGTTGTTCACGAGCAGGTCCAGCCGCGAAAACCGTTCGACTGCAAGCGCTACCGCTTTGGGTCGCTTTCACCCACTGGGAAACGAAGGAACTGTTGCCAGGTGACGTCGCAAGATAGGAGTGCGGTGGTCGAGGGCGGCGACTGTCCGTCGTCATTGACTGGGCTGCCGGTTATGAGCCCAAGGCAAGTGGTACGGCAGTTTTCAAGCCGGACATCTGTCGAAGACGCAACATAGTCCGCAATGGCACCCTTCGACGACGGCCGCAAACAATGCGCTGCGAACTGTGGGCATTGATTTACCGCGTCTAAGGCAACATCTTGGCAGCGAATGTCACAGCTATGTGAATTTAGACGACTGCGAACGGCTGGATCGCTTCGGCGATATCGGCGAAGGCTCGCCGCTGTCGAGTGTCAGCGGATGTAGTAACGACCGTTTCTCCCATGCTCAGCGACCTCGCTGGCTCGCACGGTCAAACGCTGAGCGACGAGTTTCATTCGGATAACTAACAAAAAGCGATAAAAAAATTATATTATGTAAAACGTCAAGCCGGTTCACAGTCGACGTCCCCCTTGTGGCCAATCAGTCAAAGCATAAAAACAACATCATCGAGCAGGATCAGTGTTCGATCAAGCGTGCCACCGGCCGTCGACGGCTGAATGCTGCTGGCACATGGGCAGAACGAGGCGAAATGAGTCTTACGCGCCTGGACCATCTGCAGGCCGCGCATCACTTTACGGCGGACGCGAGGCTTTTTTGAGTTCCGCGCGCCAGCAGCCGGGTTATCCCCGCAGATTGCGCACCGCAGCTTCGTAGCGGGCCACGAGGGCCTCGGGCGAATCCACAGGTGGCGGAGCCGCCGGCGCGCTCGAATCGCTGCGCGCTTCGCTCGGCGTGCAGCCGAAGCGCTCGCGAAATGCGCGATTGAAGGTCGACTCGCTGGAAAAACCCACCGCGAAGGCGACCTCCCCGACCCGCTCGCGGGTGCGCCGCGGGTCGCACAAGCGGCGCATCGCCTCGTCGAGCCGCTTGCCCCTCAACAGGCGCGCCACGCCGCCGACGTCGCCGAAGAGCTCGTAAAGCGCCGTGCGCGACAGCTGCAACGCCGCGCAAATGGCGTCGACATCCAGATCCGGATCGAGCAGTCGCTGATCGATGAAGGACAAAGCTCGCGCTCGCAGCATGGGCGCCAAACGCGGGTCGCCGTGACGCGTCTCGGGCGAGAGCGCGTGCGGCAGCAGGCACGCGGACAATAGGCCGAGCGTGGCATTCGCGGCGACCTTGGACTGTTCGACGCTCATGTCCGTGAGCACGCCCGCGAGCGAAACGAAGTGAGAGGCCACCAGCGCGCCCACAGGGTCCCCGGTGGCGAAAGTCGCGCCATGCAGCCGGGAGCCCTCGGGCATTAGCCGGTCGAGCGCCGCGCGCGGGACGCTCAGCGTGAGCATGGGCGCATCTTGGGCGAAGCCGACATTTTCGACGTTCATGTCGCGCACGGCGATCGAATTGAGCGCAACGCGCTGGCGCCCTTCCGCCGACTCCGACGAAAGGCTGCCGCCCAGCAGACAGTGAATCAGGTATTGGTCCACGCCGGAAGTCGCGATGCGCCGACGCGTTCTGCGAAACTGCACCTCGTCGCGGGCGCCGTGCTTGGTAAGAAGCATCGCCCCGCCCAGGTCCCACGTCTCGATTTTCGCGGTGAATTCGCTTTTGGAGCGCTCGATTTCATACATCGGACGCAACGCCTCGCGCCAGATTTCTTCCGCGTCCGCGCGCTTCATCATCGCGCTGTCAAACGTCAACGGCTTGGGCATGCCCACCTCGATTGTTTTGTTCCGACTTGTTTTTCCAGATGGTAGCTGAGCCGCCAGGCTTTGGCCCCGCGCCAGCGCCCGAAACATTGCCCCCCGGACAAAACGCAAAGAAAAAGCGGACGAATTGCGCGGCGCAAAAGTGCGCCCGGACGCAACATTGCGCCCACGCCCCGCGCCGCGACAAGCGGCTTGACAGCGAATAAGCCGAAACCGAACACGCAGCGAGGACGACCAATCCACCGGTTCGCGGCGCGGGCGTGTTTAAAGATCAGCAAAACCAGCAACAGCCAATAAAGCTCACCCAGCGCAGGACGCAAGCCGGGCGGGACAGAAAACTACGAGGGAGTCACAACATGAACAAGACCATTTTTGCAATTGCGGCCACGGCGCTGCTGGCTGCCGCGTGCGGCGGCGGAGGCGACCATGGGGGCGCGGCAACAACGCCCAGCGGGTCGAGCAGTCCGGGCTCGAACACGAGCGGCAACGGCTCGACTGCGACCCCGGTTGCGATTTCGTTGCTCACCCCGACCGGCGCAAGCGCCGGCGGCGTGCCCGCTCCGACCGGGGACGTGGTGAATGACTCATTTGCGTTCATCAACGCGATGCGCAACCAGCTGAGCCTCTCGTCGCTCAAGTTCGTGTCGCAAGTGGCGACCGCCGCGCAGAACCACGCCCTTTACATGCAGTCGACCAACGGCATCGGCCACTATGAAACGGCGGGCCAACCGAACTACACGGGCGTGACGCCGTCGGACCGCGTCGCGGCCGTGGGCTACACCACCAACTCGGTCGGCGAGATCGCCGCAGGCTACACCGGCGCGTTCCACAGCTCGACGCAAGCGATCGACGGCCTCTTCGACGCGCCTTTCCACCGCTCGATCTTCCTGTTCGACACGACGGGCGTGGGCGTCGGCCAAGCGGCGAACACGGATCCCGTGAAGTTCTCAACGCTCGTCGCCGACTTTGTCGACTACGTCGCCGCGACGCCAGACAACAAGCTGATCGCTTACCCGTATGAGGGCCAGACGAACGTCAAGCCGAGCTGGGAGGCCAACGAGTCTCCGAATCCGATGGCCAACGCTCCGCAATACATCATGAAGACCGTAGGCTACCCGGTCACGCTGAGCGCTGCCAACAATGGCGCGTTCTCGAACGTGAAGTTCGCGATCACGGACGCCTTGGGCGCCGCGGTGCCGTGCGAGGAGATTGACAACAGCAACAACTCGGAATCGACCCGCCTGGCGATGTGCACGCCCTACGCGCCGCTGGTCGCGAACACGACTTACAAGGTCGCCGTGACGGGCTCGCTGTCCAACACGTCCTTTGCCGCGACGCCGTTTTCGGTGAGCTGGTCGTTCACCACGGGAGCCGCCCCGGCGGCGACTGCAAAGGCCGCGCGCCCGGCGGGCTCGTCGACGCCGCCGGTCTTCAATTGATCGGCGCGCCGCCATGCCCTTGCCCTCTCTCGCCGCCTCCGCGGCCCTCGCCGCCTCGGCGGCGCTCACGGCCTCCTTGCCCGCTCCGGTCGTCTCCCCCGCGCCGTCCGCCGAGGCGCAAAACCCGCCGTCCGCGCAGGCGCCCGTTTATGGCGTCGGCGAGGAGTGGGCGTTTTCGTTCGTCAACGAGCTCGACCCCTCCAAAAGCGGCGGCTACGCGCAGCGCGTCGAGCGCATTGAGAACGGCCACGCGTTGTTGAGCGTGGTCGTCAACGGCCAGCCCGGAACCGGCGAGCTCGACGAAAACGCATGCGTCGTGCGCGGCCCTAACGCCACTTACTCGCCCAGCAACGAAGCGCTGCGCTTTCCTCTGTTCGTCGGCAAGGCGTGGGAAGCCGCTTACGTCTACTCCGAGGGCGTGTGGTCGGCCAACGACCGGCGCCGCGCGAAAGTGGTTGCGTATGAGCGCGTGCAGACGCCTGCGGGGATTTTTGACGCGTTTCGCGTCGAGGCGTCCATCGCGTGGAGCGGCGTCGGGGGGGGGGGGGGGGGGCCCCCCCCCGCGCCGGGCGGGTTTTTTTTGTGGCCGCCGCGCGCGGCCCGCCACCC
>NZ_JALQDW010000047.1:0-271 GCF_023631025.1 Caballeronia sp. GACF4
CCCTTGTGCGGTCGGGTACCGCTCCCCGCAGGTTCAATCCTCATCTTCTTGTGGCCCAACGAGAGTTGCGCATCAGAGCGCTGAAGTCTCGACGGGCGAAGTGGGGATCCTCATAAGCCATGACATCCGCCAAGCGCGTACCCTGAGTGGTTTCAGGCCGATGCTTCAGGCTGTCATAGAGGGCACGCATGAAGACCTCCGCGAAGTCGGACGGATGAGGGTAAGCCCTCTCGATGGCGTCTCGCTGCTCGTCGGTGATTTGGTGTTTGGC
>NZ_JALQDW010000048.1:0-278 GCF_023631025.1 Caballeronia sp. GACF4
GGCTATGGAAGCGGCGGGGGCTAACCGGCTCGTCGATAGAGGAGCTGTAGATGTTCGCGGAGACTACCTCTCGGATTTCGCGGACTGGGAAAAGCAGCTTTGGCAGGCTATTGGAGATCATCTTTCGGTAGAAATTAACAGCCAAGACGAAGCGAATTCAGTTCAGATCCAGTACATGAGCGAAGGTCGAGCAGATGCCCTGTCGACCGATTCGGAGAGCGAGTTTTTTGAGGCCGAAGTTCAAAGAGTTGTCAGGCTTTCAACCGCCGCAGATGGAC
>NZ_JALQDW010000049.1:0-4806 GCF_023631025.1 Caballeronia sp. GACF4
GTGTCGTCGATGCGGTCAGCATCGCGGGCAATGCGCATCAAATTGAGGCACATCACACTGAAGGCTAAGAAAAAGAGCACCGTCGTAGTACTTGCGAAGAAAACGAAACGGTACCGACTTGAACTTGCAAGTCTCTGCATCAACGTGTTTCTCATGATTTCAACTTTCAGCGCGCTCACCGTCATCAAACAGCGGCTTATCATTCATAGTGGACGCAAGGCAGCAACAGCGAAGAACTCATCGAGTGCATCGACCGCCCGGATGGTCGACCTCAGTGCATGTACTGCACAGTCGTTTGTTGCGTTGTCCTCAATCGCCGGCGAAGCTCGTGAATAACGTCGCCGACGTAAGAGCGGGCATTACGTGATTCCATTTCTTGGTACATCCGCATGGTGTCCAGTACGCTTTTCGGTTTCTACCATGCTGCCCCGTAGTGTTCTTATGGCCCAATATGTACCGGCCCTGTGTGGGGCGGTGCGTGCACTGTTCCCCCTGGTATCGGGGCCAACCTAGCTAGTTTGAGTACGCCGAAATCGACCAGTCGCGCTCAGTCTTAAGTCAATAACGGACGCGGGGCTGGAAACTTTTGCATGCTGACCAAAAAAAAGCTGCCATCAAATGCTCTTCAGGAGAGCTTTTTACGGATTCGGCATCAAAGAAGTCTCTGGGCTGTCCGACTATTGTTTTAACTAACCCAATACAAGATCGGCAGTTATTTGCAGGCGGCATCAGCACCTATACATTAGATTGCCATTGGCCGCCATTCGAGGTGATCGCTCTAACAACGCCTTGGTTCAATCATCAGCAATTTGAAGGCTGAACTGATTTGCCGCCGCATGTGGAGAACGCACGAATCTGTTGCATGGGCAACGCTCGACTGGGTAGCTTGGATTTGATCGTCATCGGTTGATGGAACCACTCGGCTATAACAGCGGCGCTAGTTCCGCAAAGAAGTGTGCAATCGTGAGCCAAGTGGTGTCCGACCTCAAACAAGACAACGCGGGATAGCCGGGCAGTTTATACGTGGCGGGAGGATTCAAGGCCTTCGTCATTGATTTGTTAAGACGAAGTCCGGTACATATGCTTAGGACGTAAGCACCTCGCGGCGGCCGCTAAGACGCCGGCGCAACGCGAGAACAAAGTAGTGGCCATCATTTTTGATTTGATGGACACCATTGTGACAGTCGGAAGCCAAGCCGGATAGCCGCGAGGGACGCCCAAACCTTGATCTGAAATTTCGATGCCGCCTCGCGGCTGCGGCATTTGAGCCTGGTGTGTCGGTCGCAGAACCGGCCGAAGAGAGCGGCATCAATGCAAACATGCTGTCCACATAGCGGGCGATATCGCAAGCGCTTCCAGGTTGAAACGACTTCGATAATTTTCAATACTGCGCTTATGTATAATGTTGTAACTTGCTAATGAGGTCGTTCACCGCCAAAGCCGCCAAAGTATCAAAAGAGTCTCCAATAGACGTTACCGTATAAGGCAACTATGAGAAATCTTGCACTTTTCTTGTTGGTGTCTTTTTTTGTACTCAGTTTGATTTATATGCTTGGAGCAGTCTACCTGCCTCGTTAGGGGGCGAGCCAACCTTCAGACTACATCGATGTCGCAGTCCGCTAGCGATGTCAGATTCCTTTCGATGAACTAGACCCTGGAAGATTGGACGGTACGACGGCTGTGCTGTTGCGAGGTAAGTCGGGTATGCGACCGGGTTCATACCTCGTAGCTTCACCTTTCGCGTGTTCTAAGGCTGCTCGACTTGTCTTGCGTCCGCAACATGACCATCGATTTCCATAAGGACTGTCCGTTTGCTCGCGCCATTCAACATTTGAAGTTTCTGTGTCAAAGGTACGTTTTCTTGTTTTCCTTGACACGGGCGTCTTCAAGTGCAATTCAATTACCCTAAGTCTCCGCTAAGTATTGGTAAGCATCATTTGATGCCTCTTCAAAGGTGTGGATTTCTGGCTTGGCAAGTTTATTTCGTCGTCCCTCTAGTCAGCGTTTGTGGACGCGAGAAAAAAGTGTCTTTCGATCATTTTTTAAAAAGGCGATTCAAGCTAAAACGTGGACTTAGCACTCAAAAAGCACGTGCCAGTAGTGGTTTTGATGGGTGCTGAGGTCGGTCACAAGTTCACCTGATGTATAATGTTTGTCAATGTTTATTTAAACGGTCGTACTTTTTTGTCGTTGTATTTCTCTCAGGTCCTGACGTGCTCGGATGGTCAGGACTTTTTCGCCGACCTTCAAAAGTCGGCGTTTTTTTGGGGCGTACCCGCACGGCAGATGGGAGCAGATTCGCTTTACACGCTTTGCCCTCACTACGACATTTCGCCAACTGGACTCGGAGCTTTGAATAATGGACGATCGCAATGAGAGCGTTGTAAGCCATTACATAACGGAGTTCCAACAAGCTGCAACGAGGAGCGAGTCAGGTGAAGACGTTACTGAGCTAGTTGGAATTTTGATTGATGTAGTTGCCCCTGCGACTCAGGACATTCGGACACCGCTAGGTTGATGAGACCGCAGCGCGCCTGAACTCGCGGGGCGAGCGGTATTTCAGCGCTTTGTGCGGGTGGCGCTCATTGTATTGGTCGAAGGCGGCAGCCAGCTGCGTGAGCGCCGTCGCTACGTCAGGCTTATCCATAAACGCGACGTAATCGTGCTTCATCGTTTTAACGAACCGCTCGGCCATTCCGTTGCTCTGCGGCGAGCGCACGGGTGTAGTCAACGGCTCCAGACCTAACTCGCGAGCGAAGCTACGCGTGCGATGGTCGATATATGCAGAGCCGTTGTCCGACAGCCATTCAATGGTTGAGCCGGCTTGTGCCGTGCCGAAGCGTTGCTCGACCGCTGCGAGCATCACATCGCGTACAACGTCACCGCTATGGCCGCCAGTAGTTGCTGCCCAACTGATGGCTTCCCGGTCATGGCAGTCCAACGCGAACGTCACGCGCAACGGCGCGCCGTCGTCACAACGGAACTCAAAGCCGTCCGAGCACCAGCGGGCGTTGCTCCTGTCAACGGCGATGCGTCCATCATGTCGGCGGGTATCACGACGGTGTCCAGGACGCTGAAGCAGCAACTGATGGTCGCGCATGACGCGATAGACCCGCTTGACATTCACGCACGGCGCACCCGTCACTTCGTGACTACGTCGCAGCAGTGCCCAGACTCGCCTGTACCCATAAGTCGGCAAGTACGCAACATGCTCGTGGATTGCAGCGACCAGTTCCGTGTCGTCGGTCTGTCGGGCGCGGCGGCCGTCCTGCCAGTCCGGCGAACGGGCTTTTCTGACTGCCAGAGCAGAGCGCGCCACGCCGAGAACATCACAGACCGTTTTCATTGGTCGTCCCCGGGCAGTAAGGGCGAGCGCGCAATCCAGTTTTTTGAGCGGCCATAATCGACTGCTTCCTTCAGGATTTCTGCCTCCTGCGTTTTCTTGCCGAGCAGACGCTGCAATTCCCTGATTTCCTTCATCGCTGCGGCCAACTGCGAGGCCGGTACTACTGCTTCCCCAGCTTTCACCGCCGCCAGGCTGCCGTCCTGGTATTGCTTGCGCCACGCAAACACCTGGTTTGGGTTGACCCCGTGCCGACGGGCCACTGCCGAGACCGTTGCGCCCGGCTCCATGGTCTCCTGCACGATGGACACCCTTTCCTGGACCGAGCGCCGCCGACGACGCTCTGGTTCGCTCAAAATTTCGATACTTTCCACAATTTGCCTAGGCTTAAAACCAGTCACAAGACTCCCTCTTATTTTAAGAGGTGCCGCGTGTCCTGAGAATCAAGGGGCTACTCCAATTGAGAATGCGAAAAAGCATTTGGATACTTGGAATAACGGGGCAACAACTCACAACAGACGCAAGTTGACCGCGCAACTCAGGAAGCGGGCTGAAATGGCAGCGCAGTCATCCCCAATCGTTGCGAAGGTATTACTTGATGCAGCGGAGAAGTTGGCGCGCTGATGTTGAGGAGCGTTAACTTTGCTATCTACGTGATCTCGTAACGCTGATGGCAAAGAATCGACAGCCCATCGAATTGATGGGAAAGCGTGGTCTTGAAAGCCTCGGAATGCGTTTGCCGCGGGCAACTTCATTGCATGGCATGCACTGATGCGGCTGATGCCCTGTGTACAGAGCGTGCAAGTACAGACTCGATGTAGCTCGCGCAGACGGACGACATTAAGTCGATGCTCAACCATCAGCACTTGCCGCGTTGCCTTTCGGGGGCTGGTTTCATATAAATGCATAGTCGCACTTCGCCGGAAGGCATTCTGATCCCGACTCGAAAATCGTTGACTTAAGATGTTGCGTTCTATGCCGTTAGTGAAGCTAAGCCGCGATTGGGCGGATAACTTTGCATCGGAATCTTTAATGAAAATCTCTACTCGGTTAACGCTGCTGGCAGTTACAGCGCTTATTGCCTTGCTTGCAGTCGGTGGGTACAACGTCTATAGCGTGCGACGCGCGATGCTGGATGACAAGGAGGCCCAGATCGTTAACCTGTTAAATATGGCGGAGCACCTGGCTGAGTACTATCACGAGCAGGAAGTTGCCGGTGCAATGACTACAGAGCAAGCGCAATTGGCGACCAAGACCGCGTTGAACAGAATGAATTACTCTGACCAAAGCTACTTCTGGGCTCGCCTTCCGGACGGAACCTCGCTGGTGCATCGCAAGCAAGAAAACATCGGCAAAGTCTTATTAGGCAAAGCGCCTGACGGCCGGCCAGACACTGATCTTTACCGTGAGATGCTTGCCAAAGAGCACATCCCGGTGCTAATGGTGACAACAGCGCATCCGTC
>NZ_JALQDW010000050.1:0-5859 GCF_023631025.1 Caballeronia sp. GACF4
CGATCTACCAACACCACCTCCGCGCCAGTGCTAGCTTTTCGTACCGTCACTTATTGCACTGAAAACGAGGAGACCCCAACGTGGACATCCAGATGCGCACCAATGTGCCGCACATCTTCGCCATCGGCGACATCGTGGGCCAGCCCATGCTGGCGCACAAGGCGGTGCACGAGGCGCATGTGGCGGCGGAAGTGATCGCCGGCGAATTGCAGGGCAACAAGGAACTGGCCAGCGCCGCCTTCAACGCCCGCGTGATCCCCAGCGTGGCCTACACCGACCCCGAAGTGGCCTGGGTGGGCCTGACCGAAGACCAGGCCAAGCAGCAGGGCATCAAGGTCAAGAAGGGCCTGTTCCCCTGGGCGGCCTCGGGCCGCGCCATTGCCAACGGCCGCGACGAAGGCGTCACCAAGCTGCTGTTCGACGACAGCCCCGAAGCAGGATCAGGAGACGGCCATGCTGGCCGGGGCCACGGCAAGATCCTGGGCGGCGGCATGGTCGGCACGCATGCGGGCGACATGATCGGCGAGATCGCCCTGGCCATCGAGATGGGTGCGGACGCTGTCGACATCGGCAAGACCATCCACCCGCATCCGACGCTGGGCGAGAGCATCGGCATGGCGGCGGAAGTGGCGCATGGCAGCTGCACGGATGTGCCGCCTGCGCGCAAGTAAGTCCGCAGCCAAGCTACCCTGACAAGGCCCGAACTGGCGACGGTTCGGGCCTTGTGCTTTGCGTACCCAAACAATCGCCGCAGAATACTGTGCATTTGTACAGTATTCATGTCAGCCACTTCCAAGCCCAAGCTCTACAACCCACGCCACCCCGAACGCACGCTGCTCTACCAAATGGTAGCCGAGCACTACGAGACCTGGCTAGAGTTGGCCAGCGCGGGTCAGTTCGACGGCCAGGGCGACCACCACACCCCCAAGCCCTTCGTGCGCAAAGCGTTTGCCAAGTATCTTGAGTGCGGCATCTTTGCCCATGGCTTTGCCCGCGCTCGCTGCGGCGACTGTGGGCACGACTACTTTGTAGCCTTCTCCTGCAAAGGCCGGGGAGTCTGCCCCTCGTGCACCACGCGGCGGATGGTGGAGACGGCGGCACACCTGAGCGACCACGTTTTCCCCCGCCTGCCGGTGCGCCAGTGGGTGCTCTCCGTGCCCAAGAGGTTGCGGTACTTCATGCAACGCGACGGAGCGGTGCTGAGCATGGTGCTGCGCATCTTTCTGCGGGTGATCGCACAAACTCTGCAGACCCACAGCCCCGGTGCGGCCCATATGGACAAGGCAGGCCTGCACATCGGTGCCATCGCCTTCATTCACCGATTCGGCTCCAGCCTCAATGAACACGTCCACTTCCACGTTTGTGTGGTGGACGGGGTGTTTGAGGAAGTGGAGGGCGAGGGCGATGCTGATGCGACCCCTCGAATCTCATCGCCGGGTGTCATCTTTCACGCGGCCACCGGCATCGATGCGGCTACCGTGGCCCCAGTGCAGACCACACTGCAAAAACGCATCCTGCGCGCCTTCGTTGCTCGGGGCCTGCTGGAGAACTGTGACGCCAAAGACATGCTGGGCTACAAACACAGCGGCTTCTCGGTGGACGCCGGTGTCTGCATCGAAGCCCACGACCGCGCTGCGCTGGAGCGGCTGCTGCGCTATTGCGCGCGTCCACCGTTTTCCATGGAGCGCCTACGCAAAGAGGGAAGCAAACTGGTGTACCGCTGTGCCAAACAGCGCAGCGAGCCCACCAGTGACAAGCGTGGTGCCAAGGCAGATGAGCTGCACCTCACACCGCTGGAACTGATCGACCGCATCGCCGCGCTGGTGCCACCGCCACGCACCCACCGGCACCGCTACTTTGGTGTGCTGGCACCAAACTCGCCGCTGAGAGCGGCGGTAACGGCGCTGGCTCAGCCTGCTGCGTCGCAACCAGCCACGGTGGAGACTGCACAACCTGGCGCGGGCGTACCTGGGGTGGCGGCGCCGGGCAACGCGGCCACACCCACACCCGAACCTGAAGCACGCCCGAAGCGAGCGGCGCATTACTTGTGGGCGGTGCTGATTGCCCGCATCTACGAGGCATTTCCGCTGCTGTGCCCCATGTGCGGTGGGCAGATGCGCATCATTGCCTTCATCACCCACAGCGCCGAAATCCGCCACATCCTGAACCACATCGGGGTGGAGTCTGCCCCCCCGCACATCACCCCGGCACGCGGGCCACCGCTGTGGGAGGGCTGCGACGCGCCGGTGGATGATGGTGCGCAAGGCGAGCCGGATTGGGATCTGGCAGCTCAACCCGACGAGGTAGACCAGCGCGTCAATTGGTGACCCAGTGAAGCGGCGGTATCCATCGCTGCGGGGAAGCAGCTGCGCGCGCGCCAGGCCCAAATGCATACTGCCTCCCAAGCTCTTGCCATTGAGCGGCAAGCGAGCGCTCAACCTTCCTTGGCCGAACGTGTTTCGAGGCCCAAAACTCGTGCCATACTTGGCCTCATGCGGTTGAATTTCCTATCCGTACGAGGAGGGCGAGGACGATCACGACGACCATGAGGACGGATCGGCAACGCCCGCCGACGAGCACGATCACGGCGACACCGATCCGCATATCTGGGGCAACGTCCAGAACGCGATCATCGCCATCGGCACGATCCGTGACGCGCTGATCGCCGCCGATCCGGACAACACCGATGCCTACACCGCGAATGCCGAGGCCTACCTCGGCGAGCTCGAGACCCTCGACGCATGGGTGAAGTCCGAGGTCGCGAAGATCCCGGAGGAGGATCGCAAGCTCGTCACCTCGCACGATGCTCTCGGCTACTACACCGATGCCTACGGCTTCACGATCGTCGGCACGGTCCTCGGCCTGACGACCGAGGAGGCAGAACCATCCGCGCAGCAGGTCGCGGAGCTCGTCCAGCAGATCCAGGATTCCGGCGTCAAGGCGATCTTCGCCGAAACGATCGAGAATCCGGCCGTGATCGAGGCCATTGCTGCCGAGGCCGGCGTGGTTGTCGGCCCGGAACTCTACACCGACGCACTCGGCGAGGCGGGTTCCGATGGCGACACCTACATCAAGATGATCACGTTCAACACGAACGCCATCGTGAGCGCCATTCTCGGCGAGTAACGCCGCGCTCCCTCCCGCTATCCCCTCGCGAAACGGCCCGGATCGACGACGATCCGGGCCGTTTCGCATCCCGATCGATTTCGCGTAGGATTAGGAAAGCGAACCACGCACGCTCGTCACCATGCCCTATTCCCTGGAGAGCAGCACCTCATGGCATCCTCGACCGCCACCGCCCCCGATCGCATCGAGATGATCCCGGTCACGCAACCGGTGATCGGCACTGCCCGCGTCCCCGGCTCGAAGAGCATCACGAACCGCGCGCTCCCGATCGCCGGTCTCGCGAACGGGCACTCGTCGCTGACCGGCGCGCTCTTCAGCGATGACACGCATTACATGGCGGAGGGGCTCGCCGCGCTCGGCATCGACGTCGAGGCGTTCCCGGAGGATGATCGCTTCGAGGTCGATGGGGGCGACGGCCAGTTCCCGGCCACGGAGGCGGATCTGTTCATCGGCAACTCCGGTACGACGGCACGCTTCCTGACCGCGATCCTCGCGATCGGCCACGGCACCTACCGGCTCGATGGCGTGCCGCGCATGCGTCAGCGCCCGATCGGTCCGCTGCTGAGCGCGCTCCGTCAGCTCGACGTCGACGCGACGAGTGAGGCCGGCACCGACGCGCCGCCGATCATCGTGCGCGCGAACGGCCTTGCCGGGGGACGCGCCGTGGTGCCGGGCGATCTGAGCAGCCAGTTCTTCACGGGACTGCTCCTCGCCGCACCGTACGCGCGTGATGGCGTCACGATCGAGGTCGAGGGCGAGCTCGTCTCGAAGCCGTACATCACGATCACGGCCGACGTGATGCGCGCGTTCGGGGTCGAGACCGAGATCGACGATGTCGACTGGAAGACGTTCCGCGTCGCGCCGGGGCAGCGCTACGCGGCGCGCGACTATCACATCGAGCCGGATGCCTCGAACGCGTCGTACTTCTTCGCAGCGGCGGCGGTGACGGGCGGCGAGGTGCGGGTGAACGGCCTCGGCACGCGTTCGACGCAGGGCGATCTCCAGTTCGTGCGCGTGCTCGAGCAGATGGGCGCGACGGTCACGATGACGGAGACCTCCACGACGGTCCGCGGTCCTCAGGATGGCGTGCTGCACGGCGGCGACTTCGACTTCAATGTGATCTCGGACACGGCGCAGACGCTCGCCGCGATCGCGCCGTACGCGGACGCCCCGATCACGATTCGCGGAGTCGCGCACAATCGCGTCAAGGAGACCGATCGCATCGCGGATGTCGCGACGGAGCTGCGTCGTCTCGGGCAGGTGGTCGACGAGTTCCAGGACGGTCTGACGATCCATCCGCAGCCGGTGACGCCGGCGGAGGTGCATACCTACGACGATCACCGCATGGCGATGAGCTTCGCGCTGACGGGCCTCCGCGCGCCGGGCGTGACGATCCTCGATCCGGGGTGCACGGCGAAGACCTTCCCGGATTACTTCGACCGCCTCGGCGAGCTGGTGAAATAACCCCATCACTGCCCATCACGTCAGATACGAGCCGGGGAGGAGTCGATCGACACCACCCCGGCTCGCGTTTCGACGCTTCCCTCGAACTATTGACTCTCCCCCGGGAACCAGATACAGTTTCTTGCAGACAGGCGAAGCCTGTCACGACCTCATCCAGAGGGGCAGAGGGACCGGCCCAATGAAGCCCCAGCAACCCCCCGATCCATATCGGGAAGGTGCTAAGTCCGGCAGGGAATCCTGGGAGATGAGGGAGCGCCACACCGTCAGGGGTGGTCTGCCTCCCGTCGTCCCCACGATGAGGAGGCTTTTTCGTGAGAATCACCCTCGCCACATCCGTCGATCGGCTCCGCTCCGGGATCAGGCATCTCGCCGAGCCATGGCTGGAACGACTCTTCTTCACCTCCCCCGCCTGGTATCCCTGTCACCTCTGACCTTGACTTCATCTTCTTCATCTACGCGCAGCGACTCGACGCGTTCGCCGCGCCCCAGTCGACCGATCCCGGCATCACGACCGAGTCGTCCGATGCCGCTCAGCACGAAGGACCCCTGTCATGAGTCAGACTCCATCGACCCAGCCGCTCCGCCGTCTTGTCGACCGCTTCCGCGCCGGTGATCTCTCCCGCCGCGACTTCGTCCAGCGCGCGACCGCGCTTGG
The DNA here is from genome assembly GCF_023631025.1 of Caballeronia sp. GACF4. Taxonomy (NCBI): domain Bacteria; kingdom Pseudomonadati; phylum Pseudomonadota; class Betaproteobacteria; order Burkholderiales; family Burkholderiaceae; genus Caballeronia; species Caballeronia sp. GACF4. Next base: position 5,246 of record NZ_JALQDW010000050.1, read on the forward strand.
CGTCGGACTCGCTGCGGCCAACGTGATCGCCAGCGAGGTCGCCGCCCAAAGCGCAACGCCGAGCGACGCGGCGTCGCCCGTCGCCTCGCCGGTTGCCGGATTCCCGGATGACGGCACCGAGGGGCAAACCCGCGGCGCCGGCGGCGAGCTGCGCATCATCCAGTCGCAGGCGCCGTCGGTGCTGAGCACGCATCGCTCCACCGGCAGCAAGGATGTCTACGCCGCCAGCCTTGTCCTCGAGCCGCTGCTCACCTACTTCGCCGATGGCTCGCTCGGCCCACAGCTCCTCGCCAGCGTCCCGTCCGTCGAGGATGGCACGCTCTCCGAAGACCTCACGCAAGTCACGCTGACGCTCAAGGAAGGGCTCCTCTGGAACGACGGCGAGCCCGTCACGTCGAACGACATCGTCTTCACGTGGAAGTGGGTCACCACCGCCGAGAACTCCTCCTCGAACATCGAGCTCTGGGGGCTGATCGAGACCATTGAGACGACCGACGATCTCACCGCCGTCGTCACGTTCTCGTCACCGCAGGTCGCCTTGAGTGCGGCATCTTTGCCCATGGCTTTGCCCGCGCTCGCTGCGGCGACTGTGGGCACGACTACTTTGTAGCCTT
>NZ_JALQDW010000051.1:0-5440 GCF_023631025.1 Caballeronia sp. GACF4
CTGCATGAGGAGCCTGACGATTACCTACTTTCACACGGGAGATCCGCACTATCATCGGCGTGGAGTCGTTTCACGGTCCTGTTCGGGATGGGAAGGGGTGGTACCAACTCGCTGTGGTCATCAGGCATGACTTGTTGTCGTGCGCCGGGTGGGCACACAACCAATCCGGGAAGAAGCAGTAAATGTTGGGTGGCGATTGTCGCACACGCATAACTCGCCAGTGGTTCAAACACACTGGTTATAGGATCAAGCCTTACGGGCAATTAGTATCAGTTAGCTCAATGCATTACTGCACTTACACACCTGACCTATCAACGTCCTGGTCTAGAACGACCCTTCAAGGGGCTCGAAGCCCCGGGGATATCTCATCTTAAGGCGAGTTTCCCGCTTAGATGCTTTCAGCGGTTATCTCTTCCGAACATAGCTACCCGGCGATGCCACTGGCGTGACAACCGGTACACCAGAGGTTCGTCCACTCCGGTCCTCTCGTACTAGGAGCAGCCCCCTTCAAATATCCAACGCCCACGGCAGATAGGGACCAAACTGTCTCACGACGTTTTAAACCCAGCTCACGTACCTCTTTAAATGGCGAACAGCCATACCCTTGGGACCGGCTACAGCCCCAGGATGAGATGAGCCGACATCGAGGTGCCAAACACCGCCGTCGATATGAACTCTTGGGCGGTATCAGCCTGTTATCCCCAGAGTACCTTTTATCCGTTGAGCGATGGCCCTTCCATACAGAACCACCGGATCACTATGACCTGCTTTCGCACCTGCTCGACTTGTCGGTCTCGCAGTTAAGCACGCTTATGCCATTGCACTATCAGCACGATTTCCGACCGTACCTAGCGTACCTTCGTACTCCTCCGTTACACTTTGGGAGGAGACCGCCCCAGTCAAACTGCCTACCATGCACTGTCCCCGATCCAGATCATGGACCAAGGTTAGAACCTCAAACAAACCAGGGTGGTATTTCAAGGACGGCTCCACCGAAACTAGCGTTCCGGTTTCATAGCCTCCCACCTATCCTACACAGATCGGTTCAAAGTCCAATGCAAAGCTACAGTAAAGGTTCATGGGGTCTTTCCGTCTAGCCGCGGGGAGATTGCATCATCACAAACACTTCAACTTCGCTGAGTCTCGGGAGGAGACAGTGTGGCCATCGTTACGCCATTCGTGCAGGTCGGAACTTACCCGACAAGGAATTTCGCTACCTTAGGACCGTTATAGTTACGGCCGCCGTTTACCGGGACTTCAATCAAGAGCTTGCACCCCATCATTTAATCTTCCGGCACCGGGCAGGCGTCACACCCTATACGTCCACTTTCGTGTTTGCAGAGTGCTGTGTTTTTATTAAACAGTCGCAGCCACCAGTTTATTGCAACCTCTTCACCCTTCCAGCGCAGGCTGGTTAAGCTACAGAGGCGTACCTTATCCCGAAGTTACGGTACCAATTTGCCGAGTTCCTTCTCCCGAGTTCTCTCAAGCGCCTTAGAATACTCATCTCGCCCACCTGTGTCGGTTTGCGGTACGGTCACTATTAGACTGAAGCTTAGAGGCTTTTCTTGGAACCACTTCCAATTGCTTCGCTTCCGAGGAAGCTCGCGCCACACCCTTGAATTATGTGCCCGGATTTGCCTGAGCACCTTCTCCAATGCAGCGACCGGGACGTCCAACACCCGGACAACCTTCCGCGATCCGTCCCCCCATCGCATCTAACAATGGTGCAGGAATATTGACCTGCTTCCCATCAGCTACGCATTTCTGCCTCGCCTTAGGGGCCGACTCACCCTACGCCGATGAACGTTGCGTAGGAAACCTTGGGCTTACGGCGAGGGGGCTTTTCACCCCCTTTATCGCTACTCATGTCAGCATTCGCACTTCCGATACCTCCAGCACGCTTTTCAACGCACCTTCGCAGGCTTACGGAACGCTCTCCTACCATGCATATAAATATGCATCCGCAGCTTCGGTGACTGGCTTGAGCCCCGTTACATCTTCCGCGCAGGACGACTCGATCAGTGAGCTATTACGCTTTCTTTAAAGGGTGGCTGCTTCTAAGCCAACCTCCTGACTGTTTTTGCCTTCCCACTTCGTTTCCCACTTAGCCAATCTTTGGGACCTTAGCTGGCGGTCTGGGTTGTTTCCCTCTTGACACCGGACGTTAGCACCCGATGTCTGTCTCCCGTGATTGCACTCTTCGGTATTCGGAGTTTGCTATGGCGTAGTAATCCGCAATGGACCCCACAACCATGACAGTGCTCTACCCCCGAAGGTGATACACGAGGCACTACCTAAATAGTTTTCGGAGAGAACCAGCTATTTCCAAGTTTGTTTAGCCTTTCACCCCTATCCACAGCTCATCCCCTAACTTTTCAACGTTAGTGGGTTCGGTCCTCCAGTACGTGTTACCGCACCTTCAACCTGGCCATGGATAGATCACTTGGTTTCGGGTCTACGCCCAGCAACTGATCGCCCTATTCGGACTCGCTTTCGCTACGCCTGCCTTAATCAGTTAAGCTCGCTACTGAACGTAAGTCGCTGACCCATTATACAAAAGGTACGCCGTCACCCCTTGCGAGGCTCCGACTGTTTGTATGCATGCGGTTTCAGGATCTATTTCACTCCCCTCCCGGGGTTCTTTTCGCCTTTCCCTCACGGTACTGGTTCACTATCGGTCGATCACGAGTATTTAGCCTTGGAGGATGGTCCCCCCATCTTCAGACAGGATTTCACGTGTCCCGCCCTACTTGTCGTACCCCTAGTTCTTCCACGCTGTTTTCGCTTACAGGGCTATCACCTGCTATGGCCGCACTTTCCAGAGCGTTCAGCTAACAACACAGATAAAGAGTACAGGCTGATCCCATTTCGCTCGCCACTACTCTGGGAATCTCGGTTGATTTCTTTTCCTGCGGTTACTTAGATGTTTCAGTTCACCGCGTTCGCTTCACTAAGCCTATGGATTCAGCTTAGGATGACCCATTCGGGCCGGGTTTCCCCATTCGGATATCGGTGGATCAAAGCTCGTTTGCCAGCTCCCCACCGCTTTTCGCAGGCTACCGCGTCCTTCATCGCCTGTGATCGCCAAGGCATCCACCACATGCACTTGTTCGCTTGACCCTATAACGAGTGTGTCTGCCAGCATTGCTGCCTTTAAGCCCACCGTCATAGGTTGAGTATTCGCGTTGTGCCGTATTCCAAAGCAATCTTTCGATCACCTTTTCATACTTGATACAATCACAACCCTGATTACCCGACTCACACCCATCTCTAAGTGCTTTCGAATAATCTCTTTACTACTTCTTCCAGATTGTTAAAGAACGACAGCCGATAGCGTGATCAAATTCGATCACCTACCCGCGCTGACTGGCTCAATCGCCAATGCGCAACGTTGAACCCCGCGTTCAGCGCTGTGCATTGAGGATTGGTGGAGGATGACGGGATCGAACCGACGACCCCCTGCTTGCAAAGCAGGTGCTCTCCCAGCTGAGCTAATCCCCCCGTGTGTGCCTGACTCAGTCTGCTCGCTTGGTCGTTTTAAGCACCGCTTGCCCGGGTGGTGGGTCTGGTTGGATTCGAACCAACGACCCCCGCCTTATCAAGACGGTGCTCTAACCGACTGAGCTACAGACCCTTAGCCTGTCTTTCTGACAGCCGATAAGCGTGAACACTTGAGTGGGCGAGCGTTTAAGCTCGAGAAAGGAGGTGATCCAGCCGCACCTTCCGATACGGCTACCTTGTTACGACTTCACCCCAGTCATGAATCCTACCGTGGTGACCGTCCTCCTTGCGGTTAGACTAGCCACTTCTGGTAAAACCCACTCCCATGGTGTGACGGGCGGTGTGTACAAGACCCGGGAACGTATTCACCGCGGCATGCTGATCCGCGATTACTAGCGATTCCAGCTTCACGCAGTCGAGTTGCAGACTGCGATCCGGACTACGATCGGTTTTCTGGGATTGGCTCCACCTCGCGGCTTGGCAACCCTCTGTTCCGACCATTGTATGACGTGTGAAGCCCTACCCATAAGGGCCATGAGGACTTGACGTCATCCCCACCTTCCTCCGGTTTGTCACCGGCAGTCTCCCTAGAGTGCTCTTGCGTAGCAACTAAGGACAAGGGTTGCGCTCGTTGCGGGACTTAACCCAACATCTCACGACACGAGCTGACGACAGCCATGCAGCACCTGTGCGACGATTCTCTTTCGAGCACCCCAAGCTCTCACCCGGGTTTCGTCCATGTCAAGGGTAGGTAAGGTTTTTCGCGTTGCATCGAATTAATCCACATCATCCACCGCTTGTGCGGGTCCCCGTCAATTCCTTTGAGTTTTAATCTTGCGACCGTACTCCCCAGGCGGTCAACTTCACGCGTTAGCTACGTTACTAAGGAAATGAATCCCCAACAACTAGTTGACATCGTTTAGGGCGTGGACTACCAGGGTATCTAATCCTGTTTGCTCCCCACGCTTTCGTGCATGAGCGTCAGTATTGGCCCAGGGGGCTGCCTTCGCCATCGGTATTCCTCCACATCTCTACGCATTTCACTGCTACACGTGGAATTCTACCCCCCTCTGCCATACTCTAGCCTGCCAGTCACCAATGCAGTTCCCAGGTTAAGCCCGGGGATTTCACATCGGTCTTAACAGACCGCCTGCGCACGCTTTACGCCCAGTAATTCCGATTAACGCTCGCACCCTACGTATTACCGCGGCTGCTGGCACGTAGTTAGCCGGTGCTTATTCTTCCGGTACCGTCATCCCTACCCGGTATTAACAGGTAGGTTTTCTTTCCGGACAAAAGTGCTTTACAACCCGAAGGCCTTCTTCACACACGCGGCATTGCTGGATCAGGGTTGCCCCCATTGTCCAAAATTCCCCACTGCTGCCTCCCGTAGGAGTCTGGGCCGTGTCTCAGTCCCAGTGTGGCTGGTCGTCCTCTCAGACCAGCTACAGATCGTCGCCTTGGTAGGCTTTTACCCCACCAACTAGCTAATCTGCCATCGGCCGCCCCTATAGCGCGAGGTCCCGAAGGATCCCCCGCTTTCTTCCGTAGATCGTATGCGGTATTAATCCGGCTTTCGCCGGGCTATCCCCCACTACAGGACACGTTCCGATGTATTACTCACCCGTTCGCCACTCGCCACCAGGGTTGCCCCCGTGCTGCCGTTCGACTTGCATGTGTAAGGCATGCCGCCAGCGTTCAATCTGAGCCAGGATCAAACTCTTCAGTTCAATGCCTGTTACTGTTTTCGGTTGTTTTACCAACCGGTCGCTCACTCAACGTACTGACGATGATCAATCCGTCTTTCGACAGATAAACCTTCCTCTAATACTGTGTGAGACTTGATAACTTTCGCTAAACGTCCCAACCCCGAAAGGTCAGAACCGCTCGCGCCATCAAGTGCCCACACTTATCGGCTGTTAGTTTTTAAAGAGCA
>NZ_JALQDW010000052.1:0-4878 GCF_023631025.1 Caballeronia sp. GACF4
AACAAACATTTTTGAGCCGCCTGGCTGACGTTCGAGCACCGAGTCCCAGCCACTGACCGTCACATCGATCGGCACGATTTTAACGCCATGACGCTGCGCGTCCTGTACGAGTTGTGAGGGCGAATAGAAGCCCATTGGTTGCGAGTTGAGCATCGCCGCGAGAAAGGCCGCCGGCTCATGGCATTTGAGCCAGCTGCTCGCATACACCAGCAGCGCGAAGCTTGCGGCGTGACTCTCCGGGAACCCGCGCTTGCGGCCTTGGCAGACGAGAACGATGCTCGGCTCGTACAAAACGGGAGTGCGGCCTAGTGAGCGGTTTGCACGAACGAAGCTGACACCGTCCAGCATCGATGCCGTATACCCCTCGTTAGGCGCAAGCATCTTGATCAGCCTGACAATTCGCCTCTGCATCTCAGACATCCTCCCTCCCAAGTATTGACTGCCGATCACCAATATATTTGATACGCGGAGTCCATGTACTCGTTTGATACTTTTAGGCAAGGGTCAAAGAACCACAGCCATGGCTCGTCAGATAGGTCCACTATCCTACCAGCGCCTGCAAGCCGGTCTGGATCGATTGCGGCCGGCTATGCTATTTTTGACGTTGGAAACGCAGTCAGAAAGTTTCAAGTTAAGAGAACGAAAATCCGGAAAGTTCAACGTTAAGTGAACCAGCAGTTCAAAGTTACATCGCACGGTCGACGGAAAGCTCGCCCCTCAATGAAGCGAGTTCAAAGTTAAAAAAATCGACACCAACACGACATAGAGTATCGATACGCGATTTTCCGTAAGGTTTTCGAAGGCAACGCTCTGCGCTTCACAAATACCCGCCGACGAACGCCTTCGAACCCGCGGATCCCTTTGTGATGGTACGTTGAGGTCTAACGCTGAAGCTTTGACGGAACGGGGATTGTTGTCGTTCTTGCTTGCGCAAAATTACGACGGGCCACTGAAGTGTGACGTTTGGTGGCCTGCGGTCGAGGCGGCCGGTCAGCTTTCACCGAACACGGCTTAATCAGCAGGTCCCATCTGTCGAGCCGGCCGTGTCATCGGCGCCAATGAACCGGGCTTTGCTTCAGAAGGCTTTAAAATTGCCGTCAACCAGGACGTTTCAGGATGCGGTGAAATAACGTGACAAACCCCGAGATCGTGCCAAGCCACTATGCTGCGCTTCATCAAGAAGTCGTTGGGGTGGTCGAGTCCGCGCGGCGAGCTGCTTCGCGCAGCGTCAACGCCTTGATGACGGCCGCCTACTGGGAAATCGGAAGGCGAATAGTGCAGAGCGAGCAGGGCGGCCGGGATCGGGCAGGATATGGTCAGACACTCATCTCACAGCTCGCCGAAGATCTGACCGTCCGCTTCGGCCGGGGTTTCGGGCGTGCCAATCTGGCTAACATGCGCGCGTTTTACTTGGCGTGGCCGGAGGAAACGATTTTCCAGACACCGTCTGGAAAATCTTCGGCTGCCGGCATGGTCCAGACGGTGTCTGGAAAATCTCGAACGGAACAGCCAACACCGGGCGCAGCGGACAAGCCCAACTTTTTGGTGCTGCAAGCGCGGTTTGCTCTACCGTGGTCAGCGTATGTCCGATTGCTCTCAGTGAAAGCGGCCGCAGCCCGAGCCTTCTATGAAACTGAAGCGCTACGCGAAGGCTGGTCAGTACGGCAGCTCGATCGGCAAATCGGTACGCAGCTCTTCGAGCGGCTCGCCCTGTCGCGCAACAAGGCTGCGCTCCTGACCAAAGCCAATGCCACTGAACCGCGCGATACGCTTACGCCAGAGGAAGCAATCCGCGACCCGTTCGTTCTGGAGTTCCTCGATCTAAAAGACGAATATTCTGAGTCAGATCTGGAAGCGGCGCTGATTCAGCGACTTACCGATTTTCTACTTGAGCTCGGCGACGATTTCGCTTTCGTCGGCAGGCAGCGCCGGCTTCGGATCGACGATACGTGGTTTCGGGTGGACCTGGTCTTCTTTCACCGGCGCTTGAGATGTCTTGTAATCATCGACCTGAAAGTCGGCCGCTTCAGCTACGCCGATGCAGGACAGATGCATCTCTATCTGAATTACGCGCGTGAACATTGGGTCAAGCCGGGCGAAAACCCTCCTGTAGGCTTGATATTGTGCGCCGAAAAGGGATCAGCAGAGGCTCACTACGCGCTCGACAATCTTCCCAACAAGATTCTGGCAGCCGAATACCAGACTGTCCTACCAGACGAAACTCTGATCGCAGCAGAGGTTGAACGGACCCGCGCTGAACTGGAGAAAAGGCAACCACTCGGCAGGCCCCGATGAAGTCTCAATCCGTGGGAGGCCTGGAGTGCGCTGCGCCTCTTCCGTTGCGCCACCTGTTGACGTTCATGCAGGACTGACACGCTTGGATAAGGACTGCGCAAAACCAAGAGCCCGCGTACAGTCTTCAAGCTTCGCCAATTCGACGTTTGGTAGGCGGCGGGCAAGGTAAGACCTTTTCGGCTTGAGCCAACGAACGTTCTCCCTTGCGGGGCCGCGTGTGAGAAACCCCTTTCTCCTTGTACCGGCTTACCAGTGCAGGGATCGATAGGCGACTTTCAAGATTAGCATTGAAGTTTGTGGAACAGCCCCCTGTGACCGGACACAGTCTCCCACTTACAGTAGCGGGTACTCGGACCGAATGTCCGTAAATGCGGTAGTAGAGCGCCAATGCGTCAGCCGTATCAACATTGTCCTCGACGATGACGATATCAAGCGTGGAGCCGAGGTTGGCCTGAACGTGATCGACGGCGCAAGTTATGTCCTAGTGAAAGCTGGCCAGAAGGACGCAACACCGTCGCAATAGGAATCGGCATAAAATCGAGGGACCACTGACTGGAGAACAATTTGGACTCGCCCTCGGTAGCGTTTTTTGTAGATCGATTGTCAGCACTGCTGGGTCAACAACCGGCCGGCACCACTGCAGAATTGACCGAAGTCGCAGTTGCGTATTTGGATGTAGACGGCTTGGTTGGTGTCTTCCTGTCAAAGGACAGTAAAGGGTTGCTCGACGAAGAGTTCGAGTTTGATGAAAATACGTGGCTTAATTGGAGTCCGGAGCTTGATGCATGGTTGGATAAGCCTACGTACGCAAGACGGTCGGACTTTAGAGCCTGGCGAGCGTTTAGGCATGGGCGGCCGAAACTGTAACGGTATGAAGACGCGATTGTCGCCGTTGCATGCAAGGAAACAGATGGATAGATTTGCACACCGAGAGACCCGCATGCTCCCCGAACAAACCATCGCAGGCGGATGAGGCAGGCGATACCGCAGATGGGCCTAACTGGCTGATCGGCTTAAAGAGAAATACCTGATCGTTACGATGGATACATTGAGTCTCGATGAGCGAGTCCAACTAGATTGTGAGGACGCACACTCTCTCCGACATACCTTCGGCACTCCGTCGGTAGCGGACAAGGTACCTGTCAATATTGTCCAGAAGGATCCCGTCCACGCGCCCCTTCAGACCACGACAATGTAAGTAGCGCACGATGTTTGACAAAGAATTCAACCTGCGTGCGGGACTCGCCGCGTTCTCGGATGCGGACCGTGTGGTTCCCGTGAACCTTGAACGGTTCGACCCCTTGAACTCGCTTGACGACCTGATAAAGTTGCTCGTGGAGACAGGCATTTCTTTTTCCCGTCCCAGTAACATGGAAGTCACGGCCGAAGACGGACGTAGACGAACCAAAGTAACGATCGAAGATGGCAACGTAGTCGGTGCGGCCACGAAAGCGGCGTGCGAACTGGCGGCGAGCTGGGTGGACGACGACGATGACGTAAAGGCTTGGCAGATCGCAACAGGGAGGTTTTTACGCTAGCTCTTTTCAGTGGTGAACCTACACCGTTTGAAAAGCTGGCCTCGACGCTTCTACTATTCGCGCAAAAGTAGAAGGGACGGACGTCCGTTACGGGTTCGCTCCGGAAGTTCGCCGCGAGGCTGAAGCGCTCCGGGGCTTGGACCGTGAACTTCAGCAACCGGCCACTTCCAGTCATTGGCCGGTACTTGCGGGCCGACATTCGAACGTCCGCATTGCCGCTGCTTTTAAGTCACCAAGCTCTAGATATTGGCCTGATTGACTCGCTTCATCAGTTCCTCTGCGCTCTCCTTGCGTTCGCTGTACCTATCTACAAGGCACGGACCGATGTCGCGCGTCAGCAGCGTGAACTTGACTAACTCTTCCATAACGTCAATAACGCGGTCGAAATAAGTTGAAGGCTTCATGCGTCCGGCTTCGTCGAACTCCAGGAAGGCCTCGGCCACCGACGACTGGTTGGGAATGGTCAGCATGCGAATCCAGCGTCCGAGCACGCGCATCCGGTTGACGGCGTTGAACGACTACGAGCCGCCGCTGACCTGCATCACGACGAGCGTCTTACCCCGGGTCGGCCGCACCGCCCGACCGAAAGCGGAATCCAGTCGACCTGCGCCTTCATGATGCCGGTCATCGCACCGTTCCGCTCCGGGGAGCACCAGACCATGCCTTCCAACCACAGCACCAGCTGCTCTACGAGCGGACTTAGCCGAGACGGAGGGTCGGATGGCAATTCGGGATCGTGAAGAGGCGGTCGCCATCGGAAAGGATTACAACCTCAATGTTTGCCCGGTCCGGAACGCGCCGACGACTGCGGTCAGTTGCTTGGCTTGGTCTTCCATTGACCCTGCTGCTGCCGCTGCTTCTTCAACGAGCGCCGCGTTTTGCTGTGTCACCTCGTCCATTTGGGAGATCGCCTGATTTACCTGTTCGATGCCTCGAGTTTGCTCGTTAGACGCGGACGCAATTTCGCCCATAATATCGGTGACTCGTTGGATGGCGGTGCCTACGCGCTTCATCGTTTCAGCTGCCTGTGCGACCAGTTCGGTTC
>NZ_JALQDW010000053.1:0-3186 GCF_023631025.1 Caballeronia sp. GACF4
ATCCTGCATCGCATCAGCGGCTTGCTGCTTTTCGTGTCGCTGCCGTTCATTCTCTATCTGCTCGATCAGAGCCTGACCTCGGAACTCAGTTTCGACGCGTTCAAGGGCTTTCTGGCCAACCCCATCGTCAAGATCATCACGCTCGTGCTGTCGTGGGCGTATCTGCATCACTTCTGCGCGGGCATTCGCTTTCTGCTGCTCGACACGCACGTTGGCGTGAACAAGGAAGGCGGCAAGCAAAGCGCGTTGATCGTGCTCGTCGTCTCGCTGCTTCTCACGGCTGTGATGGCCCTTAAAATTTTCGGAGCCTTCTAAGACCATGGCAACCCAAAACAGAGTTGGCCCGAAGCGCCTGGTCGTGGGCGCGCATTACGGCCTGCGCGACTGGCTCGCGCAACGCATCACCGCCGTCGTGATGGCGGCGTACACCGTCATTTTGCTGTTCTGGTTCTTCGCCGCACACAGCTTCTCCTATGAAGGCTGGGCGTCCATCTTCGCCATGCAGTGGATGAAGCTTGCCACGTTCGTGACTCTGCTTTGCCTGTTCTATCACGCGTGGGTCGGCATTCGCGATATCTGGATGGATTACGTGAAGCCCATGGCCGTGCGCCTGTTTCTTCAGGTGCTGACCATCCTCTGGCTCGTCGGATGCGCCGGCTACGCTGCACAGATTCTCTGGAGAGTTTAAAGAACATGGCTGCAATCAAGACTTCCCTGCCGCGTCGCCGTTTCGACGTGGTCATCGTGGGCGCGGGCGGCTCGGGCATGCGCGCATCGCTGCAGCTCGCGCGTGCGGGCCTGTCGGTCGCTGTGTTGTCGAAGGTGTTTCCCACGCGCTCGCATACGGTCGCCGCGCAAGGCGGCATCGGTGCCTCGCTTGGCAACATGAGCGAGGACAACTGGCACTATCACTTCTACGACACCATCAAGGGCTCCGACTGGCTCGGCGACCAGGATGCAATCGAATTCATGTGCCGTGAAGCGCCCAACGCCGTGTATGAGCTCGAACACATGGGCATGCCGTTCGACCGCAATCCGGATGGCACGATCTATCAGCGTCCGTTCGGCGGACACACGGCCAACTACGGCGAAAAGCCCGTGCAACGCGCCTGCGCCGCGGCCGACCGTACCGGCCACGCGTTGTTGCACACGCTGTATCAGCAGAACGTCGCGGCCAAAACGCACTTCTTCGTCGAATGGATGGCGCTGGACCTGATCCGCGACGCCGAAGGCGATGTGCTCGGCGTCACCGCGCTGGAGATGGAAACGGGCGACGTGTATATCCTCGAAGGCAAGACCACGCTGTTCGCCACGGGCGGCGCGGGACGTATCTTCGCGGCATCGACGAATGCGTTCATCAACACGGGCGATGGCTTGGGCATGGCCGCGCGCTCGGGCATCGCGTTGCAGGACATGGAGTTCTGGCAATTCCACCCGACCGGTGTCGCGGGCGCGGGCGTGCTGATTACCGAAGGCGTGCGCGGCGAAGGCGGCATCTTGCGCAATTCGAACGGCGACCGCTTCATGGAGCGCTACGCGCCGACGCTCAAGGACCTCGCGCCGCGCGACTTCGTTTCGCGTTCGATGGATCAGGAAATCAAGGAAGGCCGCGGCGTGGGTCCGAACAAGGACCACGTGTTGCTGGATCTGTCGCACATCGGCGCCGAGACGATCATGAAGCGCTTGCCGTCGATTCGCGAGATCGCGCTCAAGTTCGCCAACGTCGATTGCATCAAGGAGCCCATTCCCGTGGTGCCGACCATCCACTATCAAATGGGTGGCATACCGACGAACATGCACGGGCAGGTCGTGGGTACGTCCAATGGTTATAACGAGCCGGTCAACGGGTTCTACGCGGTGGGCGAATGCTCGTGCGTCTCGGTGCACGGCGCGAACCGTCTGGGCACGAACTCGCTGCTCGACCTGGTGGTGTTCGGCCGCGCGGCGGGCAATCACATCATCAAGCACGCGAAGGAGTTGAAAGAGCACAAGCCGTTGCCGGCCGATGCCGCCGACTTCGCGCTCGAACGCCTCGCGGTGCTGGAGAAGTCGACGTCGGGCGAATACACGCAGAACATCGCCAACGACATTCGTTCGACCATGCAGGCGCATGCGGGCGTGTTCCGCACATCGAAGCTGCTCGAAGAGGGCGTGAGCAAGATCGACGAACTCACCGCGCGCGTGAAGCACGTGCATCTGAAGGACAAATCGAAGGTGTTCAACACGGCGAAGGTCGAGGCGCTGGAGTTGGCGAACCTGATCGAAGTCGCGCGCGCGACCATGGTGTCGGCCGAAGCGCGCAAGGAAAGCCGTGGCGCGCACGCGCACAGCGACTTCGAGCATCGCGACGATGAGAACTGGATGCGCCATACGCTGTGGTTCAGCGAAGGCGATCGCCTCGACTACAAGCCGGTGCAGATGAAGCCGCTGACGGTCGAATCGGTGCCGCCGAAGGCACGGACCTTCTAAGGCACAAGGGAAAATCGAAATGGCAAAGAGAATTTTCGAAGTCTATCGCTACGATCCGGACAAGGACGCAGCCCCGCGCATGCAGACCTACGAGCTGGAGATCGACTCGCACGAACGCATGCTGCTCGATGCACTGCTCAAGCTGAAGTCGGTCGACGAGACGCTGTCGTTTCGCCGTTCGTGCCGCGAAGGCGTGTGCGGCTCGGACGCGATGAACATCAACGGCAAGAACGGTCTCGCGTGTTTGCAGAACATGAACGATCTGCCGCAGCGCATTGTGCTGCGTCCGCTGCCGGGCTTGCCGGTGGTGCGCGATCTGATTTGCGACTTCACGCAATTTTTTAATCAGTATCATTCGATCAAGCCGTATCTGATCAACGACACGCCGCCGCCGGAAAAAGAGCGTCTGCAGTCGCCGGTCGAACGCGACGAGCTCGACGGGCTGTACGAGTGCATTCTGTGCGCGAGTTGCTCGACGTCGTGCCCGAGCTTCTGGTGGAATCCGGACAAGTTCGTCGGACCGGCGGGCTTGCTGCAGGCGTATCGCTTCATTGCGGATAGCCGGGATGAAGCGACCGGCGAGCGTCTGGACAACCTGGAAGATCCGTATCGTCTGTTCCGTTGCCACACGATCATGAATTGCGTCGACGTGTGCCCGAAGGGGCTCAACCCGACCAAGGCGATCGGCAAGATCAAGGAATTGATGGTGCGCCGCGC
>NZ_JALQDW010000054.1:0-2016 GCF_023631025.1 Caballeronia sp. GACF4
CTCTACTACTCCGGCCTGGGCACGGACCTCAACAAAGAAGCCAAAGACGGCGAAATCGTATCCGCGCTGACGAGCAAGGTCGTGAGTGCGGCTCAAGGTCAGGTATCGAACGCAAAGAAGATTGGCGAGAAAATCACCGGTATCGACCGTCTCAAGCTCGATCCGAAGAGCGCCATTACCGACGGATTCAAAAAGGGTTTGGAGGAGCATTCCTATCGCCCTGTCGTGGATGCATACGATGGACTCGTCAAAGAGGCGAAGGCGTTGCGTACCAATGCCGGACGCGTCTTGCGCTTCTTCAGGACCGGCGCCGTGCTCGACCGTGGCCGCGCGGCCGGGCGCATCCTCGCCAAGGACGCGATGAAAAGCGGCCGTCAAATCCTTTTCGATCTCAGGAAGAATCCGTTGAAGGTTGGCTGGGCAGTGGCGGGCGAGCTGTTCAAATGTTCGTTCGACGTGGTTCCTATTCTCAGGGACAACTCAGTGGTCGCGCGGCTTTTGGGCACCGGGGTCGAGCCACGCCTTCAGGCGGCCAAGACCCAGTTTGAGAAAGCGATTGAGGACGCGAGGGCAAGGATGCCCAAAGTCCAGCACGTCAAGGTGTCTGTGTTCGGCGCGGATCGCGGTTGCGTCCTTGCGAGGGCCTTGCTGAATGACCTGAGCGCGACATACAAACATCCGAGCGAAGCCATACTGGAATACAAGATTCCAAAAGACCCGAACGGCGCGACGATTCCTATCGAGATCGTGTTCGTCGGTTTGCTCGACGCGGTGTCGTCGTTGGTCCAGGAGAATGCGCTGATCAGCATGGTGCCCTTGGTCGGGGCAATCAAGCAGAATTACGGCGACCAAATGCTTGGCGTGCCGCAGGCAGTTCAGCGCTGCGTTCACTTCGCCGCCGCGCACGAACTACGCTTCTATCAACGGCTCGACAGCCTGGAAAATACACGCGGCCTGCAATATCTTTATCCCGGCACGAGCGAAGACATTACTGGCGGCGCACCGCCGGGATCGCTCGGCGCGCGCGCGGAGCTTCAGCGCGTCGTCTTGCGCGACATGCTGAATGAGGCAATTTCTTATGGCGGGGCATTGGACTGCATGGAGGATTTGGCAAAGTTTAAACCTAAGACATTCCAAAAATTCACCTTGGCAAACCCCATCACTGACGGCCAGAACACGTACAAGATCTGGGAACTGATGAAGGCCTACCGTGAGATGGTGCCCTACGTCGCGCGTCTGAATTTCGTCGATCACATGCAGGTCTTTTTACGCTGGATGGCGGTTCGCTATACGTCGTCCGAATTTCGTGCCACGGTCACCAACCAGTTCGACGCGCTGGCTGCAAAGCATGAAGCCATTCTGAAGGAACGCAACGACGCGACTGCTGCCTATCTCGCCTTGCGCAAGCAATTTCCGGTGCCGGATTCGATCACCTTAGGCAAGGCGCAGAACCGCATGGAGGCGGCAAGGAGCGCTGAAATGGAGGCGTTGCGCGACGCCAGCGCCGAGAAAGCGAGACCGTCGGTCGGTGTGTGGGAGCGTATCCAGGCGGAGTCGACGGACATGATCCAACGCGACACCGCTTTGGCCGGCATGCGCCGCGCGGTGAATCAAGCGCGCGCCGGTGTACAGATCGGCGAACAGCCTTATGACGCGGACCCGGAGTTTGGCGCATCGATCATCGAGGAACACATGGACGCGATGATCAGCGCCGAGCAGCAAAGCCTGGTTCAGGCGTGGAAGATGGGGCTGTCGGGCAAGAACCCGCTTCCGCCCAAGGTCATGGCGCTCTTCGATCTTCTCGTGCACGACACCATGCTCACGAGCTGGCAGGACCATGTGCTGTCTTCCTCGCTTTATTTCCGGTTGCGCGGAGTCGATACGTTCGGCTCGACCGACTACGAGGCCGAGGAGAAAGCGCGCAAGCGTACGGAAGAGAACGCAAGCCGCGCGTCGCAGATCAACCGTGGCATGAACCCCGCGCCGCGACCTCCCGCCCGTGTTTGAACGTGGCGG
>NZ_JALQDW010000055.1:0-1439 GCF_023631025.1 Caballeronia sp. GACF4
CGAGTTGGACCGATTCAAAGTGATTCAGTCAGTGGTCGACGGACTGCTCAAACCGTGGCGGGCCGCCGAGCGACTTGGACTGAGTACACGACAGGTGCGGCGTCTCAGTGCGCGGTTACGCGAACAAGGCGCGTCGGGCCTGGTTTCCGGCAAGCGCGGTCAAACGGGCAATCATCGTGTCGACGCGGGCTTGGCGGTCCGGGCCGTGGCCATCGTCAAAGAGCGCTATAGCGATTTTGGCCCGACGCTTGCCTGCGAGAAGCTGCGCGAGTGTCATGACTTTCGGCTGGCCAAGGAAACCGTTCGGCGGCTCATGATCGGCGCCAGACTCTGGACGCCACGTCGACAGCGTCCTCCAAGGATCCATCAGCCGCGCAACCGTCGCTCGTGCTATGGCGAGCTGATCCAGATCGATGGCAGCGATCATCGCTGGTTCGAAGCTCGCGCGCCGGCGTGCACGCTGCTGGTGTTCATCGACGATGCCACCAGCCGTCTGATGACCCTGCACTTCACGGCCACCGAATCGACCTTCAGTTATTTCGAGGCAACGCGCCGCTACATCGAGCAGCACGGCAAGCCCTTGGCGCTGTATAGCGATAAAGCCAGTGTGTTCTCGCTCAACCGGGGCTCGCGCAAGGCTGACAAGGGGGTCACGCAGTTTGGCCGGGCCTTGTACGAGCTCAACGTCGAGACCCTGTGCGCCAACAGCAGTCAGGCGAAGGGGCGCGTGGAGCGTGCCAACTTGACCTTGCAGGATCGGCTCGTCAAGGAATTGCGGCTGCGCGAGATCAACACGTGGGAGGCCGCGAATGCTTATGCGCCCCACTTCATCGCCGACTTCAACGACCGTTTCGGCAAGCGCGCGAAGAGCGACTTTGACGCGCATCGTCCGGTGCGTGCCGACGAGGATCTCGATTCGATTCTGACGGCACGCGAATCTCGTTGCGTCTCGGCCTCGCTGACGGTGCAATAAGATCGCGTGATGTACCTGCTTGAAGATTCGCCGGCGACGCGCGCCTTGATCCATCGCTATCTCGATGTATACGAGTACCCGGACGGGCGCATCGAGATTTGGGCGAATGGCGCGGCGTTGCCCTGTCGACGTTATGATCGCCTGTCCCATGTCGACCAGGGCGCTGAGGTCAACAACAAGCGTCTTGGACACGTCCTTGCGCTGTCGAGGCAGGTGCAGATGGAGCGCGACAATCGCCCTATCAAGTCAGCGCCCTCACGCACCAATCGGGGCGAAGAGGTGCGCCCGAAGATGCGCGCCAACAACACGCGCAAGCAACGCGAACTCAAGCAGATCGACCTGAACGCGATGATGCTCAGAAGTGCCGAAATGCGGGCAGCCTCGGTGGGGAAACTGTCTTCTTTGGAAGCAGGAACCGACCCCAAACCGGACATTTCAATTTAGCCGGATATCGGACATTTCAAAT
>NZ_JALQDW010000056.1:0-1324 GCF_023631025.1 Caballeronia sp. GACF4
GAGGTAAAAGTCATGGATATGCCGATGAAGAAGAAACGCACCGTCGCTTCTCAGGCAGCGGCCCGAGGGCCGCTGCCTGCCCTTCCGGAAGGTCTGCTGGATGACCTGGTCAAAGGCCCGATGACGCCCATCGAGGTCCAGGACCTGATGCTGGCGTTCAACAAGGCACTCATCGAGCGCGCGATGGGCGCCGAGATGAAGATGCATCTGGGCTACCTGGCGGGGCAGCCGAAACCCGACGGCCAGGACAACGAACGTAACGGCGCCAGCGGCAAGACGCTCATCACCGATTATGGCCCGCTCAGGGTCGATCTGCCGCGTGATCGTGACGGCAGTTTTGAACCCATCCTGATTCCGAAACACGAGCGCCGTTTTACCGGTTTCGACGAGCGCATCATCGCCATGTACGCGCGCGGCATGAGTGTGCGCGAGATCCAGGCGTTTCTGGCCGAAGCCTATGGCACCGAGGTTTCGCCCGATTTCATCAGCTCGGTCACCGACGAAGTCATGGCTGAAGCGCTCGCCTGGCAAAGCCGTCCGCTTGAGCCGATGTACCCGGTGGTGTTCTTCGACGCGCTGCGTGTGAAGATCCGTAGCGACGGCGTGGTGAGCAACAAGGCGGTGTATCTGGCGCTGGGCATTCAAGCCGACGGCCAGCGCGATGTGCTCGGCCTGTGGATCGAACAGACCGAAGGTGCGAAGTTCTGGCTGAAAGTGTTCAACGAACTGAAGACCCGGGGCTGCCAGGACATCCTGATCGCGGTGGTCGACGGCCTGAAGGGACTGGCTGAGGCGATTGGCACGGCGTACCCGCGTACGGCCGTGCAGACCTGCATCGTGCATCTGATCCGCAACAGTCTGGAGTACGCCAGCTACAAGGACCGCAAGAGCGTGGCCGCAGCGCTGCGGCCGGTCTATGCCGCCGCGAGTGAACAGGCCGCTCAGCAGGCCCTGGAGGCCTTTGCCGAAGGCCCGTGGGGTGCGAAGTATCCGACTATCGTGCAGTCGTGGCGACGGGCGTGGGAGAACGTCACACCGTTCTTCGTGTTTCCGCCGGACATACGCCGTGTCGTCTACACCACAAACGCCATCGAGAGTCTGAACATGCAACTACGCAAGATCATCAAGACACGCGGCCACTTCCCCAATGACGAGGCCGCCATCAAGCTGCTGTGGCTGGCATTGCGCAACGTGCTGGCAAAGTCAGTACGCGCGGCGTTCGACTGGTCGTCCGCGATGAACCAGTTTGCCATCCTGTTTGGAGAGCGTTTTACCAACGCACGCGGGTGACTCCGCTAACCGCCTCGCACACAAAAATGCGGAC
>NZ_JALQDW010000057.1:0-1104 GCF_023631025.1 Caballeronia sp. GACF4
TTGCTCGTCAGCGCGGATACGATTTCGCCGTCTTTGGCTTCTTTGTTGAGGTCCGTGCCCAGGCCGGAGTAGTAGAGTCGGTACCAAAACTGATTGGGGGTCTTCCCACGGCGTCGATCCTTGTTTTCTCGGTGTGCTTCCCAGAGCCGGCAGATGTTCGAATATCGGGACGTCGATGGGTCATCATGATCACGGTGTCGGCCAAATCCATCAAAAAAGAATCCGATGTGAATTACCGCACCGCATGGGATGCAGTCATCGGAAGGATAAGCCTTCGTGTTGGCGCCAATCGCGTCCAGCACATCAAGAGGCGTGCGATCTGCAGCATCGATTTTGTTCGTATTAGCCATTCTTGCTTCCACCTGCGGCATGGATAAACTTGTTGCTCTTAATCTCGCGCACAACATCTGCAGGCAGCTTCTGCATCGCAAGACCAAACGCTCCGGGCTTGCCCTTCGACTCCGTGACGATGCGCTGCACCGCCGGGTGTTCGTCAAACTTCGGATTGACGAGCAACGTGTAGTACACGTACTGCTCAAGATCGACGGAGTCGGTGAAGCGGTATTTCATCCAGCCTTGAACAGCCACACGCGTGGTTCGACGGTAGGCGGCAGCCCAGTTCAGATTGTCTGGATTTGCGGCCTTGCCATATTTCGTCTGAAACCACTGATCGACCTCTCCATAGTCGATTCGAGAGCCGCTAAAGTCATTGCGAAACTCGAATTCGACATGATCGTCTGGATAGAAGTGCACAGCCAAGACATCGTCGCCTGCCCTGTTCGATCTCTTTACCGGAGGAAGCTGAACTGTCGTTGACTTATGTATCTTCTTTATAGGTGCATAAAGGTTCTTTCGCGCTTCATCTGCATCATAGACTTGCCACTCGACCGTGAACTCCGTTCCCTTTAGCTTGTAACAACAACTCAAACTTCCTTCGCCTGACCCTGGCGGCAGATCCCCGCCTCCACTGGCTCGATTCCCATATTTGTCACGGACCACAAACTCCGTCAGGTTGTACGGCGTGTAATTCATACCCTCCGCGCTCAACCCGCCATACACTGGCTCAGAAGAAAAAAAGTCGCAGCCCGCGAGAAAGACGGTTGC
>NZ_JALQDW010000058.1:0-776 GCF_023631025.1 Caballeronia sp. GACF4
ACCTCAACAGAAGTTTCGACTGACGGCCGTAAGACCGCCCAAAAGGTGGGACATATCCACAAGCCGTTGCGCAACCAAGTGTCGTACTTCTCCCTGACATTGCCAGGTGCCATACACAGCCAACAGTGCGGCGCCCAGCGCTTCTCTGCGCTGCTTCTCAAGTAGCGATGGCCAGATGATGACGTTCACGTTTCCCGTTTCATCCTCGAGCGTGACGAACATCACGCCTTTCGCCGTCCCCGGTCGCTGCCGGACGGTCACGAGCCCGCAACCGCGAGCCAAACGCCCGTTTCGAAAGGTTCGTAGAGTCGAGGCCGGCATGAGGCGCTGCTCCAAAAGCGTGGGGCGCAAAAGCGACAACGGATGCCGGCCAAGCGTCAGCCCCGTCGAGTTGTAGTCGCTGACGATATCTTGTGCCTCGGAAGGCGCGCCGAGCACGGGTGTTTCATCGTCGATCCGACTTTCAGCTAGGAGATCTCGGTCAGGCACGGCAGCGGCCGACTGCCAGAGCGCTTCGCGTCGGTTGCCCGCGAGCGATTGAAGGGCGTTAGCAGCCGCTAGCACTTGCAAATCATGGCGGTCGAGCTGGGCTCGGCGCGCCAAGTCACTCACGCTCCCGAATGCTCTCACCGCTCGGGCGTTCTCGATGCGCTGCGCGGCGCCGTCACGCATACCCTTCAACAAAGAAAGTCCAAGACGAACAAACATTTTTGAGCCGCCTGGCTGACGTTCGAGCACCGAGTCCCAGCCACTGACCGTCACATCGATCGGCACGA
>NZ_JALQDW010000059.1:0-629 GCF_023631025.1 Caballeronia sp. GACF4
CCACCATCGCCGCCGCCATTGCCATGACCGCCGGTGCTGCCGTTGCCGCCGCCGTTGCCATGACCGCCGTCGCCGTGGCCACCACCATCGCCGCCGCCATTGCCATGACCGCCGGTGCTGCCGTTGCCACCGCCGTTACCGTGGCCGCCATCACCGTGGCCACCACCATCGCCGCCGCCATTGCCATGACCGCCGGTGCTGCCGTTGCCGCCGCCGTTGCCATGACCGCCGTCGCCGTGACCGCCATCACCGTGACCGCCGCTGCTGCCGTTGCCACCGCCGTTACCGTGGCCGCCGTCGCCGTGGCCACCATCGCCATGTCCGCCGTCGCCATGACCGCCATCACCGTGACCGCCGCTGCTGCCGTTGCCGCCACCGTTACCGTGACCGCCGTCGCCGTGACCGCCGTCGCCGTGACCGCCGTCGCCGTGACCACCGTCGCCATGACCACCGTCGCCGTGACCGCCATCGCCGTGACCGCCATCGCCGTGACCGCCGTCGCCATGGCCGCCGTCACCGTGACCACCGCTGCTGCCGTTGCCGCCACCGTTACCGTGACCGCCGTCGCCATGGCCGCCGTCACCGTGACCACCGCTGCTGCCGTTGCCGCCACCGTTACCGTGACCGCC
>NZ_JALQDW010000060.1:0-398 GCF_023631025.1 Caballeronia sp. GACF4
GCGTTGCCCGCGTAGATCGGACGCTCGAAGGTATCGGCGCTGTCGACGGCGGTAATGTCGCTGATCTGCGCGACGTCAAGATGCGCTGCGATACGCGGGGCGATGTTCTTGCCATAGGCCGTCGCGGGCGCGAGGATGTGCGAATAGTCCTTCGCGATATTCAGCACCGTGCCCTCGACATTCTCGGACAGACCTTCGGCGAGTTGAGGCGCATCCGCAAGCAGCACTTTCGAAACGCCTGCGATCTTGGCTGCCGCATCGGCCGCGCCCTGCGCGTTCGCACCCGCGACCAGCACGTGGATATCGCCGCCGATTTTCGATGCCGCCGCTACCGTGTTCAACGTCGCGGCCTTGATGGACGCGTTGTCGTGTTCCGCAATTACCAGAATCGTCATCAG
>NZ_JALQDW010000061.1:0-362 GCF_023631025.1 Caballeronia sp. GACF4
GTGTATGGCGGGTTGAGCGCGGAGGGTATGAACTACACGCCGTACAACCTGACGGAGTTTGTGGTCCGTGACAAATATGGGAATCGAGCCAGTGGAGGCGGCGATCTGCCGCCAGGGTCTGGGGCCGGAAGTTTGAGTTGCTGCTACAAGCTCAAAGGCACGGAGTTCACGGTCGAGTGGCAGGTCTATGGCATGGAAGAATTCTCTAAAGACATCTATGCACCCATAAAAGAGATCAAAAAAGTAACCACGGTTCATCTTGATCCTGTGAAGAGGTCTGACCGAGCCGGCAACGACGTCTTGGCTGTGCACTTCTATCCAGACGATCATGTCGAATTCGAGTTTCGCAATGACTTTAGCGG
>NZ_JALQDW010000062.1:0-349 GCF_023631025.1 Caballeronia sp. GACF4
CGCGCTCGGGCTCGGTGACCGGCCACAGCCGCGTAGTCGGGCCAAAGCCCGCCCCTTCGAATTGAACGCCCTCGAGCGGCTGCAACTCGCCATTGCGCACCGAAGGCAAGCGCAGGCTAATCGAGGTGACCTGACGCGTTAGCGCCGCATAGAGCGCGGCCGCGGCGGCCCGCTCGCCGTGCAGATACAGCCGAATGCGCGACAGGTCCGTAGCCTCGCGCTGCTCGCCGAGCCACAGCCGGAAGATAAGGCGGATGACCGTGCGCCCGCCGTCGCGCACCGCAACCTCCGCGTCCTCGACTGAAAGTGGCAGTAGCTGGACGGCCTGCGTCGTGCGGTAGAGACACTT
>NZ_JALQDW010000063.1:0-349 GCF_023631025.1 Caballeronia sp. GACF4
CGCGCTCGGGCTCGGTGACCGGCCACAGCCGCGTAGTCGGGCCAAAGCCCGCCCCTTCGAATTGAACGCCCTCGAGCCGCTGTAACTCGCCATTGCGCACCGAAGGCAAGCGCAGGCTAATCGAGGTGACATGACGCGTCAGCGCCGCATAGAGCGCGGCCGCGGCGGCCCGCTCGCCGTGCAGATACAGACGAATGCGCGACAGGTCCGTCGCCTCGCGCTGTTCGCCCAGCCACAACCTGAATGTGACGCGGATGACCGTGCATCCACCATCGCGCACCGCAACCTCCGCGTCCTCGACTGAAAGTGGCAGTAGCTGGACGGCCTGCGTCGTGCGGTAGAGACACTT
>NZ_JALQDW010000064.1:0-342 GCF_023631025.1 Caballeronia sp. GACF4
CAAATTGAATCGGCTTGGCCAACTTTGCTTCCGTTTGCCACATGATCGAATTTGTTGCTCTTAATCTCGCGCACAACATCTACAGGCAGCTTCTGCATCGCAAGACCAAACGCTCCGGGCTTGCCCTTCGACTCCATGACAATGCGCTGCACCGCCGGGTGTTTGTCAAAGGTTGTACGGCGGTAGTTGAGTCCGTCTGCGAGAGACCCGCCATACGATGGTGTACGCACGGTGTGGTCATGGCTTACGCAACACATGGCCATGGCCGCCACGTTCAAACACGGGCGGGAGGTCGCGGCGCGGGGTTCATGCCACGGTTGATCTGCGACGCGCGGCTCGCGT
>NZ_JALQDW010000065.1:0-301 GCF_023631025.1 Caballeronia sp. GACF4
GCCCAGGTGGCGGAATTGGTAGACGCACTAGGTTCAGGTCCTAGCGGTGGCAACACCGTGGAGGTTCGAGTCCTCTCTTGGGCACCAAGATGTTTGAAAAAGCCACCTTCGGGTGGCTTTTTCTTTTTATGCGGAAGTCCTGCTTCCGGCGGCGCTCCATAAAAGCGCAGTTGGTTGACACGGCGACCGTTACCGCTAGAATAGCGGGCTCGCTGTACCCCTTGGCCCAGGTGGCGGAATTGGTAGACGCACTAGGTTCAGGTCCTAGCGGTGGCAACACCGTGGAGGTTCGAGTCCTCTC
>NZ_JALQDW010000066.1:0-280 GCF_023631025.1 Caballeronia sp. GACF4
CCGCACCACCCCCGCCCAGCCCTCCACCCACCCCCCCACCTCGCCCCCCGCAATGCGTTGCTCATCCGTGCGGAAGGACCGCGATACCGCCTAGTGTCAACGTCGGTCGCAGATGATTATAAGAGACACGAGCTCGCGCAGGATCTCGGGCCTCTCTCTAATACACAAAAGACGCTGCCCAATTATAAACGTACGTTTAGATCTAGGTCGTCCCAGCTTCATTTAAATGCGGTCTGGGGGGGGGAGGTGGGGGTCGGGGGGTGGTGGGGGTTCGGGGGGG
>NZ_JALQDW010000067.1:0-278 GCF_023631025.1 Caballeronia sp. GACF4
CACGGCGACGGCGGTCATGGCAACGGCGGCGGCAACGGCAGCACCGGCGGTCATGGCAATGGCGGCGGCGATGGTGGTGGCCACGGCGACGGCGGTCATGGCAATGGCGGTGGCAACGGCAGCAGCGCTGGCGGCCACGGCGACGGCGGTCATGGCAACGGCGGTGGCAACGGCAGCAGCGCTGGTGGTCATGGCGATGGCGGTGGCCACGGCGACGGCGGTCATGGCAACGGCGGCGGCAACGGCAGCACCGGCGGTCATGGCAATGGCGGCGGCGA
>NZ_JALQDW010000068.1:0-264 GCF_023631025.1 Caballeronia sp. GACF4
CTCATTAGGTAAATCATCAGAATGTAAGTCAGCAACAACACCGTCATAGCGACGGCCATCTAAATCAGTTTCATCTAAAAGAGTTATGATGGCATGTTCTGTATCAACCAACTCTAAAGCACGACCAAAGGGTACGAGTGCTAGCTTGGGTTTTGTAAGACGGCGACTGAAAAATGTACCTGCAAATGCCCAAAGATTGGCTAATAAAAAAGAGTACATCAGAATTTGACGCGTATAATTTTCTTCGCGCAAAAACAATAAAAT
>NZ_JALQDW010000069.1:0-264 GCF_023631025.1 Caballeronia sp. GACF4
CTGCTAATCCCGCAATAGTTCCGTTAACAGTATCAAAAAGATAGTTGTTATCTAAATCTTTAGCCAAATAGTAACGATCGAACGTGTCGGAGTTCATTACTACAATATCAGGCGAGTATTTAGAACCTCTATTTTTAACAATAGCAGTTCGCATTTTACGAACCAAATCCTTTATGTTCGCTGCTGGAATACCACTTGCAACTGGTACATAATCAGGCGCACTAGCTAAAAGTCCTGTCAGAGTTTCTCCAGTGCCCAATCCAC
>NZ_JALQDW010000070.1:0-248 GCF_023631025.1 Caballeronia sp. GACF4
GCCAATAGCAGAGATGATTGCGCTTTGGTAATGAAAAGGTGCCTTGAATGGTTTGAGTTGAGAATAAGTACCACTCCTTAAAATTCTTTGAATGATTAAAATCTGATCCAGATCTGAAATCTGATTAATTTTTTTTGCAGTTAAAAATTTTTCAGGGAAAAGAGAAATAATTTCATTACAAAATGAATGAAATGTGTGAATATTCAGTTGATATGAAACTGGGCCGATTATTGAAAGCAGTCTTTGCT
>NZ_JALQDW010000071.1:0-232 GCF_023631025.1 Caballeronia sp. GACF4
GTGTAGCTACTCGGATTTGGTCTAGCTTTTCTATAAGAAACTCTTTTGCTTGCTGGTCGTCCGTATTCTTAATTGCATCCTCGAAAATATTTATAAGTCTCCCTGCTTTTGCAAATACACCAGCTAGTTGACTTACTTTATTGTCTTCTGCCACTACGCTTTCAAATGCGGCATCTATATCTTTGGCTATTTCGGTATCTGCTTCTTCTAATAGTACAGAATTACGTAATAC
>NZ_JALQDW010000072.1:0-231 GCF_023631025.1 Caballeronia sp. GACF4
CAATCGACGAGATCATGCTGCGGAAGGCTTGCTGAAACACCGTTTCGCCCTCGTCCAACTGCAAGACCACGCCGGGCTTGTGAATCCCGTTGACGATGAACCGGACGTCAAAATCTTCGGCGAGCTGAACGACGTCAAGGATGTACTTACGCCGGGTTCTCGTTGGGACCTGCGCGTACCGGCCCTTGCCGCTGAGAATCGGGCCCGTATGAAGTTCGAGCAACTCAGGCC
>NZ_JALQDW010000073.1:0-230 GCF_023631025.1 Caballeronia sp. GACF4
GTTTAAAAGTAAATCGAATCATGTTAGTGATGTGACAACTCAGGAGGACAGAATGATGTATTGGGCGCCAACAGCACAGTTGAAAAAATTAGATTTTTTATTCAGTCAGGTTAAAAAAACCAGAAATTAACCAGAAAGCAGATTAAAGGAGGAAGAAGAATTACAAAAAGTATTAAGCTTATTTAAAAAGAAAAAGTATCATGTTTACTATTGTGATGTAACTCCTGGAG